>JAISJW010000014.1 GCA_031261175.1 Lactobacillales bacterium
AAAATGACCACAAATCGCGAAAAGTCCGATAATGCTCTGAAAATGCGTTTAATAATTGTGGCGACTTGCCCGGTTTTTTGGTATAATATTGCTATATTATTTTAGGGAGACACGAAATGACAGTTGAAAAACAAGAGCTGCTTTACACGGGTAAGGCGAAAAACGTTTACTTAACGAACGATGACAATTTAGTTTGGGTCGAATACATGAACCAAGCCACTGCGGGGAACGGCGCGAAAAAAGCCGAAATCGCCGGCAAAGGTGAATTGAACAACCAAATCACATCAAAAATATTTGAAATTTTGACGAAACACGGCGTACACTCGCACTTCGTTAGGCAATTGAGCGACACGGAACAGCTGATTAAACGCGTAGCGATCATCCCTTTGGAAGTCGTTGTCCGCAACGTCGCAGCAGGTAGCTTCACGAAACGCCTAGGCATCGAAGAAGGTACGCAACTGCGTCACCCAATCGTTGAATTTTACTTCAAAGAAGATGCTCTTGACGATCCGTTCATCAACGATGCACACGTCGAGCTTTTAGAAATTGCGACTCCACAAGAAATCGAATTCTTGAAACGTTCGGCACTCCGCGTGAACGAAGAATTGATTAAAATGTTCCAAGAAATCGGCATCCGCTTGATCGACTTCAAGTTGGAATACGGCCGCACGCACGATGGCGACATTTTGTTGGCTGACGAAATTTCGCCGGACACTTGCCGTCTGTGGGATATCAATACGAATGAGCACCTTGATAAAGACGTTTTTCGCCGCGATTTGGGCGATATCGTCCCGGTTTATCAGGAAGTTTTGAACCGTCTGAACGACAAATTTTAAGCGAGGAGCGAGCCGGTGGTTCGCTTTTTTGGCAAGTTGAGGGGCATTTATGAGCATTATTTTAATTGGATTTATGGGCAGCGGGAAGTCGAGCGTTGCCGAGGCGCTGGGGCTTCCGGTCGCCGATATGGATGTCTTGATCGCGCAAAAAGCGGGCAAGTCAATCCCCGAAATCTTTGCCGAAGACGGCGAAAAACATTTCCGGGAACTCGAAACGGCGGTGCTTAGCGAAGTTTCGGATTTTGACGGAGTTGTCGCGACCGGTGGGGGAGTAATTACGACCGAAGCGAGCCGGGCGATTTTAAAAAAACAAAAGAACGTTTTTTTCTTAAAAGCGGATATTCAAAATTTATATGAGCGAATCAAAAACGATACCGAAAACGTGCGGCCAATTGCCCAGAATAATGATTTTGGCGGGCTGTATGACGTTTACAAGAAACGCGAAAATTGGTATAATGAGGCAGCGAGTTACGTGATTGAGACCGACGAGATGACGGCCTGCGAGGTTGCGGCGGCGATTAAGGAGATAGTATGTTAGTAGCAATTTGGGCGCAGGCGCAAAACGGGGTAATCGGGAAAGACTTGACGATGCCGTGGCACTTGCCGAATGATTTGAAATTTTTCAAAGAAAAAACGCTCGGGCACACGATTGTTTTGGGGCGCAAAACGTTTGAAGGGATGGGCGGCAGACCGCTTCCAAACAGGACGACGATTGTGGTGACGCGCGACGCAAGTTATGAGACGCCGTATGATGACGTGATTATTATGAACGACGTCGAAAGCGTTTTGAGCTACGTTAAACTGGTCGATGACAAGGTGTTTATTGCGGGTGGAGCTGAGATTTACACGATGTTTTGGCCGCATGTCGATGCCTTTTTCCGCACGATTATCGAGGCGGATATCGCGGGCGACACGTATTTTCCGTTTAGCGAATTTCCAGATTTCCATTTGGAACGCAGCTTAGAAGGCATCGCTGACGAGAAGAACGTTTATCCGCACCGCTTCGAGTTATGGGAGCGTGACTAGGATGGAGCTCGTCGAATCATTTATCGACTTTTTACGCAACGAGCGCTATTATTCAGAGAACACGATAACGGCTTACCAACAGGATATCGATGATTTTGTCGAGTTCTTGAATGAGAGCGGAAGCGCCGAGCTTTTAGAGGTCGATTATTTCGACGTCCGAGTTTACTTCGATCATTTAAGTGAGAAAAAATATACTTCGACGACGATTGCGCGCAAAATTTCGAGCCTTCGCACGATGTACAAATATTTCCTCAACCGCGAGCTCAGCGAGGAAAATCCGTTCGCTTATACGCAGATGAAAATCGCAAACAAAAAACTGCCTAAGTTCTTTTACGAGCAGGAAATCCAAGCGATTTTCGACGGGATTCCGCAGGAAACGGCGAGTGACATTCGCGACTTTGCGCTTCTCGAAGTCCTGTATTCGACAGGTGTTCGGGTAAGCGAACTCGTTGGAATCAAGCTCAATGACATCGATTTTTTCTCGCGGACAATTTTGATTCACGGGAAAGGGAGCAAAGATCGCTACGTGGTTTTCCGCTCGTTTACGAAAGAATATTTGCAGAATTATATCGCCGCAAGTCGCGGGGACCTTGCCAAAGAGGGGGTTGAAGAGCTTTTCGTCAACCACCACGGCGAGGCGCTGACGCCGAGTGGGGTGAGTTATATTCTCAACCGGATTATCGAGAAGAGCGGGGCGATGACGAAGATTCACCCCCACCTGATGCGGCACACGTTTGCGACGCACCTGATTCAAAACGGGGCGGATCTGCGCAGTGTGCAGGAGCTTTTGGGCCACAAGAATCTGTCGACGACGCAGCGCTACACGCATCTGACGACCGATTTTTTGCAAAAGACGTTTAACGACGCCCATCCGAGGGCGAAAAAAGTTTCGGATGATTTATAGGGAGAGAAAAATGATTTTAGAAAATAACGAATTAAAAGTAACGATCAACAGCTTCGGGGGCGAGTTGGCAAGTGTGGTCGACAAGGCGGACGGAACCGAGTACATCTGGCAAGCCGACCCTGCATTCTGGGGGCGCCACACGCCGACGTTGTTTCCGGTAGTCGGAAAAATCAAGGATGGCTATTTCGATTATGCCGGCGCGAGATACGAAATGACTTCGCACGGATTCTTCCGCGACGGAGAAACTTCGCTTGAATTGACGGGCGAAAACCAAGTTACGGCGACTTTGGTGGCTAATGAATTTACGAAGAAAATGTACCCGTTCGATTTCGTCGCTAAGGTTGTGTTTACTTTGGTTGGGCGCACGGTTAAAGTTGGCTATGTTGTCGAAAATCCGGGCTCTAAGGATTTTCCGTTCAGTATTGGCGGGCATCCAGCATTTAACGTTCCTTTGGAAAAAGGCTTAGCATTCGAAGACTACTACTTCGATTTTGGCGAAGAGCAGGACGTTTCGCACATCCCATTGGATTTAAAGGACGGCGGAACTTCAGATTTGAAGAACGCCCAAGACGTGCGGTTGAACGCAAAACTTCCAATCAGCCACAAAGTTTTCCAATATGATGCGATGATTTTTGCGACTCAAGGCGCGCAAGAAATCGCGTTGAAATCTGATAAAGGTTCGAAAGAAGTTGTAGTCAGCTACGGTGCCGACTTGAACTTGGTCGGCCTCTGGTCGCCGTATCCAAAAGAAGCACCGTTCGTCTGCGTCGAGCCCTGGTACGGCTTAGCCAGCGACACCGATGGAAATCACGACTTATTCGACAAGAAAGCCATCCAAATCTTGAGCCCTGGAAAAGTCTGGAATGGTGGCTTCGAGATGGAATTTAAATAAAGCACTTAATATTTTTGAAATAATTTATAAGTGCGAGCTTGGATTACCGCCTTTTTATCCCTAATCGCATTTAAGCCGTTTTTGGGACAATTCGACAGTCGAAATGCACAAAAATCGCGTTAAATACGATTAGGCGATTTAGCTACCATGAAACAGGCTCCAAATGACACGATTTTCAGAAAAGAGGTCGATTTTTGGCACAAAAGGGCCTCGTTACTTTTTAACCAGGCCCTTTTGTGCCAAAAACAGGGCAAAACTTCAAAAAACGTGTCATTTGGAGCCTAAACTTGCCAAAAAGGGCACAAGTCTTAACGCGGAATTTAAATTCGTTGAAAAAAGCGATAGAATGTGGTATTATTAAAGAAGTTAAATACTTGTTGGAGGAGCTTAGACGGAAACGCTAAGCTCTTGAATTTTGCAAAAGGGAGATAAAATGAGTGCATTAACTGACAAAGTTACAGCCATTGCGGAACCAATCGCACAAGAGCTGAACCTAGAGCTTGTCGATGTCGAGTACGTTAAAGAGGGGTCGGATTATTTCTTGCGAGTGATGCTTGACAAAGAGGGCGGAATCGACCTTGATACTTGCGCGCTGGCCAATGAAAAAATCAGCGAGGTTCTCGATGAAAATGAAAATCTGATTAAAGAGGTTTATTTCCTCGACGTGTGCTCGCCAGGGGTTGAACGGCCGCTGAAGACGCAGGCGGATTTTGAAAAAGCTTTTGAAGAAAAGAAATATATCAATGTTTCTTTGTATCAAGCGATTGACAAGGTGAAGATGTTCGAGGGCGACTTGATCGGCCTTGACGACGAGACCATCACGCTTGAATATCTCGACAAAACGAGAGTCAAAAAAATTGAAATACCAAGAAAAAATATTGCTAAAGCACGTTTAGCGATTAAGTTTTAAGGAGACAAACGATGAGTAAAAAGATGCTAGATGCACTTCAAGTTCTTGAACAACAAAAGGGTATTCCAGTAGAAGTCATGGTTGAAACCATCCAGGAAGCCTTGCGCGCGGGTTACAAACGCGAGTACAAACACGAAGGCGATATCGAAGTGAAATTCGATACGGAAAAAGGCAAGTTAGATGTCTTCGCCGTCTACGTGGTCGTCGAAGAGCCGGAAAATCCTGACTTTGAAATCACGGAAGAACAAGCTATCGAGATGGGAACGCGTAAATCTTACGCACCTGGCGACGTAGTGAAAGTCAAAGTAACACCAACCGACTTCGGCCGCACAGCGATCGGAACGGTTAAACAAATCGTAATGCAAAAGTTCCGCGAAGCAGAACGGGGCGCGTTATACAACGAGTTCAGCGTTTACGAAAAAGATTTAATCACAGGTACAGTGGAACGTTTAGACGACCGCTATATCTACATCAACTTGAACAACAAGCTTGAAGCCATTCTTTCTAAAAAAGACCAACTTCCAAGTGAAAAATACGAAAGCCACGACAAAATCAAGGTCTTCGTCTATAAAGTTGAAAACACGCCTAAGGGCATGCGCGTCTTCGTAAGTCGCACGCATCCGGACTTCATTCGCCGCCTGTTCGAACAAGAGGTGCCTGAAATCAATATGGGTGACGTCGACATCAAGAGCGTTGCTCGCGAAGCCGGCAGCCGCACAAAAATCGCTGTCGCTTCAAACGTGGACGGCCTTGACCCGATCGGGACAACAGTCGGCGAGCGTGGTAGCCGTGTTCAAGCGGTCATCAAGGAGCTTAAAGGCGAAAACATCGACATCGTTGAGTGGCGTGAAAATCCAGCTGAGTTCATCGCGGAAGCTTTGAAACCGGCGGTGGTTGACGAAATCATCTTCGACGACGAAAATCCGAACGACTGCCTAGTCATCGTGCCGGACGATAAATTGTCGCTAGCTATCGGTAAAGCTGGTCAAAACGCTCGCCTTGCGGCGAAGTTGACGAACCACCGCATCGATATCAAGAGCATTTCGCAGTTCCAGGCTTACATCGCTGAGCTTGAGTCTTACGGCGAAGAAGCGCTTGACGTGCTTGAAGATTTAGATACGCAGGAATTTGATTCGACTGATGAAGACGAAGCATAAAATCGAGCGCATCTCGTGTGTAACCCGTCAAAAAAACGACGCTTCACAAATGATCCGAATCGCAAAACTGGCAAGTGGCGAGATCGTCATCGATCGCGCTCGCAACCAGGGAGGCTTCGGAGCGTACTTGAACGCGGAGGAGCTACCACTTGCCCGAAAGAAAAACGCACTTGCGCGGGCTCTGAAGACAAATGTTCCTCAAAGTGTTTACGACGAGTTAGAGGAAATTTATGGATAACAAACAAAAATTGTTGAACCTTCTCGGTTTGGCTCAAAAAGCTGGCAAACTTGTTTCCGGCGAGGACTTCACGATCGACGCCGTTAAATCGGGGCGAGCGAAACTGGTCTTCGTGGCAAGTGATGCGGGCGTCAACACTTCAAAAAAGGTGCACGATAAGAGCGCGTTTTACGAAGTTGAGGTTTATGATGAGTTGAGTTTTGAAGATATCAGCAGTGCAATAGGAAAAAATCGTAAAGTGATTGCAGTGCAAGACAAAGGTTTTGCGAAAGCGATGAAAAAATTGTTCTAGTTTACGATTACGGAGGTTTATAGATTGGCTAAAAAACATGTATATGAAATTGCTGAGGAATTAGGGAAGAATAATCGCGATGTCATTACGGCTGCAAAGGATTTAGGTCTTAAAGTCGAAAACATTAAGACTATCTTCGAAGAAGATGACGTGAAAAAAATCGTCGGCAAGTTAGGAGCGGGGTCGGCTGCGGCCGAAACACCTAAGGCTGCTGGCGAAGAAGCTGCGCCTAAAACTTTGACAAAAGAAGAAAAAATTAAGCGCATGATCGCTAAAGGGAACGCTGTGAAATTAGGCGGAAACGGCGGAGCGAAACCAGCTCCAGCTGCGGCTAAACCGGCAGCTGCTAAGAAAGCAGCTCCAGCTCAAGGCGGGTCTAAACCGGCACCGGCTGCGAAACCGGCTGCACCTTTAACGCGTGAAGAACGCGCTAAACGGGCGGCAGCGGCACTTGCTGCGACGCAAGAAAAAGTCAACGCGCACATCGAAACGGTTGATGCTTCTAATAAAAAAGCAGCTTTAACTCGCGAAGAAAAAGCGAAAAAAGCAGCGGCTAAGAAAATTGCTGAAGCTAAAGCGGCTGCTGCGGTTCCTAAGCCGAAAGCAGCTCCGGCTGCTCAAGGCGGCAAGCCTGGCAACAACGCTCCGAAAGCGAATGCGCCGAAAGGTTCAGAGGCTGAAGTTGCGGCGAAACTTGCCAAAAAAGAGGAAGCTGCGAAAGAGCGCGCGAAGAAATTCTCGAACGACGCTCGCCCGGGTGGTGGTTACAACAACTACAACAACACGCGTAAAAAGCAAGCTGATGCTGCGAAAAACAATCCGTTCGCTGGCGGGAATAAAAACCGTCGTCGTAATAAACGCGATAAGAAAATCAAGGGTAGCTACAATCCATCACAAGTGGCGGCTACTATCCGTAAGGATCGTGATCTTCCCGAAACGCTTGTTTACTCGCTTGGTATGAATGTGCAAGACGTCGCTAAACGAATTTACCGCGAACCGAGCGAAATCATCAAGAAATTATTTATGGAAGGGATTATGGTTAACCAAAACCAAGTCCTTGATAAAGATACGCTTGAAATGATCGCTATGAGTTACGGCATCGAACCTGAAGAAAAAGTTGAAGTGGATATCGCCGATATCGACCGCTTGTTCGACATCGAGGACGTTAACGAAGAGAACTTGGTTTCTCGTCCACCGGTTGTTACGATCATGGGGCACGTCGATCACGGTAAAACAACGTTGCTTGATACATTGCGTAGCTCGCGCGTAACGTCTGGTGAAGCTGGTGGTATCACTCAGCACATCGGAGCTTATCAACTTGACGTTCACGGAAACACAATCACATTCTTGGATACACCAGGGCACGAGGCGTTTACGTCAATGCGTGCTCGTGGTGCGTCGATTACCGATATCACAATCCTAGTCGTTGCAGCCGATGACGGCGTAATGCCACAAACAGTGGAGGCAATTAACCACGCCAAAGCTGCTGGCGTTCCAATCATCGTCGCAGTCAACAAGATTGATAAACCAGGAGCTAATCCTGATAAAGTAATTCAAGAATTATCTGAACACGCTTTGATTCCAGAAAGCTGGGGAGGGGATACTCCTTTCGTTCAAATTTCAGCGAAATTCAATCAAAATATCGACGAATTGTTAGAAATGATCTTGCTTGTGGCTGAAGTTGAAGAACTTAAAGCTGATCCGGATCGTCTAGCTATCGGTACGGTTATCGAAGCTCGTCAAGACAAGGGTGTTGGTACAATTGCCACTGTCTTGGTTCAACAAGGAACGTTAAAACACGGTGACCCAATCGTAGTTGGTAACACTTACGGACGTGTCCGCGCGTTGATTAACGACCTTGGTCGTCGCATCAAAGAAGCTGGGCCTGCAACTCCGGTTGAAGTTCTCGGTCTTAACGATGTGCCTCAAGCAGGGGATCACTTCGCGGTCTTCGAGGATGAGAAATCAGCTCGTGCGGCCGGTGAAGAACGTGCTAAACGCGCATTGCTTGAACAACGTGCTCGTAAACAACACGTTACGTTGTCTAACTTGTTCGATACGCTTAAAGATGGCGAAATCAAAGAAGTTAACGTTATCATCAAAGCTGACGTTCAAGGTTCGGCCGAAGCATTGAGTGCTAGTCTTAAGAAAATTGACGTTGATGGCGTTCGCGTAAATATTGTCCATAGTGCAGTTGGTGCGATTAACGAAAGTGACGTTACACTTGCCGATGCTGCCGGAGCAATCGTGATTGGGTTCAACACTCGTCCGACGGCTCAAGCTCGTATCCACGCTGAACAAGCTGAAGTTGATATTCGTCTTCACAGCATTATTTATAACGCAATCGACGAAATTGAAGAAGCGATGAAAGGGATGCTTGATCCTGAATTCGAAGAAAAAATCACTGGTGAAATGCTTGTCCGCGACCTGTTTGTTGTTTCTAAGGTCGGAACAATTGCCGGTTGTTATGTTACGAACGGTTACATCGAACGCGATAGTGGCGTGCGCTTGATCCGCAACGGCGTAGTTATCTACGAAGGAAAACTTTCTTCATTGAAACGTTTCAAAGATGATGTTAAAGAAGTTAAACTTGGCTTCGAATGTGGCGCAATGATTGAAAATTACAACGACGTTAAAGTCGATGACGTAATTGAAGCATTCGTGATGGAAGAAGTTAAACGCAAATAATTCAAAAACAAGCTGCCGCTTTGGCGGCTTGTAATTCTATATTTGGAGGAAATTATGGCAAAATTTAGAGATCGCAGACTTGCCCAAGAAATTCAACACGAATTGAGCGATATCCTGCGCAACCGCGTGAAAGATCCGCGCGTTCAGCTGATCAACGTGACCGACGTCCGCGTGACGCAGGGGCTTGAAAAAGCGACGATTTATTATAGCGTTTTGAGCGAACTTGCTAGCGACAATAAGGCAGCAGCTGAAGGCGTGAAAAAAGCGACACCGATCGTGCGCAAAGAGCTTTCACAGCGTTTGAAAATTTATAAAGTTCCCGAAATTATTTTTGAGGTTGACGAGTCGGTTCGCTATGGCTCGCACATCGATAAATTGCTGGCGGAACTGAATTCGAAAAAGGACTAAGATATTATGAAAATTGGTATTTTGACACCGATGGAAGAAGAAATTCGTTTGCTTCACGAAACGATTGACCATGCTATCGAGCATAACGAAAAAGGCTTCGAGGCCTTTGAAGGTAAATATGCGGGACACGATTTAGTCGTTGTCCGTTGCGGAATCGGTAAAGTTGCAGCCGCAATCGGTGCGACAATTTTGATTGATCGTTTCGGCGTTGAAGCAATTATCAACAACGGTTCAGCCGGCTCGTTGTCGAGCAAGTTACACATTGGCGATGTTGTTTTGTCTGATAAATTCGCCTATAACGATGCCGATGCGACTCAGTTCGGTTATCCTTACGGTCAAATCCCAGCGCAGGACAGTTTGTATTTCGAAGCAGATTCTAAGTTACTCGAAGTAGTTAAATCCGTTAATCCTAATGCTCATACCGGACTGATTGTTTCGGGCGACTCGTTCATCGGAACGAACGTGCAAAAAGAATTTATTACCGGTCATTTTCCTGATGCTTTATGTACGGAAATGGAAGGCGCTGCAGTCGCTCAGGTCGCTAAACAGTTTGGTATTCCATTTGTAGCCGTTCGTGGAATAAGTGACGAAGCTGATGACAGCGCGAGTGTCAATTTTGACGAATACGTCGTCGAAGCCGGGCGGGTTTCAGCTGCCACAACTTTAAAATTAATCGAAAAGCTGGCTTAGCGCCTGCTTTTTTTTGTTTTGATTTTTTGCGAGTATAAACTTGAACATTTCGATCTTTTTTTTTGCCCCGATTTCGCAAGTTTATACTCGCAAAAATCATTTCTAGACTTTACTTGCTTAAATTTTTTAAGGATTTTTAAAGAAAACCGCCCAAAGAACCGCTACTTGCCCGGCGGGAGTATAATTGAAGTGAAGGGAAGGACACTTGTGGCGCAAACATAGAAAGGAAGCGGTGCCAATGGAAATATTTATTGTCGATGATTTTGATGATAAGTTGTATATGGAGATGATTGAAGCGGGAGTTGCGGATTTTATTCGGGATCACCGCATCGCGAGCAAGGTGACGATCGCGACGTCCGCGGAGATGAAATTGCTCCTGAATATCCGTAACGAATTCTATTTGGAACCGAATTTTTACCTTTTTAACACCAAAAGTTTTGCGAGTTCAAAGGGGATGATTGAATTTTATCGAACTTTGCGCGAAACCCATCCGCTTAATGTATCCTGTGTTTTAGGGACTGATTCTAATTTGGTTCCGGAATTTGTAAAAAATAATGCAAAAATTTGTGACTTTATCAATGTTGAAGAACGGAGTTATTCTTGTGTTGAAAAGCGAGTAACTGATTCGCTGAAATGGTTTTTTACGAAGATTTTCACCATTATTCCTCAAATCGAAATTTTTGAAACGAAAAATATAACTTACTATCTGAATCACAACGAAATTGTCTACATCGAAACGGTTCCGAGATCTAGTTTTTCTAGGATTTACACCAAGAGCAGAACGTGCAAAGTTCCTCGCCGGCTGAATGCGTTTGCGTTGAGTCAACTTGCCGGCTTCGTCAAAATCCACGCGAGTTTTATCGTGAACGTCCGAAAGATAAGGATTGTTGATAAATCCAAATCGCTGGTGACGATGATTGATGGTTCGACGATTCCGGCTTCGCGAAAAGGCCTGAAGGTCCTGAGCCAGTTGAAAATTTAGCAAGAATAACAAACGTTGTAAGGTCGGACGATTTATTTAAGTCGCCCGGCCGCTTTTTTCTTAATATCGGGGAAACGGGTCGCAATTTAAGGTATAATTTAGAAATATATCTTTTTGAGGAGGATTGAAAATGGCAGAAGTCCACGAACATGGGGAATTAAAACGCGCACTGAACAACCGCCAACTACAAATGATCGCGCTCGGCGGCACCATCGGAACAGGATTGTTCCTTGGCGTTGGGACGGCAATTAAAACCGCGGGGCCATCAGTGTTGCTAGCGTATTTCCTAGCCGGCATGGTAATGTATCTCGGCATGCGAATCTTGGGCGAAATGCTCGTTTCAAACTTGCACTTCCGCAGTTTCCGGGATCTCGCGACTCACTATTTAGGCCCGTGGGGCGGGTTCGTCGTCGGTTGGATGTACTGGGTCTGTTGGATTGCCTTGGGGATGCAGGAAACGGTCGCCATCGGCATCTACTTGCACGACTATATCGGCGCAATCCCGACGTGGATTCCGGGAATTTTACTAGTGTTAGTCATTTTCTTACTGAACTGTTTCTCAGTGAAATATTTCGGGGAACTCGAATTCTGGTTTTCGTTACTTAAAATAATCACCATCATCGCGTTAATCATCGGCGGTTTCTGGCTGATCTTGAGCGGTGCCCACAACACTTTCACGTTCAGCCAAAACGGCCACGAACACACCGAGATCGTCAAAGCGAGCATCACTAATTTGTGGGCGCTCGGCGGCTTCATGCCAAAAGGCTTCAGCGGCTTCTTGCTCGGCTTCCAAATGACCTTCCTAGCGTATGTCGGAATCGAACTGATCGGCACAACCGCCGGCGAAGTCGCAAATCCGGAAGTCAACTTGCCAAAAGCCATCAAGGCAATTCCTGTCCGCATCAGCTTGTTCTACGTCGGCGCAGTCTTCGTAATCCTGTGCGCACTGCCGTGGAATACCATCGCAGAACTCGAAGGCAGCCCGTTCGTCAACATCTTCAAAGCCATCGGAGTCCCGGCAATTGGGGTCGTCATGACGGTCGTGTTAGTAACCGCCGTCTTGTCGTCAACTAACTCGGGCCTGTATTCGACGTCGCGGATGTTGTTCGGTCTTGCGGTCGACGGTCAAGCGCCAGCGGCCTTTGGCGAAACAAACAAACGCCAAGTTCCGTTCCAAGCCTTGTTGTTTAGTTTCGCGTTAATCGCAATCCCGGTCGTCTTAATCTCGTTCTTAGAGGACCCAGCGAGCGCGTATGTGATCTTCGCGTCACTCGGCACGGCGTGCATGCTTGTCGTCTGGGTAATCTTGCTCGTAACATATTTCGTTTACCGCAAAAAACATCCAGAACTTCATGAAGCATCTACGTTCAAAGCTCCGTTCGGTCGAGTCGCAGCTGGCGTTTCAATCGCCGGGTTCGTCGTTGTCATCCTGATGATGCTCTTTGACCCGATGCCTCGCCTAGGATTCATCATGGCCGCCATCGCAATGGCCGTAATTTATTTCTTATACGAATTCAAAATCAAAAAAGTCGAACATATCGAAGAAATGTAGGCAAGTGACCCCGCTTTTTGCGGGGTTATTTTCGTCTACTGTTTTTTAACGCGTTTTTTAGGAGTTTCGAGAGCCGAAACCCCTAAAAAACGCGTTAAAAAACAGTAAGGAAAAAATAAACGCATTATTTTGGCGAAAAATGTAACAAAACTCTTTTTTTTACGTATATATATAGTATAGGGGTAAAAAATAAGGAGGAAATACCTATGCTAGTATCTAAAAATCAACACAACGAAATTATCAACGTTCTAAAACATTCGGCGAAAGAGCTAATTAACCTGAAAAAGGATGAGTATACCTGTATCGAATGTGGATCTAAGGTGATTTTGAAACACTGCCACTCGAAATTATCGCATTTCGCCCACGTTAAGAAGTCCGATTGTGACTTTATTCACGAGAACGAGGGGATAGAACACCTGAGCATCAAAAAGGCGTTCTACAATATCTTGACTCAGCAAGGGCACAAGGTCGAAGTCGAAAAAAGCATCGTAGAAGGGAAACTTAGAGCGGATCTGCTCGTCGATGATACAATTGCCCTCGAAATTCAGTGCAGCAATTTGAGTATTGAGCGTTTGGCTGAAAGAACGCGACTTTACAAAGAAAACGGGATTCAGGTTTACTGGATGTGCGGCAAAAACCTTTGGATTGACGGTTTGGAGAAAACGAGTTATCTCAAAAAGGCGCTGAATTATTTTTCGAAAGGGGATAAGAGACTGCACCGTTTCGAGGTCAATCTAGCGAAGCACGAAATTGTCATTCGTGTGCGGATAACCGAATATGCCGACGGAAGAATCAGCTCATACAAGATGAGAATGCCGTTTGATGCGGACTGGCTAGGGATGATGCAGGATGAGTCGTTTCGGATTCCGGCGCATCCGCCGATTGATTTAGATAACTCGATGGAAATCTCCGAAAACGTATATAAAAATAACAAACTAAAAGTTCGCAGCGAAGAAACCAATCGGATTATTGAGCGGTTCTACGAACACGGATGGTATCTTTGGGATCTGCCGGAATATTTCTATTATCCGGGAACGGTCGCGCCATTCTCGAAAGATAACGATTTCTATTTTAAATTGCTCGTCATCGAAGCGGTAGACCGGTGGCAATTCCCGCTCGATTTGAACGATTATTCGGAATTTATGGAATTCGTTGCGCAGTATGTGACGAAATACAAAATCGACTTTTTGACACTCCCAAACATGAATATCGACGAAGTTATTTGGTTTTATGTGAGCGTCGAATTGATCCATTTAACGCGCTGTAAAATTCTCGACGGTAACGTTTCGACCAATTATTTTAAAGAGAATTTAATTACACCTGAAAAATCAACAGTCGAATTCCGCGAGTATATTCCAATGTAAAATTTAACCGCAAAATCGCCAAGAACCCTTGCATTTAGGGCTTTTATCTGATAGAATAGGGAAGCTATATTAAAACATGAAAGGTAAAAAATATGCCTAAAAAAGAAAACTATGGCGATGATTCCATAAAAATTTTAGAGGGACTCGAAGCGGTTCGCAAACGTCCCGGAATGTATATCGGCTCGACCGATTATCGCGGTCTGCACCACTTGGTTTATGAAGTGGTCGACAATGCGGTCGATGAGGTCTTAAACGGTCACGGGAACGAAATCAACGTGACGATCCATAAAGATAACAGCATCAGCGTCGAGGATTTCGGCCGCGGGATGCCGACTGGGATGCACGCAAGCGGCGTTCCGTCCGTCGAAGTCATCTTTACCGTCCTGCACGCAGGGGGCAAGTTTGGCGACGGCGGCTACAAAACGTCCGGCGGGCTGCACGGGGTAGGGGCTTCGGTCGTAAACGCCCTAAGTTCAAAACTAGTTGTTGAAGTCGTAAGAAGCGGCGAATTATATCGCGGCTCGTTTAAAAACGGCGGACACGTCGATGAAAAATTCGCGAAAGTCGGCGGTACGCGCCGCAAGACAGGGACGACGGTTCATTACTGGCCTGATCCAACTATTTTCTCGACGACTAAATACAACTACGATACTTTAGCTGAGCGCCTGAGAGAATCGGCGTTCCTGCTTAAAAATGTCAAAATCACTTTGACTGATCTAAGAGGTGAAGAGCCGAGAACGGAAATTTTCCAATTCCAAGACGGGATCAGCGAGTTCGTAGCTTACCTAAACGAGGGTAAAGCGGACATTTCGCCAGTCATTTATTTCGACGGTGAAAATAACAAAATCGAAGTCGAAGTGGCCTTTCAATACAACGATGGGTACAGCGAAAACATCTTGAGTTTCGTCAACAACGTCCGCACAAAAGGTGGTGGGACGCACGAAACCGGCTTCAAGGCGAGCCTAACCAAGGGCTTCAATGAATACGCCCGCAAAGCTGCGTTAATCAAAGAAAAAGATAAAAACCTTGAAGGTAGCGATTTCCGCGAAGGTTTATCGGCCGTAATTTCGGTCCGAATTCCAGAAGAACTGCTTCAATTCGAAGGTCAAACCAAAGATAAACTCGGAACTGCTGAAGCGAATTCAGCTGTTGCCAACGTCGTCGCTGACAAACTAGGTTTCTACCTAGCTGAAAACAGCTCGCTATCGCAAAACTTGATCCGCAAGGCGCTCAAAGCCCGCGAAGCTCGCGAGGCGGCGCGCAAGGCCAAAGAAGACAGCCGTAACGGCGAAAAACGCAAGAAAAAAGAAACGAACCTTTCCGGGAAACTTACGCCAGCCCAACGCAAAAATCCAGCTCGCAACGAACTGTATCTAGTCGAAGGGGATTCAGCCGGCGGTTCAGCTAAACAGGGCCGCGACCGCGTGTTCCAGGCTATTCTGCCGCTTCGTGGTAAAGTCCTGAACACCGAAAAAGCGACTATTCAAAGCATCTTGGGTAACCAAGAAATAAATACGATGATTTACACGATCGGTGCCGGCGTCGGAAACGACTTCACCATCGAGGACTGCAACTACGACAAAGTCATCATCATGACCGATGCCGATACGGACGGGGCGCACATTCAGGTGCTGCTTCTGACGTTCTTCTATCGCTACATGCGTCCGCTCGTCGAGGCCGGCAAAGTCTACATCGCGATGCCGCCGCTGTACAAAATCAGCAAGGGCGTGGGCAAGTCACAAACCATCAAGTACGCCTGGACTGAGGGCGATCTTCAAAAAGCCATCGACGAAGTCGGCAAAGGCTACGTCCTGCAACGTTACAAAGGACTCGGGGAAATGAATGCCGACCAACTGTGGGACACGACAATGGATCCTGAGCGTCGCACGCTCGTTAAAGTCCGCATCGATGACCCGGCAATTGCCGAACGTCGCGTGGTGACCTTGATGGGTGCTGACGTTGATCCGCGCCGCAAGTGGATCGATTCGCACGTTAAATTCTCGCTTGAGGACGACAACGAAAATCTGCTGGATTCGATTAGCGGGAAAGCTGACGACATCGATATCACGGCCGAGGTCGACGAGGGCATCTACAACACGGCCCTGATCACCTTTGACTAAGCTGCTACTCGTCGACAACTTCGACTCGTTCACGTACCTTTTGAAAAGCTACTTCGAAGAGCTCGGGGCAAGTGTCGACGTCATATCGGCAAGTGTTGACGAATTTATTGAAACAATTAATTACGATGCTTTAATCATCAGCCCGGGTCCGAAACGGCCCGAGGACGCTTATCTTTCGCGAAAAATTTTGCGGGAAAATGCAGGAAAAATTCCGATTTTAGGAGTCTGTTTAGGCCACCAAATTATTGGTTTAGAATACGGCTCGAACGTTGTCAAAGGCGAAAAGCCGATGCACGGAGTTGTTAGTTCTGTAACGCACAATGGACGAAATTTATTTAAAAACATTCCGGCTAAAACCGAATTTGCACGTTACCATTCGCTCGTAGTTTCGACTTGCCCGGAGGGGTTTGTTGTTGATGCAACGAGTGATGACGGGGTAATTCAGGCGATGTCGAACGAGGAGCTAGCGCTTTACAGTGTGCAGTTTCATCCCGAAAGCGTTGCAAGTATTGATGGTAAAAAGTTACTAAAAAACTTCTTGGAGATTGCGAATGATTTTTCAAAAATTTCTCGATAAATTCGATGAAACACATGAAATAGTTTTTCTACATTCGAAAGAAAAGAGCTTTTTAGCAAGTGAGCCCGAGCTGACGATTACTTTGAACGAAGGTATTACCTATATAAATCGAGATGAAGTCGAAATTGATTTCTTTGAATTATTAGATATGGTTAAAGGTCGCTTTTTCGGGTTTGTTAATTACGAAAAGACGCAGGCGCGATTTTCGTCTTACAAAAACGTAATCGAAGTCGAAGATGATTTTGAGCTTCCTGAATTCGCTTTGAAAGAGCCGTTGTCGGCGGCGTTCCTTGCTCAGGAACACGACGAGTATATAGCTAAAATCGAGAAGATGCAGGAGTATATGGTGAACGGTGACATCTACGTCGCTAACCTGACTCAGCGCATCGAGATCGCATCAAACCTTGAACCTCTAGAAGTGTTCTATAAATTAACGAGGGATAATCCGGCGCCATATAGCGCGTTTATGCATTATCCAGATTTGAACAAAACGATTATCAGCTCAAGCGTTGAACGTTTCGTTGAAATTAATGATGGAATTATTTCGACATCACCAATCAAGGGGACAACGCCAAGAGGCGCAACGCCCGCTGAAGACGCGGAACAATTTAATCGCTTAAAAAATTCAATTAAAGATCATCAAGAGTTGTTAATGATTACGGATTTAATGCGAAACGACATCGCCAGAATCTCGCTTCCCGGTTCAGTTGAAGTGACGGAAAATGCTAAAATTTATTCGTTTCCAAGTGTTCATCAATTAATTACCACAATTAATTCAAAATTAAAAACGAATAAAATTAGTGATATTTTTAGAGCGATATTTCCTGGTGGTTCAATTACTGGAAACCCAAAGCAGCGGGCGATGGAGATTATCGAAGAACTCGAAAATACGCCGCGTGGTATCTATACCGGAACGATCGGTTGGTTCGATAGCGATTTAGATATGAACTTAAATATCGCGATTAGAACGCTCGAATATGACGGCGAAAAATACACCTTAGGTGTCGGTGGAGGCATCACTTATGATAGTGATCCCGAGTCGGAATTCGAAGAAATTCTAGTTAAAGCCAAAGCGTTTTTCAACGTATTTAATATAAAAAATACGTCAAAAAAATTCACAACACTACTCGTCGAAAATGGCGAGCCAATAAACCTAGCAGCTCATCAAAAACGAGTAAATATTCCGTTAGATAAGCTCAAAGAGGGCGTCAACCGGATTTCGAGTGACGGCACTATCGCTTACCGCGAAGTGCCAAAACCAAAAATATTTAAAATAAAATTAGCAGATAAACCGATTATTTCGAGTAATATTTATCGCTATAAAATTGATGACGAAAAATTCATAAAAAAAAATCAATATAAAAATTACGATGACACACTTTTTTACACGGATAAAAGCATAACTGAAACCTCGATTGCTAATATTCTTTTCGAGAAAAGCGGAAAACTTTATTCGCCGAAGGCGGATGCACTTAGAGGAGTAGGGCTTTCGCAGTTTGATGCGCACCTGATTGACGTGCCACTTGCCCAGCTTTTAGGGTTTGAAAAAGTCTTTCTGGTCAACGCGGTTCGCGGAAAATTCCCGTGTGAAATTTACGATTTAAATGATAAACGAATAATGTGAGATTAAGGAGGCAGCCATGCCTGAAATTATTGAAGAGTTAACCCTCGAGGACGTAATGGGGGAGCGGTTCGGCCGCTATTCGAAATATATTATCCAAGAACGCGCGTTGCCCGATGTGCGCGACGGGCTGAAACCCGTTCAACGCCGGATCCTGTTCTCGATGAACAAGGACGGAAACACGTTCGAAAAAGCGTTCCGCAAGAGCGCGAAATCGGTCGGGAACATCATGGGGAACTACCACCCGCACGGTGACAGCTCGATTTACGAGGCGATGGTGCGGATGTCGCAAGACTGGAAACTGCGCGGAACCCTGATCGAAATGCACGGGAACAACGGCTCGATGGACGGCGACGGCGCTGCCGCAATGCGTTACACCGAGGCGCGCCTGAGCAAATTGGCAAGTCAACTGATCTCCGACATCGAAAAAGATACGGTCGATCACGCTTGGAACTTCGACGACACCGAAAAAGAACCGACAGTTCTGCCGACGAAATTCCCGAATTTATTAGTTAATGGATCGTCCGGGATTGCTGCTGGGTATGCGACAAATATTCCGACACACAATTTAGGCGAAGTAACAGAAGCTGCGATTTATTTGCTGAAACACCCGAATGCTTCTTTAGATAAATTGATGGAGTTCGTTAAGGGGCCAGATTTCCCAACTGGGGGGATTATTCAAGGGGTTGAGAACCTTAAAAGCGCCTACGAAACTGGAAAAGGTAAGGTTGTCGTGCGCTCGAAAACTTCGATTGAACCGTTAAAAGGCGGTAAGGAACAGATTGTTATCACCGAGATTCCTTATGAAGTCAACAAGGCCGAGCTCGTCCACGAGATGGAAGATGTCCGCATCAACAAGGACATCGAGGGAATTGCCGAAGTTCGCGACGAGACGGACCGTAATGGTTTGCAGATCGTGATTGAGCTAAAAAAAGACGCCAACGCGCAAGGGATTCTCAATTATTTGTTGAAGAAAACGAAGTTGCAGATCAATTACAACTTCAATATGGTGGCGATCGATAATATGACTCCGCGCCTGACTGGCCTGAAACGGATGCTTGAAGCGTTTATTTCGCACCGCATCGAGGTCATCACGCGTCGTTCTCGTTTTGAGCTGAACAAAGCGCAAAAACGCGAGCACATCGTGGGCGGCCTGATCAAGGCGTTATCGATTCTAGATCAAGTCATCAAAGAAATCCGGGCAAGTAAAAACAAAGCCGACGCGAAGGATAATTTAATCGCTAAATTCGGCTTTACGCCTGAGCAATCCGAGGCGATTGTGAGCTTGCAATTATATCGTTTAACGAACTTTGACATCACGGCTCTTGAGGACGAAGAAAACAGTTTGCAGGAGCAAATTAACTTCTTGAACCTTGTGTTGAGTGACGAATCTGAGCTTAAAAAGCTGATGATTACTGAGCTTAAAGAGGTTTCTTCTAAGTATGCGACACCTCGTCTGACAGCGATTGAAGAGCATATCGAGGAATTGAAGGTCGATACGCAGGTCTTAATTGCCAGTGAGGATGTTGTTGTTACAATCACCCGCGACGGTTACGTGAAGCGTTCGTCGAGCCGCTCTTACGGGGCGGTCAAACCGGACGAGAACGGCCTGAAAGAAGGGGACAGTGTTGTTTTCTTTGGCAAGTTAAACACGCTGCACCACATCGTTTTGTTCACGGACAAAGGGAACGCGATTTATCGGCCGGTGCACGAGCTGCCGGACATGAAATATAAGGATATCGGCGAGCATTTGACGCTGACGATTACGGATATTGAGGACGAAAAAATCGTTTACGCT
Source organism: Lactobacillales bacterium (assembly GCA_031261175.1). Lineage (GTDB taxonomy): Bacteria > Bacillota > Bacilli > Lactobacillales > Streptococcaceae > JAISJW01. The sequence continues at coordinate 20,056 of JAISJW010000014.1, forward strand.
TATTCGTTTGAAAGCCCCGAGGCAATTGAGGCAAGCGACCAAACGTTGTTGTTTGCGACTCGTGGCGGAATGATTAAGCAGACGGCCTTGCGCGAATTTGCGCCGTGGGGCACATATCGCAAACGTTCTACCAATGCGATGAAGCTTAAATCTGATGAAGACCGCGTTATCGCAATTGAGCTTGTCAGCGACCACGATTTAATGGACGCTTTCGTTCTGACACGCCGCGGATTTGCCCTGCGTTATCGTTTAGACGAAATCCCTGTTGTCGGTAAAACAGCGGCCGGCGTGAAGTCGATCAACCTGAAAGATGGCGACGAAGTCGTTTATACGACAAGCGTTTACACCGATGGCGACAACTTAGTAACGCTTGTTACTCAACGCGGGAATGTTAAGCGGATGTACGCACAACTCGTTAATCCGTTGACGCGTGCTAAACGCGGTATCCGCGCGATCCGTGAAATCAAAAAAGATCCGCACCAAATTATCTTCGCCGCGCAAGGCGTTTCGCAGGCAATTGCCACAACGAAGAAAGATAATCGCGAGATTATTGAACTCGACAGCGCCAATATCGGCGATTTGAGCTCGAATGGTTCTGCGTTTATCGACGAAAAGGCCGAAGGCGGCATCGTCGAAGTAACGCCAATCATCAGCCTGGAACTCTCAACTGACGAACCAGAATAATAAAAATATTCCTTTTAATGCGTATTTGGGACAATTCGAACCTCGAATTGTCCCAAATACGCATTAAAAGGAATAATCAAAAAAAGCAGACCACGCAAGTCTGTTTTTTTGATTGTTATCCTAAAACGCGGACGGCAAATGATGGGGCGTAGCTTGCGATTGATTGGATTCGCACGCCTTTGCCGGGAGCAGCTGCGTGGATGTAGTTTCCACCGCCTAAATAGATGCCGACGTGGTAAGTTGCACCTGCGCGACCCCAGAACACTAGGTCTCCTGGTTGAGCGGCCGACAACGCGATGCGAGTGCCGGCGCTTTCTTGGTTATACGTTGCGCGGCCTAACGAGATGCCGAATTGACCGAAAACGTACTGCGTGAAACCGGAACAGTCGAACGCACGAGGGCCTGAAGATCCATAAACGTAGGGTGCGCCTAGTTTGGTTTTTGCTATTGAGATGATTTGATCGGCTTTTCCAGCACGAGTCGCAAGCTGAGCATCGACTTCGGTACTCAACGTTTCGATTTCAGCTGAAACAGCGTCTAGATCAACATCAGTTGCATTCAAATCGCTAACTAAGCTGATTTTTTCGTCAACAAGATCAAGTAGAGCTTTGTCTTCGTCAGCTGCGACAACAGGTGTCACCACGCTCTTAGTCAACGTCACCGCTGTTAAGTGGGCATCGACGTCGAAATTATTAGTAGTAGCCTGGGCAAGTAGGGGAGAAGATGGCACGGCAGCTTTTTGAGCTACAGCGTCACCGACCGCGACGATTGCCGATTGGTTTGAATCAAGAGCGGCAGCGAGTGATTCGCGACTTGCCTCAAGATTTGTTTTTAAGGTTTGTTTCTCGATTAATTGGTTTGTGAGTTCAGAGGCTCCAGCGGGAACGACTGATAATACGGCTGCGGTTGCAACCAAGAGTGTTACTAAAAGTTTTTTAAGCATATCCATTCCTTTCGTTACTTTACAATTATAACAGAGGCGGCGTTTACAAGAATTACGGGCGAGTTAGGGGAGTTTAACTTTTGCGTTTCAGTGTGTAACAAAACCGCTTACATTTTGTAATATACTCTACTTTACATAATATACATTATATGAAGTAGACAAAATAAGAAAGAAAAACGCCCATTTTAAGGACGTTTCAAGTATGTGCTTATTTGCGCAATATCGACGGGTAAAATCTTCGAATCACCTATGTCGTTTAAAATAACTAATTTAATGATCTGGCTGCGACGTTTTTTGTCGAGCGCAATCTTGTGTTCAATCGCTGTCAGATCGTAGTCGCCAAGCGTGTAATCTATTCCGAATTTATTTAGCACGTTGACCAGCTGCTCAGTTGTTCCTGGTTTCGTTAAACCTAGCGATTCAGTGTTAGCTGTCAGCCAATACATTCCTTTAGCGACGGCAATTCCATGAGGCACAACTCCTAAACCACTGTACGACTCGATTGCGTGACCGAACGTGTGGCCGAAGTTTAAGATAAGCCTCAGGCCTTCGTCCATCGGATCTGACTCGACAACTTCTTTTTTGATCTCACAAGCCCGCGTGATAACTTCTGCAATGTTGTTTTGCAAATCATTGACGTTTTCATAAGTTTTCAGTTTTTCAAAGAACTCGGCATCCCAGATGGCGGCCATTTTGATAACTTCCGTTAAGCCTGACAAAAACTCGACTGGGCTGAGCGTTTTAAGAAAATCTGGGTCGATTAGCACGTGTTCGGGATGGTGAAATGCCCCGATTTGGTTCTTAGCAAACGCAGTATTCACTGCTGTTTTACCGCCAATCGATGAGTCAACCATACTTAAAAGCGTCGTTGGAATCTGCACAAAATCAATGCCGCGCATATAACAACTCGCCACATAACCCGTCAAATCGCCGATGACACCGCCACCTAAGGCGATCAATAAATCACTGCGCGAAAATTCCTCGCGGCTCATCAATTCCCAAATTTTAGTCGCATTTTCGAGCGATTTTGAGCTCTCCCCTGCCTCGATCACGAACGAATGCGCCGAAGGCGGCAATTGCCCAAGAACGCCCTCCAGGTATAGAGGAGCGACGTTCGAGTCGGAAATCACGAGGATTTTGGAATAGTCAGAAACGACTGCGCGCAGCGTTTGCAAGCAGCCGTTTTCGATATCGATTGGGTATTGAACGTCCGGATTTTTAAATTCGATGTTCATAGAAACTCCTATAAAGTCAGTCCGTCAGCGCGCAATTTGTTCATCACGTCCGCGATCGCGTTAACTTCTTTCATCATTTGCAAGTAAGTGTCTTCCTTCAACGATTGAGGGCCGTCACTCCAAGCCATTTCTGGATGCGGGTGGATTTCGACGATCATACCGTCAGCTCCAGCAGCAACTCCGGCGCGAGCCATCGGTCCAACTAGATCCCAAACGCCAGTTCCGTGCGATGGATCCACGATAATTGGGAAGTGAGAAGCTTTTTTGATAACCGGAACAGCGCTCAAATCGAACGTGTTGCGAGTTGCCGTTTCATAAGTGCGGATTCCGCGTTCGATGAAGATGACGTTCATGTTTCCTTCAGCCGCAATATATTCAGCAGCGTTCAACCATTCGTCGATCGTGCCAGCGATACCGCGTTTCAAGCCGACTGGTTTGCCCGTTTTGCCGACAGCAGTTAGAAGTTTGAAGTTTTGCATGTTGCGAGCGCCGATTTGGATAATATCAGTGTATTTCGCAACCAACTCAAGATTCGCTTCGTCCATTACTTCCGTAATAACTTTCAAGCCGTAGTGATCAGCCGCTTCACGCATGATGATCAGGCCTTCTTCTTCCATTCCTTGGAAAGCGTAAGGTGACGTGCGAGGTTTAAAAGCTCCCCCACGAAGGACTTCAGCCCCACCCTCTTTGGCGATTCGCGCTGCTTCAAAGATTTGTTCGCGACCTTCAACTGAACAAGGGCCAGCCATTGTGATGAAGTGTCCGTCACCGACAAGAACGCCATCGCCTAAATCAACAACTGTATCAGTCGGTTGGAATTCGCGAGATGTCAGTTTGTAAGATTTCGAAATACGTTGCACGCCTTGAACTCCGTCGTAACTTTCGAATGAAATTTCAAGAGCTTTTGTCACGTCCCCGATAATCCCGATAACGTTTTGTTCTGTTCCGGTTGCGATGTTGACTTGCAAGCCTTCTTCGTTGATGCGGTCGATAACTGTTTCCGTTTGCGCTTCAGTTGCGCCGTGCTTCATAATAATAATCATTTATTTTTCCTCTAATTTTTTCGTAATATTTTTGGTTGGCATCTTTTCGCCGGTAAAAATTTCAAACGCTTCAGCCGCTTGTCCAACAAGCATGCTCAGCCCGTTTGAGGCCGCTTTGATATTTTTTTCACGCGCTAGGCGCAGGAATTTCGTTTCACTCGGTTGATAAACGCAGTCGTAAACCACCAGCTCGTCGTGCATCGCTTCGAAGTCGTTGACAGGTGCCAAGTCTTTCAAATCGCCCATCCCGAGCGAAGTCGCATTGACTAAAACCGAACTCTGGGCAATTGCCGCGCTAAGTGCGTTGTCGTCTGCTATGTCGATCAGCTCGATATCACACTCGGTTTCGCTTGCGATTTCCATCAATTTAAGCTCAGCTTTTTCAAAGAACTCGTCTCGCCTATTGAAGACGAAAATTTTGTGAGCGCCTTCGATGGCGGTTTGCGTTATGATGGCTGTCGCAGCCCCGCCGGTACCGATGACCGTCGTTGACTTGCCTTCTATTTGGGCTCCGAGATTTTTGACCGCGCTGGTGAAGCCGACGCCGTCCGTGTTGTGGCCGATAAGTAAGCCGTCGCGATTTTCGATCGTGTTAACCGCGCCAATCAACCGCGCCGCCTCGCTCAATTCATCAACATAGTCGAACGCCCGCTGTTTGTAGGGCATCGAGATGTTCGCTCCGAGCATATCAAGGGTCCTGATGCTCTCGAAAGTCTTGTCAACCTTGGTTTCATCGACCTCAAACGCCAGATAAACTGCGTTCAAGCCCAGCTCCTCGAAGGCTGTGTTATGAATTAGCGGCGACAAACTGTGCTTGATCGGATTGGCTATCACGCAGGCCAGCCGCGTGTAGCCATTCACTTCTGATAACTTCATATTTAGTCGCTTTCCGGCAATTTCAGAACGCCACCGGTATCCGCGCTAGTTACTAGATGCAAGTAACGAGCCAACCAGCCGCCTTTGACTTTGCCTTCAAATTTGCCTAATTTGTTCAAACGGTCGTCGATTTCGTCTTGGGAAAGATCGACGTCGAGCGTGCCGTTCACTAAATCAATTTTAATAATGTCTCCATCTTGAATTGCCGCGATTTCCCCTTTGCTCGCAGCTTCCGGCGACACGTGTCCGATGGCGATTCCACGAGTCGCCCCGCTAAATCGGCCGTCAGTGATCAGAGCGACATCTTTGCCTAGGCCGCGTCCGACGATTGAACTCGTTGGAGCCAGCATTTCTGGCATTCCAGGGCCGCCTTTAGGACCTTCGTATCTGATTACAACGACGTGTCCTTTTTGAACCGTGTGATTATCGATCGCTTCAACCGCCTCGTCGTGCGAGCTGAAACAAATCGCTTTCCCGGTGAAAGTCTTGATCGACGGATCAACCCCGCCCACCTTGATAACCGCGCCTTTGCGGGCGATATTCCCGTGAAGAATGGCAAGTCCGCCAGTCGCCGAAATCGGATTTTCTTTCGGGTGAATTATGTTTTCGTCTAAGATTTTTGCATCTTGGACGTTTTCTCTTAATGTTTTTCCAGTCGCTGTGATGCGGTCTGGGTTGATTGAATTGCCCAGGTCGACAAGTTCTTTGATGATGGCGCTGATGCCGCCAGCCTGATGAACGTCGTCCATTGTATAGTCGCTTGAAGGCGAGATTTTAGCCAGATAAGGCACGCGTTTAGCGATTTCGTTGATGTCGTGCAAGTCATATTCGATGCCCGATTCAGACGCTAACGCTAGCGTGTGAAGCACCGTATTTGTCGAACCACCCATCGCCATATCAAGGGCGAACGTGTCGTCAATCGCTTCTTTTGTGATGATGTCGCGCGGTTTCAAATCGTTTTTAACGTTTTCGACAACTTGGCGAGCCGCCGCACGGACTAATTTTTCGCGCTCGGGCGACACTGCTAAGATCGTGCCGTTCCCTGGAAGTGCCATCCCTAGAATTTCGCAAAGCGAATTCATCGAGTTAGCGGTAAACATTCCCGCACATGAACCACAACCTGGACAAGCGTTTTGCTCGTCGAACTCAAGCTCGTCAGCCGTGATTAGACCTTCTTTGAAGGCGCCGACGTTTTCAAATAACGTCGAAAGCGTCGCTGGGTGGCCGTTGTGATTGCGTCCGCCTTCCATTGGTCCGCCTGAAACGAATACGCTGGGAACGTTGGTGCGAATTGCCGCCATTAGCATTCCAGGAACGATTTTGTCGCAGTTCGGGATGAACAAGCAACCGTCGAAGCGGTGTGCCTCGATGACTGTTTCGGCACTGTCGGCGATTAGCTCGCGGCTTGGCAGGCTGTAACGCATCCCGATGTGCCCCATCGCGATTCCGTCGTCGACCCCGATCGTGTTGAACTCGAAGGGAATTGCCCCCGCTTTGATTATTTCATCTTTCGCGATTTCCGCCAACTTTTTCAGGTGGACGTGGCCCGGAATGATGTCGATATAAGAATTACAAACAGCGATAAAGGGTTTGTCGAAGTCCTCGGCCTTTTTGATCTGGCCGGTCGCGTATAGTAACCCGCGGGCTGGAGCTGCGTCGATGCCTTTTTTGATCTTATCACTTCTCATTAATTTATTCACCTCAATAAAAAAAATATGTTATAAGATTATAACATATTTTGTCAGATTTATGAATATTGAAGCCCGTATTTTACGTTTACTTTCGCCGTTGTTCATTTTAATGCGTATTTGGGACGATTCAAGCCTCGAATTGTCCCAAATACGCATTAAAATGAACAATATGATTTATTCTCCTGGCCAAACGTCAGTTCCGAACCATTTTTGCGAGATTTTCTGGAATGCGCCGGTTTCGCGAAGCTTCAAAAAGCCTTCGTTAATCTTCGCGATCAACTCTTTGTCGTTTTTGCGCGCACCGACCACGAAATCCTCCGACTCGAACCCAACCGTCACCTCTTGATAGTTAGCCTTGTTCGCCGACTTGTTCAAAATGTAATGAGCGTAGACGCCGTCGATCATCACGCCATCAATCCGCTTGGCGTCAAGGTCCATAAACGCCTCGTTGAAATTCTCGAACAAAACCGGTGCCGCCGTAATATACTGCTTCAACACCTTCGGCTGGTCGTTGTAGGCGTCGTAACCCGAACTTCCGTTCTGAATCCCGACAATTTTCCCCTTCATATCAGCAAACGAGGTGATCCCACTTGCCTTCAGGGTCACGAGCTCCTGCGAATTCTTCATATAGGTATTGCTAAACAGAATCACCTTCTGCCGGTTCGTCGTCTTCGTGTATCCGTTCCAAATCAAATCGATCGTCTGGTTGCGAATCTCCGTCTCCTTCATATCCCAATCGATATTCTGGAAATCGACCCGAATTCCGTAAAGCTTGAACAGCGCCCGCGCGAGATCGACATCAAAGCCGACAAGCGCATTGCTCTTCGCCCGGAATCCCATCGGCACAAACGTATCGTCGACCCCAATAATCACGTAGCCCTGTTTCTTGATCCGGCTCCACTGGTCGCCGTCCGTCTTCTGGTGAATCCCGCAACCGCTAAGGGCAATTAAAATCAAAAGCCCGGCAATTAACTTCCTAAACATTCGCGCCAACCTCGAATTTTTGATCGCTGATATTGTCCGCAAAATTAATGTCGTGGGTCACGACAATCTGCGTCAAACCAGTATCCTTCATCGACAAAATCAGCTCCTCGACTTGCTTGCGCAGCTCCGGATCTAAGGCTGACGTCGGTTCGTCATAGGCTAAAATCTTCGGTTTCATGGCAAGTGCTCGCGCTAACGCGACGCGTTGCTTTTGACCGCCTGATAATTGATATGGATAAGACGAAACGAGTTCAGCTAAATCTAATTTTTCAAGCAAAGCAATAGCTTCAGCGCGGGCTTCGTCCTTCGATAATTTTAAAACGTTAATCGGCGCAAGCGTGATATTTTCGAGAACGCTCAGGTGCGCAAATAACTCAAAACTTTGGAAAACAAGTCCAACTTCAGCTTCGGTTACGACTTCTCCATCCAAAATAAATTCACCAGAGTCGCGCGATTCAAGGCCGGCTAACATCCGTAAAAACGTAGTCTTACCGCCACCTGAAGGCCCAATAACCGTCAAAATCGAACCGTCTTCAATCGACAAGTTCAAATCTTTAAAGATGACTTTGTCGCCGAATTTTTTATTTAAATCTCTAATTTCAAACAAAGAATCACCTCTAATTTTCTAAATTATGTCCGCAATACGGGCAAAAACATTTTTCGTCGTGCTGTTTATTTTCATCCATTTGTTCGATAAAACCTGCAGAAATAATACCAGTAGGCACTGCAACTAAACCTATGCCTAGCAAAGCAATAATAGCGCTGATTATTTTACCCGCAACCGTTATTGGGTAGATATCTCCGTAACCAACAGTGGTAAGTGTTGCTACCGCCCACCACATCGCCGAAAACGCGTTGCTAAAAGTATCAGGTTGAGCGGAATTTTCAACGTTATACATAATTACTGATGAAATAATCATCAACAACGCGACAACAAATACAGATGACATCAATTGGGCACGTTTCAACACAAATACAGCACCAATCGTTGAGAGCGCCGTTGTATAACGGCTAATTTTAAATATTCTAAGTAGCCTGATAATCCGAAGAGCTCTAAGCACTCGCAAATCAACCGGAATAAGGAATGGAATATAAAACGGTAAGATAGCAATTAAATCAATTAGAGCCATAAACGAAAAGACGTATCTTAGACGCGCTTTCCACGGCGCAAGCTTTGGTCGAATCAAGTCTGATGTCCAAACGCGCAAAATATATTCAATCGAAAAAATCACGACCGAAACTACTTCGATTAGATAGAAAAACTCACCAACTGGCGCAGGAACATTAAATGTATCCGCAATTACAGTAACAATATTAACGATAATAAGCGCAACAAGTAAACTGTCGAAAATTTTACTAATCAAACTTCCATCGTTATCGTCGCGAATTTTCTCAAAGATATAAGTTTTTAACTTATTCATCAACAACCTCTTATTTATAGTATGAGAATTTTTTCTCGATGCGTTTTTGCAGGATTGTCAAAATTCCAATCAAGACCAAATAGACAACTGCGACAGCGATCATTGGAACGATTGAAACGTCGCGGCTCATCGCGATTTTACCCGCGCGGAGCAAGTCTCCTAGCCCAATCACGTAAATCAGCGAGCTGTCTTTGACCAAAGTGATAACCTCGTTACAGACACTAGGCAGAACGACCTTGAACACTTGCGGAAAAACAACCTTCAAAGAAGTTTGAAACTTGCTCAAACGCAGAACCTTAGCCGCTTCATACTGACCTTGAGGAATCGAGTTGATTCCGCCGCGGAAAATCTCGGCGAAATAGGCTGCGTAATTCAGGATAAACGCAAACAACGCCGCATCCATTCGCTCAAACGTAATTCCGATCATCGGCAGTCCGTAAAAGACGAAAATCAACTGCAACAATAAAGGCGTTCCGCGCATAACCCAGATGTATAAATTGAGCAAATAAACCAACGGTTTAAATTTCGATTTCAATGCGAAAGCGAAAAGCACTCCCAGTGGCAGCGCTCCGATTAAAGTCCCGATGAAAACGAGCAAGGTCATCCCTGTTCCGCTGATCAGCGCCGGAAAAATGTCGATAAAATACTTCATTAAATTACTTCACAATCCGTCCAGTCAACTTCCACTTCATATGGCACTGGATCGATTTTTTTGTTTAATTTATAAGCGTTAATGCGATCGCGGCAAGTCCCGCAAACCCCGCATTGTTTTTCGCCACCTTTGTAGCAAGACCACGTATATTGCATCGGCGCGCCGTTGTGTAAAGCCATCGCTAAAACTTGGGCTTTGTTGCGCGACACAATCGGAGCTTTTAATTTAACCGCTCCAGCCGTTCCGTGATCGATTGCTTGCGCCATCGCGTGAACAAATTCTAGCGAACAGTCCGGATAAGCACACCCCGCCGAATCATCAGCGTGCGCGCCGTAATACAACTCGCTCGCTCCGACTTCAATTGCAACCGCAGTTGCGGTCGACAACATCAATCCATTACGAAACGGAACATACGTATTTACCGGTGCAATTCCACCAGTTTCGTCGATTTGTTCCGAATAAGTCGTGTCTTTAATTTGATCTTCGTTCCCCTTCAAAAGAGCCGAATCCGAGTTTTTGAAAATTTCCGCCAAGTCGTAAACGTGAAATGGCGCGTCGTAAAACTCCGCTACCAAACGCGCCGACTCCAATTCTTTATCGTGGGCTTGCCCGTAATAAATCGCTAACGCCTCGACGTTTCCGCGTCCGCGCTTCTTGACAACTTCGCTCATTACGGCCGTCGAATCATTCCCGCCGCTCAGTAAAACTAATGCTTTCATCGGTTATCCACCTTTTCTAAAGTCAAATCGTGATTGAACAAACGGTGTTCGGCAAGTCGCTCGAATTTTCCGTCATAGCCCGAAGCTCCGTAATTCGCGAACGGATCGATTGAGATTCCGCCGCGCGGCAAGAACTTGCCCGTCACTTCAATGTATTTTGGATCCATCAATTTGATGAGATCTTTCATGATTTTGTTGATGCAATCCTCGTGGAAATCGCCCTGGTTGCGGAAGCTGAACAGGTATAGCTTCAGCGACTTCGACTCAACCATTTTCACGTTTGGAATATAGCTGATGTAAATCGTCGCGAAATCCGGCTGGTTCGTAATCGGACAAAGGCTCGTAAATTCCGGGCAATTAAACTTCACCCAATAGTCGTTTCCTTGGTGCTGATTATCGAACGCTTCGAGAACGCTCGGGTCATACGCCGTCGGGTAACTCACTTCATTTCCTAGTAAATTCAGATTTTTTTTAGTCATTTTTTAGGCTTTCTATAAATTTGTCATACGCGATTTGTTCATTTGTTTCGGTGGTTTTATATGTCGCTAAGTCGAATAAATCTTCGAATTTTATTTCGTGGGTAAATGTCGCGTTTCCGATCAAACGCAGTGCGGGCAAGTCAGCATCAACTGCGACCTTCACCATCCCACCGGGGTTGTGAACTTCGACAACAGCTGTCGATTCTTCGCCAAATAGCAACGTATAAATCAAGCTCGTCGCGCTCATCGCAGTCCCGCAGGCGTTCGTAAACCCTACCCCACGCTCATAAGTCTTCGCGAAAATTTTATTGGGTCCAAGCTCAGCTGCGTAAGTAACGTTGACGCCATCGGGGAAGATTGTATCTTCGTCCGAATTGACGTAGCTTGCAACTTTTTCAAATTCGGTGTCGTGGATATCATCGAGCGTCGTAAAGCTGATTAAATGCGGATTCGGAACGCTGAGCGCGCTATAAGTTAAATCGTGCGATAACTCAGGCATTTCCTGATTGATAAAGCGCGTACCTTCAAAACGATAATCCATCGGCAGACTCGCTAAATCAAAACTGATTGGCGAAATTTCGACCGAAAACGCCGGAACCCCATCAGCCAAATCTTCTTCTTTTTTGCACAACAACAAGGCTTTGGGCGTTTCGGCGTAAAATTCGTCGAGCCCTGTTTCCTCGCTTAAATAACGCGCAACAGTTCTCAAGCCGTTTCCGCACATGCTAGCGATTGAGCCGTCTTTGTTGACGACAGTCATCCGAGCAACTGCCTTAGAATTATCCGCCTCGCTAACGAGTAAAATACCGTCGCAGTCGTAGATTCCTTCGCCATTGCAAAGCGAAGTGCGCAGCGTTTCTAACTGCGCCGGGGTTAACTTGCCCGGTTTTTCATCGAGGATGAAAAACGAGTTCATGCTGCCGTGGACTTTCAAAAGTTTCATCACTTGCCTCCTAAACTAGCGCTTCGTAGACGATGATCGCAAGCATCGCAACATATGATAATGTCGAAACCGCTGACGCGACGTTGAAGAAGCGGCCGAGATAATTGCCCAAAACGAGTCCGCCATCCTTTTCGTACGAGAAGAAAGCGAGGCAAATTCCGACCATCGAGAGGCTGAGGAAAATAGCCGGGAGAATCGAGTGGTGGTAGAGGTTGTTGGAGATGATGAACAACGCAGGCACCATGAAAACGACAAGGAAACTTGCCGATTTGACTTTGAGTTTTTTGAAGCTGAATAATTGCACGATGATCGTCGAGATGATGAGTGCGACAATCGGGAGCAAAAACAGAACGATGTTGAATACCAATTTATTTTCCTCGAATTAATCCAGATTTAACGGCCTCGTCAGCTACCGCAACAGCCACTACTTCAGCCACGCGTGGGTCGAATGACGATGCGATGATATAGTCTTGCGCTAAATCTTTTTCAGCGACAAGGCTGGCAATTCCGCGAGCCGCCGCAATTTTCATATCTTCAGTGATCTTTGTCGCCTTCGAATCAAGCGCACCTTTGAAGAGACCAGGGAAAGCCAGAACGTTGTTGATTTGGTTCGGGTGATCGCTGCGCCCTGTGCCGACGATGTAAGCGCCAGCTGCGATTGCGTCCTCGTAACTGATTTCCGATTCGGGATTAGCCATCGGGAAGACGATTGATTTAGGTGCCATCGAAGCGACCATTTCTTTGCTGACGATTTTCGGAGCCGAAACGCCGACAAAGACATCAGCACCGACGAAGGCATCTTTGAGAGTGCCGTCGAAACCGTTCGGGTTAGTGATAGCGACTAATTCTTCATCGAGGAAGCTCGACGAGTTATGCGGTGTCGCAGATCCTAAAACGCCGTTGACGTTAAAGGCTAAGATGTCGCGAACACCGAATTTATGCAACATTTTAATGATTGATGAGCCGGCAGCGCCAGTTCCTGAAACAACGACGCGAATATCTTCGGCATTTTTTTCGACTAATTTTAGCGCGTTAATCAATGCCGAAATCACAACAATCGCTGTTCCGTGCTGGTCGTCGTGGAAAACTGGAATATCTAGTTCCTCAATCAAAGTGCGTTCGATTTGCACGCAACGCGGAGCTGAAATATCTTCGAGATTAATCCCGCCGAAGGTCGGCGCAATTGCCTTAACGATTTTAATGATTTCTTCCGGGTCCTTAGTGTCTAAGCAAAGCGGCACTGCGTCGATTCCGGCGAATTCTTTGAATAACAAAGCTTTCCCTTCCATGACGGGCATCGCAGCTTCTGGCCCGATGTCCCCTAGCCCTAAAACGGCCGTTCCGTCGGACACAACAGCGACTGAATTGCCCTTCCAAGTGTAGTCGTAGACTTTTTCTTTGTCGGCTGCGATTTGCCGACACGGTTCTGCCACGCCAGGCGTGTAAGCTAGCGACAAATCGTCTTTATTTTCGACTTTCGCTTTCGCCGCGACTTCGATCTTCCCGCACCACTCTTTATGTTTTTCTAATGCTTGTTCGTAAATGTTCATTATACCATCTTCTCCGGGCGCACCCATTCATCATATTCTTCCGCCGTCAAATAGCCGAGCTCGATCGCCGTCTCTTTGAGCGTCTGATTCTTCTCAAAAGCCGTCTTGGCAATTTTCGCCCCTTTATCGTAGCCGATATGCGGATTCAAAGCCGTCACTAGCATCAGCGACTGCTCCAAAAGTTCTTTCATTTTATCTTCGTTTGCAGTCAAACTGTTCAGGCAATTCTCGCGGAACGATTCAAGGGCGTCGGCAAGTAAATTAACACTTTCAAGAACGCTAAAAATCATTACCGGCATATAAACGTTAAGTTCAAAATTTCCCTGTGAGGCTGCAAAAGCAATCGTCGTGTCGTTCCCGAACACGCGAGCCACCACCATAGATAGGGCTTCACACTGGGTCGGATTAATTTTTCCTGGCATGATTGAGCTGCCCGGTTCGTTTGAAGGAATCGTTAATTCCCCTAGCCCGCTCCGCGGTCCGCTTGCCAAATGGCGGATATCGTTCGCCATTTTTAGTGCGTTGGCCGCGAGCGTTCTTAGCGCGCCGTGGTAGAAACTTAGGGCGTCTTTAGTTGAAAGCGCGTGGAATTTATTCGGATCACTTGTGAACGGTAGCCCTGTCAATTCACTGATGTAAGCGACTGCAATTTCCGTTATTTCATCGGTTGTGTTTAGACCTGTTCCGACAGCTGTTCCGCCGAGCGCAAGCTCTAAAATGCCAACCATTGATGACGTGATCATATTTTTCGCCGCGCTTAACGATGCTTTCCAAGCGCTAACTTCTTGACCAAACGTCACCGGCGTCGCATCTTGCAGGTGCGTACGGCCGATTTTAACGAGGTTTTGATAACGATTTTCAAGTTGTTGTAGGGTGTCGATCGTTGCGTCGATTTGCGGCAGTAACTTGCCCACAGTTGCGACAGCTGTCGCAACGTGCATCGCCGTCGGGAAGACGTCGTTCGAGCTTTGCGACATATTGACGTGGTCGTTCGGGTGAACGCCCGCGAGGTTCGCGATGACCTCGTTGGCATTCATGTTCGACTGCGTGCCGCTCCCGGTCTGCCAAACAACGAGCGGAAACGCGTCATTGTGTGCGCCGGCCAAGATTTCGTCGGTCGCTTTGTCGATGGCGGCGAATTTTTCGTCGTCTAACTTGCCGACCTTGTTGTTCGCAAACGCCATCGCTTTTTTCGTCGTAACGAGTGCCAGCACCAACTCAAGCGGCATTTTCTGCCCGCCGATCTTGAAATTATTGCGGCTGCGCTCAGTCTGCGCGCTCCATAATGCGTCTTTCGGGACCTCAACTTCGCCCATCGAATCGCGTTCAATTCTGTATTCCATCATACGCTCCTTAAAAAGTGATAACTAGCCCATATTTTACCACATTTAGCCCCTCGAGGGCAATTTTCGCGCTAATAAAAACACCCTAATCGCTTTTATCGCGATTTTGGCGCATTTCGAGTGCTGAAATGTCCAAAAAACGGCTTAAAAACGATTAGGAAAATGTTATTGTGTCCAATTTTTTAGATATGGATAATTTTTTAATTTATTCAATTTTATTTTATCGCGCTCGCGTGAATAAACTATATCGTAATCGACATTATTATCCACGATTTCTACGGCATCACAATACCCAATGATTTCCTTAAGGTTAGAAAACGATTGTTTATACCGACGTTCAACCACTTCGTCAGGAATTCCGTGCCCGCCTTTCAAAACGCGTTCAGCAATTCTTTGTTTCGCTAACTCTACACTTGAGAGACCTACATAGATTAAAAAGACAGAAAAACCATTGGCTTTTGCTTTCTCTATCCGCCTTATATGAGTAGTAACGTTTCCCGACAACGTTGTTTCTTGATTGAACGATACCTTCGATTTTATACAATCACATATCATTCGAACGGCGGTTTTTCCACTTTGAAATTGCGCTTGTTCATCGCTCCATTTCGACCCTTGGTTTGCGAGAATTTCATCAGGATTTATTCGTATCGAACCGCGCAATTCAAACGAGAATTCTTTGAAAGTTCGGTAGTAAGTCGACTTCCCAGATCCATTGCTGCCGGCAATTATTACATAAATTGGTTTATTTAACATAATCTATATCACAAACGGCTCGTTAATTAATTCGTGTTGACGTTTTTTTAACCAAAACTCTTCTAACATAACGGCAAAATTACTTTCTTCTTCGTCCTCGATGACGCGAAAAACACCCGAAATTCCTTCTAATTCTAGTTCCTTCATTTTTTCAAAAAAATCATGCACTAATTCGACCGTTTCCTGAGTCATATTAATATTTCTAGATTCCGATTTTAATTCATCTACCGTCATAATGGCCGCCTCCATATTATTGTTACTTCATTATAACAAATCTAGGCTTCCCTTGCAAGTTTAGCAAGGCATCGCTCTTGCGGAAACGGGTCGACTTCATCCATAAGGCTGTTATGATTGATACAATGAGAAATTGGGTCCACTCTGAGATTTTGGGTCGAGCAGCATGAGAAAAGGCACCAAACCTTACAGCTAGGTGCCTTGTTGTTATTTCTGTAATTCCATCTTGGTTTATAGAGTAAAAGCGCGAGATTCATTTCATCTCCAATTCGGAGACTTGGAATTATTACTCGCTGTAACCACACCACCTCTACCGTCTTCAAAAATATATCCTACTTTTCTAAAAGAGATAACTCCGCGGCGCAAGATCTTAACCTCAATACCCTCATAGCTGAACTCCTCGAATGATAACTCATGGAAAGTAAATTCATCAAATCCAAATTCTTCATGTTCGAACTCTAAAAAATCGAATGATTCTAATCCCAATTCTTTCCAAACTTCATCTGGCAATTCATAATTCTGATCAACTCGCATAAAGAAAAACCATCCGATAGCAAGGATTGGTGCGGCTATTATTAACACTAATCCCATCGTTGCAATTGATGCGGCCGCCGTTGCGGCAAGCAATCCTGATGCAGCTAAAGCATAGGCCGCTCCGCTAAGTGCGGCAGTGACAGCTCCTATACCAACTGCTCCTATCGGATCATAAGTCCAACCTGTTTTTACAGAAACTGCCATGGATAGTTTTTGGATGCCATACATGGCAAAGCCTATGACAGCAGCTCCAACTAATGAGCCAACAATTGAACTCATGATTCCTAAAACTGTACCTAAAATCCCTGACATTACTGACTCTGTTACCAATGCAGTTATTAATGCATTAGCCAAAGTCGCACCTAATATCCCGCCAGTAGATACCAGAGCATCCTTCACAAATGTTTGAACAAGTTCTTCTTGTGTTATTTTCCCTTGACTAACCTTTATCCAACCTTGAATAGCAGACCACGCTAACATAACAATAGCAACTATTGCACCTATGTTTTCAGTTACTGCTTTAGCAGCGGCTTCTGCAGCATCTCTAGATGCTTCTTTAGCAACATGTTCTGCCACCATTTCAAACACTTTAGAAGATAAATAACCTAAAACCATTGCCTCGCCAGTAGCAGTGGCAACTATCTTTCCTGATTTCAAAAGTCGGGTTTTGCTGATTTCACCTTCTTCAATCAATTCTTCTAGCAATGCGACTAATTCTTTCGCTGTAGAAATTCCAAAGCCCATTCCACCCGCATTTAAAGCTTCTTTTATGGATTGTAGGTTGCTGTTCAACGCACGATTAACCTCTTTATCGGAAATATTCTTTTTTAGAGCATCTCCATTAGCAAGAGAATTAGCTTGTTTTTTTGTAACGCCTGAGCCTTTAGATTTTAGTGCTAATTGAGCTTGAGCCTTCTGCTGCGGTGTAGATTTTGGACTACTTAATACTTCGTTCGCCTTTTTGTGGATTGCATCAACAAAATCATCAAAAATATATGGCGTTTGTTTTCCGTATTTTAGTTTTCCTCCCTCCAATTTTGTTATTGCCTTATAAGCATTTTCTGGATTTTTACATCCTTTAAAATTAACGGCCTTGCCACTAATAATCGCATCTGGTTGGGCATACTTGTTGAACCCTTCGGTAACAACAAAACCAGCATTTCGTTTTCCAGCGACAATTGATTTCACATGTTTTATGTTATCAACTGCTACGCCTGCTGATTCTAGGTCGAAGCCAGCTCTGCTAACAAGTTCATTATTGGCATACTTGACGTTCAATTCAGCAATCTGGTTTTGGGCATCGTTTATGAATTCCCAAACCTTCAGCCTCGTATCTATTGGTATTGCATAAGCCGCACCCATAGCACTCGAATTATCCCATCCTTCAGCGAAAGCTGCTTTTCTTTTATCCATATCAATTCTCCAAGAATTCTTTTAAATCCCCGTTCATAAATAGCTCTGTTAATGCTAATTCAAACATCGCATCTTTTGCGTCTTGACCCCTGACCTTTTGTCCAATTACCGCTAAGAGTTCCGCCGATGCTTCAACCGCTTTCCCATAAGCTTTTATTCCTACTGATAACAAGTCACCCAAAACAGGTTTTGCTTTTTCTTTTTGATACTCTAATTGGATGGTGCTGTTTTTTATTTCTTGATCAGAAATACTGATTTGCGTCCCAGCTATATTAGGGAAATTTAGAAATTTGTTTTTATATCCATAAAGCTTCTCAAACGATTCTGTAAATTTATCGTCGACATCAGAATCTCGCCATATTATTAGTTTATTGCCTACCCAACCGTACTTCACACCATTGTCATTATACTTTATATTAACTAGCTTTCTTAGTGTCTTTGTATCATCGGTATCACCAATATAAATTCGCTTAGATTTTGATGGCACACGCCATTTGTTATCTTTCCAAAGGTTCCCTGTCCAAAAGCCAGGATTAGCTCCTTTTCCAATATTTTCTTTGCTTTCAAAAACAGACGTTAACAACGCCTCGAAAAAATCTTTGTATAAGCGGCATTCATCGTTATCATGGTAAATAATGTGTAAATCGCGAATTTGAAGTTGAGCCTCAACTACTTGTTCTTGTGCTTGTTCTGCTTTCATTGTCTTTCCTCCGAAATCTATTCTGTTATAATTATGTATTTTAACTATACACCCATAATTAACTTTCGTCAAGAAATCATCTGTTCCTTAAAAGACAAAAAAAGAGCTCAAAGCTGAACTCTTTTACAATAGAAGAAACTAGACAGTGATTTTCGTGCCGTCTTTAAAGTTGAAGATTAGTTCGTCCTTGGTGATTACCTCAACGAAATCAATAAGCACTGCCCAAACTTCCTCGTCAAACTCAGTTATAAGATTCAGTTTTGACAGGTCGCTTAGGAATATTTCAATTTGCTCTCGACGTCCTTTTCGCAAGGTAATCTCAGCTTCCACTGCCGTCAATTGCTTTTCGGCTGCTTCTAACCTTAAAATAAGATTGTTATATTTTACTTCGTATTCACTTTGGTTAATCGGTCGCCGAGCATTATCATTAATGGACTCGTTGATGAGCGAGTCGAGAATGTCGACTTCGTTGCTTAATTCGACTGACTGCTTGCTTAGTTCTTCAGTTGAGAACAGTAGTTCTTTGACTTCGTTGAAGTTGTCGATCATATTGCTCTTATCACCTATTAGCTGGTTAACCGCCTTGATAAATTTCTCTTTAACAAAGTCATCATCAAGATGAGGCGTCGAGCACTTTTTGCCCCGTGAATATTTTTTGTTGCATTGCCAAATGCGACGTTTGTATTTGCTGTTCGAATGCCAGACTTTCGATCCATACCAACTGCCGCAATCGCCGCATTTTATCCGACTGGAAAGAGCGTGTACACAGTTTCTTCTTTGCTCTTCCGTAGCTCTAAGGGCTATCTGATTCTGAACCAAATCAAATACTTTTGGGTCAATTATTGCATCATGATTTTTGGTGATGTAGTATTGCGGCAGTTCGCCTTCATTGCGCTTCATCTTCTTCGTCAGGAAGTCAGTTGTAAAGCTCTTTTGAAGCAACGCATCGCCTTTGTATTTTTCATTAGATAGAATGCTGCTAATCACCGTAGTAGTCCAATTAGTTTTCCCTCCCGGCGTTGGGATGCCTTCAGCAGTCAGTTGATTGGCTATTGCAACGGTGGATTGTCCCTTGAGAAACAATCCATAAATTCGCCTGACAATTTTAGCTTGTTTTTCGTTGATGACCGGATTGCCGTCATCGCCTTTATCATATCCAAGGAAATGAGCGTATGGCATATTGACCTTGCCGTCAGCAAATGATTTCCTTTTACCCCACGCACAATTTTCAGAAATGGATCGTGATTCTTCTTGGGCTAACGAACTCATAATTGTTATAAGTAGTTCGCCTTTGGAATCGAGCGTCCAGATGTTCTCCTTCTCGAAATAAATCTCGACACCTTTTCCTTTTAATTGCCTCACGGTTGTTAGGCTATCGACAGTGTTCCGAGCAAATCGACTAACGGACTTGGTTACAATTAGGTCTATTTTACCAGACAAGGCATCAGCGACCATGCGCTTGAAGCCTTCGCGCCTTTTGGTGCTTGTACCCGTGATTCCTTCATCGGTATAAACTTCAACAAACTCCCAGTCACCTCGTCCTTTAATAAATGTAGTATAGTAATCTACCTGAGCTTCATAACTAGAAAACTGCTCATCTTTATCTGTAGATACTCGAGCATATCCTGCTACTCGACGTTTTTTGATTTCACCTGACGAAAGCCTCGCTTCCGCTTTTCTGGCTGCAGGTATTTTAACCACTCTTTTGGCCATATCAATTTCTCCCCTCTGTAAAGAATAAATTCCAAACTAGAATCTTCCTTGACGTTTATTCTCTCAACTTCATCAGAAAACATATCCGCATCGAACGCTTTGAGCTTCAGCAACTTGCAAGCAACCATCATTAAATCTGACTCCTGATATTTTCGACTGTCGCACGAGACGTTTCGCAGATATTTGTTTGTCCGACAACCCCAGTTAATGTTAGTTGCTGACCTAGCGCACCGATGATATTTCTCGCCACAGCACTCACAATACAACTTCCCCGTAAATGGGTAAGTCTTGTAATTCTCTCGATTACGTTTTTCATACTCAATCAGAGTTTGCTCATAAACATCTCGCGAGATAATACCCTTATGGTGGTCTTTGAAGTAGTATTGAGGCAATTCCCCGCGATTAACAACCGAACGCTTGGTGATTGGATCTTCGTTATAAAACTTCTGGAATAGCCTATCACCAACATAAGCCTCATTTTTCAATATCCTCTTTACGTTGCAATAGTTAAAATGACATCCAGCAACTGTAGTGAACCCTTGCTGTCTCCTTATTCTCTCTGTGGCTTTTGCGGGGATTATCAAGTGAGCTTTGTTTAAATCGTTATAAATTTTGATTGGATAAATTAACCTTTCTCTTACCCGAGCACACTGATTTAGTCGCTCCATAAATTCGCTAACATTTTCAAAATAAGCTGTACTCTTTTTTACATTTTTTTCAAATTTATCCATGTCATATTTTTCGTACCTTTCACGAAATTCAGGTGATAAACTTTCATTTGCCGCTAGAAAGTCGTTTATTACATCTTGTGGCATGAAATTTAGCGCCGATTTTATTGCCGCCGTATGCCCAGTATCAAATTTTTCGTTTTTAACAGACGTTCTGTATATGTATACGTATCCATCTTCTTTTTCATCTACTGTACCATCAAAAGCAACAACTGCCATATATAGAGCAATTAAAGGGTTACTAGATACATCCAACATCCTAGTTTTAGCTTCATAATGTTGCAGCTCGGATATTAATCTAAACAATGACGCATTTTCTTGGTAATCATCACGCCCCAGTTCACTAAGCAAAGTCCTGTAGTAATACTCGCTTCCGCTTTTGAATAATTCATATTTTACATATAACGAAGGAATTCGATTTTCGTAATAGCTACACTCTCCTCTGAAATAAAGATTTTGTTTACCTTTATTATCTTCTTTTTCTACCGCTTCATTTAACTTTTGTATTTTATCCAAAAAGTCAGCAACAGATTCTACAGTGATATAATCATTACCTTCGGTTACTTGATTTTTCATATTTGTCTCCTGCTCTTAGTATTGGTTCTTCACTGTGTAGGTGAAGAACCAGCCTGTTTTTGGCCTAGGCCAAATTGCGATTTTGCATTTTCAATCCCGTGAAAACGCTTTATAAAATTATTATACTCCCATCATGATTTTTCTGCAAATTATTGTCGGCGCGTTTACAAATTATTTTCATAACGAAAAAGAACTCAAAACTGAGCTCTTTTATAATAGAAAAAATCTATGCATCAACCTTCGTGCCGTCTTTGAAGTTGAAGATTAGTTCGTCTTTGTCGATTACCTCAACGAAATCGATTAGCGCTATCCAGACTTCTTCGTCGAATATTTCTAAAACTTCCAATCCATTCAGATTGTCAAGAAATATTTCAGTTGAAGCAAAGCGGGCTTTGTTCAATTGGATTTCGGAAGTGGTGGATGCTTGTTTTGATCTTGCCGTTTCTAATCTGGTGATTAAATCGTTGTATTTACCTTCATAGTCAGTTTGGTTCAATGGGCGACTGGCGTTGGCGGTGATGAGGTCGTTTATCAAGGAGTCGATGCCTGCTATCTCGGCGGCAAGGTCAAGCGATTGCTTTTCTAATTCCGCGGTCGAGAATAAGACTTCCTTGATTTCATCAAACTCATCAATGATCCGCGACTTGTCGCCGATTAATTTATTTACTGCCACTAGAAATCCGTTCTTAATTGCCTCATCAGTTACATGAGGAGCGCTGCATTTTGCTCCGCGGTCGCCGCGGATGTATTTGTGGTTGCATTGCCAGACCTTTCGGCGGTGTTTGTCGGTGGAGTGCCATGTTTTCGAGCCATACCAGCCGCCGCATTCGCCACATTTGATGCGTTGGGAGAAGGCGTGGGGCATTTGGCCTTTTCGTGCGTCTGACTTTCTAAGGGCGAGTTGGGTTTGGACGAGGTCGAATGTCGCTGGGTCGATGATGGCCTCATGGTTTTTGGTGATGTAGTATTGCGGGAGTTCGCCTTCGTTGACTTTCTTCTTTTTGGTGAGGAAGTCGGTGGTGTAAGATTTTTGCAGCAGGGCGTCGCCTTTGTATTTCTCGTTGGCGAGGATGCTTTGGACGGTGGAGACCGCCCAATTGGTCTTGCCAGCTGGAGTCGGGATTTTCTGCGCTGTCAGGTATCGGGCGATAGCTGATGCCGACTTGCCTTTCAGGAACATGGCGTAAATCAGGCGAACGATTTCGGCCTGTTTCGGGTTGATGACGGGGTTGCCGTCCGCGCCGCGGTCGTAGCCGAGGAAGGTTTTGAAGGGAAGGCTGACCTTGCCGTCGGCGAAGGCTTTGCGTTTGCCCCATGTGCAGTTCTCGGAAATCGAACGCGATTCTTCTTGGTGTTCGTGCCGGTGATGACCGCGTGCTTGAATTAATTTATGCCATGCTGCGTTGCACAAATTTATCAGGTATCGTCTGATAAGTTCGAAAATACAACAAGAGAAAAAGACCGTCGAAGCGATCTACTCATACACTTTTTAGCTGTTTGTTCAGCGCTGGCATGGGTTTAGATGGTCTCCATACCGACCAATTAATGATATTTCTACACGATGATAGCTTCGCAATCTGCTAAAAAACTTTTATCTTCATCACTCAGACCGTCATAATATTCTGATGATTTTATTTTTGAACAAATTTCTTTTAAACCCGCAACCTCTACGCTAGACCATTCACCAAACATAATGTTGTCAATCAATTCGATAGGGTTAACATCTACATCATTTTCGGAATTATAAATTTCTTCATCAGCTCTGTTGTATAACGAAACCGTCTTGAACGCATCGGTTTCTATCAAAGTCACCAAGTTAGCCGATAATGACTTAACGATTAGATCGTGATGTTCTTTAGGCGTCGCTCTAGCGAATTCATCGCCTTCGGAACGTCCAAGTATATATCGCAAAATTGTACTAGCATAAGAAATTTCAGGTTTGACAATTTTTACATCTAAATCCACTGAATAACCTTTGTTTTGCAACTCTCTTGCCGTCTTCAATGGAACTTCAGCAGTACGAAGCGTACCTTCAATCACTAAATTATATTTGAGCTTACTCAACTCGTTGATTAACGCTTCAGTCATTTCTCCAGCAAATTTACTTTTGTATTTGACACTGTCAACTCCATAAAGAGCATCCAATTCATCGCTATTAGGATGTTGATTGCGGAACTTATCGCCGTCGATTACGATCGCATTTTTATTCAAACGATTACCTAGTCGTGCTTTGCCAGCTCCGCTTTGTCCGCCTAGAACATAAGCGCAAAGAGATTCCGTCGGCGTAGCAGATAGCTGCAAACGTTCGAGATTGATTTCAAACTCCGCGACAAACTCCGCGTTCGAATATTGTTCTAATCCCATTAAGCCGCCTTCTTCGTTGCGTTCGGCAATACGGCAATATATTCTTTCAGATATCGCAAGTGAGCCCGCAAGCCATCAAGTTCGCTGTCCGACATAGCTTCTAACTTGTTCCAATCGGCCAAAAGCGCTATTTTTTTGTACAAAACGACTAATGAGTTGGCGCTATCTTTAATCGAAATTCCGTTGCGTGTCATGTATCGAGCAAGGCTATTTCCGACATTGTTAATCGATTCGCTTAGTACTTCTATCTCAATTAATCTAACTTCGTTATTCATAAAAAGCCTCCTGATTTATTTCTGCATTTTATAGTAGCATTATATCATAGATAGCTGTATAAATCAATTTTCCGGAAATTCAATTAGAAAATCACACCACTACCCGAGTGCGGTCTTTAATCCCTAACTCTATTCACCTAATGCTTTTTCTGCAAATTATTGTCGGCGCGTTTACAAATTATTTTCATAACGAAAAAGCCATCAGCTCGTGATGACCTTGATTCCTTTTGTTAGTACATTGAACGTGCAACTATCAATGCGATCGTTCCATGCCGATAATCGACAGATAACTCATCCTTAGTTCCGCTCCTGATCGAATTTTTCCACACGTTGTGCGTTCACCAATATAATCTCCTCGCCAGAAATCATATTGGGGCTAAACACCAGGTCGTAATCCGGTGATTTCGGCTTATATTGGTTCAC
Source organism: Lactobacillales bacterium (assembly GCA_031261175.1). GTDB lineage: Bacteria > Bacillota > Bacilli > Lactobacillales > Streptococcaceae > JAISJW01. The sequence continues at coordinate 44,332 of JAISJW010000014.1, forward strand.
GCCATATGCGACGCTATTCGGTGGAATGTCCTTCGTAATAATCGCACCAGCACCAATGACCGTATTTTCGCCGATGATGATAGGGCCGAGAACTTTTGCTCCATCCGCTACAATTACACCATCTGCAAGAATAGGATTTCCGATATTTTCCCACTTGCTTTGAGTTTTGTTGTAACGCTGATTTGAGCCAATAGTCACATTTTGGAAAATCACGACATTTTTACAGAGCTTCGCAGCCACAACCGTGCACCCCTTTGCATGGTGCGCAAAAAGTACGCTTTCATCGATATCTACACAGTTGATTTCACAGCAATATCGCCACTCTAGCAACTCCGCCGCATGACTTTGTTCATCATAATTCTTGGAAAAACAGTTGATTTTCAGCAATTCATCAAACGATAAATTATCCATCGTTTCAATCATTTCTCATCCCTCCATTGTCAGTTTTGGCCTAGGCCAAATTGCGATTTTGTGTTTTCGATTCCGTGAAAACGCTTTATAAAAATATTATACTCTCATCATGCTTTTTCTGCAAATTATTGTCGGCGCGTTTACGAATTATTTTTGTAACGAAAAAACCGACTCTGAGGAGTCGGCCTAGTCATTAATTGTAAAAATTTTCTCGAGTTCCAACTTTGACCAGCAAAATCTCGACTTTATCATCATTGATATCCGCGAGAATTCTGTATTGCCCCACTTTGTACCGCCAATATTCGCTATTCACCAGCGCGGCGCCAATTGCCCGTGGGTTTTGACAACCGTCCAGGTTATTCTCAATCCAATCGATTAGCAGCGAAGCTTGATACTTGTCCATTTTCTTCAGTTGCTTTTTGGCTTTTTTTCCGACTGTTACACGATACGTCATAAACCTAACTCTCGTTTCATCTCTGTCAACGAAATATTTTCCGAAGGATCGTGTTCAGCCATTAATTTGACCATATCATTATAATCAGCTTGTTCTTCTAGCGCCTCCAACAATTTGGTACGCACTAATTCCGATAAACTCATACCATTGAACGTCGCCATCGTTTTGATAAACTTCTTTTCCTGTTCATCAACTCTAAATGTAATTGTATTTGACATAGTAATCACCTCTTTTAAACAATTGTACTACAATTGTGCACAAATTGTCAAATGATATATTTCGACTAGATATTTTTCAACCGGTGCGTGTACAACTTCGTCGAACCGGCGTAAGAGATGGCAATTAAAACCAACATAACCACGACAACCTCGACGATCATTAGCCCAAGTGACGTGCCATCGTACCATTTCGCAATCGCCGCAACAACGTGAGGAAATTTCACCGCGATCAAAGTGTAAATCCCGCCGAGAGCTACCATCGGAATCATTTGCAGACCGGCCGCTTTCTCGTAGCCGAGCCAGAAGAACATCGGACTTTGAACCAATTGGATCGAGTAGATCAAGACGAATTCAAGAGCCAAAGTTGTTGCGAAAGTTTCAGTTGAAGCCGCTGTATCAAAAGGTGTTTTGCCGCCCGACAAGACATACAAAGTCACGATGTAAACAGCCGACGAAGCAATTCCAAAAGCCGTCATCATCAGCAGGCTGTAAACGTATTGGGCAGCCACGGTATAAGCTCGCTTAATCCCAAGCAGCACAAAATTGTCTTCCATCTTGTTTTTGTCAATCACCGCAAATAGGCTCAACGCGTTGACCGACCCGATGCACAAGAGCATCCCGACCCCACTTGAAAATCCGGCGTTGATATCTTTCGAATCGGTCTGCCAAATCACTGCGACAATTCCGATATTAATTACGATAAACATCAAGATTCTTTTGATGTTGACAGCGAAGCGCGTCATCATTAAGTTTAATTTCAAAGCTTTTAATATCATGTTATTCTCCCTTGTTATCGCGTTCTGTAAAAATGATAATCTCATCCAAAGTTGCCGGCTCGACAGTCAAACCCGAGGCAAGTCCATCCAAATCCTCGGCGTCAACAATCCCCTCGAAGCCGAATTTGTGCTTGCGAACTCCGATCAATTTATACTCAGGCTGCAACTCTTCCAAAGACCCTTTGACCATAAAGAATTTCTCTTCCAAATCCTCACGCGTCCCAGTAAAGACGATTTCACCACCTATAATAAACACGATGAAATCCGCCACCTTCTCTAAATCGCTAGTAATGTGTGTCGAAAACATCACCGAACGACTTTCGTCCTGAATCACTTCCAAAAGCAACTCGCAAATCTCGTCGCGCGAAACCGGATCTAACCCGCTCGTCGGCTCGTCTAATAACAACAATTTTGTGTCACGTGCCAAGCACGAAGCCACCTGCAACTTCACTGCCATCCCGCGCGATAAATCGTCGATCGATTTGTTCAAATCGATGTTCCACATTTTTAGCAGCCGGCGATACTCCGCCCCGTCCCATTTTGGATAGAACATTTTCGAGGCCTTTTCAACGTCCAAACAAGTAAACCCGCCTGGGAACATCGGCGCATCTAAAACCACCCCGATTTCATCGACTTCAGGCTTCACGATTTCGCCCGCGTCTGTCGCTAAAAGCCCTAAAATCGTCCTGATTGTCGTAGTCTTCCCCGCTCCGTTTGGCCCGATGAAGCCTGTGATATAGCCAGTCGGGATATTGAACGACACGTCCTTGATCGCGAAGTCGCTACCCTTGTATTTTTTGCTGATATTTTTTAATTCTAACGTATTTTGCATTTTAATTTTCTCCATTTATTTCTTCGTAAAGCAGCCCGAGCATTTGCTCCAAATCGCTAACCTCGATTGAATTGATTTTGGCCAACCTCACGGCCTCCGTCAATTTCTCCTCAATCTTAAACATCGCATTCTCGTGCGCCAGCTCCTCGTGCTGCGCCAGCACGTAATACCCCTTGCCCGGCACGCTAATCGCGAACCCCTCTTTTTCGAGATCCTGAAACGCGCGCATCGTCGTAATCACCGAAATCTGAAGACTCTTGGCAAGTCCCCGGATCGACGGCAAGCCGTCATCCGGCTTCAACTCCCCGGAAAAGATCGCATCTTTAATTTGTTTTTTTATTTGTTCATAAATCGGATCTGGACTATTGTTTGAAATAACAATTTTCATTTAAATGCCTCCTGCCCTTAGGCGAACTTGCCAGTGATTTTTGTGCTGAGATATGTGTTGATTAAGCCGCCGAAGAACAGACCGACCGTAACTCCTGCGACGATCCCGTAAAAAATGTTGAAGTGCATTTGCCCTAAAAGCACCGGATGGAAGCCGATCATAATTTTTTCAGCGAATTTTACGACGCCGTTGATAATCATAACGAACATCGGAACGAAGCTGCCTTGTTTCATCAACTTGCCATCTTTATAGAAGAAGTGAGCAGTGCGCGAGTAAAGTTGGTAGCCGATGAACGTTCCAAGAACCGCGAAGACCACGTAGCTAGCAAGTGCGACATTCAGATATTTGAATTCCGTGAAGATCGAAAGTAAACCCAGGATAGTGAACACGCCGGGAACGATCAACGCTTTAAGCATTGAAACCTCAGAATCCTGAGTCGTCTTGTAACAACGAAGCGCCATGTATCCAAGAATGACCCAAGCGTAGATGGGCATGTGAGTTGCGACTGTGATAATTGTATTCATAATATTTCCTCCTCGTATATAAACACGTATTAACGGTATGAACATATAATACCACTTCTTAAATTCGCACGCAACTTGCTGTAAATATTTCTTAAGAACTGTTAATAACTGTTATTATGAACAGCAAAAAACGACCCTCTCGAATGAGAAAGAGCCGTTTTAATAACTTATTTAATCTTCGTCCGAATCCAAGCCTAGATAGCCCTCTAGGTCGAAGTAGCCGTTTGATCTTGCTAGTCCAGTAAGCGCTGCGCCCGACAAGATGCCGTCAGCCAACTTTTTAATAAATTGCCCCATTCCCTTGATCTCCTTTTTTATTTTCCAGAAATTTGTTATCTATATTATATATGAAAACGTTTCCAAAATCAAAGGGATTTCGCAAAATTAATTTATTTTTTTGCTTCAAAACCCTCGCGGCAAGTTAAAATCGCATCAGAGCCGCTTTTTAGTGATTTCGAGGTCTGAATTCACTAAAAAGCGGCTCTGATGCGATTTTGTCTTTTTATTTGTCTTTACAACAATCGTCTTCGAGTTGAAGGCCGCTGTCCTTTTGGGCAGCTTTCGTTGTGCTGTCTCCGGCGCGCAAGGCGTGTGACGCGGCAAAGCTTACTCCGCCTGCAACTAGTATAACAACAATTAAAGCTACTATAATTAATACAATTTTTTTCATAGGCTATTCAACTCCATCGAATTTAACGAATGAAGCTTTTTGCACGGCCTTCACATCTACATCTTTATCGAGGATGCCGATTTTTTGCAAGTCTTTACCGACAATTGCAAACGCATCATAAGCACCTTGGTAAGACGGAATGAAGTTGTACGAAGCTAAAAGTTTTTCGTTACGATTTAAATCGCCATCGACAAATTTGTGTTCGAATTGAAGTTTAGCTGTTTCTTCTGGATGTTCGCCAACCCACTTAGCTGCTTTTTGCAACGCAATCGTGAAGTGTTTAGCAGCTTCTGGATGTTCCTTAGCTAATTTTTCCGACACGTAAGCTACACAGCAATATTCGTCTTTGTATTTTGGATCAGTAGCCGAATTAACTAAAGTCGCAAAGTGATATTGTTCACTCAAGATGTCCGGAACAGGGTCACTTGCTGCAATCGCATCAACTGTTCCGTTCGCTAGAACTTCGCCAAGAGCCGAAGCGTCGTAAGCGATGAATTCTACGTCACCTTTTTCTAAATCTACATTCAAGCCAGCGTCAGACAAAACGCGGCGGGCAAATGTCGCAGGTGATCCCGCAACTGATGGAACCCCGATTTTTTTACCTTTCAAGTCAGCAGCTGTTTTGATCGAGCCGTCGTCACGCGTCAAAATTTGCAGACATCCTGTGTGAAGACCTGTCGTGATTTTAATTTTCGCGCCATTTGCTAAAGGCTGAATAACTGAGCCGATCAGCGAGTTCGAAGCGTCGATTTTATCGGCGTTGATAGCTCCTAGGTTATCAAGTTTCCCGATGTTGACCTTCTCGATTTTGATTCCTTCTTCTTTAAAGAACCCTTTAACTTCAGCGATTTGTTGTGGCGCCCCACACACGTCATTGTTGTCAGCGATGCGGACCACTAAGTCCTTGTCGTCGGTTTTCGCTGACTTGCCGCTCGTTCCGCACCCCGCAAGAGCCACCAGACTCAAGGCCGCAACCGTGATTAATAATTTTTTCTTCATTCTACTATCCTCTCTGTGAAATCCAGTGCCCGTAACACCTGTTCTTTGTAGCTTATAAATTCTGCGCCATCGCGATTTCGCGGATGCGCTAAATTAACATCAATAATTTCCTTGATTTTACCAGGTCGTGGCGTCATCGCAAAAATTCGATCGCTCAGCACCACCGCCTCTTCGACGTCGTGCGTAACCATGATCATCGTCGTTTTGCGCTCCTGCCAAATCTTCAGCAGCTCGCTGTGCATCTTAATCCGCGTAAACGCGTCAAGCGCCCCAAACGGCTCGTCAAACAGCAAGACCTTCGGCTTGTTAATCAAGCCCCGGGCAAGTGAAACCCGCTGCTGCATCCCACCTGATAATTGGTGCGGATACGACTTTTCAAAACCTTCAAGACCCACGAGTTTTATGATATCTTGAACTTCTTGTTTGTGTTCGTCGGTTAATTTTTTGTCTTTGATTTTCAGACCAAAAGCGATATTTTTTTCGACCGTTAGCCACGGATAAAGCGTCGCTTCCTGGAAGACGAATCCCCTATCGCTGCCGGGGCCTTCGATTTTTTCTTCATCTAAAAGGATTTCTCCTTCGGTCGCTTCTTCAAGACCGGCAATTAGCCGCAGCAGCGTTGACTTGCCACAGCCCGAAGGGCCGATGAGCGAGATGAACTCGCCGGATTCGATGACGCCGTTGACGCTTGTCAGAGCCTTGACGTCCTCGAAATCTTTATTTAAATTTTTGAATTCTAACTTACCTAATTTTACCATTTCACAAATCCTTTCTGCCATTTCAGGAAGTGATCGCGGATTTTAAAGAGAATCGTGATCATTATCGTGAATGTTACGGCGATGACGATTAGACCTGCGTAAACGTTGGCGTAACCCATGATTTCGCGCTGCCAGTTGATGTACCAACCGATTCCGAATTTTACGCCGAGCATTTCAGCCGTCATCAAAGTGATGAACGAGCTACACATCCCGTTGAAAATGCCGACAAAAATATTCGGCAGAGCGCCAGGAATTGCCACGTGGACGATCTTTTGGAAGTCGGACGCCCCGAAGGTGTCCGCGACTTCGAAGAATGTTTTTTTGATGTTCGAGATGCCGGAATACGTCAGGATTGTGACTGGAAACCAGACGGTTAAGGCAAGCAAAAAGACGCTCGCCTGGAACGGTGTATGGAAGCTCGTCAAAGCGATCGGGATGAACGCCGTCGACGGGATTGGGCCGAGGATTTTGACGATTGGGTCAAGCCAGTAATTCCATTTTGTGAACCAGCCGATCAGAACGCCAGTCAGAAGGCCGAGCACAATTCCAAAGAACAAACCGACTGAAAGCATGCGAAGACTTGCCCCCACGCACTTCAAGAGGAAGGTTCCGTCTTTGAAGAAGACGCCGAGGATTTTGTCGGGCGCCGGGAAGAAGAGCGGGTTGATGAGTTGGAATTTGAGCGTCGCGAGGTTGTAGATGCCGACGATGATGAAGACCGCGCCGGTGAACCACCCTTTGAAGAGGTACTTTTCGTTTTTCTTCGTGATGAGGTAGACGATGGCGCAGATTAGCGTGATGGCTAGGCTTGCGAAGAGAATCCACTCGTAATATGGAAGTTGTTTTTTGAAGTCTAGCGACGATTTCGGGATGAAGATTTGCGCTAGAAGCGTGATTAGGACTGCGAAACTAGGAAAGAATAATCGCAAATATTTAGTCAAGGTCAAGTTCAGACGCCTCCTTAGTTGTTGTAATATAATAATACCACTTTTCCGGCGGCTTGTTTAGCGGTTAAAGATACAGATATATGATAGATTGGTATAGCTTTATGCTATGTAAACGCTATTTCAGATGTGCCTATTTATAATTATAGATGTTTTGGGCGGTTTTGTAAAATTATTTCTGGCGGTGTTTACTTTTTTGTTCATCTTTCTCCCCTAGCGCTTTCGCATTTCTCGATTTTTCGCTCGGTTAAAATCGCTTATGCGCTTTTAACGCGATTTTTACGCAATCCGAGGTCTGAAATGACTAGAAAACGCCTTAAAAGCGCATACGACGTTTTACACAATGAAAAACACGCAACCTTTTTACGGGTTACGTGCTTTTGGGGTTATTATCTTATTCGGCTATTCTTCTTTTGCGGAGCAAGACTAGCGAGCCTCCTACCGTCAAGAGAACGATGCCGGCGTAAGCGATCCAAGTCGCAGCCTCTTCGCCCGTTGCTGGTAAACCTGTTTTAGTAGATTTACCGTTTGCAGTAGTTGTTTCGCTAGTTGTAGCAGCGGCCGAGTCAGCTGTAGCCGACTCAGTTACTCCGCTAGCTGCGCTGTCCGTTGGACCAGCTGCTAGCGTTGTCGAAAGTCCGAACAGACTGAACTCAGAAGTTTCGAAGCTCAACGTTTGAGCTGCATCATCGAATGACAATGCGACATCATCAAACGTTCCGTGCTCGTGGTGCAATTTAAGCGCTGCTTCGTTCGTCAAATCAATGTGACGAAGGGTAACTTTTTCGACCGCGTGCGGCTCAACAACCTTGTCGCCATCTAGGACGTCGATCAAGTGTATGTCGAATAGGTTTTGCAACGCTTCGCCAGCTAATTTGCTAGCGAAATCTGCGTAACGCGCATCAGTTTCGTCGATCTTATCAGTGACCAAGCGATAGTTCCAAGGCAAGTCAGCCCCTTCCACCTTCGCATCATCATTTTTATGATTGACCACGCCGGCAGCTGTTTGGAACGCGTTGATCTTAGTTTCAATGTCCGCGATTTTAGCTTTAACAGTAGCTTTATCTTCAGAACTCAAAGCGTTGTAAGCAAGCGTCAATTCAGCAATTTTATCAGCGTCATCGTAAGATTTGATTTCATCAGGTACAGCTTTCAATAAATCATAGAAAGCAGTGACTTCTTTGGCATCACCAAAGTCTTGCGAGTCGCTCGAACCGTCGTCGCCAGGTGTAACCGCTGGTTCAGGGGTTTGCGTCACGTGAATATGAGCACGCGTTACGTTACCCATAGCATCTGTTACGTCGATAACGAAACTGTTGTCGACACCAGGAATTAAATCAAGAAGGTTTCCAAAGTCAACGCTATGCAAATCAATAGTTTCGCCAGGCCACGGACCATCTTGGTTTTCGTGAGTTGAACGGTAAATTTGGTTTCCGTTAATTTTCAAAGTGAAACTCCATTGGTTATCACCGAAAATACCCGCTAAATCCAACTTGCCTGTAGTTGAGTTCGTAGTGAATTCGCCTAAATCATTAAGGGCATCAAATACCGATAGCGGATCATGGACCACAGGCACTGTCGGCGCTACAGGAACAGCTTTGAACTTGTCGCCAAGTTGCAGCGTCGGTGGCAAAACATCAGCATCAAACTTCATATAACCAGTGTTTTCGATAACGCCATCTTCTGTTTCGTCATTGTAATATACAGTTATCGCATTTTCGGTTCCGTTTTTGATTTTAACATTGTACGTCCACTCTACTTTGCCAGTTTCAGGGTCGCGTTCTCCTTCAGTTACTTTGTTGCCATCATTCGGAACTAAGTCGCCCGGAGTAAGAATATGCATATTTGAAATGCGATCGTAGTGATTCCCTTTCAACTTGAACGTTCCGTCACCGGTCGCTGGATCGGTAATTATATAATCCCCTGCCTTCACAGCGGCACTGCTGACATCAATTCCTCCATTGGGATTAGATTTATATTGACTATTCATTCCGAAATCGAAATCCCAGTATCCATTGGGTTTTGGTATCGCATAAACGAAAGTGAACGAGTTGTATGAAGGGTCATCTAAATCTTTTATTTCAACCACGTTCGACTTATCCACCGTAATAAAATTCGATGTAATACTGTTGTAGTTAGAAGTATCGGGTTTGAACGATTGCGCGGGCAATTCATCCCCGCCTTTCGAATAAACTTTTCCGTCTTGCTCGTATTCACCAGTACTCAAGTTAATGATTACAAATCGATCATTCTTGTGCTCGTCAAGAACGCGGGCAAATGGTCGTTCTCCAGCAGAATCTTCTAGCGATAGCGTTTTGTTCGGGTTGATGTCGACTTGCCCGGCTTTGTTAGTTACCCAAACGAACTCTTTTGGTCGCTGAACGATGGAATCGTGACTGTAAGTTTGGTCCGCGTTTAAGCGATCAATTTCAAGACGCATCGCCTCGGTTGCGATCGAGTTGTCAGCATCTTTTCCGCCATCTCTAATCAGGACGTTAAATGACCATAAATCCTCTGGTTTGTAGATGGGTTTACCATCGCTTGGCAGTACGTCCGTCGCGAAGTTCACGACTTTAAACACATCTTCCCCTGCTACGTCCCAAGAGAAATTCAAATCTCGAACGCCCTCGAATTTTACGTCCTTCAACTTGCCATCTGGCATTTCAACAGGGTGCATTTGCTCGTGCACCGCCTTATAATCATAAGGAATCCAAGAATCAAATTCGTTTTGCTCGTTCGGTGTAACCTTGATGTCTTTGTTCACATAAAACGCTTTATCAGAGAAACCTTTAATGTGAATCAATTTACTTGCTAGGTCGACTTGGTAGTCATTTTGAGGATCGAGAATTACAAACTGGCTATCTTCGCTACCACTGTAATAAGGGCGTGTAAGTCTGAACCCTTGTTGCGTTGGTACATCCGCTCCTTCATAAAGCGGAACAACATCTGAGTAAATAATTTCGTTATCCGCAGCATCCGCAATCCCTAGCGATAATTCGTTTGATCCGCTAACAATTCGCTTAGCAATATCGGTCGGTATTTTCGCATGAACTTTATAAGTTCCATCCGTTTCTGTCGCGAAAACATCTTTGTTGGCTCCAAGATTAGTGTTGGCTCCATTTAGCGCGATACCTACCGGCATACCACCGTTAAATCCAGCTCCTTTTTCGATAACTTCGGCATCAACCCAGTAAGCTCCGTCGTTGTCCTTGCTTAATTTAACACCAGAAATAGTTGGTGCTGTATTGTCAATTGTGACCTCAACATCCCTCGTTTGTTCCGTATCGCCCGCACGCGTTCCAGTTCCTTTAAATTGATAATAATATTGGCCTTCCGGCATCTGTTCAAAACTATCCTTTTCAGCATTCCAAATAGTTCCGTCCCATTTCGCATTCCCATCAAGATAGGCGTGCTCAGCGGCGTAGCGCATCGTGTTAGGGAATTGATGGGCAGTCGTTTGAAGCGTTCTGATTAGATTTTTATTGCTATCTAAAATGTTAAATTGAAGAGATTTGTTGTTTCTTAAAACAGTATAGGCAGGTGCTAAGCGATCTCCGTGTCCAGGTGCGAAGGCAACTTTGCTCTCGTTAAACGAATCTTTCCCCCACTGGTCAGGCTCTACACCTATCCAAGTATTATTACGAGGGCGATTTGGGTTACCGGTAACAAATTGCATTTGCCCACCGACGCAGCTATCTTCGCCGTAGAATTTATCAAAAATCGGAGTATCATCAGTTTTACCGGTATAGCCAAAGTAAGGAATGACTGCCGTTTCGTCACTTCCGATTTCTTTGACGCCGACGTATCCTTCAAGCCAGTTTTCTTTCAAGTTAGGATCGTTGACATCAAGTGTTCCATTGATCGTAATCGAGTCTCCCGGGGCAAGTGTAATCGTCTCGTCATACCCTTTAGACAAACTTAGGCTTGCAATGTCTTTCTTCAACGGGAAATCCAATTGACGGGCAAATATCAGACCGTCAGCTCTAGAGGTGTCATCTAACACTTCGTTTTGCGTGTAAACGTGATCGTATTTCGAATCTAATTGGTAAGATTTAGTTTTATCTCCGAAGTTCTTCAAAACAACGCTGAAGCTAGTGTGCTCACCGATTTCTTTAAGCGCTAACGATACGTCGCCATCTTTTTTATCAGTCAGCGAAGTTGTTGATGATAAAGCTCTGGCTGCATTGACTTCACCTGCACCTTGACGACGCGGCGAAACTAAAGTGGTTTGGGCGCGATACGAGTCTTTAGCACCTTCGCTATCGTGGTCATAATCGTTAACTAGACCGTCAATATCGCTCCATTTCAGATTGTCGCTTTCGTTAAGACCAATCGACTCCTCATCAACATCTAAATCGCCATAGACCGAGCTAAACGGCGACTCAAAAATCGGCTCAGCTGCGTTCATCAAGAGATTTTTAGCTTGCTTAATTAAATCTTTGCCTGTTTTGTGATCATCGAAAGATTTAAGGTGTTGCAATAGTAAAGCTGTAATACCTGAAACTTGTGGCGTCGCCATCGACGTACCGCTAAGGTATTGGAACTTGTTTTGGTTTTTAAGCGACCAGACGTCAGACCCAACCGCAGTTATTTCTGGTTTCAATTCTAATTCATCGGTCGGACCGTAAGAGCTATATTCAGCCATTTTTCCGACTTTGAGATTCTCAATGCCTTGGTTAACGTTTTTGAAATGATATTTAGGCAAGTCTTTGTTAGCGTTAATTGCCGCTTCGTTTCGCGCGTTAATATTTTTAGCTAATTTAATCCCGTCATTTTGCGGAATAATAATAGCTGGAACATCAACGTTAAAAGCATATTGCGCCTTAGTGCGTTCAAACGCGACATAGTCTGACTTGCTTGTAGGCGTCCATTCCTTAGGAGCAACATAAATAATTCCAGCGGGTTTTTGGGCTACAAGATTATTGTAAATCCCCTCCATAACGCTATACTGGCCTGTGTAAACTCCATAAGGAACGATGACAATTTTCCCTTCGATGCTCGTTCCTGGGTGAGCGCTTGAATCGCCGTGTAATGGGTCGTGCCAATTGCCTGAATACCCTTGGATATCGGTTTGGTAACCTTGTCCAAAAGTTAAGCTATCAACGTTATACGCATCGGGATCGTATACACCCATATAACTATGGTCAAACACTCCATTAATCGTGTCTAGTCCTCTTGTGCTCAATGCACTCGCCCAAGCAGAGTATGACACAGCTGGGCTGTCAAGCTCTATTGAGTCCAAACCTAAAGTCTTAACGCCTGTGCTGACTAAGTCATTTTCATTATAAGGCTGATTTAAGGCAAGTTGAATTCCTTTGTTTCCTAGCAGATTAAGGATAGTTGCATCCTGATCAGCTCTCATGGAGTTCCAGTATGCAGAATGATTGTCTTTCAACGTTACAACTTCGAACTCGCTATTCGGAAATTCTTTTTCTCCCCAACCAAGCCCCGCGCTAAACGGCCCCGCTAACATTCCATCAAGACTATCAAAAAGCTTAATTCGATTGTCGCTCTCGTCAAAGATATCTAAGCCCGGCAGCGCCACGCCTTTGTTTTGACTTGCCGCAACTGTCAACGCATAAGGGTTAACACCTGGTGCACCAACTGTTTGGGTGTTTTTCGAAATTCCGATTTTACCGCCTTTAGCGTATTGAGCGGTCGTGAACATCGAGTTGTGGTCCCCTGCATTACCCGCCGCGATGACAGATATAACGCCTGCGTCGGCTGCTTTTTCAATTGCCATATCTTCAATGTCGGTACCAGCTGCTTCTCCGTTATCAGAGCCAAGCGACATACTGATGATGTCCGCACCCAGTTTTACCGCATCTTCGATCGCCGCGATTACTTTTGGCGTATCGCACGAGCTCGAGTTTGCGCGATTAGAAAAGACTTTCAAATCTAACAATTGCGCTTGCGGAGCAGCCCCGTCAACGTGCGTTTGGTTATCCGCAACTAGACCGGCAATTTCAGAATCAGACTTGTGGGCAGCACGGGCGCTATCTTTCAAGTAATCAGTTCCGTCAGCCGCTGCAATACCTGCAACGTGCATACCGTGGTTTTCATGCCAGTCAGCGTCCACAACATCCCAGTTTTGGTCAGCATAGTTGTAAGCGTATGGAACCTTGGGCGTGAAATACTTACCTTTAAGCCCATTGGTTTTAACCAACTCGTCAACCGCATCCTCAGATAGTCTCGCCGAATCAGGTGCGTGCGACAAATCCGTGTGCTTGTAGTCAATCCCCGTGTCGATGATGGCAATTACCATCCCCTCACCGTGCAATTTAACTCCCGGAATCGCAACGCCATTCCACGCATTTTGAACGCTGTCAAGATCGTTGGCATCGGCATCCTGAGTTGTGAAAGTATTAACTTTCCCAACCGATTTAACCCCTGGAAGTGCGGCAATTGAATCTAACTCGCTGAGCTTCGCTTGCGTCGTAAATGCATTTACAAGATAACCGAATTGCTTGTGTTTATTATTCTTGAATTTGTATTTCGAAACGCTGTCGACTTCGCCGATCACGCTATCTTGCTCACCGATAACCGAATCCGACTTCTCTTTAATTTCTTTTAAAGATTTTTTAGTTCCATCAGGACGATTTTTAATATGTTTAATCGCTGGCGCAGAATCAAGTTCAACGACAACATCAACAACTGTATCTTTTAACGGTTTGCTTGCGCTGTTTCCAGAATCGATCCGCTTAGCAAGACTATCTTTTGCATCTTGTGTTTGCTTTTCGAAAGCTTTTCGGAAACTATCGGCCGCGCTTTGTGGCGCATTGGCATTTTCCGCCGCATAGGTAATTGCGGGAACGGCAAGTGCGAAATTCGCCGCTGCCGATGCTGCTAATACCCCTAACATTACCGTTGCTTTATTTCTAAGTTTCATAATACAATAACCCCCCAGTTATAAATTTTTATTATTATACCTTGTAAAGGTTAAGAATTTTCAAAGTTTTTACTTTTTGCATAAAAATTAAAGATTTATCTAAGAATTTGCTTATTATGCAAAGATTTAGCTATATTTAAGTATAGTTAGATACTATAGAGTTGTAAAATTGCAATCGTTTTCAGTTTTTCCTGACTTTCTTCCTGCGCGAGCGTTCGCATTTCCCTGATTTCCGTTCGCACTATTTTCCTAATCGTTTTTATCGCGATTTTGGCGCATTTCGAGGTCTGAATTGCGCAAAAAACGGCTTAATTACGATTAGCGCCTTTTATAGAGGAGCGAACGGTCATTTGGAGTCCCTCACGCATTTCTCAAGCACAAAAAGCACGCAACCTTTTGACGGGTTGCGTGCTTTGGGGGTTATATTTTTCTTCTGCGTAAGAAGACGAATGAGCCTCCGATTGCGATGACGATGATTCCGGCGTAAGCAACCCAAGTTGCGGCTTCTTCGCCAGTTTGTGGCAAGTGAATTCCTTTTGTCGGCAAGTCGCTCGGCTCCGCCGCCCCGCTTGAAGCAAGCGTTACCGGAGCCCAGCCGACAAGGTCGCCCGCCGCGTTGTAAAGCGCGATTTTGTGATCGCCGGTGAATGTATCCGGCACGATCACGGTGATATATTTACCATTCGAATCCTCTTGAACCGTGTAAGCCCCTAGAAGAGTTGGATCTGAGTAAATGTAAGCCGTCACGACGTCGCCAACGTTAACGTTAGTGTTATCGATATCGATGCGCAATTCACCCGTTTGGCCTTCCGCAATCGAAACGCCACCACGGTTATCATCACTCAATTCGTCGTATGAAAGCACAGACGCAGGTAACGCGCCATTGTCGCTTGGCCCGGCAGAATCCGTCGGAACCTTAGAATCAGTAGAATCAGCAGAGTCCACAGAGTCGCTAGAATCTTCAGAATCCGCAGAGTCGCCTAAATCTTGCGAATCACTTGAAGAATCGTCACCTGGAGTAACCGCAGGATCAGAATTTTGCGTAACTAAAATGTGGGCGCGAGTTACATTACCTACCAAGTCAGTTACATCGATGACATAATAGTTATCAACTCCTGGAGTTAATTCCAGAGCACTTCGGTAATCGACGTCTTTAAAGTCGATGATTTCGCCAGGCCATGGACCGTCTTGGTTTTCGTGCTCTGAGCGGTAAACTTGGTTTCCGTTGATGCGTAACGCGAAGTCCCATTGGTTATCGCCAAAGACACCGGCCAGATCCAATTTGCCATCAGTCGAATTAATTGTGTAATTTCCTAAATCTTTAATGTTGTCGAACACATCCGCGTCACCTGCCGGAGCATCCGCAACGTGTTTAAACTTGTCGCCAAGCTCAAGCGTCGGTGGAGTCACATCAATCTGAAACTTCGCAATACCTGTTTGCATCGGCTCCGGAAGTTTGTCGTCATGCCACGTCGTTGTAAGGACGTTCTCGGCATTATTCTTGACTTTAACATCATAGTCCCATTTAATTTCACCAGTTACGCTATTGCGCGGGCTTTCAATGACTTTATTCTCATCGGTCGGCGTTCTATCGTCAGTCGTCAGATAGTGCAAGTTCGAAATTCCGTCATAGATACTACCCCACATGTGGAACGTTCCGTTTCCAGTAACTGGGTCAGTTACCTTGTAATCGCCAGCTTTAACTGCGCCATACCCAATAACTTCTGCCCCGTCAACATTTTGAACGTATCTAAAGCCGTCGAAACTATTAATATGCAGTCCGTTTTGAGCCATATTAGCATAAACGAAAGTGAAATTGCTGTAATCGGGATTATCGATATCCTTGATCTCCACGACGTTTGCTCCAACCGCAGCGTTAAACTTGGTCGTAAAGGCGTTGTCGTTGCTCTGATCCGCGGTAAACACTTGCTCCGGCAAGTCAGTGCCGCCCTTAGAGTAAACTTTTCCGTCGCTGTAATATTCACCAGCCGACAAATTGATGATTGCAAAATGATCATCCTTGTGGGCGTCGTCAATCCGGGCAATTGCCCGCTCTCCGGCCGAGTCTTCAAGCTCGCGCGTTTGAGTTGGGTCGATTACGACTTCACCCGAGGCGTCGAGCACCCAAATCGGCTCTTTGGCTCTGCGCACAATCGAATCATGTGCATATTCGCCATCTGCTTCTAAGCGGTCAATTTCAAGACGTAGTTCTTCAGAAGCAAGCGAGTGATCGGCCCTTGCGCCACCTTCAGTAAACAGGAAGTCGTCTCCCCATAGAGCTGGCGGAGTGAAGATCGGTTTGCCGTCACTTGCCAATGGGTCGGTTGCAAAGCTGACAACTTTAAATTGGTCAGAGCCCTCAGCATCGTGCGAGAATTTCAAATCGCGGACGTAATCGAAGGTGAAGTCGCGGATATCGCCAGGTTGAATTTCCATCTTCGAAACTTGAGAATGAACTTCGCTTGATGCGTAAGAGACCCAAGAGTCGAACGAGTTGTCTGCTGCAGGTGTAATTTTTGTTTCTTTATTGATATAAAACGGTGAATCTGAGAACCCTTTAACGTGAACCAATTTGTGAGCTGTATCCACTTGCAAGTCGTCACGCGGGCTCATCGCGATGAAATAGCTATCCTCGCCACCACTGAAATACGGACGAGTCAGGCGGAAACTTTGCGAGCCGCTGGCAGCATCGCCAACGTTAATAACGTCATAGAAAATTTCTTGGTTGTCAGCCGCGTCAGCGACCCCGATTGACACTTCATTAACCCCTTCGGCAATTCGCGGAACGAGGCTAGCAGGAATTTTCTTAGTAACCGTCTTAGTTCCCAAGAAACCAGAACCTACCACATCACGATCATTACCGAGAATGGCATTGTCGCCATTGATAGCTATTCCGACGGTTGTTTCATCAACGAAACCAGAACCATTTTCGGTAACCGTAAACGTGACAGCGTAGTCTCCGTCGGCATCCTTAGCAATGCTAACGTCCGAAACAACCGGTTTCGTATTATCGATTACAATCGGCACTTCGCGAGACTGTTCAGTATCGCCCGCTCTTGAACCCGTTCCTTTAAATTGGTAATAATATTTACCTTCAGGCATCGAATCGTAATTGCCCGTTTCTTTGTTCCACACAGTTCCATCCCACTTAAGTTGAGCGTCAATGTTGACGTGTGGTTGATCTGAGCGCATCGTGTTAGGGCTTTCGTGCGCCGTCTTTTTCAGCGTTCTAAGCAGATTTTTATCGCTATCTAAAATGTTGAATTCAAGCGCGCTATTGTTGCGCAAAACAGTGTAAAGCAAGATGATGTTATCTTTATTGCGTGGCGAAAATGCGACTTTATTTTCGTCGAAATAATCATTGCGCCAGCTATCGACATCTTTCCCTAGCCAAGTATTGTTGTTCCCTGGACGGTTAACACTAGTCGTCAGGAACTGCATCATTTGCCCGATGCACCCTTGTTCACCCGAGAATTTATCGAAAATCGGGTTGTCATCAACGTGCCCAGTGTACCCAAAGTAAGGAATAACGGCCGTTTCCGTGCTTCCGACTTCCTTGACACCGACGTAACCTTCAAGCCAGTTTTCTTGGAAAGAAGTGTCGTTTAAATCAAGACTTCCGTTGATCTCAAACGTTTGACCCGGGGCAAGTGTGATCGAGTCCTCAGCCGTGTATCCTAAAGTTTTTCCATCTTTATCAGTCAATGTCAGGCTAGCAACATCTTTTTTCAACGGGAAATCGATTTGGCGGTCGATATCGAAGTCGCCATAAGTATCGTCTTTAATTTCGGCTTGCGAATAGACGTGGTCGTATTTCGAATCAAGTTGATAAGTTTTTGTCGTCGTGCCGAAGTTCGTAAGTTTTACTTTAAAGTTCGTGTGCGCTCCGATTTCCTTCAAGGCAAGTGAAACATCACCATCAGCCGCGTCAAGCAGTGAAGTTGTCGTCGATAAAGCCTTAGAAGCGTTGACTTCCCCTGCCCCTTGTCGACGCGGCGAAACCAAAACTTCTTGTGATTTAAATGAAGAAGCAGCTGCCGCGTCTTCGTGATCGTAGTCGCTTGGAAGGTCGATTTTATCAAAGTTTAATTTTGCGTCATCAGCAAGTGTGAAGGCATAATTCTCGGTATCGACATCCATATAGTCGACACTAAATGGAGACTCGAAAATCGGTGTCGCCGAGTTCATCAGCAAGTTTTTAGACTGTTTAAGCAAATCTTTACCAGTCTTTTTATTATCTAAAGTTTTTAGATATTGAAGCAACAATGCCGAAATTCCGGCCGTTTGCGGCGTAGCCATTGATGTTCCGCTATTAAATTTGTAGCTATTTTCGTTCGCAAGCGACCAAACATCAGAGCCGACCGCGGTAATTTCCGGTTTTAACTCCAACTCGTCCGTCGGACCGTAAGAGCTGTATTCCGCCATTTTTCCGGCTTTTACATTTGTGATATTTACACTTGTATTTTTGAAGTGATATTCAGGTAATTTGCCCTTAGTTTTAAGCGATTCTTCATTTTTATCGTTGATATTTTCTACTAATTTTTCTCCGTCATTTGCCGGGATAACAATGGCAGGCAAGTCCAAACTGAACGAATAAGCATCTTTATTTTTGGCAAAAGCAATATAATCACCAACATTTGTAGGGTTCTGCGATTTAGGAGCGACATAAATAATCGCTTTGGCCCCTGCAGCTTTTAAATTTTCATATAATTGAGCATTAGGATTAACACCACCAACGAATACGTCATATTTAACAAGCGGAACAATAACGACTTTTCCTTCGATATCCGTGCCGGGATGAGCGCTAGAATCTACACCAGAACTAGAATCCAACGGATCGTGCCAATTGCCCGTGTAGCCTTTAAGATCGGTTTGAAAACCTTGACCGAAGTTAAAGCTATCCGGATTGTAGTTATAGTTGTCTTTGGCGCCGCCGTATTTTTCAGAGAATTGCCCGTCATCAAAGGTCATCGTATCTAAACCACGAGTACTTAGTGCGTTATCCAACGCGCTATAACCCACCGCCGGAACATCTTCCTCGCTATCCTTCAAAGATATGCTTTTTACTCCTGAGGCTTCGAATTTAGCAAGGTCATAGTGATTGCCCGAGATCATTTCAATTCCTTGCGATTTCAATCCGTTAATTACGTTTTGGTCAAGCTCAGTCCGCATGCTTTCCCAATAGCCCGTGTGGTTGTCCTTCAACGTCACGATGTTGAAGTCGCTATCTGGGAAGTTGACAAGTCGTCCATAAGGATAAAGCGCATCACTGAAAGTACCAACCAGTGTTCCGCCAAGGCTGTCGAAGAATTTTTCTTTTTCGTTACCTTCGCCGTAGATGTCTAGACCGCTAGCGGATTTCGAAACGTTTTGACTTGCCGCAACTGAAAGTACGTAAGGGTTGACCGAAGGCGCCCCTACTGTCTGCGTCAGTTTCGACGTGCCTTTTCCGTTGCCTTTAAGGTATTGACTTGTCGTGATTGGCGAGTTGTAGTCGCCGGCATTCCCTGCTGCGACAACCGGAAGAACTCCGGCATCAGCCGCGCGGCCTAGCGCGATATCTTCGATGTCAGTCCCCGTTTCGCCGTTGTCAGCACCAAGCGACATATTGATTACGTCAGCACCCAGTTTCACTGCATCTTCGACCGCCGCAATAACAGCTGGCGTTTCGCAAGATTCACCGTGCCCGCGAACGTTAGAGAAAACTTTCATCGCTAAAAGTTGTGCTTGCGGAGCCGCTCCGTCAACGTGCGTTTGGTTATCAGCTGTGATTTTATTGATTGAATCTTCAGCAGCTTGATCAATAACTTTGTGAGCTGCCGTTAAAGAATCGCGCGCGCTATCTTTCAAGTAATCAGTTCCGTCAGCACCTGCAATTCCGGCAACGTGCATACCGTGTTGAGAGTTATATTCCGTGTCTTTAACATCAAAATCTTGATCGGCATAGTTGTAGCCATAAGGAACTTTTGCTGAGTAATACTTGCCCGGAAGATCTTTGTCCTTAACGAGCTTATCAACGTCGCTTTCCGACAGGCGAGCCGAGTCCGGATTGTGCTTCAAATCGTTGTGAAGCCAGTCAATTCCGGTATCGACGATGGCAATTACCATCCCTTCGCCATGCAACTTAAGACCCGGAATCGACACTCCATTCCACGCTTCTTGGACTTGATCCAACGTGTTCGAGTTCGCATCCTGAGTCGTGTAGGTGTTGACTTGCCCGACCGATTTTACGCCCGGGATATTGGCGATTGAGTCAAGCTCGCTCAGTTTCGCTTTCGTCGTGAAGGCGTTGACTAAGTAGCCGAAGTCTTTGTCTTTCGAGCTGTCAAGCGAGTCGCCCGTGATATCTTTGACTTTGTCGCGCCATTTTACGTGTTTGGCGATGACTGAGTCCGATTTTTCTTTGATTTCTTTTAACGATTTTTTTGAACCGTCCGGACGTTTTTTGATGTGTTTAATCGCCGGAGCCGAATCGAGTTCGACGACGATGTCGACGACTGTATCTTTGATTTTCTTTTTCGCTAGCTTGCTCGAATCAACGCCAGCAAGGCTATCGAGTTCAGCTTGGTGCTGAGCTTCGAAAGCCTTTTTCATTTGTTCGAACGTGTTAGTTTGCGCGCTATCGTTTTGCGCCGCGTAAGTAATTGCCGGTAGCGCTAACGCTAAGTTCATTGCTGCCGACGCAGTAAGTACCCCTAACATTACAGTTGCTTTGTTTCTAAGTTTCATAAATAATAACCCCCCCAGGTCTAATTTTTAATTATTATACTCCTACCCCCCCCCCCGAATGGTAGTCTTTTTAGAAAATAGTATAAATATTAAAGATTTCTCTAATATTTTGCGTATTATACAAAGAATTCGATATATTTAAGTATAGTCAAAAACTATGGAGTTGTAAAAACGCAATCGTTTTCAGTTTTTTCCGACTTTCTTCCTGCGCGAGCGTTCGCATTCCTCGTTTTTTCGCCCGGTCAGAACCACTTACTGTTTTTTAACGCGTTTTTTAGGACTTTCGAGGACTGAAACCCCTAAAAATCGCCTTAAAACACAGTAGAGAAAAAATAATCGGATTATTTTGGCAAAAAATGTAACAAAACCCGAAAAAATACGCGTATATATAGTATAGGGGGGGTAAACAGCTGCCCAAGAAAGGAAAAGAACTATGAAACTTACCTTCCGACAAAGAAACAATTGCTCGATATTTTAGACAAGTAATTGTACACTCAAAAACACGCAACCGATATAGGGGTCGGTTGCGTGCAATTGGGGTGTTATTATTCGCTTATTTTACGTCTGCGCAGAAGCACGAACGCCCCTCCGACAGATAAAATAACTAGTCCGGCGTAAACAACCCAAGTGGCAGCTTCTTCGCCTGTTGCTGGCAAGTGAATACCGGTTGTCGGTAACTTGCCCGTACTGCTTGTAGTAGGCAAGTCGCTCGGAGCTGCTACACTGCCCGAAGCGAGCGTAACCG
>JAISJW010000007.1 GCA_031261175.1 Lactobacillales bacterium
AAAATGACCACAAAACGCGAAAAGTCCGCAGAAATTGTTTTTATTAGCGTTTTTGGAACGGATCATCGCTGATTCCGTTAGCTAAAACTTGTTTTGCATACTCGATTGCGCCAAACAACGAGTGATCGCGGTAATTTCCGCATTCGATGTCCGTTGTCGCGGGCACGACAGTCGTCGTCACGATCTTTTCAAGCGAATTGTGTAACGCTTTGACTACTGGCTCAACCGCTTGGTCACCCCAAACGATCATATAAAATCCAGTACGACAGCCCATCGGCGAAATATCGATGATGTTATCCATGTCATCACGCATGTAAGTCGCAAGTAAGTGCTCTAGCGTGTGTAAAGCTCCCGTTGGAATCGTGTCCCCATTCGGTTGCACGAAACGCAAATCAAACTTCGTGATCGCCACTCCATCACGCTCATCACGCCCCGCAACCCGCACGTAAGGCGCATAAACTTTGGTGTGATCTAATTTAAAACTTTCTACTTCAGCCATTATTTTTCCTCTTTCCAATTCTTATTAATCTTCGTAAACTCGATATAATCGTTCCACTTGTCGTCGTAGTAAAACATCTCACGGTCGATCCCCTTGTATTTGTAGCCGCAATTTTCAAGCATCGCAATCGAAGGCTCGTTGTCCGTCGCCGTCTCGATATTAATCTTGTGCAGCCCAAACGCGTCAAAGCAAACCGTATCGAAGGCAAGTAGAGCGGCGCTCATAAATCCGCGCCCGGTATAAGCCTTGTCCATCGAATAGCCGACCGACGCCGACTTCGTGTAATCGTGGATAAAGTTGATCCCGATAGCGCCGACAATAACGCCTTCAAACTCAACGGCGTAATCAGCCCGCTCATTTTTCGCACTTGATATAATCGCGCGTTTAATCCGCTCAACCATATCCTGCGTTTGGAAGCCACTGCCCCAAAACTCAGCATTCCGCTCACTCATCGCCGTCAACTCCGCAGCGTCACCTAAGCGATACTGGCGCAGTTTCAACCCATCGATTCGTGTCGCAACCTCAACTGGAAACTTGCTCACAAGTTCATCTTTGGGACCCGGCTCATACACCATCCAACCGTCGATCAAACCGATTTCGCGAAACCCCTTGCGAATCAACTTCAAGCGAGTCTGCAAATCATTCTTATCTACATTCATACTACCAAATCTTAACGCGATTCTCAGGTGCTACATACATCGCGTCCCCTTCTTTGATATCGTAAACTTCGTAAAACTCATCCGTGTTCGAAAGTTGCCGATTGGCCCGCGCTTTCTCTGGCGAGTGCACATCAATCGACATCTTGCGCTGCAAATATTGCTCGTACGCTTTACCGCGCCAAATGCGTGCCCAGCTCTCAAACAGTTCGGCAAGTCCCAGACCCTCACGCTTCGCAATTTGCGTAACACAAGTCAAGCCGCCGTGGTCAGCGATGTTTTCCGACACGGTTAATTTCCCATTAACTTTCAGTCCGTATTCGACTTCATACCCATCGAACAATTTTTCCATCTTAGTCACGCGCTCTTCAAATTTCGCGAAATCCTCGTCCGTCCACCAGTTGTTGATGTTCCCGTGCAAGTCGATTTTCGCCCCGTTCGAGTCAAAAGCGTGCGTTATTTCGTGGGCAATTACCGCCCCGATCCCGCCAAGATTTGCCGCCCGTGATTGTTCTAATGAATAAAACGGTGCTTGTAAAATTGCGGCCGGGAAACAAATAATACCAGCCGACGGATCGTAACAAGCATCAACTTGGTGGGCACCGATATACCACAAGTCAATATCGACAGGCTCAAAGAAAGCGCTGATTTGATCAGCGAATTTAGCCTCACTCAAAGCTAGGTTATTCGCTAAGTAATTATCTTCGCTCGAAAGTTCAAACTCATCGAACGCTGATCTAATTTTGTCAGGGAAGCCAATATAAGGCTTTATTCCTTCAAGTTTTTCAACCGCTTTTGCAGCCGTTTTCGCACTCATCCAATCACTTGTCGAAAGGCGTTCTTTATACATTTCGATGACTTCATAAATCATTTCAAGAACATCTTTTTTAGCTTGGTCGCCAAAATAAGTTTTTCCGTAATACAAACCAACAACATCGCTAAATTCGTGGATCGTCCGGCGATAAACGTCCTTCTCGATTCCCGCTAATTCCTGCTGTCCAGTCGAAAATTTCACGTATTCAAACGCAATTTCACGCGCCTCTTCGTCAAGAAAAAGAGACGACTTGAATAGCGTTCTAACTAAAAGCCATGATTTGAAAAGCTCAAAATTCTCCGTTGTATAAAATTCGTTCGCCTTGTCATAAAAACTATTTTCTAAAACGACAACATATTCCAGCGATTTCCCGCCAAACAATTTATCGAAATCTGCTTTCAAATTAAGAAATGCAACCTTGCTAGCAAAAGTTTCGAACTCGACCGGATTATATGCCCCCACGTGGTCTTGCTTCTCCTCCGCCGATTTCACAACCGGCACTAAAAGCGCGTCAAACTTAACCGCATTTCCGGCGTGCGTTTTCGCAACTTCTTCCCCGTAACCCGCTTTGGCAAGTAACGCCGTTGCTGCCCTTTCGTAAGTTTCAAGCAAAGCTTTCGCGTTTTCGTTTGTGTAGCTAGTCACATCGGGCAAAATCAATTTCGGCGCTTTAGCTAAAAGAGCATAATGATTTGAATCTTTTAAATCAACATCGATTTCGAATTCAATTGCGCTCGGCAAGCCGCGGCGCAAATCGCGCAAAAACTTCCCGGCATAATCTTCAAAATTATTTAACGCTTCAATTTCAGCTAACAAACCTTTGACTGGTTGCACACCTAAGCGATTGCGCTCTTCAACATTTAAAGCCGTTTTGTAGTAGCTGATCATTTTATTGAAATTTTTGTCTGCGTATTCACGCTCGCCACTTGCAAACACCCGCAAATCTTCCATAAGCACTGTTTCGATTTCTTGCATGATTTCGAAAAATGACATCATAAATGGCATATCAGCTGGAATTTCTGTCGTTTCTAACCAATCGTGATTGATATATTCGTAAAAATCGTCTTTTAGATTACTCATATCTTTACCAAATATAAACGCGATCTTCTGGAGCTAGGTACATCGCGTCCCCTTCTTTGATATCGTAAACTTCGTAGAACTCATCCGTGTTCGAAAGTTGACGATTTCCGCGCGCCTTCGCTGGCGAGTGAACGTCGGTCGCAACGCGCACTTTCAGGAATTCTTCACGTGGTTTATTGCGCCAAACCCGAGCCCAGTTTTCGAATAAATCGTGCAAATCAAGGCCGTCTCTTGTGGCAATTTTCGTCACACAAGTCAACCCGCCGTGGTCAGCGATATTTTCTGATACCGTAAGTTTACCGTTAACCTTCAAGCCGAAATCGACTTCAACGCCTTCAAACAAATCTTCCATTTGTTTAACGCGTTCTTCAAAGTTCGCGAAATCTTCGTCCGTCCACCAGTTGTTGATATTCCCGTGCAAGTCGATTTTCGCTCCGTTCGAATCGAACGCGTGCGTGATTTCGTGGGCAATTACCGCCCCAATCCCGCCCAGATTTGCCGCGCGCGATTCTTCGTAAGAATAAAACGGATATTGCAGAATTGCCGCTGGGAAGCAGATGATGTTGTCGACTGGCGAATAGTACGCGTTGACTTGGTGCGCGCCCATGAACCACAATTCGCGGTCGACTTTGTCTTGGAAGACGCTCAATCGGTGGGCAATTTCTAGTTCTGTTAAATATAAATAGTTAGTTAAATAGTTGGCGTTTTGGTCATATCCAGCTGCTTCAAACTGGTCAAAAATCGGATTCGTTTTGTCGGGGAAGCCGATGTAAGGTTTGATGCCTTCGAGTTTTTCGACTGCTTTAGCTGCCGTTTCGGGAGTCATCCACTCACTTGTCAAAAGGCGTTCTTTGTACATCGCAACGACTAATTCGATCATTTCAAGGACGTCTTTTTTAGCCGCTTCGCCAAAATAAGTTTTTCCGTAATACAGGCCGACGATATCAGCAAATGCACCAGTTGCTTGACGGAAAACGCTCTTTTCGATTGTTGGAAGTTCAGGTTGACCCGTTAATTTCTTCGTGAATTCGAAGGCGATATCGCGCGTTTCAAGGTCAAGTAACCCAGAGAATCGGAAAATCGTGCGGATTAAAATCCACGATTTAAAACTTTCAAAGTTTTCGGCCGTATAAATATCGTTGACGTTGTCAAAGAAACGTGGATCAGTCACGATAACGTGTTCTGGCGCTTTTCCATCAAACAATTCGTTGAACGTATCTTTCAAATCGATAAAATCAACACTTGAGTCAAACGTTTCAACATCAACTGGGTTATAAGCCCCAACGTAATCCTGTTGCTCTTCGGCCGTTTTCACAACTGGCACTAAAAGCTCATCAAACTTAATCGCATTCTGCGCGTGCGTTTCCGCTGCATCTTTCTCGTAGCCGGCTTTCACCAATAATTTAGCAGCCGTATCAGCGTATGATGCTAGCAAGTCAGCTGCGTTGTCTTCTTGGTAGCTCGTCACATCCGGCAAAATCAAGCCTGGTGCACTTGCGTAAAAAGCGTAATGTTCAGAATCCTTCAAGTCAGATTCGATGCTGAAACTGAACGAACCTGGCAAACCGCGATATTGGTCTGCCAAAAATTTCGCCGCATAGTCGGCAAAATCATTCAATGCTTCAACTTCATCGAGCAAGCCCTTAATCGGTGTCGCACCTAAACGGTTGCGCTCTTCAACATTCAATGCCACTTGATAATACTGGATGAATTTTTTGAAATTTTCATCTTCGTAGACTTTTTCACCCGCCGCAAATTGGCGCAAATCTTCAATCAATAATTTTTCGACATCTTCGTCTATTTGACTAAACGCCGCAATTACTGGCTTATCCGCCGGAATTTCCGTTTTTTCTAGCCAATCATGATTAACGTATTCATAAAAATCATTTTTTAAATTACTCATTTTTTCCTCACTTAATTACGACGTTTTCGTCGCCTAATATTTTTCTGAAATTTTCGACGAACTCCGCTGTGCGGTTGTTCATCCAAACTTCGCGCGTGTTCGTTTCTTTGACATAAAGAGCCGTGGGCAAGTTCCCGGGGGTCGCTGTCAAAATTTTTCTAACTTCCATCTCTTTATCAACCGGGACATTGAGCCACAGCTTTTCGAGTTTTCCATTGTTGACAATTCTTTTGGCGAGATCAATTTTGTCGACGATCATCTGAATGCCCTGCGTAAATTTATCGTTTTCGACTTTCCCGTAAGCTAGAATGACATCGCCCATTTTAAGGTATTCGCCGATAGCGCGGTAGGTTGTCGGGAACAAGGTCAAACTGAATTCGCCTAAGTCGTCTTCAACATCGAGAAACGCCATGACCTCACCTTTTTTCGTTCTGATTTCCTTGATTTTTTTAATCATTACCAGAACGTGGGCTTTTTTATTTAATTCCAGCTCATTTATTTTTATAACCTGATACTGCTCGGATAATTGTTTAAATTGCTCAATCGGATGTGCACTAAGCGTCACGCCGAGCAAACCGCTTTCGATTTCGAGTAGCTCTTGCGCGTTATAGTCGCCGATTTCAGTTGGAGCGACCGGCGCAAAATTTAAACTGCCAAATTTAATTGACGAGATATATTTGTCGAGGTCGACGACTAATTGCCGACGATTTTTAACGAATTTATCGAATGCTCCAACCTTGATTAAAGGCTCGATATATTCGGCTTTGAGCCACTTTTCCGGAAGTCTTAAAAGGAAATTATCGAAGTCGTTATAGCGACCATTTATCTCGCGTTCTTCAGTGATCAGTTTCGCAAAATCGCCGCGGATTCCTTTGATATGCCCGAAGCCAAAGACCAGACTATCATTTGCGATACTGAAACCGCTGAAACTGTGGTTGATGTCCGGAGGACTGACTTGCCCAAAGCGTTTTGCTTCGTTTATGTACTCGCGCGTTTTTTCGGATCCCGAGCTGTTTAAGAGGCCTTTGTAGAATTCGAGCGGGTAGTAGACTTTGAGGTAGGCGAGTTGGTAGGCGATGAACGAGTAGGCGAAGGCGTGGCTTTTGTTGAAGCCGTAGCCGGCGAAGCGTTCGATGTAGTCGAAAATTTTCGAGCCGTTTGCGCCTGATCTTCTGATGAAATCTTCGCGCGCGGAGTGCATTTCAGCCGTTTTCTTTTTGCTCATTGCGCGCCTTAAGATGTCGGCCTCGCCAAGCGTGTAGCCCGCGATGACTTGCGCGCTCTGCATAACCTGCTCCTGGTAAACCATAATTCCGTAGGTTTCTTTCAGAATCGGTTCAAGTCGTGGGTCGAGATAAATGACCTCTTTCCCGTTGTTTTTTCGCTCGATAAATTCGGGAATGTTTTCCTGCGGGCCCGGTCTATATAGGGCGTTGACGGCTGCGATGTCGTCGATTGTATTGGGGTGGACGCGTTTCAAAACGCCCCTGATACCGCTCGACTCGAATTGGAAAATCCCATTCATTTGCGCGGTGCGGAATAAATCGAGGATTTTTTCGTCCTGCATATCAATTTTGTTGATGTCGATATCGATTTTTTTATCAGCTTTGACCGAGCGAATTCCCTCGTCGAGGATGCTCAAGTTTTTAAGACCTAAGAAGTCCATCTTTAAAAGACCTCGACTTTCGACGTCGTTCATATCGACTTGCGCATTGAAAATTTTTCCGGTTCCGTTCATCACGGGAACGTAATTTGTGATTGGATTATCGGTTATGATGATCCCCGCCGCGTGGGTTGAGGCATTTCGCGGAAGATTTTCAAGGTTAATCGCGACCTCGATGATGTTGCGATTTCGCTCGTTTTTATTCGCTAAACGCTTCAAATCGTCGTTTGTTTCGTACATCTCTTTAAGCGTCGCCGCGTGTCCGTCGAGCTCGCGGATCTTGCCAATTGCCTTGCTCCACTCGTCGCTTTCGGATTTCGAAAGTTGGAACACCCGCGTCACGTCGCGCAGGACTTGTTTGGCTTTGAGCGTGTTGTAGGTCGTGATGCCGACCATTTTGTCGCGCCCGTATTTTTGTTGCAAATATTCGAGGACTTCGACCCGTCTGATGTCGGGTAAGTCCATATCGATATCGGGCATTGAAACGCGCATCGGATTTAGGAAACGCTCGAATAGCAAATCGTATTTTATCGGATCAACTGTTGTGATGTGAAGAGCGAACGACACGAGTGATCCCGCCGCACTACCCCGCCCTGCCCCTGTGATGATTTGGTGTTTGTGACAGTAGTCGATGACGTCGGCCGTGATTAGGAAGTAATCGCTGAAGCCCATCGATTTAATCACACCGAGTTCGTATTCTAAACGTTCAAAGTATTTAGGAAGATCGGTCGGCTCAAACATCTCGCTAAGATTTTTCAGACATTTCTTTTCTAAAAGCTCGTCCGACTCTTTTATTCTAACGCCTGCTTCGTCAATATAATGCGGTAATAATAATTTTTTCTCAGGAATTTTTATATCGATAAGATCTACTAATTTATCGAGATTATCGAGCGCTTCGCCGCGGTTTTGTTTGATGAAACCTTCCCGCGCTTGCGCTTCACTTTCAAAGTTTAGCGGACTAACTTCGTTTTCGCTAAAACCTTCAAGCTGCTCATTATCACGAATCGACTCTAAGACTTTGAAGCTGAACGCATCTTTAATATTAAAATAACGAACTTCGTTAAAGGCTAATTCAGGAATATTATTTGTTTTATAAAATTGTTCGAACGCATCGTTGTGGAAACTTTTCGTTGTTCGACCTGCATAAACTCGACCTCTTAACAACGATGTCGGAACTTCGTTTTGAATGACAGTAACGATATTTTCGCCAACAAGATCCATCAATTCTTCAAGAGCTAATTCTTCGTTATAAGGCTTCGTCATCTTCAAACTTGAAAGCTCAAATAAATTTAATAACCCCTCATAGTTAAGCGCCACGAAATTAACTTTTATGTCTTGAACTTCAATTGCCAAGCCCACGATGGGTTTAATGTTTTTATTCTCGCAAGCGCGGATGAATTTGAAAACGCCCGACATCGAGTTGATGTCGCTGATGCCAAGCGAGGCGTAGCCGAGCTGACTTGCCAACTCCACGTAGCGCTCAATGCGCACCATGCTCGAGAGGAAGCTGAAGCAGCTCGGGGTGTTAATTTGTGTGTACATCGATGGCCCTCCTCAGCTCGCTCGCAAGGTCGAACGGGAAATCCTCAGTGAAAACGCGCGCCAGCAAAGGCGGTGTCATGTTCATGCGGTTATCGACGAGCAGCTTGTTGAAAAACATATAAAGGGTCGACATTTTTCGCTCGTCATCGAGCTCGCGACTATTCACATCGATCGACATCGTGTTCAGGGCGAAACTTGCCCATGCAGCCCGCGCCTCGCTGCTGATGGAAATCAGGTGAACGAGCGCCGCAAAGGCCTGTTGATTTTTTTCGTTGGAATTTTCTTTGACGTAATCGATAAATTGTTGCACGCTCTTCACCTCACAAAAATATTAATTAAAATTATACCACAAACGGCCTTAAAATGCCTTAATTCTCGGCAATTATCCGCTCATGATGCGTTTTACGCTCGCTTTAAAAATCCTTACTGTTTTTTAACGCGTTTTTTAGTGATTTCGAGGCTCGAAAGTCCTAAAAAACGCGTTAAAAAACAGTAGGGCGTTTCGATCCATAAAAAAATCGCCCTAACGATGAGGACGAAGGAGTTTTTTGATTTTCGGGACCGCCCAGACGAGAAGCAGATCCATGACGCAAAGACTGACGTAAAGGTAGACAAATAGGAGCAGGACGCTCTTTAAAGAGAAATCCGTCAGAAAAATCCACACCAAAAACACGCCGACCATCGTCAAATATTCAATTGATTTAACAATTTTCATCGTTTTCGGTTTGCTCATGTCATCCCCCTTTCGTGTTTTAAAATTATATCACGGGGTAATTTTTTTGTCTAGAATTAACTGGTTAGTTTTCGTGCCGATTATTTTATAGCCGTTTTTTAGTAGAAATTTCAGCGCTGGTTCATTGCTCTTTTCGACCACAATATGCCACCTGCGAACCTCGCAAAACCTCGATTCGAGGGCAAGTAAAAACCTCGACGCTAGGCCAAATCTGCGATATTCGGGCAACATAAATAGCAAATCAATTTTACAGCCGTTATGGTCAAAATAGAGTTTGCATCCACCAACTGGTGCTTCATCTACCTTAAATAAAAACAAATTAAAATGATCTTCGCTTTCGATTTGCCCAACACTTTGAAAAATCGGAATTTTTAGCGGGTCTAGGAAACAAGAGACCTGAAGTTGCTGAAACAACTCCAAATCTCCCGCCGCGACCGCTTTAATGGTCGTATTCATTTTTAATAGAACGAAGTTTTTTCTTGTAAAGATTCCAAGAATTTTTCTTCGTAATCGTATAACGGCGTTGGGTAGTCTCCGTTGAAGTAAGACATGCAAAGTCCGCTATATGGCGCATCGAATTTCAAGCCAATCGCATCAATCAGGCCTTGTTCGCTCAGATAAGTCAGCGTGTCAGCGTGGATGATTTCGCGAATTTCCTCAACGGAATGGTTCGCCGCAATCAACTCTTTACGAGTTTCGATATCAATTCCGTAGAAGCACGGATATTTCAGTGGTGGAGATGAAATCACAACGTGCACTTCAGCCGCTCCACTTTCTTTCAGCAAGTCAACGATGCGACGGCTAGTCGTACCGCGCACGATCGAGTCATCGACCATCACGACGCGTTTGCCTTTCACGACCGACGAAACGGCGCTCAGCTTCATCCGTACCCCTTGTTCGCGCAATTCTTGCGTCGGTTGGATGAACGTGCGAGCCGTATATTGGTTCTTAATAATCCCCATTTCATTGGGCAGACCGCTCTCTTCGGCAAATCCGCTCGCCGCCGAAAGCGACGAATTCGGCACGCCGACAACGATATCAGCTTCGATTCCGCGAGCTGTAAATTCTTGGGCAAGTATCCGCCCCATATTTTTACGCGCTGTGTGGACGTTGACGCCGGCGATGTTTGAATCAGGGCGGGCGAAGTAAACATATTCCATCGAACAGATCGCGTGTTCAGTATCTTCGGTATATTTTTCGATTTCAAAGCCGTTGTCGTCGATGATAACCAGTTCACCCGGTTCAACGTCACGGACAAATTCAGCACCCGCAACTTCCAAAGCGCAAGTTTCGCTGGCTACAACGTAAGCTCCGTTTTTCATCTTCCCGATTGATAGCGGGCGGAAACCGTTCGGATCAAGCGCTGCATACATTTTGTCTTCAGTCAAAAGAATATAAGCAAAGCCACCTTTAACGATATTCAACGATTCTTTCAAAGCTTCTTTAAAAGAGTCAGCCGAAGAACGACGAATCAAGTGAATCAGAATTTCCGTATCGCTGTTCGCGTGGAAAATCGCACCTTCACCCTCTAATTGAGTACGCAAAGTTTTCGCGTTCGTCAAATTCCCGTTATGGGCGAGCGCGACTTGCCCGTCGTAGAAGTCGAAGAGGAAAGGCTGGATGTTGTTGATCGACCCGCTGCCGGCCGTGGCGTAGCGGACGTGCCCGATGGCAGCGTTCCCGACAAGAGCCTCGAGGTGGGCAGGATTTTTGAAGACTTGCGACAACAGTCCCAAATTGCGGTGTGAGCGTAGGAACCCAGTTTCGTCTTTAGCGACGATTCCGGCACCTTCTTGGCCGCGGTGTTGAAGTGCGTGCAAGCCGAAGAACGTCACATTAGAGGCGCTTTCGTGCCCCCAAACCCCAAATACTCCACATTCTTCGTTAAGACCTTTAATTTCGGTATCGATATACATGTTTTCCCCTTGAAAAATCAATAGTTGTTATGTAATATTATATCACAAAATGCATCCGAGCAAATAGCCCTTTTTATCTTTTAAGAATGAAATCGTTATCAGCTACGGTGTGATAGAAAGAGTCCAAGTCAGATCCGTTTTATAATTCCCTTTGGTGATAATCTGATCGTTAGGCACCACGAGTTTCGCACTCTGCGTCCGCGTCGGATTCGCCTCGTAAACGCTTTTCAGAATATTATTCGCGACCAGCGCTTCATACTTGCTCGACTCCTTACCGACAGAAGCGTTGGCAAGTGAAGAGCGGTTGACGCTCTCGCCTAACATCAGAGATAAAATGCGTCCCCGAGTATCTGCTCCGCTATTTTTGAAGATAACTTGCGGCGTTCCTGTAAGGGTTAATTCTCCATTGTAGCCTTGAATTAGTGGATTAATCAACGTGTTTAACTGACTTCCAGTTCCGTAATCGATATAGCGATCCGAGAAGAGTTTGTAGTCACTGAATGTAATTTGCGCTTTGATTTTACTTGCCGAATCGTTCGCTTTTTGGAAGTAAGTTCCAAGCGTTTGGTTCGACGATTGCGAAACACTCAGCGTCCAATTTGTCATGTTAGCCTGCAAGTCGACAACTTGGATGAACGGCGTCATATAAGAAGCCGCAGCTGTTGTCGAGTAAGCACCTAGCGCTTCATATTTCGAGTAAAGCGTCATCGTGTCTTTATTATCGATTTGGACTTCGCCAAAGTCGAAACTTGGTAAGTGCTGGATGTAAAAGCTCGAGTCGACTCCGAAGCCGTTGTCGAGATATGTGTTGTTCAGCGGATTAACGTAAAAGTGTTGGTTGTCCCCACCTGCGTTGTCTCCCCTATCTGCCTGCGTTCCCGGCATAATTACCGGCGGTCGCGCTTGCGCTAAAAAGTCAACGACACCGTTCGTCAAACCTGTGCCGTCACTTGCTGGCGCAACGGTTTCCGCCGAAGCTGGCACCGCGCCGAATGTTAATATCATAAGTAGTAATCCAATCAATTTTCGCATAAGATCTCCTTTCTTTCGCGTCATTTCTCATTGTATTCTACTATATATGGCCCTCTACACCAAATATTTTGCCTACGAATGCCTACAACGGGCAAGTGTAAAAAGGCTTACTGTTTTTTAAGGGCTTTTTTAGTGATTTCGAGCCTCGAAATCACTAAAAAACGCATTAAAAAACAGTAAATGATTTTAAGGCGCAAAAAAACTGCCCTTGCGAGCAGTTTTTAGTTTTATTAGACACCTACACTAACGGTCCAAATAAGTTCCTTAGTGTAAGTTGTTGGACGGACAATTTCCGTCCCAAGAATGGATAATTTCACACCTTGTGTCCGAGTTGCAATAGATAAATCAGCTGAGTCTAACGAATCGACATTATTGGCAACTAAAGCTTGGTTGCCAGTAAGACCACCGATTTCAGTGTGCTCACCCTCATCGTCTGGTCCACGGTAAACAACGTCACGCTTTACGACACCGCTAACGGTATCTCCAAATACAACCGACAAATTATGTCCATTAGTATTATTACTACCGTTAGTTAACACGGTTTGATTAACATTAGTTAAAGTTATATCTGTTGTAGGCGTATCAACTAAAGTATCTATAGCGAATCCTGCACGATCAGTAAAATAAGTAAATCTTACTAACTTTAAAGTAGCATTTAAATCATAAGAAGTATCAGCGGCATGAGCAGCATCGATCCATTTGGTTCCTCTATTAACGACGCTTCCAGTTACTGAATCAGCTAGGGCTACGCTAACGGTCCACTTAGTTGTTGCGCTCAAGAAATCTTGAACTTGGACAAATGGTGTAACATAACTAGTCTGTGCCGTAGTTGCTTCTTGCGTACTATCTTGCGAATCAACTTCTTCATATAGCGCAAAGAATTCTTTATCAGCTCCGCTCACGATTTCGTGTTCCCCAAAGTGGAAATCAGGAACGTGTCGAAGATAGAAGTGTCCCGCTGTTCCATTCTCGATATCCATTGAATCTTTGCCGTTTTCAGGGTGAATGAACCAACCTGGATTACCTGCCGAATCAATCTTCGTACCTGGTAAAATCGTATAAGGATCAGATAGAGTGAAAGAAACATCACCTTGGGTATTCGCTGTAGCAGTAGTTGGATCAGCCAAAACGCTGACGTTTCCAAACAACAAACCTGCTGCTAAAATGCTCAGCCCGATAAATTTTAAGTTTTTCATGGTTTTTCCCTCCTAAACTGAAGTGTTCAAGGTCCAAGTAATCGTCGTTGCGTAGTCGCCATCGACGACGTCTTTTTGGCTAGGCAAGTAAAGCTTCGCACCCGTATAACGAGTGTTCGCATCAGCCTTCGCGTAGTCTTGTTTGTGGAAATCGTCTTCAAACACAACGCTTGTGTAAGTCAGATTCGTGTAGCCTTTTTCTTTGTTTTGCAGAACGATTTTCGGAGCTTCACCTCGCGCCGAATTCGGCACGTTCAGGTATTCCCCGTTACTGCGAGCGAACGCTAAGATTTTCGAAGCGAAGTCCGCTTCGTCTTGATAATCGCTCAAAATCGATTTTTCATATAAGCGAAGTTGCGCGCCTTTTAAAACGTCGCCTTTCGCTGTTTTGTATTCATCGTCGAGCGCCGCTGTGACGTTCCACGTCAGCTCCGGATCACCCGTGATGTCGGCTACTTGCACAAAACCAGGCAAGTATTCGCTCAAATCACTTTTCGCTGGATTGACCAACGCATCGATTAAAATCGAGTTCGAAGTCCAGTTCAACTCGGTGCGACCGAAATGGAAATCAGGATAATATGTTAAAATCAACCCGTCTAAAATCGGTTGATCGCGGTCCGTCGAATCTTCAACGATGATTTGTGAATCATCAGAATCTTTTGGATAGTGAATGTCTGCTTTAGTTCCAGGCACGAACGCCCCTGTTCCGTCCGTTTTCGCTGTGCCAGAATCGGCGGCGTAGGTCGGCGCGGCACTTGCCAATAGACTGAGGGCGACAGCACTCAGCAATAATTTGAATTTCATCGTGCTACCTCCTTAGGCTTTTTTGCGGCGCAAAATAGTTGCTACGACCAAGAATAACAGGCCGAAGAACATAATGAATTGCCCCAATTCTTCGCCGGTTGACGGCAGGAAGAATCCGGGAACCCCGATTGGCAAGTCTTTGACCGGCCAGCCAGTGATTGGCAATTCTGGGATAATTGGTTTTGGTCCGTGGAAAAACGAACCAGTCGTATTTGATTTCCCCGAGATTGAATCGGCGAACGTCAAAACTGGAGTCACAAGTGATCCTAAAAACGCAACTGCTATTGATAATTTTTTGATTAATTTCATGGATACTCGCGCCCCTTTAATTTACTTTTACACTTTATTATATATTTTTTTTCGCATTTAGTCTAAGATTTTGCTCTTTTTCTTCGCATCTGTTTGCGATGAGCATGCTCAGATTCTAAAACCCTTTGATACTCAGGATCAAGCGCGTCGACATTAGGCGTTTCGCGGTAGATATAGTTGCGCGAATCGTCCGGCACTGTCGGGCGTGGGCCGGCTAGATAATCCGGTACGTCGCCGATGGTGAAGCCGCTGTTGAGCAGGTTTAGGTAGGCCGTAGTTTCACTTGCCAGCTTTTGGTTTTGCTCCTCCGCGCGGCGGCGCGCTTTGAGGATGAGGTGGCGCGTAATGAGGATGTAGGTGCCGAGCGCGATGATGGCTGCGAGCAGCGTGCCCGCGATACCTAGCGATATGAGCAGCCAAGGAAAAGGTTTCGCGTATTTCGGGATATAGTTGACGACTTTGATCGGTTGATTTTCGACGTATTCGAAACTTTGCGCAATCTGCCAGACTTTTTCCTCGCCCTCGCGGTAGACCTTCCCTGTAAGTTTGTATTTCCCGGCCGTCCACGGTTCGGTCAGAGCGATGTCATAGTTGAAGCTCGTGTTCGGTGCGAATTTGAAATTGGTCTGTTTGCTCGTTGCGACCGTTTTGCCGTGCGGATCCTTGACCTCAAGCTCATAAGTCAGGTCGCCGAGGTAATAGGCACTCGGATTTTGGAACCTGATTTTGAGGATGTTTTGGTGGTTCGTGTCGTCTGGCACGATCGAGTAAATCGCCACCTTCGGCTCCGGTTCTGTTGTGCCAATTTTGAGCAGGCAGGCAATTGTGTAGCTCACCGTGTTGACGAAAGTTGGGCCAGTATTTGTTTCTTCGAGGCCCTCTGATGTGATGTCGAGGCTGTCCATGTCTTTTTCCATGAAGACGAAGCCGCCGAGAATTGCCCCGTCGAATTTTTCGGGTGCTTTGATTTTATATTCGAGCGTTTTCGTTTCGCCCGCGTTCAAAAAGACTTCTTTCGGGCCGTCGACGATTGCGTTGAACGGATATTCCATCGAAGTGTCTTTGTCTTTGAGGTTGGTGATGTAGTTGATTCCGCCGAGGTTCGTCGTGCCGGCATAGTTAGCCGCAACGCTGAGCGCAATCGGTTTATCCGTGTTTGACGAGACCGTGATTTTTAGCGTGGTATCCGCCCCGTTTTTCATGCTCAGGTCAAAGTAGCCTTTCGGCGCTTGCTCGCTCGATGCCCGTACGGTGAAATTCGTGACAGCATCGGCTTTGACGTGGGCTATGAAGACAAAGGCGAGCATCGCTAAAAATATAATAAGTATATTTTTTTTGCTCATTTTTCCTCTTTTTTTTGCTAGTTTTTTCTATTATAACGCAAAGGCGGTGGGTTGACAATAAAACGGCGCGAAAAATAGGCCTTGTGGATATGCCAACGTGACAAAGTGGCCCCTGAACGACAACTTTTTGAAATTCTGCCCTCTTTTTGTTACGAAAGGGCCAGTATATATTCTATACTAGCCCTTTCGTGACAAAATATGGGTGGTTTTCGAAAATCGTGTCATTTCGGGGCCACTTTTATTGCTTGTT
Source organism: Lactobacillales bacterium (assembly GCA_031261175.1). Lineage (GTDB taxonomy): Bacteria > Bacillota > Bacilli > Lactobacillales > Streptococcaceae > JAISJW01. Next base: position 15,741 of record JAISJW010000007.1, read on the forward strand.
AAATAATTGTTGAAAACCTGCGCCTACTCGTTGGAAGAAATTACCGGTCGCTTCTCCTGTTTTTTGGAGAATTGTGTTGGTGTTTTCTCTAAGCGCGTTGGCGTGTTTCTTGAATTCATCATGCAAGTCCGCTGCGTTTTCGACAACGGTTTGGTCACCCGTGTAATCGTGATGGGCGAAATAATTGTCGAGATTTCCTTGAACCGTATAGGCATCGGGCACTTCAAATTTCGTTCCTTGTGTATGCGGAAGTATACCCGCCATCTCGTTTTGGAAGATAGCAGCCGACGTCGTATGCGCCGTTCCAGGAAGATAACGGTCTTCGCTCGGTTTTTCGTAACCAATCCAATTGGCGACAACGACATCTTTCGTGTAGCCGACGAGCCACTGGTCGTTTGTGAGTGTTGGATCCCAGTTCGTTTCGGTCGTTCCGGTTTTGCCGGCGATTTGGTAACCTTGAACTCGACCTTTAACACCCGTTCCGTTGCTCATAACGCCAAGCAACATCGACGTGATTTTATCAGCCGTTTTTTCGTCGATAATTCGCTGCGGTGCTGTCTCTTTTTTCGTGTAAATTTTTTTACCGTTGGCATCCTCGATTTTTCTGATTATATAAACATCGACGAGTTTTCCGCCGTTAGCAAAAGCGGCATAAGCGCGCGCCATCTCAAGTGGCGACACCCCTTTGCTCAACCCACCAAGTCCAGTCGAATAATTTTCGTCTTGGTCAGTTAAAGGCAGACCGAAGATTTTACCTTCTTCGACCGCTTTTTTGACACCTACCTCGTGCATCGTGTAGACAGCCGGAAGGTTCAGACTGCGCGCAAGCGCTTGATACATCGGGATATCTTGGTCGTTTGTCTTCTCAAAGTTTTTCGCGTCATAATAACTCTGTTCTTTATTTTCGAGCATTGAGTTGATTTCGAAATTACCGCTCAATAGCGCCGGCGTATAATCAACTATTGGTTTAATCGTCGATCCAGGACTCCGAACCAGTTGGGTCGCGTAGTTGAAACCACGATAAACGTGTTCTCCGCGTCCGCCGACGATGCCGTTAATTGCCCCCGTTTTCGGGTCGAGTGCGACCGAGCCGAATTCAACGATTGCGCTGTCTTGAGAATTTTTCGGGAACAGCCACGGTGAATTGCCTGTTTTATCCATCGCTTTTTGGTAGTTCGTATCGAGCTCTGTGTAGATTTTATAGCCTTTATTTAAGAAATCCTGTTCCTTGATTTTCGTCAAACTAGTCGCTTCAGAAATTATCGCATCGAAATAATACGGATAGCTATAACCGCCATCACCCTTGGTATAATTGTCCTTGAGCTCGCTCTGCAGGTCAACCGTCATCTCCTGATCAGCCTGCTCCTTCGTGATTTTGCCGTTCTCCGCCATCAGCGAAAGCACCGTGTTCCGGCGATTCGTCATCACCGTAATGTCGTAATAAGGATTGTAATATTCCGGTCCCTTGAGCATCCCGACAAGCGTCGCCCCCTCGTCGAGGTCTAGATCGGCCGCTGACTTGCCAAAGTAGTGATGCGCGGCATCCTCGATCCCCCAGACGCCGTCGCCGAAGTAGACGTTGTTGAGGTAGAGCGTGAGGATCTCCTCCTTGGTGTACGCCTTGTTGATCTCAATCGCGAGAAACAGCTCCTTGAGCTTGCGCGTCATCGTCTGCTCGAAACTCAGATACGCATTCTTGGCAAGTTGCTGGGTGATCGTCGATCCCCCACCGCGGTTGTGGAAGGTCAACCTCCCGACAGCAGCGCGGGCAAACGACTTCACGCTGAAGCCGCCGTGCTTGTAAAAATCGCGATCCTCGGTCGAAATCAGGGCATCGATAACCTGCGGATTCACCTGATTGTACTCGATAATCGTGCCTTTTTGCCCATAGAGAGATCCGGCAAGTGAGTCGTTTTTGTCGAAGATTTGAGCTGATTTTCCGTAGCCGTCTTTCAAGCTCGCAACGTCGACACTTTTCGCTAGGTAGAACATGTAGCCGCTGACTAGCAGTAGAAGGGCGAGAATTGCCACGATGATGATTTTTGTGATTTGATAGCGGTGCCACAGTTCTTTGCGACGCGCTTTTATTTTGGCTTTTATATTTTCTTTCATGGGTTTAATTATACCAAATATGGGCACCTCTGAGAACTGTTTTTGTCACAAAATTTTCTATTTTTCATTTATCAATGAAATCGACGAGTGCCATGTGGTGCATGGGACGAGAAGAAAGAAGCACGAGAAATGGAAAATAGGAATTTTTGGGCAAATCTCAGTTTTTAGAGATGCCCATATGCTATAATGGTGGTTATGAAAATTAATTTTACGATAGAGAGTGGTCGCGATCTCGATGAGTTTTTGCGCGATGATTTGTTGATACCGAAGAAAATTCGGCATTTTTTACGGATGGATGGCGGAGTTACGGTTGACGGGGATGTTGTGACGGTCGATTTCAAGGACGAGTATTATCCGGCGCATTCTGTGATGGCAAGCGATGGCGAGGTCGATGTTGTCTATGAGGATGAGCATTTGATTGTGGTTGACAAGTCGGCCGGGATGAAGACGCACAATAATTCTGTCGATGAGACGGATACTTTGATCAACTATGTCGCTGGGTATTTGGAATCGGCGCCTTATGTTGTGCACCGTTTAGACCGTGAAACGAGTGGCTTGGTTATGTTTGCGAAAAATCCGGTGGTGCTGCCAATTTTGACAAAGATGTTAGAAGGTAAGGCTGTTAGTCGGACTTATATCGCTAAGGTTTCGAGGTCTGTCAAGGATGGTGTTTTGTCTTCTAACATTGGACGTGACCGGCACGAAGCGAATAAATATGTGTTAGTGGCGCGCGGCGGAAAGACTGCAGTTACTCACGTTCGCAATATCGGAGCGGGTTTGGTTGAGTGTGTGTTAGAAACTGGTCGAACTCACCAAATTCGGGTGCACCTTGGTTGCGTGGTCGGCGATCCTTTGTATAATCCTAAATCTAAGGCGCCGCGGATGATGCTCCACGCTCTGCAAATGGATTTCGTTCACCCGATTACTAAGGAGGCCGTTCATATTGAATCTGGAAAACGTTTCTGATTTCGCCCGCGCAGTTTATTTAGAAACTCTGAAAATCCCACGCGGTGAAACTCGCTCTTATAAGGAAATAGCGATTACGGTTGGTCGCCCTACGGCTTCGCGCGCCGTCGCTCAAGCCTTGAAACACAATCCCTACCCGATTACAATCCCCTGTCACCGCGTAATTTCTTCTCGCGGACAGACCATCGGCTATTTCGGTGCCGCTGGCGCTAGCAAAGGTGCCGCTTTATTAGCCTCAGAACAAAAGTGACTCCAAATGACCACAAATCTCTCAAAAACACCCTAAAATAGACAGTTTGAGTCAGTATATATTCTATACTGACTCAAACTGTCTATTTTAGGGTCATATTTCAAAGTTTTCGGTCGTTTAGAGTACCTATTTCCAAAAGATCATATCTTTAACATAACTCCAATCTCCTCTGGAAGATTCTTGCTGTCTATTTGCCCATTAATTATTTTTGAATATTTTTCTTCGCCTGTGTTTTTACACGCAATGAAATCGAACCTTACCGCTTTTTTCTCATCAAGCAAATTATTGAACATCAACGACATCGGAACTAATTTATCGTTGCCCACAAAACCCAAAGTTATTTCCAAATCTGTTGTTTCAAGCTTACATTTAACCCTATTTTTAACAAATTCTTCTTCAGCAAGCAACTCGACAGACGCAAAGAATCCTTTCAGCTTAACTAGTGATTTCATTTTCCTATTTACGGTTGCTTGATCTACAATGTGAAAATCACCTAAAACTAGCTCTTCGTTAACTGCTTTAAAAAAAAATCAACTGGTCTTAATTTAGATTTTACCCCTGTTAAATGAAGAAAGTTGCTTTCTTTTGCATCAATTTCATAGTGTCTATTTTTGAATTTATCCGCTACAATTAAATATTCTTTTTCTACAAAATATTCTTGATATATTTTTGCACCTAAAATTATTTTCTGTAATACTTTTTCTTCAAATGATATTTTTACCATAATTCTCCAAATATAATAAAAAGAGGATAGCAACAGCTATCCCCTAGGTTTTTAGTTGTTTGCTCAACAGAGGCATGGGTTGTTAAGGTACTCCATGCAGACCTTATATTAATATTATAACAAATTATTAATTCGATTGCAAATATTAAAATTTGTAATTTACTTCCAAAAATCGTCGAACACTGTAATCGGCATAAAGCGTTTGTGCTGCGTTTTCAGATACCAATTCTCGATCACTTCCTGTGCGTGCGCCGAAACCGTTTTTCCTTCAAGGTAGTCGTCGATTTCTTCGTAAGTCACGCCTAGCGCCACTTCGTCGGCAAGTCCCGGGCGACCATCTTCAAGATCGGCAGTCGGGATTTTTTCGTAGATCGCAGGTTCAGCACCTAGATAAGCCAAAAGTTGTTTACCTTGACGTTTATTTAGACGAAAAATCGGAAGCAAATCTGCACCGCCGTCGCCGTATTTCGTATAGAATCCAGTCACGTTTTCGGCCGCGTGGTCAGTTCCAAGCACCGCTCCGCCGACTTCGCCAGCAATCGCGTATTGCGACACCATCCGGATGCGAGCCTTAACGTTTCCTTTATTGAAGTCGCTAATTCCGCCAACCGATTCTTCGATTGCATCAGCCGCTGCTTTAATATTTACCACGCGAGTTTCATCGGGTTTAACGAAACGAAGTGCGCGCTGCGCATCATCTTCGTCGGCTTGCACACCATAAGGCAGGCGAACTGCGATAAATTTATACGAGTCGTCGCCTGTCTCGGCGCGCAGCTCTTCAATTGCCAATTGGGCTAGACGCCCTGTCAGACTCGAATCCTGCCCGCCGCTGATGCCGAGCACGAAGGCTCTGATGAACGGATTTTTGACGATGTAGGCTTTGAGGAAGTCGATGGAGATGCGGATTTCCGCCGCCGGGTCGATCACGAGCTTCACGCCCAATTCTTGGATGATTTTTTCTTGTAATGTAGTCATAGCACGCTCCTTGTTGCTTATATTATATCAAAAAAAATCGGTTCGAGAGAGACGGAAATTAAAAACTCCCCGCTAGCTTCCTAGCGAGGAGAAAATCTGGGGGATTTTGTGGTCAGAATTGACTGACAGGTCGATCCGAACAAATCTAGTGCGTCGGTGATTTCTCACCTGATAGATTCAGTTTAGCAGACATTTCGCCGCTTTACAAGAATAAACCTTCGACGTTAAGATTTGTTAATTTTTTACGCGCATCGCGCGAAGAGCGTTGAGGATGGCAAGTAGGGCGACGCCCACGTCGCCGAAAACCGCGGCCCAAATCGTGGCAATCCCTAGCGCGCCGAGCACCAAAATAATGGCTTTGACGCTAAGGGCGAAAATGATGTTTTCCATCACGATTTTTCGAGTTTTGCGTGCGATTTTTATCGCTGTTATAATTTTTGAAGGCTCGTCAGTCATCAAGACTATGTCGGCCGCTTCGATGGCGGCATCAGATCCGACGCCACCCATCGCTACACCGACCGTGCTACGTGCGAGAACTGGCGCGTCGTTTATTCCATCACCGACAAACAAAACTGACCCCGTCGATTCTAAAAGTTCGAGTTGCTCAACTTTTTGCTGAGGTAAAAGTTCAGTTTTAACATCCGTGATTCCAAGTTCGCGTCCAACTGCATCGCCGACTTCTTTGTTATCACCGGTCAGCATAACGATATTATTTATGCCTAATTTTTTTAAACTTTCGATAGCTTGTTTGCTGTCTTTTTTTATCTCGTCAGCTATCACAAGATGGCCGATAAATTCGCCGCTCGCAGCGATATAAACTGTCGTGCCGATTTCGTTGGACGGCGTAAAATCAATCCCGCGCATCGCCATCAACTTCGCATTTCCGGCAAGTACTTCCTGCCCGTCAAACTTAACTCGAACGCCTTGGCCCGCGATTTCTTCGTATTCAGAAATTCGCGTTTCATCAATTTTCTCGCCATAAGCCTTTATAATCGAGCGAGCAATCGGATGGCTCGAATGACTTTCAGCGTAAGCCGCGACCTCAAGGAGCGGCGACTTGCCCACGGTTTTTGTCACTGCAAACGATCCGCTCGTAAGCGTTCCGGTCTTGTCGAACACGACGGTGTCGACGCGGTTGAGGGCATCGAGAAAATTGCTGCCCTTGATGAGAATCCCCTGCTTCGAGGCGCCGCCGATGCCGCCGAAAAAGCTCAACGGAATCGAAATCACCAGCGCGCATGGGCACGAAACGACCAGAAAGACGAGAGCGCGCTTGATCCACTCGCTGAAATCAGCACCTGTCAAAAGCGGTGGAAGAACCGCGATGGCAAGTGCCGCGAACACTACGACCGGGGTGTAAATCCGCGAAAATTTCGTAATGAATTTTTCCGTCGGCGACTTTTTCGAACTCGCATTTTCGACAAGTTCGAGAATTTTGGAAACGGTCGATTCCTTGAATGTTTGAGTGACCGTGATTGTCAAAAGGCCAGATTGGTTGATTGAGCCTGACAGAACCTGCGCCCCCGGCTCAACCTCGCGAGGCAGCGATTCTCCCGTTAGTGCCGAGGTGTCGAGTGTCGAATAACCATCGGTTATCGTTCCGTCAAGCGGAATTTTTTCGCCAGGCTTAACTAGTATTACGTCGCCGATTTGAACTTCGTCGGGGGCGACTTGCCCGCCATCTTTTAAGGTGGCGAAATCCGGTCTGATGTCCATCAACTCACTGATTGACTTACGCGATTTGTCCACCGCAAAGTCCTGAACTGCTTCGCCGATTTGATAAAATAGCATAACAGCTACGCCTTCAGGAAATTCGCCGATTGCGAACGCGCCGATTGTCGCGATACTCATCAAGAAGTTTTCGTCGAAGATTTCACCGCGCCGGATGTTTTTCGCAGCATTCATTAGAACCTCGCCGCCGATTAATAGGTAGCTGATGAAGAAAATTGTAAATCTTGGCAGTTCGGGAAGTTCGAGCGCTAATCCGGCTACGAATAATATCGCCCCTATTATCATCGCGATTTTTTGAATTCTTTCAGATTTTTCTTCCATTTTAATCACTCCTTTTCGTTGACGTGGTCAAAGCCCATGTCGAGAATTTGTTTGACGTGGTCGTCCGCAAGTGAATAGAAGACGATTTTTCCAACTCGCCTCGTCGTGACTAAGTTCGCCTCGCGCAACATTTTTAATTGATGTGAAATAGCTGATTTAGTCATTTCTAAAATCGCCGCGATATCGCAAACACACAGTTCACTGATCTCAAGAGCGTGCAAAATCTGCACCCGCGTGCTGTCCGCAAAGCATTTATAAAGATTCGCTAAATTGCTATAATCATCAGCTACCGCTTTTTCTTTTTGCACACGCTCCACTACATCTGCGTGAATTACATTGCAAGTACATATTTGTGATGTCATATCGTTTACCTCGCTAGATTTATATCAGTTGAGCATATACTCAACTATAATTATACGCCACCTTCCGCTCACAGTCAAACCATATATATTCTCCTTATAAATTAAAATATCGGACTTTTCGCGTTTTGTGGTCATTTTCATCAAAAAATGTCCACAAAACGCGAAAAGTCCGCATAATATTTGAAAAGAAATCAAAAAAGCCGCCAAAACGGCGACTTAATAATCTACGGGCTAATTTTCTAAGCTCTTCGCGAGCAAGCTCGCTCAATCGCTAAGTTTTAGGAGCGTAGATTCGCTTCGCGAATCTGCGGGCTAATTTTCTAAGCTCTTCGCGAGCAAGCTCGCTCAATCGCTAAGAAAATTATGCCTCAGCTCCGAAATAACGTTGTAACAATCCAGCGAAACCGCGGCCGTGACGAGCTTCGTCTTTTGCCATCTCGAAGAATGTGTCAGCGATGGCATCTAAGCCCAGCTGTTTAGCCTCTTGGGCCAATTTATACTTGCCGTTACACGCCCCGATTTCCGCCTTGATGCGGATGCCCAGGTTGTGCTTCGATGACGGCGTCACGACCTCGCCCAAAAGCTCGGCACAGCGAGCCGCGTGATCAGCCTCTTCAAGGCCTGCGCGACGGTAAAACTCGCCAATTTCCGGCAGACCCTCGCGGTAAGCCGCCCGACTCATCGCTAGATACATCCCGACTTCCGTGCACTCAGCGGTGAAATTCTCGCGAATCGCGTCGCGAATTTCCTTCGGCGCACCCTTCGCGTAACCGATCAAATGCTCGGCCAAATACGGATTTTCGTTGTCGTCCTCTTCCAATTGCTCCGAGAACTTATCTGCGGCAGCACCACAAATCGGGCAAGTCTCCGGCGGAGTATCCCCATAATGCACGTGCCCACAAATACTACATACCCAAATTTTCATTTTTATCGCTCCTTCTATTTATATATATGTTTCTATGTTAACAAAATTTTGAAGTTATGTCTATAATTTCCCGCCGAATTGTTCTATAATACTCGTATGGAAAAAATCGTAGAATTCACGCACGTCGACCTGATCCGCGACGGCAAACATTTGCTCAAAGACATCAACTTCACGCTCACTCCCGGGGAGCACATGGCAATTCTCGGCCTCAACGGCTCGGGAAAAACACTGATGCTTCGCCTCATCTCGGGCAATTTATGGCCGTCAAACGGCTCGCTCGTTGTTTTGGATAAAAAATTCGGCGAAACGAGCATCCCGGAACTCAAAAAAAGAATCGGCTTTGTTTCGAGTGCTTTGAGCTATCAGCTCGATGAAGGTGAAACGGCGGAAATGATCGCTTTGTCGGGAAAATTCGCTTCGATCGGTATTTGGGAAAAATATTCCGACGAAGATTTAGAGCGCGCTAAGAATTTATTAATCAGCCTTGGCGGCGAACATCTAATCGGTCAAAAATTCGAAATCTTCTCACAAGGCGAGCGGCAACGCGTTATCTTAGCTCGGGCTTTGATGGCTAATCCGGAATTAATTATTCTCGACGAGCCGATGAACGGCCTTGATATCTTCGCACGCGAACAACTACTAGCGACGATTACTGAGCTTGCGGCATCACCTGACGCGCCGACAATTTTGTACGTGACGCACCACACCGAGGAATTAATTGCCCCGTTCAAGAAATTTTTATTCCTGAAAAAAGGCGAAATCAAAGAGTTCGGAACTCGCGAAGAACTGATTAACGCGGAAACTTTTTCGAAGTTTTACGGAGCACCTATTAATATGATCGAACACAAAAACGGAGGTGTGACCATTGCGTTTTAACATCAAAGAAAAAATCAAAAAAACGGCGCCCGTCCACATCGTATTAGGGTTCTATTTCCTAATCGCCATCGTTACGATGATCGCTTTCTCGCTTCCGATTTTCCGGATTCCAGGCAGCCACCTTAAATTCATCGACCTCGCATATTTTAGCGTTTCGACGATTAGTTTGACCGGCTTAGCCAATTTCCAAATCCACGAATTCCTGAACACGCACGGCATCATCCTGCTCGAAGTCATTTTCCAGATTTGCGGGTTCGGGGTGATGATGATTACGACGTTCGTTTTCATTTTGTCACGACGCAAAATCGGGGTTCGCACGCGCCAACTCATCATGGTCGACACCAATCAAAACCAGATGTCCGGCGTGGTCCGGATGATCAAAATCATCTTCCTGACCTACCTTGGCATCCAGGCCGTCTTCGGCTTCCTCTTCGGCCTGTATTTCTACTTCGGCCACTACTACAAACACCTGTCGAGCTGCTTCTTCTGGGGCATCTACAACTCGGTATCGGCGCTGACCAACTCCGGCTTCGACATCTTCGGCAATTCCCTGAAAAACTTCAACCACCATTATTTATTTTTATTAATGGTCATATTGTTGATGTTCATCGGCTCGATCGGTTACCCCGTCACCTACGAAATCTTCATGTGGGCGTCGTCGAAAGACAAAAAACGCTTCACGTTCAGCCTCTTCACCCGCGTCGCCGTCTTCGGCGCTTTATTCCTAATCATCTTCGGAACACTAATTATATTCTTGCTTGAGCGCACGCATCTATTCGCCGGAACGACGCCCGTCAGCGGCTTCTTCACCTCGTTCTTCTACAGCGTCTCAACGCGTAACGCCGGCCTTGAACTCCACGACATCAGCGCCTTCCGCCCCGTGACCCTCCTATTCTTCTGCCTTCTAATGTTCATCGGGAGCTCACCGAGTTCCGTTGGTGGTGGTGTCAGAACGACGACAATCTTCATCGTCATCCTCCACATGGCAAGTTACATCCGCGGCGAGCGCGACACAATTGCCTTCGAGCGAAGAATCGACCTGCGCGACATCCAAAAAGCCTACGTCGTCCTCGTCAGCTCCGTCGCCCTTTGCACCGTCTCGTTCTTCCTGATTATGGCGTGCGAGGATCACCCGCCACTCGACATCATTCTCGAGGTGGCAAGTGCCTTCGGGACGACCGGCATGACGAGCGGACTTGCCCAGAATTTGGGGATTCTTGGGAAGCTTGTGATGATTGTGCTGATGTTTGTCGGCCGGGTCAGCATGCTGTACTTCCTGACGCTTTTCTTGCCGCGTGACAAGAAAATTAACACATCAATCCGCTATCCGAGCGAAAAAATTATTGTTGGTTAAATCTTAAGAAAACACCTTTGTATTTACTTTTAAATACAAAGGTGTTATACTTTTTATATTAAGAAAAAAAGGATGTGGTAACGATGGCAAAAGCAACTTCAATTCGTTTCGACGATGAATTATTTCACAACGTGGTTCAATACACCGAAGCTAAGGCTCAATCGATTTCTTCATTTGTTTCCGAAGCTGTCGCAGTTTATTTAGAGGATAAAATCGATTATTTAATTGCCGAAGATGCCTATAAAGCTTGGGCTGCGGATGATTTTAAAACCTATACGCACGACGAAATGTGGGCGATGTTAGATGAGTAAGTACGACGTTGTCTACACCTCGTCATTTTACAACTCGGCTCGTCGCCTCGATAAAGAAACGCAGCGGCGGATTAAACGTTGGATCGAAAAGCATTTAATCGGCGTGGATTTCCCGACCTCACCCGGCAAGGTTTTGACGGGCGAATTGGCCGGACACGTGCGCTTTCGGATTGGCGATTTTCGTTTAATTGCCAAGGTCAATAATAAAGTTTTACAGATTTACGCTTTGTATGTCGATAAGAGGTCGGTTGTTTATAAATTTAGACCAGATGGAGTTTAGTTATGAAAATTGATTTTAAGAAAGATGCGCTGTATAAGGCTAAGGTAGCTCCAGCGATCGTAGATGTTCCGTGCGCGCCGTTTATAATGGTGGACGGAGTTGGGGATCCGAATACGAGCGCGGAATATCAGCACGCGATTGAGTTGTTATATGCTTTATCATATGCGATTAAAATGAGTCCGAAAAAGGATTATGTTCCGGAAGGCTATTTCGATTATGTCGTTGCGCCTTTAGAAGGTTTGTGGTGGGATACTGATGGTTCGAAGTCCGATTTCAAATGGACTGCGATGATTCGCCAACCGGAATTTGTAACTTATGAAGTGTTTGAGTATGGTTTGTCGGTTGCGAAGGCGAAGAAACCTGATCTTGATATTTCGCTTGCTAGATTTGTTGAGTTTGAAGAAGGTTTATGCGCACAGGTATTGCATGTCGGGAGTTACGATGATGAGCCTGCGACGATTGCTGCGTTGGATTCGTTTATTTCTGAGCAAGGTTACGCGCTTGACATCACCGAAACTCGGCGGCATCACGAAATTTACCTGAGTGATCCGCGCAAAACAGCGCCGGAAAAATTAAAAACAATTATTCGTCACCCCATTAAATAAAACATACTCCAAATGACCATTTTTTCGAAAAAACGCCCTATTTTTGGACAGTTTGAGTCAGTATAAAATATATACTGACTCAAACTGTCCAAAAACAGGGTGAAATTCAAAGTTTTCGGTCATTTGGAGTACATTAGTCAAAACCGTGTGAATCGAGCCACTCTTTAGTGGCTTTTTTGATTAGCGTCGTTTTATTTGGTCCTGGGTTGGCGATATAAACTGCCGGCTCGTTTTCTGCGTTTGCGGCGCAGAACGGAAATTCAACATTTGTTGCAACTCCCCATTCGCCTTTATTATTCATTGCGATTAACGACATAGCGCCACATTTACCGTAGCGTTTAGTTAGCTTTTCAGCAAAGTCATAAACTGCTTTGTCACACGCGCTTTGTGGCGACAGACCTTCGCCCATCAAACGCACTATTTCGTATGAAAGGCATCCCTTCATCAAGTCTTCACCGAGACCCGTCGCACTCGCTCCACCGATTTCACTATCGACGTAAAAGCCCGAACCGGATAAAGGCGAGTCACCGACGCGTCCGGCTTTTTTCATAAACAGACCTGAACTTGAAGTTGCAGCCGTCATGCTTACAAACGAATCGAGCGACACCACGCCGACTGTATCGTGTCCATCATAAGGATTTAGATTTTTTTCCGTTACTTCTGCGACACGTTTAGCCCATATTTCATGAGCCTCAGAAGTCAACATTTCTTTACGTTCAAAACCTGCTTCTTCGGCGTATTTAGTCGCGCCGGCGCCTATTCTAAAACTATTGAATTTTTCGTCGCTTAACTTGCGCGCGACCGCAATCGGATTCGCCACGTCTTGAATTCCTGCGACCGCCCCGATTTTAAACGTATCGCCATCCATAAAGGCGGCATCCATTTCCAAAACGCCTTCTTCATTCGGCAATCCGCCAAATCCGACTGATCTAAAATCAGGATTATTCTCAACATTTTCGACTAATTCTTGGGCGGCGTCACTTGCCGAGCCACCCGCTTTTAGCACCTCACTTGCCAGCGCTGTTCCTTCGAACGCCATGCGCCACGTCGCGATAACTCCCCAGCTCATATTTTTTCTCCCTAATTTAGCGTTTCAAATGGTAATTGTAGCTCGAGATGATGACGTCTTCGTAGTTCGCTAAAACGTATTTGATCCGAACGGCGCTTTGGTTGTGCAAGACGCGTTTCCATGGTTTGTTCGGGATGAACTGCGGCACAAGGACGGTCGTCGTGTGGTTGTATTTGTGCGAAGTTTCGCTGATGCGTTTCACCGACTTAACAATCGGTTTGATGATCGAGCGCGAAGTCGTCGCGGGCACGCGGACGTAGCGAATATCGGGGAAGTTCTCCGAAAATTCTTCACGGACTTCGGCATCCTTCTCGGGATTTTCACTGTTATCAACGTGAAGTGCCACGATATAATCACCAATCGATCGCGCGTAATTAATCGCGCCGAGGTCTACGTTTGTCACGTTCCCAATCAACACAATCACGGTATTTCCTGCGTAAATATGCGACGGTTTCGGCTCGCGCAAACGCAGTTGCTCCGCGACGTTTTGATAATGTTTTTTGATTTTCAAAAAGATCGCAATAATGATCGGCATAATGACAAAGAACGGCCAAATATGCGGCAGGCGGAACACAATCATAATCACAACGATGGTCGCCGAGATAATTGCCCCCACGATATTCGGAATCGACCTCAAGAGGAAATTCCGGCGATTCTGACGGTACCAATGCACCACCATCCCGCTCTGACTCAGCGTGAACGGCACGAACACCCCAATCGAATACAGCGGAATCAGGCTCTCAACCTTCCCGTGGAACATCACGACCAAAATCGCAGCCCCCGCGGCAAGTGTGATAATCCCATTCGAATAGCCCAGACGCGCTCCGCGCTCTTTAAACATGTGCGGCATAAATTTATCTTTTGCGAGGTTGAAACTCAGCATCGGAAATGCCGAGAACCCAGTGTTTGCGGCAACTGCAAGAATCATTGCTGTCGCAAATTGCATAATGTAAAATAAGATATTTTTTCCGCCGAATATTTCACGATTGACTTGCGCTAAGACAGTCATTTTTTCTTCGGGAACTATTCCATACCAGTAGTTTAAAAACGTGATTCCAAAGAAGAAGAAACCTAAAATCAGACCCATAATCGTCAAAGTTTTCGCCGCATTTTTCGCGCGTGGTTCTTTGAAAAATGGCACGGCGTTACTGATTGCTTCAACACCGGTAAGCGATGCTGAACCGCTCGAGAAAGATTTAAGTAACAGCGCTACGCCGACAGCTGGAATCGCAGTTCCCACGGCAGCAGTTGCGTGGAACGGGACTTGCCCAGTGGCGATTTTAAAGAAGCCGAAGCAGATCATGCAGAACGTGATGACGACGAATAAATACACGGGCACGATTAGGAAGCCGGCCGATTCGCGAACGCCGCGCAGGTTCAAAACGGTTATTAAAATTATGATAAAAATCGAGATTGCGACTTGGTGGTGTTCCAAAACGGGAAACGCCGAGATTATCGCTTCAGCACCCGCAGCGACTGACACCGCAACAGTCAACATATAATCGACTAGCAAAGCTCCGCCGGAAACCAGACCAGCACCTGTTCCTAGGTTTTCGCTCGACACCCGGTACGCTCCACCACCGCCCGGATAGGCGCGGATGATTTGCCGATAGCTCAAAACGAGCGAGAATAGCAAGATCAAAACGCATACCGCGATTGGAATCGAGAACCAGATCGCCACAGCGCCTGCCACCATTAAGACGACTACGATTTGCTCGGTTCCGTATGCGACTGATGACAACGCGTCGCTGCTTAGCATTGCTAAGGCTGCTAATTTGCTCAGCTTGTGTTCACTTGCCGAACTGCTCTTGAGCTCTTTTCCCACGACGACGCGTCGGAATCCGCCAAAAAAATCATACAAACTCATTTCAATTACCCCATAATTTTCATGCTAGATAATTATCACACTTTCGCGCCGCAAAATCAAAAATTTGCTATATATTAATTTAAACATTTAAAAAGCCCCTTGGCAAGTCAAAGGGCTTTTGCGTACGTTATTTAAGTTCTTCAATTGCGGCAATTCGCTCGTCGAGACTCGGATGGGTCGAAAACCAATTTTTCGCCGTCTTTTTCTCGCGCCACGGATTTCCGATATACATAGCTGCCGTCGCCTTGTTTGCGTGTTTAAGTTCGTGCGGATCAGCACTGATTTTGTTTAGCGCATCAATCAGCGCCTGCGGATTGCGGGTCAATTCGACCGACTTAGCATCCGCCATAAATTCGCGTTTACGACTAATCGCCATCGACATAAGCTGCGTGATAAGCGGTGACAAAATCATCAGAACGAGCCCGATAATCATCAGAATCATTTCGAGATTTCCGTTTTTGCTGTCGCTCGATTTCTTGCTACTCTTACCGCCACCCCACCAAAGAGTGCGCATGTAAAAATCGCTAATCATCACGATGAAGCCCACCATCACGCTAACCACAGCGTTCAGGCGAATATCGTAATTGACGATATGCCCCATCTCGTGGGCAATTACCGCCTCCATCTCGTAATAATCAAGAGTGCTTACAAGCCCCGTCGTTACGGCAATTACCGCGTGCTCCGGATTGCGTCCGGTCGCAAAAGCGTTCGGTTGATCATCCGGCACAATGTATAAGCGCGGCTTATTCGTCAAACCTGAACTTATCATTAAACCATCGATAATATTTTCTAGTTTCGTATAATCTTCGCGGCTGATCAGCGCGTCACTTGCCAATTTCGCCCCACTTGCCGCGATGACGATTTTGTCGCTGTTGTAGTAGCTCAGGCCGGCGGTGACGATGGCGAAGCCGAGGCCGATGACAATCGCGAACGGGCCGAAGTCGAGCTGGTAGCTGATGGCGTAGGCGAGAAGTGCGATGATGACGATGAACAGCGAGATGATGAGAGCTGTTATGCGTTTATTTCGCTTGACGTCTTGGTACATATTAGAACTGAACCTTCACAGGTGCCGCCGCAGCTGGCTCGCTAATTTCAAGGAAATCAGCAGGCTTGAAGCCGAAGATACTTGCCACGATGTTTGACGGGAACGTCACAAGTTTCGTATTGAAACGCGCCACGCTGTCGTTTAGGAACTGGCGCGAATACGCGATTTTATTTTCGGTATTTGTCAGCTCAAGTTGAAGTTCGCGGAAGTTTTCGCTCGCTTTCAGGTCAGGATAATTTTCGCTGACCGCAAACAGGTGATTCAGCGCCCCGGTCACTTGATTGTTGATGTCAAGCTGCTCAGCGACGTTGTTCGTGTTCAGAAATTGCGTGCGCATTTCAGTGACTTTCGTCAGCGTTTCCTGCTCGTAATCCTTGTATCCCTTCACAGTCTCAACCAGATTCGGAATCAGGTCAAAACGACGTTGCAACTGCACCTTGATTTGGCTCGATGCATTCTGAATCCCCACGCGCAGTTGGGCAAGTGAGTTGTACACGCCGATCACGAACGCGACAACGACAACAATAACAACTAATAAAATAATTAATGCCATGATTTTCTACCTCATTTTCTTTGTTTAGTTTACACGCAAATTATACACTATGCGTCGTGGTTTAGCAATAGGATTGCGGGTAAAATTTCTTCGGGCAAGTCGACGATTTGGTCGGCTCCGGCTTGCTCGAGTTCTTCGCGCTCGGAGAAGCCTCCCCACGTAATGCCGATGGATTTGATGCCGACGGCTTTAGCGCCGATGACGTCGTGATCGCGGTCGCCAATGATTAGGGATTGCGCTTTGTCGCGGTCGCCGATGGCGTAGTTTAGGACGTCTTCTTTCGTC
This sequence comes from Lactobacillales bacterium, assembly GCA_031261175.1. Taxonomy (GTDB): domain Bacteria; phylum Bacillota; class Bacilli; order Lactobacillales; family Streptococcaceae; genus JAISJW01. The sequence continues at coordinate 32,352 of JAISJW010000007.1, forward strand.
GCGCGCGTTCCGTCAAGCGTTGCGCCGCAGATGTTCTTGAAGTATTTGGAGATTCCCGCATCTTCGAGGATTTTTCGCACCATGATTTCGCCTTTGCTCGAGGCGGTGTAGAGTTCGTAGCCTTCTTTGTCGAGTTGTTTTAGGAGTTCTTCGACTCCCGGGTAAACTCGGTATTCGAGGTAGCCTTTGTCGAAGTAGTATTCGCGGTAGACGTCGACAGCTCGCTGCGACTCTTCGGGATCCATTGCGAACAAGCGGGCGAAGTTGTCTAGTAACGGTGGGCCGATGAAAGAACGTTTTTCTTCGGGCGTTACTTGTCTTAGATTTAATTTGTTGATCGCGTAGTCGAGTCCGGCATAAATTCCGACCGAATTGTCGATTATCGTGCCATCAACATCAAAAAATATGTATTTCATCCTTGTATATCCTCACAAATAGCCCTTTTATGACACGTTTTTGAAATTCTGCCCTCTTTTTGTCACAAAAGAGTGTGTTTTTTGAAATCATGTCATTTAGGGGCTATTTTATATGTTATTATCTAAAAAGTCACGTGATTTCAGCTTGATCCCGACGAACGCGTCGTAATATTCGCGCGTGAACGTTCGGATCGCTTCTTTCGTTTCGGCGCTGAGCTTCACGAGCTTTCCACGTTGTAGTAAACCGAGCGCGTAGGCCGCGCGGGGCGTAAGCGTTGGCAAGTCAAAGTGCTTAGCGCATCCGACTACGTTTTGCGTAAAGTTAAAATCGAACTCGACTGCCTGCGTGCGGTCTTTGAAGTTTTGCTTCGCGCCGCAAATTGCGCACTGACCAAAATCGACTTCAACGCCTAAGCGTTTCAAGAGCTGCATTTCATAAACGAAGCGAAGCGCTGCCGGGTCAAACTCGCCATCGTCGAGTTTTCTAAGCATACCGACTAGGAAATGGAAAAGCTCCGCATCGGGTTCGTCGTCTTCAATCGCTTTGTCAGCGAGTTCGAGAAAATAAATCGCATAAGAATATTTTTCAAAATCTTCACGTGTGTTTTCAGGCGTGAAATCTTCACCGACACTATTTAGATAACTCAACCCGGGAAAGTTGAATTTCCCGTTGAACATAGCAACCGTACCGGGCTGAACGTGGCGCGCTAACGCGGAATTCTTTTTCTTCACGCCCCGCACGAGAAACATTTTCTTACCATGACTCAACGTAAAAATCTTTACCAACGCATCGTTTTCTTGATAATCGCGCGTGCTCAGGACAATCCCTAAACTCGAATCCGTCATTTAATAATTATCCTCATTATAGCCTAATTCATTGAGGTTGAAGCGTTTATCGCGCCAGTTTTTCGTCACGCGCACAAACGTTTCTAGATAAACTTTATCTCCTAGCAAACCTTCGATATCGCGGCGGGCAAGTTGCCCAATTTTGCGAATCATTTGGCCGTTTTTGCCGATCAAAATTCCTTTTTGGCTATCGCGTTCAACGATGATGACGGCCTTAATGTGGATTTTCTCGAACTCATCGCGCTCGACAGATTCGATGATAATAGCCACGCTGTGCGGAATTTCTTGTTCCGTCAACAACAAGATTTTTTCGCGAATTAATTCAGCTACGATGAAGCGCTCTGGGTGATCAGTCACCATTTCAGACGGATAATACTGTGGCCCCTCGCTCAAATAACCGCCTAAAACTTCGATTAAAGTTTCGACGTTATTTCCTTCTTTAGCGCTAATCGGCACTACGTCAGCAAACGTCATTTGCGTGCGATAGTCATCGATCAACTCCAAAAGGCGATCCGGGTGGATAATATCGATTTTATTGATGACTAAAACGACCGGAATATCCGTATTTTGCAGACGTTCGATAATCAGATCATCCCCTCGTCCACGCCCAACACTACCGTCGATGACGAACATAATCACGTCAACTTCACGCATTGTATTGTAGGCTTGCTTGTTCATAAAGTCGCCCAAAGCACTCTTTGGTTTATGAATTCCCGGCGTATCGATAAAGATAATTTGTTCGCTATCCGTCGTGTAAACACCTTGAATTTTATTGCGCGTCGTTTGCGCTTTGTCGCTCGTGATGGCAATTTTTTCGCCCAGAACTTGGTTGAGGAAGGTTGACTTGCCCACGTTTGGTCTGCCGATGATGCCGATGAATCCTGATTTGAAATTTTCGCTGCTCATTTTCGCCACGTCCTTGTAATTTTTGATACTACTATTATAACACAAAAGCCCCTCATTTATTTGAGCGGCTTTTTGTTGGAGAATTTTTTCTTAACGGTATTTTTGCGGCGTTTCATATTTTGCTGAAAAATGTAGCTCGACTCGCGAATTGCCCAGTATTTGTCGACGAAACTTACGAGCCACGCCTCCTTGTAGCGCGGCGGTCGTAGCAAGGTCGACGAGCCCCACATGTGTTTTAGGATGATATCTTCCTCTTTGTGATTCAACTCGGTCACCTGTTTCGCGTTCAAAAGTGCTACTTTCGGATGCGTCCAGGCATGACTTTTAGACTCCTTTTTCAGGTCCTTCTTCCACTCTTCCTGCATCTCATAATGGAAAAGATCGTGGAGCAACGCCCCGCGGGCGGTCGAAGTATAGTCCCACTTGCGCTTTTTGGCAATTTTATACGCCGTATAGGACACATTCAGCGAATGCTCCAGGCGATTCGAATAGCGATGCTGCTTGAATTCCTCAAGCTGCTGCACGATGTCGTGGTTGATCAAATCGTCCACAATCGCGAGATACTCGGCGTCCTCGTTCCAACGTTCCTGCTTCATACTTTTCACCTGCCTCAAAATAATTATACTCCGTTTCGCAGCATTTTGCGAAAAATATGTCGTTTTTAAAGGGCAAAATGCGGGCAAGTCAAAAGAAAAAGAACCCGCCTCTCGGCGAATCCCTTCCCAAAATCTAATATAAAGTCTTCAGTTCCTTCTTCGTTATCTCAATCCCCACGCGTTCAAATCCGCCAGCCTGCTTATCAAACAAACTCTCAACAACTGAGTCCCGCACAACCGGCGTCCCGTAATGCAGCAGACGATGACAACACGGACAAAGGCATGAAATGTTTTCAACCACATCAATCCCGTGCTCAAACAATGGCTGGTAACTAATCGGCACCAGATGATGCGCCTCCATATACGGCTTCCCGCTTGAGTGCGCCACAAACGTCTCGTGCCCTTCGTTCACCGCACACTGATAACCCGCTAGAGCAAGTCCCCTCGCTCCGACAAGCGGATTGCGAGCGTAATAACTTTTCAGCCCTTCGACCTTATCCGCAAACCTATAATCAGTCCGATTTTTTTATTTATATTTTTTCACAAAACATCTTTTTCTAGACTAATCAATTAATTCGTAATAAGTGCTAGGTCCACTACCTACTCTTTTGACTTTCCCTCTTTCAACCAAATTAGCTAATTCACGCTTGACTTTAGCATCATGTAATTCTAGAATTTTGGCAATATCTGAACGTTTTAATGAACGTTTGCTTAATTCATTAATAATCAGTCTATCAGCAGCAATGTCATCATCGTAACTAATAACTGGCAAAGTTACCTTAATATAATTTTCGCTAACTTCAAATTCCGGAAGCTCGAGAAACTCTCGATACTGCTCTTTAACTCTACGAATTCCCGTGGCAAATGTCTCAATTATTTTTATTCGGTGCAACACACTTGCTAATAGGTTGTTACGAATATCAGATACAGAACCCGCTTTATATTCTTCGGCTGAAATACCGTCAGGAAGTCCTCCCGGAGAGACAATTTCTAGTCTATCTGAGAACATAGATATTCTAACATTGCTATTTATATCCCAATTTCGATGCGCTATCGCATTAGCCAACACTTCTTTAAAAGCTATCTCCGGAATGTGGATCCGTTGTTCTCTAGTATTTGCATTAACTACTTCATAAGGTGCATACCACTTGTTAAACATCTCTTTCGCTTGTTCATATTGCTCTAGAATAGAAATTCCAACTAACGTCTTTCTATCCAGGAAAATATCATCGTTATCGCCAAATTTAACTATGTCAATACCAAATTTACGACTACTTATATCTGCTAAAAGTTCTGCCGTAACGTTATATTCATTTTTAACCAGCAATCCTAGAGTGCGCAAACCTTCATTGGTTAACTTCTCAATTCCCGTTTCTTTCTGCAAATATTTTTCTAACAAATTGAACTTGAAATCGCGTTCCGCTACCGGCTTTTCATCGTAGGTGAATCTAGCGCTATGCAAAACCAAACGATTCATTTCGAACGTATCAACAGCTACCGTAGTCGTTCCTTGCCTCTGATACACATGATGTCCAAAATAATATGGCTGTTTATCTCCTTTGAACACGTTTAAAATCACTATAGTTTTATTTTCATAAATTTCTGAGCGTATTGAAAAAGGAGGGATTGGAGATACTTTATCATTGATAGAATTTGCTATCGATAATTCAAATTTATCAACTCCTCCATTGATCCCAACGACCTCACCATCATCTTTAACTCCGAAAATTATTTCTCCACCACCATAATTAGCGAACGCACTTACCGTTTTATAAAAATTATCAGTTTTTTTCAATTTCAATTCAACAACTTCAGATTCTTTTTTGTTAAACATATTCACCTCATCTTATCGGAACAATAATCGGAACATTATGTTCCGATTAATTTGCATTCCATATATAATAACATAAACCCCTTTTGTTTTCAAGGCTTCAACTACTACACATAATGTTCCGATACCTTCCAATCGGAACAACATCAGAGTCTTTCGCTATATTTATATAAATAACATCTTATAATTTCAAAGCATTCAATTCGTTATTTCAAAATAAATCACTTTGGCAAAGCGCTACAAAAAAAGTTTTTTAGAAAAAGAACCCGCCTTCCGTCGAATCCCTTCCCAAAATCTAATATAAAGTCTTCAGTTCCTTCTTCGTTATCTCAATCCCCACGCGTTCAAACCCATCAACCTGCTTATCAAACAATCCCTCGATAACCGAGTCCCGCACAACCGGCGTTCCATAATGCAGCAGGCGATGACAACACGGACAAAGGCATGAAATGTTTTCAACCACATCAATCCCGTGCTCAAACAATGGCTGGTAACTAATCGGCACCAGGTGATGCGCCTCCATATACGGCTTCCCGCTCGCTCGCGCCACAAACGTCTCGTGCCCTTCGTTCACCGCACACTGATAACCCGCTAGAGCAAGTCCCCTCGCTCCGACGAGCGGATTGCGAGCGTAATAGCTTTTCAGTCCCTCGACCTTGCGCACGACCGGCTGCGGCCCTTCGGTCCACCTGATTTCAGAATTCTTGGCAACTAATCCCTGCACCTCATTCTCAAAATCATAATCAGTCCGATCAAAAATCACTTCGTTACGGCTAGAAATAAATTTAATATAATTGCTGACAGCAGCCGAATACATCCGCTTCGGATCCTTTTCCATCAGCGATTCCATCTTTTTGACAACCAAAAGCAACTCGCCAAGCTCATCTAAATCATCAATCTCATACATATCCCGACTGATTTCTTTAAATATTCTAGTCGGTGCCTGAATAGCGTATTTACGAACAGAACTTTCGGCAAGTCCTTTCAATTTCAAATAGTTTTCAAAATTTTGTTTATTCATAATCGAACCTCGTTTTTCTTAGATTCAATAATACACCAATAATCCAAATTAATCAAAATATACTAAAAAACAAATCTGAATTTCCGGAGTTTTTTTCGTTATTCATTTTATTTGATTATTTTGCGCTCTTCATCAATGATTTTTATAGCATCTGTTATTTCATCTTCACTATATGCAAGAGCCTTCAACATCTCTTTAATTAATATCTTTTGTCTTGCTTCTATTTTGTCTTTGTTCCAAGCCTTTTCATCTTTTAAAGTTTTATTTAACCACAATCCATTATTAAAGCCAATGTTACTTACCGTTCCATCTTCCTTAGTTACAACGGCATTTTGTTTTGACTCGAAAGAACTATTGGCTAGATTTGAATTATAATCTGTCAAAGTTAAATTTCCTATTTTATGTACAACTTCTGCTTGGATTTCACCAGCTTTCTCTTTATCTTCATCTAAAGCTTTACTCCAGCCGTTAGGCAGTTTATCATCTTGTGGAAGTATGTGTTCTATACTCCATTTCGAACCCTCAATCCATAAATTTTTAGAATACTCATTAGTATCTGGTTCGTTATTCTCCTCAACTTGGCGCAATAAATAATTAACGGCATTTCTAAATTCTAAATATGCATCACCATTTAACGCTTTTGCAACCAGTGTCATATCACTTGATTTCTCTTCTAATTTTTGTTCTACAATTTCAACAATATTATCTGCTTTCAATTGCTTATCTTCAATTTTTTTTATCAAATCCATAAATAAATCTTCTAACGTATTAGATGCAGGCGAATTAGTAATTGATTTTTTAGCAAAAAACACAATTAATTTATCTAAAATTTTATTAATAAGTTTTGCATTCATATCAAATGAATCTTTATTTTTCAACAAGCGCATTAACAATATAACAGAAAAAAGCCCTTCAGTCATGCGCAACTTATTAAGTAATTTGCGCGTATTATCATCTATTAAATCTAAATATTCTTCAGTTGATTCTCCAATTAATATCGAGAATATTTTTGCATTAGTCGATAAATCTTCTAAAAATGCGCTTGGAGATTCGTTTTTTATAGCTATGATTTTTTCATATATTGTTATTACGTTTTGTTTTCCTGCTTTGTGTCCCAACGGAAACTCTTGGCTAGAAGTTTGCCCGCTTCCCACAGCGTGATTATTATATTCTTTACGGAAAGCATCGTAATTGTATCTTAAAAAACGCTCGTGATTTTGTGTTTTTTCTCCCAAATAATCCTTTATTGTTTTCCAAATTTCACCAGCATTTTCTACATTTTCTTCTTTTTTTTCCACCTCGGAAATTACAATGTTTTTCACTAAATCAGTTATCGTTAAAGGCTCTCCTCTGTAATTAATAGCACCGAATAACAAACCCGCATCTGCAACGCTAGCTACATTGATATCTATTAATACTAAAGAATTTACTTTACGTAAAAGTTCCCATATTTTTTCATTGTCATCAGAAATATAACTTTCAATCGATTTCTGATAAAACGCAAATGCAGTATGCATTCTTCTGTTTTTAATATTAGGTATTGATTCTGTTCCTAGCGTATTCAGACCGTTTTCTTTTAATAAAATTTGCCATGAAATATCATTATATTCTTCCGCTTGCGGACTAATTACAATTGACTCTAACGTTGGATCATTGCGCATTAACCTATTTTGCAATCCAGCGTATTCTTCGGTCAACGTTCTATCATCCGCATTAGGGACTAACCCTTTATCTTTGATTTTATTTAAAATAGCCAATAAAAAATACTGGTTGTAATTAGTCTTTGTTGGCCATCAATTATTTCGAAAACTTTATCATCTTTTGTTTTTTTTGTAATTACAGATCCTATAAAATATTCATAATCATTGTCTGTTATATCCTTAAATAAATCTTCCTGATTTTTTTTAGTCCAAGAATAGGGTCTTTGGTAAACTGGAATCTTATAACGTTTATCCGTTAAAAATTCTTTAATAGTAAATCTTTTTGGCGTAATGTCCATTTTTTACCTCGCGTATAATTTGTAATTTAAGAGTTATATAAATAAATTTTTAATTTGCTTGTATATGTATTTCTTGTTAATCCACCATGCTTGTTTTGTCATATAAGTATCAGAATGTTCTTCTCTTACTGTTTCCGGAAGGTTTTTCCATTTTATTTTCGATGGAAGTTCATCGCTATGAGGTCCTTCAACATACGATGTTTGTGCGGCAGATACTTTGCTAAATAAAATATTTGTTTTCGATGAATTTATAAAATTAGTTGTTCTTTTTCTAGATTTTTCTGTTTCTATATAAGTTATTTCAACGCCGTTTTTTATTTTATAGACAGTATCTTCCCAAACGGCTCGAACACTTCCCTCTATATCTTCGTCAGGAACACAAAAGAATTTGGCTCCTTTAAGATATTGTTCTTCGCCTTGCTTCTCGAATACAATAATTAGGAACTTAGTGTCTTGTAAAAATTCTCTTAGTTCACTTGTCTCCCAAGTTTCTCGTGATGTTTCATGGAATTTGTAATTGAATAATTTAAATTCTTCTTTTAACGCTGTTTTCCCTTTTTCAACAACTACCGTTTTAGGCTTTATATTAGCTTTTTGGAATTCTTGAACAACCTCCAAATCATTATCCACATCAAGAATGTTCTTTATTATTTGTTTTGCTATCTCAGGATTAGTTGCCTTTGTATCATTTTTTATAGAAAAGCGTTTTGCTAAATCGTCTCTTGATTGCCCAGAAAATTTATTTATTTTTTCCAAAATAAATTCTTCTAGTGATTTTGTTTTCAGTTGTTTCGAATCTTTAATAACTGACTCACTAGGTTCGTCTCCCAATACGTAAGTATTATACAAATAAGTCATGTATCCACTTTTTAAAGAATAAGCTCTTTGTTTTGCTTTTTTATCAGAAAAAGGCTGATTTCTTACGGTATCTGAATTAGCTCCTTTAGTGCACGGAGATAAATATGTTGTCAAACTTTCTGAAAGCTCATGAGCTTTACCTTGTTTTACATAGTCATCAATGATTTCCCAGTCTTTCTTTATTATTTCGAAATCGACCTCGTTTTTCATCATTTCGTATAAAGCGACGTTTTTTATTACATACTCATCTTTTGTTTTGCATCGTTCCCATTCATAGAAAGCCAGCTCGAGAGTTCCATTTTTATAAAGAAAGTGGCTCGATTCAAATTTCTCATTTACTATTTCCATATAGTTTATGATATTAAGAACAAGACGTTCTTTCGCACTATATTTTCCATTTTTATTCTTTTTTATCGGAGTGGCTTTTAATTCAACCCCCACTTCTGTTATATCAGGCGCACTTTCGTTATCCGGAGCTTTTCCGAACCACGCCTCCCAGGCGGCCCCCACTCCGTGCTTTCCGCCTGCAAGTGTTTTTCCGCCATTAATTTCTTTGACGGTCTTATCTACAGCTTCCAGAGCTCTTTGGTGAACTTCTGCCTTTGATTTGAATTTATCCATATAAGCACCTTATCCATTTTCTATGCTGTACAACTCATCACCAATCCGTTTTACGATTTGCGTCACCAACGCGTTACCCATGAAGAACATGCGCATTCTATCGCTGACTTCAACTTCTTTCCCATCTCTGGTTTTCTTCACTTTTGTCCAATCTTTCGGGAAACTCTGCAATTGTTCCGCCTCTATTGGCGTTAAAATTCGGTACCGACCATCTGTTTTCAAAAAATGTGTCGATCTATTGATTGACCCTTCCGAAGTCAGCATCGTTCTGCCTGGAAGATGCAATTCATCTACTGGTGACATTCCACCTTCTGCATAAATCCACTCGTGACCTTCTTTTGTCACTTTCGGAATTTTTTTAGCTGCGCGAAGATATTGGAACTTCTCGATTTTTTCTTTATCTGAAATATAATATTTCTCGTCAATTTCTTCTTTAGACTGAATGATTTCGGCAAGAGGAATCGGGCTTTCATCCCCAACTGGCTCCGTATCAATAGTGTAGTATTTTCCGAAACGCATAACACCAGAATTCCAAACCTTACCGCTAAAGTTGTCAGATATTTCTACCATATCATCATCTAACTCATAGGCCGCATGACGATTTTTAACTGCTGTTTCTTTCACAGGAAATTGACTAGCGAATAAACCTTCTTTGAATATATACTCATCATATTTATCTGCTTGGAATGCTTTTTTTGATTTAGCCGTATCATTGAATTGCTTGTTAATTTTTTTTGCAAATTCGGTATCATTTCGATAAACAAAAATAAATACACGTCTTCTTCGTTGTGCACATCCATAATCAGCAGCGTTAATAACGCGCCATTCAACTGAATAATTTAGTTTGTTGAATTCTGACAACATGATTGCGAAATCTCGTCCGCGTTGTGTAGATGGTGACTTCAACAAGCGATCGACATTTTCTAAAACTAAATATTTAGGTTTTATGTTACTTACAGCTCTAGTAATCTCCCAAAATAGAACACCCTTTTTACCTGTAATACCTGTCTCGTTAGTTAAACTACGCGCCACCGAATAATCTTGACAAGGGAAACCACCGACAATCAAATCAGCATCCATTTTTTTGAATTCTTTATCCGTAATTTCAGCAATGCTCTTATTAATATTTTCACTATCTGAAAAATGATAATCATAAACTTCAAATGCATCTTGCGCTTTTTTCCCTGGCTCAAACTGGTTGGCCCACTTCGTTTTATAAAACTCCGGATGGCTTGCTTCAAACCCAACCCTGAATCCTCCGACACCTGCAAATAACTCTAATACTTTTAATTCTTTACTCACAATATTTACGAGCTCCAAAACTCAAGAGTTTTGAAGCTTCCTTTCTGAAATTTAAGAATATTATACCATAAAAGCGGCTTTCTATCTACCTTTTTCACCTTTGAACATCGCAGATCAATAGATTTAAAAGCCCAGAAAACTTGCCATTTTCTGGGCTTTTTAGCTATACCCAAAACTCTTGAGTTTTGAACCCTTGAAAATATGGCTAAAAAACTAATCAAAGTCGTTGGTGCAATCATCATAAAAGACGATGAAATCCTTTGCGCACAGCGGGGTTATGAAAAGTCGCTACCAGGTCTTTGGGAATTTCCAGGTGGAAAAATCGAGCAAAACGAAACTCCTCGAGAAGCTCTGAAAAGAGAACTTGTCGAGGAGTTACATATCGATGTTCAACCGGACGAACAACCGTTTGAAACGACTACCTATGAATATGATTTTGGCATCATCGAACTGACAACTTTTATCTGTGAAATCACCGACAATCAACAGCCTATTTTGACCGAGCATATCGCCATCAAATGGCTCAAACCATCAGAACTAAACGAACTCGATTGGGCGCCAGCCGACTTGCCCGCAGTTGAGAAATTAGGAGGCCTCCAATGAGCGAACATCTTGAACTTGCGCTAAGAAAAGGGTTCATCAACTACAATCAGGATGCGTTTGACGTTTATGAGCCGAAGTTGATTACGAACGATCAGGAAAATAGAATTTTCACGCTGAACGCTTTGCAGGAACAGCTCGACACCTGTAAATCTTTTTTTATTTCGGTTGCATTCGTTACTCAGTCGGGGCTAAACGGGCTCAAAAGTCACTTCAGCGATTTGGCGTCGAACGGTGTGCGCGGGCGGCTTTTGACTAGCAACTATCTCGCGTTTAACTCGCCGGAGGTTTTTCGCGACTTGCTGAAGATTCCGAATCTCGATGTTCGCATCACCGAGGCGGCTGGTTTTCATGTTAAGGGTTATCTGTTCGAGCAGGCCGACTATGAAACGATGATTATCGGCAGTTCTAATCTGACAATGAATGCGCTCAAAACGAATGTCGAGTGGAATGTGAAGCTGACTAGTTTCGAGAATGGCGATTTGCTTCGTTCTACTAAGAACGCTCTCGAAACGATGTGGGATGCCGCTAAGCCGTTGAACGAAGATTGGATTAACATCTATAAAATCAGCTGGAAGCCTAAGTTCTCTAACGTTATTTACGAGCCCGAGTCCGTTTATTCGACCATTCGGCCTAACTCTATGCAATTGAAGGCACTTGCCGGGCTGCAACAACTTCGCAAAGAAGGCAAGTCAAAAGCGCTCCTTATCTCCGCTACCGGGACCGGAAAGACTTATCTTTCCGCTTTTGAAGTTCGGCAAGTTAATCCCGAAAGGATGCTGTTTATTGTCCATCGCGAGCAGATTTTAAAGGCAGCGATGACTACTTTTCAAAACGTCATTGGCGGTTATGATTCGGATTTTGGTCTGTATACCGGAACTTCGAAAGATCTTAATGCGAAATATTTATTCGCTACAATCCAATCGATTTCTAAGGATGACGCACTTTCAGAATTTGCTCGTAATCACTTCGATTACATTATTATCGATGAAGTTCACAAAGCTGGTGCTGCATCTTATTTGAAAGTTCTTGATTATTTCGAACCATCGTTTTTAATGGGGATGACAGCGACTCCTGAGAGAACCGATGATTTCAATATTTTTGAATTATTCGATTACAACATAGCTTATGAAATTCGCTTGCAAGAAGCGATGGAAGCTGACCTACTATCACCTTTTCATTATTTTGGTGTTAGCGATTTTGTCCGCGATGGATTAACGGTTGATGAAACCTCTAAATTACAATACTTAGTCGCTGATGAACGCGTTGATTATTTGCTCAAAAAAATTAAATATTACGGTGTCTCTGGCTCGAAAGTTCGCGGGTTAGTTTTCTGCCCTAGCATCGAGGTCGCTATGGAAATGAGTTCTGCCTTTAATGATCGCGGTTTTAGATCGGTCGCTCTTACGGGTGCCGCCTCAATTGCCCAACGGGAAGAAGATGTCGCCCGGCTAGAAACTGGGCCGCTCGATTATATTTTTACGGTCGATATTTTCAATGAAGGCATCGATATTCCGAGTGTGAATCAAGTTATTCTGATGCGCAATACAGAATCTAGCATTATTTTTATTCAGCAACTAGGGCGCGGTTTGCGCAAACATTCTTCCAAGGAATTTGTGACGATAATTGATTTTATCGGTGCCTATAAAAATAACTATATGATTCCGGTTGCGCTGACTGGCGATAATTCTGGGAATAAGGATAATTTGCGACACGGAACTTTTGACACTAATTATATCAGCGGCGTTTCCTCTATTAATTTCGAGGCGGTGGCTAAAGAGCGCGTGTTCGAGGCTATTAATAACGCTAAGCTAGATGATGCTAAGCGTTTGCGCGAAGCTTATCATGCTTTAAAAAATCGTTTGAATCGCAAGCCTATGCTCATTGATTTTCTCGAACAAGGTTCTGTTGATCCATATCTAATTGCAAATAAATATGATTCTTATTATTCGTTTCTCGTTAAAATAAATGAGGCCGAATCCGTTTTAAATATTTCTGCTCAAAAACTTTTAAAATTCGCTTCTCGAGAGTTATTGCCTGGTCTTCGGCGGGATGAACTGGATTTATTAGTTGATTTGTTAGCAGGAAAATCAGTTTCTGCCGCTTCACTTGCCCACACTAATGTCCTTTCCGTTTTAGACTGTTCTTGGTTTAGCGGAAGCGATAAAAAGACGTACGAGGGTTGTGCGCTTATAAAAGTAGATAATGAAATTATTAATCTATCTGATGATTTTCGAAGAGCTTTAGATAACGATTATTTTGCACTGTTATTTAGCGATTTACTTGCCACGGGTCTTGAAAAAGCGAAGAAATATTCAGCTGCACGTTTGACTCGCTATGCTAAATATACGCGGAAGGATGCCATTAAATTGCTGGGGTGGAACGAGCAGATGGTGGCGCAAAATATCGGTGGTTACGCGTGTAACGAAAATGATTTTGCTATTTTTATTACGCTACATAAGGGTGATGATTTCGCTGGCGCACAGATGACATACGAGGATGAATTGATTTCGCAGAACACTTTGAAATGGTTCACTAAGTCGCCTAGGACGATTAATTCTCCCGAAGTTGTCAAACTTTTAAACTACTATAGCGATTACGGTATTCACGTATTTATGCAAAAAAACGATGATGAAGGTGGCATTCAATTTTATTATTTAGGCGAGGTTTACCCGGATAAAAATTCTATTTTAGAGGTTGAAAAGCCTGTAAAAGATGGCACTCTGAAACCTGTCGTTGAAATGAATTTGCATTTCAAAGAGCCTATCGATTATAAATTATTTAAATATTTAACCGATTAAAAAGGGCTATGCTGTGTGATTTTTAGGTCGCATAGCATAGCTTTTCGGGTTTAATTGCCCGGGTTTCGCTCTTTTCGAACAAAAGAAAAACACCTCACCGGATCCGGGCGAGGTGTTTACGTGTGTAAACCCTGTACTAGCAGGGGAGACCTACGACTTGCGCAGGAAGCAGGTTGAACTTAATCAACGAATATATATATATATATCTATTCTTCTAGGCCGATGGCCTTTCTTTGCAAACGGTTAGACTCACTTGCTACGTACATAAGGAACGTTCTGAATTCTTCCGGAGTAGCATTTTTGGATAATTCTCCATAACTTCTATTATATTTTTCAGCGATTGCTTCTGCTTTTTCTTTTTCAGTCATTTAGTTTATCCTCCAATTCTTCTCTAGTATATTCATTTGGTAATGCTGATTTGATATTTATTTCATTTTTAATTATACCATAAATATTATTTTGATAGTCCTTGAAAACTATATTAACTTCAATTTCTTTATCAAATTTTTCTTTCGCCCTAATAATATTTTCACGCGCTTTAAAATATGAATTGATAAATCTTTCTTTCGGCACGAATCTTCCCTCGACAATTTCGCGCGCTCTAGTAAACTCCCAAGCTATGTATGGATCCTGATAGATGTAGTAAACCGTTACATCATACCCCCTTTTCAAAGCCCTTTCAATATTTTGTTGCGCCCTTTCCAAAGCAAATGTCCCGTCTAATATAAATGAATATCCGCTCTTTAACACGTGATCAAGTGTAATATCAACCAATCTCGCTGCACCTCTTTGGAAATCGTTTGAATTACTCCCGTCGTATCCTGGGAATTTACTCCTGAATACATCGGCATCTATACGCATAAATTATCAATTAATTCTGTCAGCGCAATTGCCGTTTCCGTTTTTCCCGACCCTGGGCTACCTGCCATAAAAATTGCTACTTTGTCCTCCTTGACATCATTTCCTTCTATAACTTCCTCGATAAATTTTTGCTTGTTCTTTTTCGCAAACTCTAAACTTTCATCCATTAATTTTTTCTCCTTCTCTTTTTTATCCGCCCCACCGTCGACTTCCCGACCTTAAAATCTTTAACTGCTTGGGCAATTGAGTACCCTCCCGCGGCTAAACGGCGTATCATTTCCGCCTCTTTTTCTGGGCTCAATTTGCGCGGGCGACCTTCGCGGAAATTGGGATTGTGAAGCCGTGCGTATAACTTGCCCGCTTGGGTTCGCTCGATGATCATGTCGCGCTCCATTTCGGCAATCGAGAGAAGCGTCCGGAGGAAGAACTTGCCCAGATAGCTCGATTCGATGATACCGAGATTCAGGACGTTGAAAGTGACGCCAGACTCGAGGAGCGGCTCGATGAGGTTGAGCGCCAGACGGTCGAGCTTGGTCACAACGAGCATATCGCCTGGTCGAATGCGTTTAATCAATTTATTCAACTCCTTGCGATCTGTCGTCGTCCCGGTCACCTTCTCCTTGAAGACCTTACCGACGTGCGCCTTTTTCAATTCTGCGATTTGCGTCGACAAATCCTGTTGAGTCGTCGAAACTCGTGCGTATCCATATATCACCGGCTTCTCTTAGTCATACCATCTCATCTTCCCATCTTTATAATCATTTAGCAACTGCCGTTCTTGCTCATCCAGCTCCCACTCGGTATAATTATGAGCTATTTTAACAAGCCATTCCGGCGAACCTTCCAAGACGATTCCATCGATGAAAAACGACCTCATTTCTTCCACTAATTTCCTCTTTGGGTCGGAGCTGTTCTTGTTATGCAATTCCACTGTATAGACTTGTGAAAAGTTCTTCAGTATTTTTCCTTCTTCGTTAATCATTTTGAATTTTTTAATTCCTGGGCCTTTGTAATCAAATGCCCATTCAAAATCTAAAAAAGCAATTTCGTGATTGACTTTCCATGATATTCGATCATCATCGTAACCAAGAATATTAGTCGTTCTGCTATAAAATTGGCCGTGATTAAAGCGGCAACGCGATGGCAGCGTTATTTCGACGACCTCGGTTCCAAAGCTGTCCTCTAGATGAACTCTCGCCGCAATCTTAACGTTATAATCATCAATACAATTTCTATATTCATAGTCGCGATAAGTTTCATAATAGTGATATGGATTAATTATCTCAACCCATTTTACGGGAAGGTCAGTAATATCCCTAATTAAATCTCTTAGCACCTCCTCGTTTCCCTTGCTTCCTAGTATTTTTTTGAACACTAACGGTTCATTTGGTTTTTCTTGAATCATTTTCTTTCCTCTCTTTCTAAAAGTGGCCCCCAATTTACTTTTTTTCATTAAAACAGGGCTTTTTTGTCGTTCAAGGGTCACTATATATTTTATACTGGCCCTTTGCCGACAAAATATGGCCAAAACTCTAAATTTTTCTTAATCCGGGGCCAGTGCATTCTTTATCATTCTAATCATTGCTTTAAATTTTATTGGATCTTTCATCATTTTGTCATTTATCTGAAAACATTTTATCCCCATTTCAGCATAAACGTTCAATTTTTCCTCATCTTTCCTGATATCGTCCTTATTTTTCATGTGATGTTTCTCGCTTTGAAATTCTATCGCCAATTTATCCTTTGGCCAATAGAAATCTGGCCGAATACTCCACCTATCTGTCAACGCATGCTGGTGCTTGTTCAGCCAAATAGTGTAATTACATTTCGGCATTTTAATCCTCTCCTTTATCAGCTTGAAATATAACTCCAACTCTTTCACTGAATCAATCTGATTAGGGGCATCTCGCAAAAATCGCAGCTCTCTATCCAACCTCAATTTAGGGATTTTCGAAAGTATCTGTTCCTTAGAATATCGCTTGGTCAGTTTGATATAGATATCTGCAATATCATTATCTTTCAAATCATTGCAAACTTCTGCGAAACAATATTCCATCAGCATCACACGTTCACCCCCGACAAAATCCGTGCAAACCTCAATCGGTTCCTTGCACTTGTGCACCTTAACCCCCTTCCTATTGTGGGCACGGCCTACACCTAGTTTTGTAACATGCCTAGCCGCTTCCATTTCTATTTCTTTGCACCACTTCTTCAAACCGTATAAATGCGAATAGGCTTCATTTGCTTTTAATTCCATATTTTTTTACCCCCTACTATATATATACGTATTTTTTTGCGTTTTGTTACATTTTTCGCCAAAATAATTTCGAAAAAAGGCAAAAAAAATAACACCACCTAAAATTAGGTAGTGTTTATTCATTAATATACGATGTTTAAAATAACCTTGCTAGTCCAAAATCCAGCGTACCAGATACAGATTAAAGCCGTTGCAATCGTTTGGGCATCGATGATTGGCATTCCGAGATAGGTGTGAGCCGCACCGGCGAAAACCATCACTAGCGATAGCAGTGTAACCACAATTATACTCGCAATCGCAAGTCCAAGTTCTTGGATTCGTTGCAGCCGTTCGTCAAATTGTAGCGCCCGCCATTCTTTAAATTTCTCTTCGTTACGCGAAATCCGAATGTTTCTGACGATTCTAAACAGAGCATCCACCCAGATATATGCTCCAATCATTGGGATAATTTCGTTACCGAGATTTAAAAACATCGTCGCCATCCCGATAATAAACAGATTCCCCTGAATCAGGTAGTTCAGCTTCATCCGCCGCTGCGCGTTCTCCGCACTATTAATTAAATTGTTCATTTTGCTCTCCTAATAAATTTTTTTGAAAATTTTTTGGGCAATTGCGTAAACCGCACACCAGCCGTAAAGAACCATCACACCTGCATCCGATAAAGCAACCTGCGTGCTAGCTGCAAAAATTGATATTAACCCAAGCACCGCGGCCATAACCAAAGTTGCTGCGACATAAGAACGTTGCGTAATAAAAACATTACGTTCGTCGAGTTTTATTACTGCATATTTTTTCATTAATTCTGGATTTTTGAAAATGCGAATTTGGCTGATTGTTACAACCAATGCAGCTGCGAAAATTGCCCCCGATAGCGAAGCTTGTGTGATTGTTTCTAGTTTGAATAGTCCGACTAATCCGATAACTGTGAATATCGACCCGATTACAACGTTCCATTTTACTCGTTGTTCTATTTTGTTGTTCATAACGATTCATCCTCCCCATTAAAAATAAAAATGTCTTCGATTGTTTGTTCAAAATACTCGGCAATTTTGTGCGCTAAAATTAGCGATGCATTGTACTTTCCCTTTTCGAGCGAAATGATTGTCTGCCTCGTGACCCCTAGCGCGTCCGCGAAATCACTCTGGCTGACCTTCTTCGCCGTTCGCAACTCATGAATTTTATTTTCCATCTCGTGCGACCTCCTTAAGTTTATGTATAGTTAACTTTACAATCAATAGTATAGCACGCTTTACATATCAATGTAAAGCGCATTTTACATTTTCTTAAAATTTTTTCAAAAAAAAGCAGGAGATTTCTCTCCTACTTCTCTATTTTACTTCAAATTATCTAGAAACTCATTTAGCGAATCTAGCGAATACAAATGCTGGTTGCATTTTTGCGAATCACGACAAATGTAATTACCACGTTTCGTGTAAGTGCCCTCAGCGCCTGACTTCACAGTCGCAAGGAACATCGAAACGCCATCAATTTGCTTGCATATTGCGCAAGCTCCGTTGATAACCTCGGTCGCAAGCGTGCCATAAACTCCTTCGAGCTTACCTTCGCGGCGAGCTAAGATATACTTGCGTCCACTTCCGGCATCGTTCCAACCGTAGTAAGTGTTCTCGCGCAAGTCAGTCAGATCCCATTCGGGTTCGTTCAACTTTTTCACCTTGCGGAAAGTTTTCTCAAGTTGCTTCCTGCTAGGTTTCTCGAACGGTTCAACGTGTTCTAACAACCCGTCAAAATAGTTCGCCAGCCGCGCGCGCGACAGCTCTTTATTCATTGTATATAGTAAAGCTTCCTCGGCGTACACATTCGACGGAATCAATTGCCGAACGTTCTCGCCGGTTTGCACTTGCAGCGATTCGTGCACTCGCTTGTCGTTCACGCTGTGATACGCGTTGACGAGCAAGGTGCATTGGTTGCGCAGGTGCCAGTATTCGTGGGGTTTTAATTTTTCTCCCATTTTTTATCTCCTATCCTATAGAACCCTCCATATTATAGGCAATTAAGCGATTAAGCTCAACCGCATATTCCATCGGGAGCTCTTTAACAAACGGTTCAATGAAGCCCATGACGACCATTTGGTTGGCCTCGGCTTCAGAGATACCGCGACTCATTATGTAGTGTAGTTGTTCTTCGGATATTTTCGAAACACTTGCTTCGTGCTCTAAAATCGCCGTCGAATTTTCAATTATATTGTTTGGAATGGTGTCGCTCGTCGAAATTTCATCCATGATAATCGTGTCACATTCCACGTGGGAATGCGCATGATCAGCCTTCTCGCCAAAACGCACAAGACCGCGATAATCGACCGCACCGCCTGACTTCGAAATCGATTTCGAAATAATCGTCGAGCTAGTATTCGGTGCTAAGTGAATCATTTTCGCACCTGTATCCTGGATTTGGTTTTCACCGGCAAATGCAATCGAAAGCATCGTGCCCTTCGCACCCTCGCCGTTCAACACGACCGCCGGATACTTCATCGTCGCCTTCGAACCCAAGTTCCCGTCGACCCATTCAACCGTGCCACCGCTTTCCGCGATCGCCCGTTTTGTAACTAAATTGTAGACGTTATCCGACCAGTTCTGGATCGTCGTATAGCGGCAAGTCGCATCCTTCTTAACGAAAATCTCAACAATCGCAGCGTGCAAGCTCGACTTAGAGTAAGTCGGTGCCGTACACCCTTCGACGTAATGCAGCGATGCACCTTCGTCAACGATGATCAAAGTCCGCTCGAATTGCCCAGTTCCTTCTGCGTTGATGCGGAAGTAGGTTTGCAAAGGCGTATCGACCTTGACACCCTTAGGCACGTAAATGAACGACCCGCCCGACCAAACTGCCGAGTTCAAAGCCGCTAATTTATTGTCGTCGTTAGGAATTAACGTCGAAAAATATTCCTCGAATAATTCCGGATAATCGCGCAAAGCCGAGTCCGTATCGGTAAAGATAATCCCTTTATCGACGAGCTCTTTTTGCAAGGAATGATACACGACCTCAGACTCATACTGAGCCGAAGCCCCCGCCAGCCAAGCACGCTCAGCCTCGGGAATCCCGATTTTCTCGAAAGTATCCTTGATTTTATCTGGCACATCGTCCCACTCGCGCGCCGGTTTATCCGACGCCTTTTGGTAGTAAATGACGTCATCGAAATCGATATCGCTCAAATCCGGTCCCCACGTGTGCATCGGAATCGCTTTGAACTTTTCGTACGACTCAAGTCGGAACTTGAGCATCCACTCAGGCTCCCCCTTGATCCCACTCATCTCGCGAATGACCGCCTCACTCAGACCGTGCCCACTCGAAAACTCGGGCGTGAAATCGTCGTGAAAGCCAAATTTATAATCTTCTTTTTCTGGAATATTATTCGTCATACAATCCTCTTCTATCAGGGTCTAACGAACCTCCGCCAACCCGTCTAGTGCTTTCTCAATCTTCGAAATCGCGCGGTTAATCTCTTCGTCCGTCAGCGTCGCTTCCGGGTTCACAAACGTCAAACCGTAGGCAAGTGACTTCTTACCTGCGGGGATATTAGCCCCTTGGTAAAGGTCGAACAGGTTCACGTCGGCAAGGAACTTGCCACCGTGCAACTCGAACAAGTCGACTAATTCAGCATTTGTCACTGTTTCGTCAACAAGGAGCGCGATGTCGCGTTTAACGCTCGGGAACTTCCCGACGTTAGTGAAAATCTTAGGACTAGCTTCGCGGGCAAATACCTCAGCGAGATTAATTTGCGCAACGTAAGTTTCGTCAATATCATATTTTTTAGCCGTTACCGGGTGAACTTGCCCGATGAAACCGATGATTTCGTGACCGATTTTCACGTAAGCGCTGCGGCCTGGGTGAAGATCAGCGAAATCACTAGTCGCTTCAAAGCGGAGTTTTTCGCCAGCTAGAGCGTCTTCTAAAACGGCTTTCGCCGCGAAGAAATCGCCGACATTGCTTAACGCAATGGCAAAAGTTTCGATTTCTTGCGGTAACAATTCGCCTTCAACCGTTTGGAAAATTTTCCCAATTTCGTATAAAGCGACTTCTTTATTTTTGCGGGCTTGGTTGTAGCTAACCGCTTCAAGCAGGCCGCTTACGATGTTGACGCGAGCCACACTGTGGTCAAGCGACATCGGCCAATCAAGTGCTATCGTGCCGAATTCGCCCATATAGTTACATTTAAATTCTTCGTTTTTCTCAGCTGTTGTCAGCGAGTAAGTGATCGCTTCGTTCAGGCCGTTTGCTTCAAAGCTTGCGCGCAATTTGCGCAAAGCGCTTTGCTCAGCCGTTAAGCTTGCAGCATTATCCGTGCGTGGAAGCGTCATCGGAATGTTGTCGTAGCCGTACATGCGGGCTACTTCTTCAACGATGTCCGATTTGATTTTAATGTCTTGACGGTGTGAAGGTGATGTCACAACGTAATCGCCTTCGTGCGCTTCGAAATGGAAGTGCAAGCGACGGAAGATTTCGTCCACTTCAACACCTTTCAAATCAGTGCCGATGCGTTCGTTTAATTCAGTTAAAGTGATTTCAACTTGTTGAGCAGTCGCTTCAGCTTTCGAAGCCCAAACGCTACCTGTCGCAATTGATCCTTCGCCTAATTTAGCAATGAAGGCAGCCGCAACATCAAGTGCTTTTTCGACCGTATCAAGGTTGATTCCTTTTTCAAAACGCGCTGAACTTTCGCTACGAAGATTGAAACGTTGCGACGTTTTGCGAACATTTTCGCGGTTGAAAACAGCTGCTTCAAGTAAAACGGTCGTTGTGTTATCATCGATTTCTGTCGATTCGCCACCCATAACACCCGCTAAGGCGATTGGTGATGCGCCGTCAGTAATCACGACGTCAGCGTCCGTTAATTCGCGCTCCACGTCGTCGAGTGTTGTCAGCTTTTCGCCCTGACTTGCCTTACGCACTAGGATTTCTTTTGAGCCTAGTTTGGCGTAGTCGAAGGCGTGCATTGGTTGGCCGTAAAAGAGCAGGATGAAGTTCGTGATGTCAACGACGTTGTTGATCGGACGGATGCCCATTGACCAAAGCGTGCGTTGCAACCACAAGGGTGACGCTGCGATTTTTACGTTTTCGACAACGCGCAAACCGTAAGTCGGCGTGTCATCTTCATTTTCAACTTTTGCACTAACAAAATCTTCGATTTTTAGCTCAGCCGCTTCATGCGCAACTGGCATTTTGAACTCGGGTTTTTGGTTGTAAATTGCCCCGACTTCGTACGCAACGCCGACCATGCTCAAGGCATCGGGACGGTTTGCGAGAACGTCAAGTTCGATGATGTCGTCATCCATATCTAGGATGCCAAACACGCTCGAACCGGGTTCTGTATCTTCAGGTAAAATATAGATTCCATCAGCCCATTCCTTCGGAATTACGCTGTCAGAAAAACCTAATTCTTCAAGCGAACAGATCATTCCAAGCGATTCGAAACCACGGATTTTACCTTTTTTGATTTTGTAATTGCCCGCAATGCGGGCCCCTGGGAGAGCTACTATTACATTTTGCCCAGTATCGATATTTGGCGCTCCGCAGACGATTTGACTCGGCGCATCCGCTCCAACGTCAACCTGACAAACGTGCAAGTGATCGCTATCCGGATGGTCAACGCACTCTAAAACGCGACCTGCCACGATGCTTTTCAGGCCGTCTTCAAGACGCGTAACGCTTTCGACTTCGATGCCGGTCAAGCTCATTTTATCGGCAATATCACTTGCCGGGATTTTTGAAAGGTCAAGCAGTTCGCTCAGCCATTTATAAGATACTAACATTTTTTTCTCCGATTATTTGAATTGACGGGTTAAATTCGTTAAAAAGCTCCTCCTTACATATTGCGCCAGTCAAGCAGGCTTGACTGAACTAAATGGCGCAATACGTGCAAGACCGTCGCTTTTTAAACGAACGAATTTAACACCTTATTTAAACTGATTCGTGAAACGCACGTCGTTTTGGTAGAAGCCGCGGATGTCGTTGATCCCAAAGCGCAGCATCGCCACGCGCTCAACGCCGATTCCAAAGGCAAATCCAGTGTAGGTTTCCGGGTCGATTCCGCTCATTTCAAGCACTTTCGGGTGAACCATTCCGCCGCCCAAAATTTCGATCCAGCCGGTATGTTTGCAGACGCGACAACCTTCGCCACCACAGGCGAAACAGCTGATGTCGACTTCGACCGATGGTTCCGTGAACGGGAAGAAGCTCGGACGCAGGCGAATTTCGCGCTCAGCCCCAAACATCTTTTTGATCAGGTGATCAAGCGTTCCTTTAAGGTCGCTCATCGCGATTCCCTTATCGATGACCAAACCTTCGATTTGCATAAATTGGTGCGAGTGGGTCGCGTCATCCGTGTCGCGGCGGTAGACTTTACCGGGTGCGATCATTTTCAACGCGCCCTTCGTGAAGTCATGCTTCTCCATCACGCGCGCCTGAACGGGCGACGTGTGCGTGCGGAACAACGTTTCCGGCGTGATGTAGAACGTGTCCTGCATATCGCGAGCCGGGTGGTTCTTCGGCAAGTTCATGCGTTCAAAGTTGTAGTTATCGCTCTCGATTTCGTAGCCGTTCTCAACTGAATAACCCATCCCGATAAAGATGTCTTCGATTTCTTCGCGCGTTTGCGTCAAAATGTGGCGACTGCCTTTCGTGCGCTTAGTCGCAGGTAACGTCACATCGATCGTTTCTTTAGCTAATTTAGCCCCGATTTCAGCCGCTTCTAATTCGACTTTTTTCGCTTCGATGGCGTCTTCAATTGCCGATTTTACGATGTTGACCGCCGCTCCGAGTTTCGGTTTGTCCTCGTTTGATAGGTCTTTCATCTGTTTCATCACGTCGGTGATTGGGCCTTTTTTGCCCAGATATTCCACTCGTTTATCGTTCAATGTGCTAAGGTCACTTGCCGCGTTGATTTGCAGCAATGCCTCGCTTTTTAGGGTTTCTAAGTTCTCGAAAACGCTCATCGTTTTTTCTCCAATGCAAAATATATTGCTCTAATTATACCATATTTTAAGGGCTTTTACGGGCAAGTAAAACCGACCTTAAAAAAAGGCGCCAAAAGGGCACCTTTACTTGATGAAAATCTCACGAACCTCTGTTTTGCCCAAAATTTTCTATTATCCATTTATCTTCGTCAATCTCCTCGACCCATGCCCCGCATGGCACTCGTCGATTTCCTTGCTAAATGAAAAACAGAAATTTTTGTGCTAAAACTAGTTTCGCTCGCTTTCCATTTTTATTGACCTGATTTCGCGTAATTGGCTTCGACTGCGTCTTTCTCAGCTTTCCACCAGTTTTCGTTTTCAGTGTACCATTTAATCGTGTCAGCAAGACCTGTGCGGAAGTCCGTGAACTCAGGAGTCCAGCCAAGATCGTCGCGCAATTTCGAAGCGTCGATTGCATAACGCAAATCGTGGTGTCCAGAGCGGTCGTTTACGTGTAAGTAATCCGCTTTGTCTTTACCCATAAGTTCCAAAATCAACTCAACGACTGTCTTGTTGTCTTCTTCGCCGTCAGCACCGATCAGGTAAGTTTCACCTTTTGCACCCTTAGTCAGGATAGTCCAGACAGCGCTCGAGTGGTCGTTCGTGTGGATCCAGTCGCGCACGTTAAGGCCTGCGCCGTAAAGTTTCGGTTGGATGCCCGCAAGGACGTTCGTGATTTGCCGAGGGATGAATTTTTCGATGTGTTGGTACGGCCCGTAGTTGTTTGAGCAGTTTGAGATAGTCGTGTAAAGGTCGAACGATTTTTCCCAAGCTTTAACGAGCAAGTCAGAGCCGGCTTTTGTCGACGAGTAAGGCGAGCTAGGGTTGTAAGGCGTTTCCGGCGTGAATTTTTCACCCGGTCCGTCGCCGTGTCCTGGCAAGTCTTCGCGAAGTGGCAAGTCTCCGTAAACCTCATCAGTTGAGATGTGGTGGAAACGAAGGCCGTATTTGCGGGCTGCTTCAAGTAAAGTATATGTCCCAATTAAGTTTGTGAAAACAAACGGGCTTGGGTCAGTTAGTGAGTTATCATTGTGGCTTTCCGCTGCGTAATGCACGATTGCATCAGCTTTCGCCGCCAACTTGTCCACGACTTCTGCATCGCAGATGTCCGCTACGACTAGCTCGAAGCGATCAGTCGGAAGGCCATCGAGGTTAGCTTTGTTCCCAGCGTAAGTCAATTTATCAAGGACCGTCACGAAAACGTCCGGGTGGTTATTTACAACATAATGTACGAAATTTGAGCCGATGAAGCCTGCTCCACCAGTTACGATGATGTGTTTCATTTTAATTCTCCTATTGAAATGGATTTTTTAACTTATTTATTATACCAAAAATCGGTTGAGGCTCGAAATATTTTGTTAATATTTAAGCCTAGTCGCATCCAAGCCGTTTTTTAACTAATTCAAGACCTGAATTAGTTAAAAAACGGCTTGGATGCGATTAGAACTTTTTAAGAGCAATTATTTCGTCACACCAAGCGTCAAATTCGGGATCTTCGACTTGAAGTTCCGGTGATGCGAGGAAGTTGAGCGTCGCCTTAGTCAGGCCTTCCGCCATCGTCGTTGTACAGACGAACTCAGACGCCACCGCTTTAATTTTTGAATTATCGAACAAGACCGGAACGGCTTTGTCGCCGAACATCTGTCCGCGATAGTTGTAGTGTTCACCTAGAACGGCTAAGTCATCTGATGTGATGTGGACAATTTTCACTTCAACACCCGCTGCACGCGCGATTGTTTGATAAATTTGATTCCAACTCATCGTTTCGTCAGTCGTAATATGATAAGCCTGCTGAGCCGCGTGAGGATTTCCCATCAATGCAACGAAACCTTTTGCGAAATCGCTCGCGTGCGTCATCGTCCACGAACTTGTCCCGTCACCCGGTAAAATTACCGGTTTATTTTCGAGCATCCTTTTAACGACTTGCCACGGGCCTTTTTCTCCTTGAACGCAGACCAGCGGCTTCTCGCTATACGTGTGGCTCGGGCGAACGATTGTCACCGGAAAATCTGGTTCATCAAGGAGAACCCGCTCGCAGTCAGCTTTGAGCGAAGAATAATCCCAAAACGGATTGATCAAAGGCGTGCTTTCCGTGATGATCAAATTGACCGGTGGTTTTTGGTAAGCCGAGGCCGTGCTGATGAAAATATATTGGTCAGTATGCCCTTTAAACAAGCGAATATCGCGTTCGACGTCCGCTGGCACAAAGGCTATAAATTGGGCGACGACATCAAAGTGTAAATCTTTAATGGCGGCAGCCACACTTGCCTCGTTATTGATGTCGGCGATGATTGAGCCGACGCCCGCCGGCAGTGGTTTGTTGCCGCGGTTTAAGAGTGTGACGTCCCAGCCTTTTTCGATGGCGCGCTCGACGACGGCCCCCGAGATGTTTCCCGTGCCTCCGATGAATAGTGCTTTCATGCTAATCCCCCGTGATTGTGTAGCCGCGACCAATGAGGTTCGGCGTGATTTTGCGCCCATCGCTCGTCGTGTAGCCGCGACTGATCAAATTCGGTGTAATCTTGACGCCCTTATTGGTCGTGAACCCCTTACTTATCAGGTTCGGCGTGATTTTCGTGCCGTGATTACCCGTGTAGCCCTTGCTGAGCAGGTTGGGCGCAAAGTGCTCGCTCGTGCCATTCCCACGATAAACCGTGAAGCCGTTATTTATTACGTCAAAAACAATTTTTCCCATGTCGTCACGCTCCTTTTTCTTATATTATACAACTTAATGCACCGAAAAATGTTGATTTCTAAAGTTTTCGCCCTTTTTTGCTAAGTAACGGTGCGTATAAAATCTATACGCACCGTTACCTCACAAATATCGCCTGTTTTTTTTTGAATTTAACTTTTTAGTGTGCATTTCGGGCCAGCGACTACAATTCTTCACCACCCTCGGTTTCCATAATCGTTCTCCTTTTTAGTTTCCGCTATACACCCATCTGCACCCAAAAGACACCTAGAGCAAGTAAAAAGCGAAGCCCTTAAGAACTTCGCCTGTCAAAAATTTATTTTTTCTTATTCGCAAAGCGACTCCAAATCGTCGTCCCACTCAACAAGACCGAACGTTGGTAGACCTTCGCTGAAACCCAGATGGCAAGTGGCAGAACCACCACCGATACAGCGAACGAGCCTAGCATTTCAGGCAGTCCGATAACCCCCATCGCAAACGAGGTTGGCGCAACGTAAATCGAAATGAACGGGCACCAAACCGCGATGTGTAGCCAAATCGAATTCGCCGCCAAGGTCATCGGCATATAAATCCCGGCATACAGCGCGAGCACCGACACCAGCGTGATCGGCATAATCGCCGTCTTCGCGTCATCCTGATTCGACGCCGTCGCCCCGAACGCTGCGAAGACCACCGCGTAACTCAGATAGCCGACGATAAACCACATCGCCAGAACAATGGCAATTGACCCGACATTAATATCCGGCAATTGCTTCAAGAGCCCGAGACATCCGCTCGTAATCAGCCCGGCGGCAAGTGGCACCGCAAACTGAACGAAATTGACAATCCCGATCCCAATCACCTTCCCAGCCATCAGCTGAGTCGGTTTCACCGTCGACAGTAAAACTTCGACGATTTTTCCGCCTTTTTCCTCGGCTATACCTTGGGCAATTAAAGACCCACCCATAAAAATCAAGAAAAACAGCATCATTGAACAAGCCAACCCGACAAAATATTTAGACATATTTTTACTAATCGAAGTTTTTTCAAGCGTGTCTTCTTTGATTTTAACATCAGCTGAAGCCTTCATAATTTCAGCGGGATTTCCACCTAATTTAGCGATGCTTTCTGCTAAATTACCTTGCGAAGCGTAGCTGACTAAGAAAGTTTTCAATTGATCACTCACCGTCGTATATTGCGTTTTTGTCACAACTTTGATTTGTGAACCCTTAAGATCGACTAAAATTTTAGCCTTCCCGTTTTTTAGATCAGCCTTACCTTCGGCGTAATCTTTAACAATAATAACCTTAGAATTAGCGTCGCCGGTTTTAATTGCCGCCTGCAAACCTGCAGCCGAATCGGTCAAAGCGTACGTGATTTTTTCGGCTGGTTTTTGTGTAAGATACGCACCCACGCACGAGCCGCCGACTGCACCGACTAACAGGAACGCCATCACGCCTAGAAAGACTTTGTTGAAGATGCGCGTTGTGATTTCGCGCTTCATGATGATGAAAGTTTTTTTATTAAACATTTTCAGTCACCTCCGTTGGAGCTAAGAGCTCTTTGAAAATATGCGATAGCGGCGTCGGAACCTCGATGGTCTGAGGCACATGCGCTTCTTCGCGCAGCTCCTGCGGCGAACCGTTTTGCACGATGCGACCGCCCTGAATAATCACGACCTTGTCACACAATTCATCGATTAATTCAAGTTGGTGTGACGAAAACAGCACGGCAATTCCCGACTTCGCCATCTTCGCAATCGTGTCACTCATATTCGCGACCGCAATCGGGTCGAGTCCGCTAAACGGCTCGTCGAGAATTAAAATATCAGGGCGCGAAACCAGCGCTGAGGCAAGTTGAACCCGTTGCGCATTCCCAGTTGAGAGAGTCTTCAAAACCGAATCCGCGTACTGTTCGATGTTGAGTTCGCGGAGCCATTTCGCGACTTCTTCACGGGCATCGTTTTTTGTTAAACCGTGAAGCTCGGCTAGATAAACTAGCTGCTCGCCGACTTTCATCTTCGGGTACATCCCGCGCTCGCTCGGCATATAGCCGATATGTCCGCGGTCATCTTGGTTAATCGGTCGCCCATCGACTAGAACTTCACCGTTATCGCCGGCTAGGACGCCCATAATAATGCGCATAGTTGTCGTTTTTCCGGCACCATTTGCGCCGACGAATCCCATAATTTCGCCTGGCTCAATCGCAAACGATACATCAGTTAACGCTTCGATATTTTCGAAGCTTTTTGAAATATTTTTTACTTCTAATTTAGCTGTCACTATTTTTCTCCTTTAATTTTTAATGAATAAATAACTGTGCTGATGATTGATAAAATCAGTGCAGCACTTGCCACGATTAGATTGATCGGCTCGCTTAAGAAAACCGTCAAAACGATTACAACTCCTGCTAGGAGGAACGCTGCACCGCCGAAGCGTTGCGTTTTATCCCACAGGATGTCGTCGTTCATGACCCACGGAAAGCGGAAACCGAGAACTTTGTTGCGGCGAACTTTCGGGGCATAATTTCCCAAAATCATAAATAAAATTCCGAAGGTGACTAGCGAAATTCCTTCAATCGGAAATTTCAAACCGTCAGTCACGGCGATTGTGATCGGCGCAACAGCTAGGATAATTACGGTGATAAACAAACTTGTCAAAGGGACGATTTTTCCCGAAGTGTCTTTGACTTGCCCGTTCGCATCGACCCGAGCGCCATGTCTTGCCACGAGCGTTGCAGTGATGGCGATTAGTGGTAGCAGCAAGATGCTCCACTTGCTCGCGTAGCCGTCGACTTGCCCCGAGAGGTTCCAGTGGATTGGCATTCTGGTTGGCAGTTTGTCGTTAAAGATTATCAGCGCGAGCAACTCGAGAGCTCCGAGGCCGATTTCGATGTTAAATAATTTTTTCATTTTATTCCCCTTTTAGTTTTGCGACCCAACCGACGACTTCCTCGAAAATCGACGTGTTGAGATAGTAAGTGATGAAGGTGCCTTTTTTCTGCGCGTCGATCAGACCCGCAGCTTTCAGGATTGACAGGTGGTGCGAAATGGTCGCCCCTTTGAGCTCGAAGTGCTCACCAATCTCGCCGGCGTTCTTCGGACCGGACTTTAGTTGTTCTAGAATTTCGCGTCTCACCGGATCGGCAAGTGCCTTGAGTGTCTCGTTAATTCCCATAATTCCCCTTTGCTGTTTCGAAGTTTATCTAAATAACTAAGATTAGTATATCACTTATTTAGATAAACGTCAAAATATTTATAGAAATTTCTTAATATATTTCGATGTTTATCTAAACAGCAAAAGCGTATTTTTAATTTTGCGAGTATAAACTTGCGGTTTTCGCCTTAATTTTAAACAAAAAGCTGGAGTTTATACTCGCAAAATTTAAAGTCCTTCTATAGTAACTAACAAAAACGGAAATCCAGTTCTTAAGAAAGCTAAGCAATCTTTAAAAGTGTATTGCGACTTTTATTGTGTATAGTGTATTATAATACACATAACAAACGAACGAATTCAAAAAGGAGAAAACATATGTTAGAAATAAAAAACTTATCAAAACAAATCGATGGCGCGACCATCATTGAAAACATCAACTTAGAAATCGGGGGCAAACAGCTGATCGGTTTAATCGGGCGCAACGGAACTGGGAAAACGACTTTGTTCCGCACGCTAGCTAACTACTACATACCGACAACGGGAACTTGCACTATCGACGGTCACAACCCGACAAAGGAAACCGACTACCGCGAAGACATCTTCTATATCGACGAGCAGTACAACCCACTCGTTAAGATGTCACTGAAAAAAAACATCGAGCTTTACGACTTAGCCTACCTAAAATTCGACGCGCAGTTCGCCTTCGACCTAGTCAGAAAAACGCAACTACCTCTTAACAAGAAATACCGTCAAATGAGTAAAGGGATGCAAGCGCTCTTCAAAATCATCTTAGCCGTTTCATCAAATTCTAAATACATCCTACTAGACGAACCGTTCGACGGCCTTGACGTCATCGTTAAGAAAAACGCAATCAGCGTCTTGCTCGACGGCCTAGAACACAGCGAGTCTTCAATCATCATCAGCTCGCACCAACTGCCCGAGTTGGAATCAATCGTCAGCCGCATCCTGGTTCTCAGAGACCACACGATCGTGCGCGACTATCAACTCGACGAAGCGCGCATCACAAATCGCAAAGTTCAAATCGCCTTCGCAGACGGCCAAATTCCGACGCTCATCAGCGAACACGCATCGCACATCGAGCAAAACGGCAGCATCATCCTAGCTACCTTCAACAACTACAACGCTGGTCTGAAAGCTGAAATCTTAGCGCTAAGCCCGGTCGTGTTCGACGAGCTTGACGTTACACTTGAAGACGTCTTCACCCAAGAACTTAAAAACAAATCCGACGAACTGGTCGCTTAACATAAGGAGAAAAATCATGGATATCAAATTATTAAAATTAATACTAAAACGCGTCGGCTTCTCAATTGCCGCCCTGTTCGTTGTAACAATCTTCGCAAGCTACTTCCTAGCTTCGAGCGGCGCAAAGAGCTACGATGCCAATGTCACGCAAAAATTAAGCGAAAACAAGCAAACCAAAGCAGCCAAAGAACGCGACCAAAACGACAGTGGCTACGACCCCGATTTTTACATTTATCACTACACCGAAGGATCGCAGAATTTCTCGGCAAATCCGCTTCGCGAGAACTACAAAAAAGCCAACGAGGCTCTGAAAAAATCGCAAGTCCTAGCCATCGGAGCTGACGGCGTTTCGCTCAATTACGAAAACGACAACAACTACAGCCAACCGGTTCAACTTGCCTTTGTCTTTGCTTTCTTCCTCGCGGCAATTCTGTTCTTCACCGACACGGTTTCAAACTTCAACAACGTGCTGTTTGGCACGCGTTACCGCAAATGCCAAATCTTCGCGACAAAATACATCATCGGCCTATTCGCAACAATCATCGCCTTCACCGCGACGAGCTTGACCACTTTCTTCGCCTACAAAATGGCAATTCCTGAGCACTTCAAGTATCACTTGACCGACCTACTTCCATCGACGGTCAACATGCTAGGCGTCGCCCTTGTCATCTTCACCGTCATTTGCGCCTTCAGCGCCCTCTTCGGCGGGATCGTTCCCTTCATCATCTTCGTCGTCGCAGTTGTTCCGAGCTTCATCCTATTCCTAGTCGGCCTGTCAAACATCCTTCACCCGCTAGGACACAGAGCATCTAAGGCAAGTGCCTCGACGAGCGACATCCTGCACCGCTTAGCGTTCGATATCCCGAACTCGCTTAAAATCACCAACATGCAAGGCGACTTCCTCGTTTTCGGCTTTTTCCTATTAGTCGCAGCTCTCTTCGTAGCGCTCGGGCTATTCATCTACTCGCGCTCAAGTGCTGAAAACTCAGGCCAAACAATCTACGCTCGCGGCTTCAAAATCCCGGCTTTCTTCTTTTTGTTGACTTACGCTGGCATCGCCCTTATCCCGAACCTGGTAAAATCGCCTATTTCATTGGTTGTCTACACGGTCGCAATCACCGCAGCTACTTACTTCTACATCTTCGGTTTCACCAAAGCTGCTCAAGTTAAAAACAAATTAGTTTAAGGTTTTGAAAATAATTTAATAAAATCCTTGCACTTCGTTTGTGTATGGTGTATTATAATACGCATAGAAGTAAATCTGAAAGGAGCACCATCATGGTTATCTTAGATAAAAACAGTCCGACCCCGCTTTATGAGCAGATCGCACTCGACATCAAAAAACAAATCAACGCTGGCATCCTGCGTCCCGACGATAAATTGCCCTCGGTCCGCGAGCAAGCGAAGGAACTTCTCATCAACCCGATGACAATCTCGAAAGCGTATCAAGCGCTCACCGAAGAAGGCGTCATCGCATCGCGCAAGGGGGTCGGCGTGTTCGTCAGCGACTTTCACCACGCTGATGAGGATAAAATTCCGGAACTGCAGAAAAAATTCACACAATTATTAATCGAGCTTCGTTTCAACGGCGTGTCCGACGAAACCATCATCGAATGGCTCAAAGCCTAGGGGGTAACAAAATGCTAGAAGTTAAAAACTTAACGACTAAACTTGATGGCACGACCATCATCGACGATATCAATTTCAAAATCGACACGCAGGAGATCATTGGCCTTGTCGGTCGCAACGGCTCGGGGAAAACGACTCTCTTCCGCACTCTCGCAAACATCTACGAAGCCGACGGCGGCGAGTACCTGGTAGATTCAGAAAATCCGGGCAAGTCCCCGGCGCTCCGCGAGGATATTTTCTATATTGATGATTCTTATAATCCTTTAAAATCGAATACACTTAAGAAAAATATCGAATTATTGGATTTAATTTATTTGAAATTCGATGCTAAATCGGCATTTGATTTAATAGAAAAAACAAAATTACCTTTAAATAAAAGATTCCGTTCTTTGAGTAAAGGGATGAAAGAATTGTTCAAAATCATCTTAGCTGTTTCTTCTAATGCAAACTATATTTTGCTCGACGAACCGTTTGATGGACTTGACCCAATCGTTAAGAAAAACGCAACTAAACTTATCTTAGATCGTTTAGCTGAAAGCGGATCTTCAATCATTATCAGCTCGCACAACTTAAGCGAACTTGAAATGATCGTAAGTCGCGTTTTAATCTTAAAAGATCACACGATTGCCCGTGATTATGAATTAGATGAAGTTAGATCTTCGAGCCGCAAGGTTCAACTTGCCTTCGAGACAGCCGAACTTCCTGCTATTATAACTGACAACGCATCGCACATTGAGCGTAACGGGCGTATAATTACGGCGACGTTTGAAAGTTATAACGATAATCTGAAAGCAGAAATTCAAGCGTTGAACCCACTGTTGTTCGAAGAACTTTCAGTTACTTTAGACGACGTCTTCGCCCAAGCGCTTCAGACTGACTCAGATGACTTCACTGTTTAGTCACTAAATACCTAGGAGAAATACTATGGATAAAAATCTATTTAAAATCATATTTAAACGTGCCGGACTACTCATCGTTGGCTTGTTCGCTCTATCGATGCTAATTACAGCAATCGGGGCTAGCAACGGAGCTTCATCTTATAATGCGTATATCAAACAATCTATCGAAAGCAACTCGCTTACTAAAAACTATATCGCTAAGCATAAAAACGATAGCGATTTTCACGCCGACGAGACGTTCTATATAGGCTCTTCAACTGACGGAACAGATCTAACCTCTCATCATTATGCCAACTATAAAGAAGCTAACAATTCTTTAAGAAAAGAACAAATTTTACAAGTATTAAAAACGAGTGGTTATCAACATAACACTACCTATTCAGTCTTCGTAGCTCTAATCGTTGCTGCTGCAGTAATTATCGGAATTGCACTCTTCGCGACCGATACATTCACTAACTTCAACGTTTTCTTGTTTAATAATCGCTACAAAAAATGGCAGATTTTTACTGCTAAATATTTAGTCGGCTTAGTTGCTACTATCATCACATTCTTTACTGCTAACCTAATAAATTTCGCGACCTATAAAGCGATCACTCCTGAACATTTCCACTATAACTTCTTCGATTTGTTCCCGACTTCGCTTAATGCCTTATTGATATGCATCTTCTTCTTTAGCGGAGCTGCACTTGCCGGGGTTCTCTTTGGCGCACTTGTTCAATTAGCTATTTTCGCAGTCGCTGTAGTTCCGAGCTTCATTTTATTCTTACTTAGTTTGATTGAGATTATAAGTCACGGGCCGGTTGCTATGAATACATATACTACAAGTGCTAACGGAGTTGTTACCGTAACTCACAACAAAGACGTGAACCCTCTTGTGAAATTCTTCTACGATTTTGGAACTAATATGAATGTATCTATAAGCAATAGCCACCCCTGGATAATCGGTCTATTAATATTACTCGCCGCAAGCGTTGTTCTATTCGTTCTCGGTGTTGTGGTTTACTCTCTTGGTCGCAGCGCTAATCGCGGACGTGCGATTTACGCTAAAGGTCTTGAATTGCCTGGGTTTATCGTTTTAACAATCTATTCACTTATCGCAATCATCGGAAATCTTTGGAGTGGCGGTAGCGGTCTCGGATTCGGCTGGCTAGTAGTATTCTTTGTCGGCATCGTGATCGCAAGCTACATCTACATCTACGGATTCCGCGGAATCGTTAAATTAAAAAATAAATTCAGTTAGGGGATTCATTATGGCGCTAATCACCTGTTTCGAAATTGCGACGCTCGCGAGTTTGTTTCTCGTTCCGCTGATGATAATCGTCGTAATTACAATTCTGTTCAACCTATTATTCATAGCCAAGAGCGGCTATTTGAAATCATAAAAAACGCCCTCGAAAATTTATTCGAGGGCGTTTTTTTACTTGCCTGATTTCTTGTTTTTTTCGTGCTCGATGTCGCACTGCTTGACCGCCTTTTCGACCTTGCGCTCGGGCAGAATCCAGTACATCGTCATCCCGACATTGATAATCATAATTAAAATCGGCGCGATGAATCCAGCTAAAAGGGCTATGACGTTGAGTGCAAGCGTGATATAGTTCTTTTTATAATCGCTGTAAAGTTTGGCGAAATGCGAATCTTTCCCGCCCGATTTAACGAGCGCAATTTGAACCGCTAGCCACGCCGCATCGGCTCCTAAAATTACCACCCCGTGGATGAATTGCGGAGCGAAACTGTTGATGTGTTCCCCCATCCAAGCCGTCGTAAATGGGAAAAGCGAAAGGAAAAACATGAAGATATTGTTAGTCCAAAGCACCCTCCCATCTATTTTTTTGACGATATGAAACATGTGGTGATGGTTGTTCCAGTAAACTGCCAAATTGAAAAAGCTGACCGCGTAAGCGATGAACATCGGCGCATTCTCTCCGGCGAATAAATCGGTGAAACTTGCCCCCTTCGGCACTGCAAGTTCGAGCACCAAAATGGTCATTATGATTGCGATTACGGCATCCGTGAACGCCTCTAAACGGGATTTAGTCATTACTTTACCTCTCTTGGATTTATTTTGCGTCGCTCTTTCTTTGGAGAATGTCGAGTTCGATTAAATCGTGTTTGATGTCGATTTTTTTCGGTTCAAAGGAGAAGCCATTTTTTTCAAAAATTTTGGTATCGATGGTGAAGGCTTTAGTTTTTTCGTCGTATTTAACACCCTCGTGCGAACCGAGGAATTTTTTGTTGACCATTTCTAGGATGCCGGGAGCCGTTAGTGGCAGGCGTTCGATCTGAAGTTTTTTGATTTCAACTTCGACTAAGCCATCTTTGAGTAGTTTAGGGACGACCTCAGCTGTGAAGTTGTGGTCTTTCCCAAACAATGGAAACTTAGCGCTCATTTTAAGGATTTCACCGTCAGCCGAGAATGTAACGTCGGCGTTTTCAAATTCTTTTCCTAATATGGCCTTGTTATTATTGATGATATTTGTTAGTTGCTCGGTGTTCGCCGATGTTGAAATCAGGACGACTTTGTCTTGACTTGCCGAAGTGGTTTTTGTCTTTTCAGCCGATGAATACGGGACGGAGAAGAGGATGGCAATTGTCGCGGCGATTGCTACGATTGTGAGGATTACGCCGCTGAGTGTGCCTAGGAGGAACCATTTTAGTTTTTTCATTTTTTCTTCCTCGCTGGGAAATTATTGTCTTGAGTGACGGCTTTCGCGAGCGCTTTCGCCCAGAGTTTGTGGGATTTAGCGTTCGGGTGGAAGTAGTCGTAAGTTGAGAGCGGGTCGCCGGAGTCTTGGGGTTCGTCGCTCAGGTCGGACGCGCTGTCGAAGTCGATTTTCGGGTATTTGATGAGGTCGCTCGTTTGAACGTAGGTCACCTTTTTGTCTTTTTCAATTACGCGTTTAATGGCGTCGTTGTAGCGGTTGATGACCAGGTCGAAGAGGTCGCGGTCGCGTGGGAAGGTGTTGTAGAACGGATTGTAAATTCCCATCACGTAGATTTGCGCTTTTTTGTTTTGTTTGCGGATTGCTTTGATTATTTTGGTTACGGTTTTTTCGTAGGTTTCGATCGCTGGATAGAACTCGGCTTGGTCGAGGTTGAGGTTGGTTACGATTTTTTCCATCACGCAGTTTTTGATGTCGTTTCCGCCGACTGTGATTGAGATGATCTGCGCATTCTTGATATCGTCGTTGATGCCGTTTGTGTTGTCGGTTAGGCGCTGCAAAATCTGCTCGCTCGTGTTTCCGCTGACGCCGTAGTTGTGTTGCTTTATTTTTATATCATATTTTTCGTTCATAAGTTCCGTAAATGCGCTCGCAAAACGGTCGTTTTCCTTATTTCCGTCACCTGCCGTTAGCGAATCGCCGATTGCGACGTAGTCTACTTTTGCGCCGGCTTTAAACCCGGTTAAAGTTGTAAAAATTAGGGTTAATGCTAATATTATTTTTATTTTCTTCTTCATATTATCAATTATAGCAAAAATTTCGGGGTTTAAAAAGCCCCATGTGCTTTTAAGGCGTTTTTTACGCAATCCAGACCTCGAAATGCATAAAAAACGCCTTAAAAGCACATAGGCTCATTTTACTTAGGTGAAAACTGGGTAATTATGCTCTCAGCACACTTCAAACCGTCGATTGCGGCGGAAACTATGCCGCCCGCAAAGCCTGCTCCTTCGCCACTTGGGTAAATTCCCGCGATCGATAGAGATTCAAGCGAATCGTGGTCACGGTTAATCCGAACCGGCGAAGACGAACGCGATTCAACTCCCGTCATTACGGCGTCAGGCATCGCGAACCCTCGAAGCTTGCGGTCCATCCCAATCAAACCATTTTTCAAAGCCGAAGTTATATAGTGCGGGAACAGCTCGCTCAAATCCGTCGGCTTAACGCCCAGACTGTAACTCGGCTTCACTGATCGCATCTCCGTAGATGCCTGCCCTTTCAAGAAATCTCCGACCAACTGCGCCGGTGCTTGGTAGGTACTACCACCTAACTCAAATGCCTTCGCCTCTAACTTGCGCTGGAACTCAATCCCTGCCAGCGGGTGTTCACTTCCGAAATCTTCCGGCGTCACCTGCACGAGCAAACCGCTATTTGCGTTCGGCTGGTTCCGCGCCTGCTCGCTCATTCCGTTCGTTACCAAACAGCCCTCTTCCGACGTCGACGCGACAACCATCCCGCCCGGACACATACAGAAAGTGTAGACTCCACGCCCGTTATTCGCCTTGTGCGTCAAGTGATATTCCGCCGCCCCAAGTCGCTCGTGCCCAGCAAATTCCTTATATTGCGCCTTGTCGATCACCGCCTGCGGGTGTTCAATCCGCACCCCAACCGCAAATGGCTTCGCACTCATATCGACCCCCTCGCGGTGCAGCTCGGCGAACGTATCGCGCGCGCTGTGACCGATGGCAAGTATGGCGCGTTCCGCGGGCAATTCCTCGCCGCCAGCTAAGACTAAACCGCTTAAAGCGCCGTTAGAACTTACGAATTTTTCGACTTGCGTATTAAAGCGAATTTCGCCGCCGCGCGAAATGATTTCTTTACGAATATTTTTGACGATATCGCGCAAAAGATCAGTTCCGACGTGTGGGTGGGCTTTGTATAAAATTTCTTCTGGCGCCCCGGCTCGAACTAGTTCCTGTAAGACTTTACGTCCGCGCAAATCTTTGACCCGCGTTGTCAATTTCCCATCTGAAAAAGTGCCAGCTCCGCCTTCACCAAACTGCACGTTTGAATTAGGTTTCAATTCGCCCTTAGTCCAAAAAATTTCGATTGATTTTACGCGTTCATCGACTGATTCGCCACGTTCTAAAACAATTGGTTTATAGCCATGTTGGGCAAGTAACAAAGCCGCAAACATTCCCGCTGGTCCGAAGCCGACAACGACTGGACGGTTGGCTAATTTACCAGCACCGATTTCGGGGTCTTTATATTCAGCATCAGGTGTCAGCGCGACATTTTTATAGCTGCCATTTAAAAAGCGAGCTTCGTTTTTGACGTTGACATCAACAGCGTAGATGAACCAGATTTCGCCGCGACGACGAGCATCAATCGACTCTTTGAAAATGCGATAGTCGATAATTTCACTAGCCGAAATTTTTAAGCGTTGCGAAATTAACGATTTTATTTTCTCTAAATCATCGTGAATTGAGATTTTGATTTGCGTAATTCTTAGCATAATTTTCCTCGCTTATTTATATTCAACGTCGGCTTTTTCGACTTTAGTAATTTTCGGCGTAGCACCCTCGCCAAACGGCACATAAACCGTAATCAGTTTAAAACTCTTATGCCCAAGTTTTGCATAAAATTTATAATTTTTTCCATTCACTAATTGCGTTGCGACCTTGACCGGAGTATATTCTGCATACTCAGTCCCGCGAACGGCCTTAGTGAAAATTGCCTTCTCGTCCTTGTCGACCTTAACGCCTTCAGTATAGCCACCCAGTTTCTTACTCAAAACTTCGCGCTCACCCATCGCGTAAGGGATTTTGAAAGTATAAGTTGGAAAAATCCACGTCGACAAAATCGAAACTAAAATAACGCCAATGGCGGCATACTTAAACCACTTTTCGGTAACAGGTGAAATTTTCTTGTGCACCCATAATAAAATCGCAGCAAATGCCCCGAAATTAAGCAAATCAATAAAAATAACAGGCCAGTCGCCTTCAATGTGCATTGTCACAAATTCGAATAATAAAACCAACGCTAGACAAATCCCTAACAACACATTTTTCTTCGTTAAATATTTCATATTTCCACCCCAAAAATCTTTTCTTCCATTATAGCACAAAACCGCCCCTAACGGACGGCTTTGCGAGAATTTAACTAATCGGCGGCGCCAGTGGATCGATGACTTCGCTATAGTCGCGAGCGCTTTGATAAGGATCCGGATCAACTATCCAATGACCTGGATCCCCCGCCGCTGCCGTGATAACCCACGGCAGAAATAGCGCCAATAGCGCTATAATTGCAAATTTTTTCATTTTTTCTCCTTTATTTAAAAGGGATTAAACATCCCGTGTTTTTCTTCGACATATTTTAAGAACGCAGGTTTTGCGGCCTCGTGATATACTTGAAGATCGTCTTCGGTTCTATTAAGGCTCGCTGCACGTGTCCAAGCACAAGCGAAACTCCACGCTACCGTAAGCTCAAATGGTTGCTCCACGTTCAGTTCCGTATACACGCTGTGTTCCGCACTCAGCGTTGACGAGAAGCACGCCACATCCATGTTGATGTAGGCTTCTAAAAGGCGCATCGTGCTCGCGTAGTCACCACGAGGCAAGTCAGACTGCCAGTCGCCATTGCTATCAAAAGCTCCGACACGTTCAGGCGCCCAATTGCCATTTTGCGAATCTGCTTCATACCACTCGTGAACGCGCAACTTTTGTTCAAGGCGAACTTCGTATTTGGCGTGCGCATCCTCGTCGATCGAGAACCACGAAATCGTTGGTTCCGCCGCACTTGCCGAAGCAGTGATAACCCACGGGGCAAGTGTCGCCACCGCCATTGCTGCGATTAATAATTTTTTTACTGTTTTCATTTTCTTTCTCCTTCGCTTTCGCTATTTATTTTACTAGTAATGCTCAATGCCACCAGAATCTGAATCGCCGTAATGGCTATAGTCGGGCTTGATGATGCTAGCCATTGTTGGCGTTGGACGTTCCATCATGCCACCGCCGCTATCTTTTTCCTTTTGAGGCTTTTCTGGAACGAAATAATCGTCGATAATATAGGGATATTTTGTCTCAACCATTTTCATAAACGCCGCTCTGACCGCAGGATATTCCGCTACTTTAGCTTCGTATTTCGCTTGGTCATAATTTCCGACATACGGCATTTCGTCGATGTCGTTATGGATTTTCGCGAATTCATAACCCGCCTGCAAATCCGCCGGAATCGCCGCGTGCTCGGCCTCAAGCGAATCCATTTCATCTTTTATAATTCTCGTATAAGGCGCGATATTAGCTTTGATTTTTACATAAATTCGGTTCGTCGCTGTCGCGTAATATGTCACCGGATTCGCGTAATCCTCTTCATCTTCAATGAAGTTCATATGACGTGTGCGATCCCACGTGTCATTGTTCAAATCACGCGTATAGCAATCCAAAATATACAGCTCGTGCCACAAATTAATTTCAAGCGGTTTCTTTTCAAACGACTCCGCCCGAACCACTGGGCTTATTAGTGCCATCAGCAGCGCGCAAACCGTCACTGCAATTGCAAATTTTTTTACCATAATATATCACCAAATTTACTTTCTATCATTTCCATAAAGTTTTTGCGAATCGTTTTGTATTTCGCTAGCTCATTTGCGTTTTGCTCTCCTGAAGCGATCATTTCAGCTACCACTTCGTGTTCAACGACAAAATTATAAGCTACATCTAAATCGTTAGCCTCATCGTGTTCTTCTTTGACAATCGGAGCGTACTTGCTCAATATTTTTTCAATATCTTCGCCGTACATTTGGAGTGCCGCGGTGTTGTCGCCCATGTTCGCATATTTATTAGACGCATCGATTCCGTGCAAACTTTTCCAAAGCGCGATTTCGCAATCGTCCTTGACCGGGATTGTTTTCTGGATAATTGCTGCCGATGCCGAGGTTGGCATCATTAGAAGTACTACTAATAAAACTACAATAGTTTTTTTCATCATCTTTTCTTCTCCTCGTTTTTATTTATTCTATCAAATTATTAATTGTATTTTTGCGACTTTTATGAAAAAACATAAATCAGCTACTTTCCGGACTAACGTTTCATTGATCTTATTCAAAAATATGATTATCAGTCATAAATTGCCAAGAAATTTGCTTTTTGCTTTCTTAACATTTAAGACAACAAAAAAAGACCAGCCCTAATTAAGCTGATCTTGTTTTTATTATTTGCCCACTAGATGAGCTTGCGAATTGTTAGCTACGACTTCCTCGCTAGGCAGCGAGACCACTACTGCGTTCCCCAGTGCCCCAATAGCTTTTTCGCCTTCCACCGGTTTTATTTCACCAGCCCCGGGATCTTGGACATTCCCTGGATTTGATTCAGCTAGACACTGCGTTCC
This sequence comes from Lactobacillales bacterium, assembly GCA_031261175.1. GTDB lineage: Bacteria > Bacillota > Bacilli > Lactobacillales > Streptococcaceae > JAISJW01. The sequence goes on from JAISJW010000007.1 coordinate 73,900, forward strand.
GGCAAGTAAAAATATTGCTGATAACGTTAAAATAGCTATTAATTTTTTCATTTTTTATTCCCCTTTTTGTTCTAATGTTGTAATTATACCAAAAAAGAGTTTCCAAGCATTTTTATCTTATAAGTTCATTAAATTTTTAACATTTTCTTATCGGTGTGTTATACTATTTTTATCTATTGAAATAAGAGGTCGAAAAATATGGACTTTATTACTCCTGAAAATATTGGCAACATGGTCAAGGCGGCACGCATCAAAGAAGGCTATTCCCAAAAAGATTTGGAAGGGATAATCGCCCAATCGCGCCTGAGTCGATTTGAAAATAATCAATGTACGATTTCTTCGACGGATTTGCTGCAGATTCTCGATGCCATTCATGTTTCGCCAAAAACTTTTTTCTTCAATACAAAAAACAACTATTTTAGTGATATCCAAACAGCGATTATTGTCGCTGGATCCGCAGATGATCTCGCGCGACTTGCCGCTTTGAAGAGCGAGGTCGAGGATGCTAAAAACGAGTCTAGTCCGACGCAGCAACAGCTTTTACTTGCCCTGATTGAGGTTTTCGAAGCGCGGATTCTGCCGGATAAAAAGATGCTTAAAAATAATTTTCTGCTGAATTATTTTAGCGAGTTTCGGTATCCGCACAGTTTTGATCTTGTGATTTTTAACAATACGCTGATTGCGCTGCCAGAGGCGACTATTTTGAAGTGGTTCGAGCTGTTCATCCGCGAGTTGCAAAATCCGGCCAACCCTTTTAATCGCACGATTGTTAAAATGATTATCCAGAATATTATTTTGACTTTTCTCGCCGAAGGAAAAAACGAAATTGCTCAACAGTGTAACGATGAATTCAAAGCCATCGCGGGTTCGCACGGAGAACTTTCGATTTTTATTAACGTTAAAATAATTGATGCGATTCTGCTTTTCCGTAGCGGGGATACAGTCGCAGCGACAAATCAAATCAATAAAACAATCGATATTGTCGAATCGCTAGAAGCCACTAATTTCGACTACCTCGAGGATTTCTGCCACCTGATTATCACGACTGAGGTGCTGGCACAAAATCGTAAAAATCCGAATTATACGGCTTATCACGACCACGTCGGGTTGATTAGCTTGGTTAATTTCTAGTATAAAAATCAATTTATCGGACTTTTCGCGTTTTGTGGTCTTTTTTCACGGAAAATGACCACAAAACGCGAAAAGTCCGATATTTATTATTTTATCGCTTCGATTATTTTGTTTAGGCCGGCTTCACACTCAGGAACGAGTGGAACGTAAGGCCAAACGTGGCAGAGGCCATCTCCTACTATGAAGTCAACTGGTGTTTTCAGGTTTTCGACAAACTCAGTCACCGCCGGATAGAAAACTTCGTCTGTTCCTGAGAAAACGAGTAATGGTGGAAAGTCCCCACGGCTTAAAAGTTCGTAATTATCTTTGGTTACTTCTGGCATTAGGCTTCCGATAACGTCAAACATTTTCGTAGTCAGCATGATGTCACGAGGTTCAATCTCTTTCATTTTCGCGAGCATTTTTTCGTCTTTGACTGCGACCTGCCCAGGAGATACCAGAATCATTTTACGCGGAAAGTCTAGCTTATTGATGCTTTGCGCTAGATTGATCGCAAGAATTGCCCCGGCAGAATCGCCTAGAACGGTGATGTTCTGAGGGTTGTAACTTGCCAGCATTTCTTTGTAAGTACTGAGTACGACGGCGCTCATTTGACTTGCCGAAAAATCGGGGAGTAGCGGGTAGACGAGGAACCAGATTTCGGCGCCGCTCGCGCGGAGGATTTTGTCGATGGCGACCCAGTGCGCCCATTCGGCTTCGAGGATGAAGCCTCCGCCGTGGAGAAACAGGACGACCGGTCGGTTCGAGCCGGGATTGATGATGTGGCAGTTGCAGCCTGCGATTTTACGGGTTTCGATTTTGTAACGGGCACGGATCAAGCGCGGCGGATCTGTTTTTCGCTTGTCTTTTTCTGTTTTTAGATATTCAAGGAGTTCGCCTTCGCTCAGCTCGTAGATCCACTTATGCTGCGTTTTGAGGATGATTTGTTTTGCAATTTCGTAAGTTATGCTCGCCATTTATTCACCTTTAAATTGCACCATAAAATCCAGCGGCAGCTCTTTGCAAACCACTTTCACCTGGTATTTCGTTCGGCGCGTAAAAAGCGTCGTTTTTTCTGCGTAGTGATACGGGCAATTAACCCCCTCCAAGAACTCGAGATAAACCGCGACGTCGTCTGGATTTTGGGTCGAGTAATGGCTAGTCACCGCGAAGTTGCTACCCATTTGAGATTCGTAAAAAACGCCACCAGCGTGCGGTGCGTATCCGCGGAACAGACCTTTGATCGATTTAACGAACGAGATTGGATGCCCATCCTGCTTGACTAAAAACGCCAAATTTTTAATCTTAGCGCGGTCAAACTTGCCCCGCGATGTGCGGTATTTTTCAACTATTTTATTTGCCATTCTATCCACCTATGATAATCCAGCCGATGCACGCGACGACAGTTATCAAACCGACATACATAACAATCGGGTCACCCTTTTCAGCCAACATACATGAGTCGGCCGGCGCACTCGGATCGTACATCATCTCGTATTCATCGCCGATGTAGTAGCCCCTGCTTTTGGCAGACGGCTGGCGAGTCGAATATTGAAAGTGCTCTCCCTCAACTACGTAATCAATCGTAATCCATCTTTTTCCGGTGCGGTCGCGAAAGTCATCGTTAACCATGCCGGTGACTTGCCTGAAAAAACGCGCTTTGTATTTGCGAATTTGCGTGCGGACGAAGCCGAACATGAATAAAACAGCGCCGAAACACATCACGTCGAGGGCGATAAAATTGCTCATAATAAAATCTTCCATGTAAGATCTCCTTGTTACCAAACTATTTGCTTAAAAACCAGAGGATGCCGCCAAAGATTGTCAAAAAAAATCCTAAGACGATGAATAACAAACCAGCATTCGGTTTGGGCAGAATCGCCTCTTGTGGATTTTCGGGATTATATAGCAGCTCAACTCGAGTACCTACCTCTCTCGGCCAATATGAACTACTCTGACTGATGTAAACGTATCGAAAATCGTCGACGTAGTATGTGATGACTTCTCGGAAGGAATCAGAATCTTTACCGCCGTTCAATCGTTGCTGATCAATTACTTGCCCGATGATGCTCGTGAAATATTTGCATTTGCGCAGATGCCTTGCTCGCCAGAAAATTCCGCCGACCAGCATTGCTAGTCCCCCGAAGAAAATCTCGTTTAACGTGTACATTCTAGACTCCTTGCTTGTTTTCGTGTATTATACCAAAAAGGTGCCCACCACGGCACCTTTTCTTGTTATATTTTAATTTTCCGCCGGTAAAGAAGTGAAAGTGCGGCAATTAAACCCGCTAGCGCTAAAAGCTCGCTTTGTAAAATCATGTTGTTTCCTGTTGCGACTTCGGCCGCGTGCTGAACTGCTTTTTTGACAGTTTGGGCTATTTTTTCGACTTCAATTAGTGGATTTGCTACGGGAATCCCTGATGCTGCAGGTGTTGTTTGTGTCCCTGTGTTAGGGAGTTTTCGAGTCGTCGGAATATTATTTGAAAATTTTACAGTTGGATTATTTCGTGCTATTTTGACGGTTATTACGGCTGCCGGAGTTACCACAGGACTTGCCACCGGTTTTTGCGCTGGCGCTGGTGCAACAACTGGTGCTGGATTTCTGAACGCATCGCGGAAATCGTAGAAGGCTGGTTTTGCGTTGACATAACGATCATAGGCGACAAGGCCGCAGAGCACTTGTTCGCTACTCATCGCGTTTGATGTTAGCGAGATTTTGTCATGGGTGAATGAGCCGTCAAACAATTGGAAAGTTTTGATGTTTTCGATTGCTTTTTGCAAGGTTTCGTTGTTGATGCCGAGAGCGGTTAATGCGATGACAACCTGCGTTGCTGACTCGACGTTTTCAGTGCCCCAAGACTCGAAACCTCCGTCGACTTTTTGCGCGTTCGCTAGGAATGCGACCGCTTTGTCTATCTCGGGTTGGTTGTTTGATTTAGCTAGTGCTTGAAGCGCCATCGCAGTGATGTCGACGTCGCTTTCTAATCCGAAGAGCGACCAACCGCCGTCAGGGTTTTGGTGGTCGATTAGGTAGTTAACGTATTTTTGTGTATTTGCGTAATCGTGCGAATTCAGAGCTAAGATTGCGAAGATGACAGCGTTGATTCCTTGCTCCTCGACCCATTTTTCGTTTAATAGCGGAGTGACTAAATCTTGGTTTTTGAAGTTGTGAGCATCGCATCCAAGACTCGAAAGAAGGAGAACTGTACGAGCGTAATCTGTCGGTTGATTGAGTTTTGGATCGAGATTTTTTAGGTAATTATCATAGAGGTCCTTGTTTTCGAAGCCGCTGCAGGCTAGGGCAAAAACCGACCAGTCAGTAGTTGGATTAGTTTTGACCACGCCTAATAAATCTGCTAGACTTGATTGCCAAGTTGCGCGCGGAGTCGGAGCAAGTTGGACTTGGATGTTACGATTGAGCTGGGCGCTCGCACCACGGGAGTTAGTGACCGTGTAAGTCAGACGATAACTGCCCAGTCTTCTCGTGTCGATCTCTCCTGTGATTTGAATTTTGTCGCTCAAGTCGCCGTCGTTCAAATCGCGCGCGTTGATTCCCTCAAACGGATTGAACTGTGAACCTTGATTGACGTGAGCATCATTCCCACCAGTCAAAACCGGAATATCGAGATTAGCTAAAGCTGCATCAACTTCATCCTGAGTTGCTTCATTGTTGGGCTTGGCAAGGATGTCGAGTGCTGCTTTCGCTGGCGCTTCGTAGTCGGGTTTATTTACCGCCTTTGCGACAGCTACAATTAACGCATCGCGATTGACCGCGAATGGTCGACCGATGCCAGCGCCACTCGGAGCATATTGCCAGCGAAGGATGTCGCCGTCGTGGAGCTGGTAACTTGCCCCGCCAACTGTCGGCACCACGTTGTTGACCGAAAACATCCAGCCGCTGCCGTCGTCGCGCTCCGATAAATAGCCGGGATAAAGCCAGCGGCCGCTCGGATAGTCTGGGTTGCGCGTGTAGGTCGGGTCGTAGAATCCCGAAACGTAGCCGCCGCCGTAGAGTAATTTTAGCGGTTCGGCGACGTCTGGATAGACGATTTTATATAGGTAGTTGAGTGCGTTGATGGCCGATGTTCCCTCGGGGATTTTCAGCTCAATCGGTTTAGCCACGAAACTCGGGCTTTCGGACGTCGGGTAAAGGCTCGCAATCGAAGTCTTTTCGATGTCCGCATAGACCGTGATGTCATCGGCTCGGACGTGTGGTGCTAGGGCTATGAAGCCGATGACAGCAGCTAGCGTAATCAGAATTTTTTTCATATTATTATCCTCGTTTTTGGTGTAGTTTAATAATATTGTAGCACTTGGTCGCAGTTTAGTGAAGAGACTATATTTGTACCATTAGTTATAGTTTTTATCTATAACTGAAAAAACGAGCTATTATGCCCGTTTTAGTAATAATATTTTATATTTTGTTTTCTATTGTAAACACCTCTTATATAGACCAGTTTTGCCAATTCATCAATACTAATTACTACCGTGTAATCACCTACAATAAACTTCCTAACCCCCTCTTGTCCCTTTAAAGTGTTATATTCTTCGAATATAGGTGCTCTATGCGGATTTGCATCCAACTTGAAGATAGCGGAGCTGATTTTGTCCTTCAACACTTCTCCAGCTCGATGGCTTCCACGCTTAGCTACCACAAAGTCAATTGCCGATTCTAGCGTTCTAATTGCGGTTTTTGTCATAACTATGCGATATCTATTCATACGGTGTATCTTCCTCGGCTACCATAGACGATGCAAAATATTCACGCGCATCGATTACTCTACCGTGCTTAATATCTTCGTCACTTGCCAAAATCATTTTATGGATTTCTCGCAAGTCACGCTCGGTGTATTTTTCATTGGTGATTTCGAACGGTAATTTGTTTTGTTTTACTACTTGATCAAGAAATAAATTTACTGCTGTTGTCATATCTAGTTGCATTTTTGACAACACCTCTGTCGCTTGTTGTTTTAAATCCGCGTTGATTCTAATCGAAATTCTTGCTTGCGCATCTACTGTATTCATAAAGCACCTACTTTCTTTGTGTAACCATTGTACCACTATTGGATGTACAAGTAAAATAATTATGCAATTATTAAGTTAGAAATTTTTTTATTTTGATTATCGATTTGTTGTTAAATAGCACTTTTCTGTTTTCTGTTTTAGGAGGAGTCAGGTGCGATTTTTAGCCATATTTCACACTCAAAACGCACCTGACTCCTCCTAAAATTCTAAAACTCATTTTGAAAACCCCAAGGCGTGAACCTTAGGGTTTAAATTTTTTATAACTCACCTTTTACCACTTAAATCGTTCTCCATCAACCGGGCTACCATCATAATTATTCATAGCATTAATTCCGGATATAAATGCAGCTATACTGCCTATTATACCTAAAGTTATCATTATGGTTATGGTTATTTTTTTTACAGCTTTTACATTTATTTTCACTAAAGGATCTGTTATTCTATCTTCTTCAGAGATTTTTTCTTCTTTTTTGCACCATTCTAAAACCCAACCGCCTAAACATGCTAAGATTGCAAAACTACCCGCATAAATCCACCAACTATTTTCATACAGCCATTCCATCAATTTTTCTCCTGCCTCTTATTTTATAACTAATTCTAAATTTTTAATTATTTGCTTTATATCACTGCGGATTTCATTATATATCAAATCATCTTTTACTTCTTTTAGTGCTTTTATATGGAATGCTATAGTATTACTAGTTCCATTGACATAATCTTCTAGGTTCGCAACAAATAAACCTTCAGTATATTTCCTATGGATTTCGTTAGCTTTATCCAGTAACGCTTTTATCTTTTCTGTTTCATCTTTATCTAAGACTGCATAAGATTTTTTCAAACATTCAGCAATAGTTAACGGAACATCCTTTCTAAATATGTAGGTAGCATTAGAATCTAGCTCTATATCTATTTCCACTAATTTTAAAATCATTTCATTTACTACATCAAAACATTTTAATTTTTTAGCATTTTCCAACGTTCTATTCACTTGCCAAAAAACACCAGCCAGCCCGATGATTGCTGTTATTACGGGTATTATTAATTCCATAATTTCTTTTGCGATATCAATCAAGTCTTTCGATACGTAACAATTCATATTAATCTCCTAGTAACGTTTCTTCAGTCAAGAAGAAACGTTTTGCTTTATACTAGTATAAAGTTCAAAAAAACGGTCTTAGGCGCCTTGACCTAAAACCGTTTTTATTATTTATAAATCTGTACTTTGCACGACTTCGCCGAGTTGTTTCAGCTCTGTAATCGCCTTGTTGTGGCGCTCAAGCGACATATCATCTGTCGCATCTTCGACTGTGATAACTTTGTAGCCGTGTTCGACTAAATCACGGGCCGTCTTCAAAACGCCATTACTCGTCGCAACTCCTGTCAAAATTATCGTCTTAACTTGATTCGCTTCAAGATATTCGCGGAACGACGAAACAGAATAAGCGCTTGGCTCGTATTTCGTGAATTCGCAGATGCCGTGACTTCCCAAGATTTCTTCGCTAAAAGCGAGGGTCTTGAAACGTTTGGCGAAGCCGCGCGGGAAGTAGTGTTTCGAGACGGTGATCAGGATGACCGGCGCGGAACTTGCCAGGGCCGCCTTGATTACTGCTTCGTTACTTGCCACGAGCTCTTCGACCGTGTGCGGGACGGCTTTTTTCGCCGCCAATTTTAAAATCCCTTTTTGCATATCGATGGCGACAACCGCCGTGTTTTCAAAAGTCATTTCGTTCTCCTTCTTTCGTGAAATCATCTAAATTCAGTATATCACTAGCGCTCGGAGTTGGCAAAGAAAGGTGCAAGTTTAAAGTTTTAAGGGCATTTTAAGGGCGGGATGATATACTTGTTGAAACATAAGGAGGAAAAAATATGTCAGATATCAAAAAAGTTTTAGTGCATTACTTAGCGCTCGCCGCATTAATTGTCGGGGTCGCTACTGTGCCAGTCCATTCGGTGCACCCGCAATTTCATGCTAGCAAAAACTACTCGTCTGTTAATTTAGACGAGTAGTTTTTTGTAGCTATTTCCTTCGGAATTTTCGAAGCCTAGGCGGGCGAACATCTTTTTCGATGGTTCGTTGTAGTCGTGGATTTCAACCTTGAATTCCTTGTCTCCTCGAAGGCGGGCAAGTGAAACAAAATATTCGGTCACGATGCTGCCGATGCCTTTTCCTTGGGCTTCAGGTGCTACAACAATGGCGTATTCGTCGTCGAACGTCGAAGCGTCACCTACCGTTTTTCCGTTGTATTCTATATAGTAGAGTTCGCCGTGCGTCCGCTGGTAATCATACATCTTCTGGATTTGCTCTCGCGAATATGGCATCTCAATCCCATTCACGTTTTTCTGAATTCCCGGATTGCTATACCATTCCATTGCTTCCGGCCGCAATTTATCATAAGGCACTATTTCAATTTTATTCATTTTATTATTATATCAGGAAAACACGCTCAAAAAAGTTAAATTAGAAAGTTTTTGGCTGTTTTTGCGAAGTTGGAGCATGTATAAAATCTATACACGCTCCAACCTGACAAAAATCGGCAATTTTTTATTAAATCTCACTTTTTGAGCGCATTTTAGTCGAAGTATTCGACGTCAAGCTCTTCTTCCGTTTCGTCGTCGTTGATTTCGATGACGACTTCGTGGACTTTGTGGTTCACGACCTTGAACGAGATCAACAACCCGACCAAAGTCAAGACGAAAATGAATCCGAACCCAAAGTGCGAGGCTGAAACGAAATCCGCACCGGGCAATTCAACAACCGCCTTACCATGCGCGCCTAAAACTAGGAACGAAGTCGCAACGGCAGTCGCAAGCGCCGCCCCTATTTGTTGTAAAGTATTCATAATAGCACTACCGTCAGCGGCGATTGGTCCATGTAGCGAGTTTAGCGCATACATTTGCGCCGGTGACACCACCAACGGAATTCCAATCATCATCACAACGTGAGCTAGTAAAACATACAAAGCTGGCGGGTTCGCAGGCGTCAACACTAGGAACAACGCCCCTACTGCCGTAATCAAGAAGCCGACCCGAACGAGCATGTGCGCTCCGTGTTTATCGAACATTTTTCCGGCTACGATTGACAACACCGCGTTGACGATTCCGGCCGGCAGCATGATCAACCCCGTGTGGTCAGCGGCCAAGCCTAGACCCTGTTGGTATAACATCGGGATCAAATACATTGTCGCTAAGATGATTCCAAACGTGATCACGATCAAAATCGTTCCGATCGAAAACGCCGACGTCGCAAAAGTGCGGACGTTTAAAATCGGTGCATCCAACTTCAACTGGCGACGGCAGTAAACCGCAAGCGCCACAACTCCTACAGCTAAACAAATCAACACAACTGGCGACAACCAGCCTTTTTCAGCAGCGAAGCTCGTACCGAAAACAAGCCCAGCGAAACCTAAAACTGATAATAAAATCGAGAAAAAATCGACTTTCGGTTTTGTCACTTCCGACACGTTTGTTAGATTTTTAAACGCAACAACCAAAGCAACCAAAATAACAGGAATAAAGATCCAGAAAATAAATCTCCAACCTAAAGTCGCAACCAAAATCCCACTAACAGTAGGCCCCACAGCTGGTGCGAACATAATTACAAGTCCAACAAGCCCCATCGCAGCCCCGCGTTTTTCCGGCGGATAAATCGCGAGCAAAACGACGAAAACTAACGGCAGAATGATTCCGACTGCTGCCCCTTGAATCAAACGTCCTGCTAAAAGCCAGCCGAAGTTTGGCGCAATTGCCGAAATAGCTGCTCCTGCGATGAAGTCGATCATCGCGAAGAACGCCAAAGCGCGCGTTGAAAACAGGCGCGTCAAAAGCCCTGATAGTGGTAGAACGATACCGATTACGCACAGGTAGCCGGTGAATAAAAGTTGGAACGTGCCGGCGTCGATGCCGAATGCGTCCATGATATTTTCGCCCGCGACGTTGAGCGCCGTTTCGCTGAACATGCCGACGAACCCGACGATCAAAAGGCCGAGCATAATTTTTACTTGGTGATGTTTGTGATACTTGTCTGTCATTTCAAATCCTATTCTTTTAAGGGGCGCGAGGCCCGAGTTGCACAACTTTTCTAGTTTATCAAATTAAAAATTTTTTCGTAAGCGCGCATCTTAACACTTAATTTGTAAGCGTTCGCAACTTAAAAAGCCCCCGTTTCCGAAGGCCTTAAAAGCTATTTTTTCTTCTTTAAAATCACAAACCCAAGTGCGGCAAGTGCCACCACGGCAGCTGCACCGCCGATTGCAAACGGCAAAATGTTTGTCGATTTAGCATCGGTCGCCGACTTGCCAAGCAACTCTTTTTCGGTCGCCGAGTAGACGATTTTTCCGTCTTTCCCACTCGATAAACGCCAAGTTGTGCCGTCAAACGACGGGATGAAACCTTTTTTCCAAAGCTTCGCCATCGCTTCATATGGGTAAGTTGAGTCGCCGGTCGCTTCCCATTTTTCGGTGTTGGTGAACCAGATGCCGAGGAATTCCTTCTCGCCGACAGAGCTGCCGACTTTGTCCTCGGTCGCCTTGTCGAGCGTGATGCCAAGCGCCGTGATACCTTTAACTGCTGTCGGTCCAGGACATTGACCGTAGACCACACCGAACTCGTCATTCAGGTATTGCGCCGCATCATTCCAGATGCTTTCGCCTGCCCAAACTGAACCTTGCGCGGCATATTTTGTATCCGAGCCCTCTTTGTTTTTGTAAATTGCCCACTCTTTAAGGAGCGCCTTATCCTCAGCGGTCGGTTCCTGCGCCTCGCTCGGAAGCGTGTTGAAGTAATCGAGGAAGCCGGCTAAATCGAAGTTGTACGCCACTTTTTTCCACGATTCAAACGCCGTTTTCACCTTAGCCTCAAGGTCGCTAGTCCACCACGAAGGCTGCTCGCCCGTGAAAGTCAGCGCCCAGTCAGAAGCCGGGAATAGATACGGATATTTTTGTTCTTCGGTCGAAGTCGGTTTTGGAATCATGTGCACCGCGATCAAATCGTCGCTCGTTTTAACGCTAAATTTATCCTCAATCTCGCTGACTTTATCAAGCCCCGCCTGATAGTACGTCTTTCCGTCTTTGGCGACCAGAACCGTAAACGCCTGCGCGTCACTCGTCGCAACCTCGTCAACCGGAATTTCGTAGGCAATTGACCCATCTTGAGCGTTGTGAAGACGGTAAGTTGTGCCGTCACTCGAAACGAGGAAGCCGTCATTGATCAAGGTCATTATGCTTTGGAATTCGAAAGTCGAACCGTCTTTTCCTTGGAACAAAGTCGGGAAGAAGCTAGCAAAGTAAGCGGCGAATTGCCCTTGCTGCATCGCGCCAACATTTTTCAGACCGCTCGCCTCGCTGACCGCGCTCCCGATGTTGGCTTTATTCATAAACGGCTGCCAGAAATTCGCGTAAAGGTAGTCCCACATCTGATTCGCTATCGTTTCGCCGACTGCCGCCGTCACGGTTTTCATCACCTGATTTTTCGGATTCCCACCCTCTTCCAACCACTCTTTGAAGGCTTTAATATCAGCTTCGGTCGGAGAGTGTGGCGCGATTGTCGTCGGTGAAGCTGGATCTTTAAAGCTATCTAAATCGAGTTTCGGATAAGCCTTCTGCCATTTTTTGTAATCGGCTGCCGTATAGCTAACGCTATCGACGGCCGCTTGATCCGGCGGAGTGTCGTTGTCATCTGGACGATCATCTTTTTCGTCCTGTGTCGTCGAGTCTGCCGCAAACACATTCGCAGGTACGTACGAAAACGCTAATGCTCCAACCATCCCTAACGTGGCTAGCTTTGTCGTGATTTTTTTCATTTTTAGTGCCCCTTATCTATTTGATAATCACAATTATACTCACATAAACTTAAACTAACCTAAAAAATATCGAGGGATTAAATTTGCTAAATTTAATCGTTTCTGAGCAAATTAAATTCCTTTTTTTGCTGATTTTAGGCATTTCGACTGTCGAAATGCCTAAAATCGGCAAAAAAAGGAATTATTTATGCTTTTGCTCGTTTTAAAAGAGTTAAAAAGGCTTTTTTAAAGACTCGCGGATGGGATCGTGCGACCCAAACCATTAGGCGGTCGCCAATTGAATGAAAATAACGCCTTTTGGGCTTCGCGTCAGTCGCGGCCTTATAAAAGACTTCGGCTAATGCCTCAGACGTTGCACCGGACAAACTTTCGTTTGACGTTAGCATCCCTTGAACCTGATTAACGAGCCCCGTGTAAGACGAGTCGGGCTTTAAGTTTTTGGTCGCGTTAGCCATTGCGATTTCACCCCACGCTGACTGGGTTCCGCCGGGTTGAACGACAACCGAACGAATTCCAAACGGCTCAACTTCGATATCGAGCGAATCGCTCCACTGTTGGAGAGCGGCTTTCGTCGCGTGATAATAGGATCCCAAAGGCATATAAACATCTCCTCCAATCGAGGAAATGTTGATAATCCGTCCAGATTTTTGGGTACGCATCGCCGGCAGAACTAACTGCGTTAATTCCGCTGCTCCAAAGAAATTCGTATCGAATTGAGTTCGTGCATTAGTTAAAGGAATATCCTCAACCGGCCCGTATTCACCGTAACCGGCGTTGTTGATTAAAACATCAATTCGACCGGCATCAGCTAAAATATCAGCGATAAATTTCTCGTTCGACGCAGATACTGTCACATCAAGTTTCAACGCGACAATATTGTTTTCAGTCGGAATTTTCTCGACCCGGCGGGCACCGCCGTAGACTTGCCAACCGCGGCTTGCGAAAAGTTTCGCCGCAGCAGCGCCCATGCCGTTACTTGCCCCCGTTATTGCTACGACGCCGCCCATTTAGGCGAAAATCGCGCCGACCGCGCGGTAGACGATGTACCACCAGCCAAGTAGGAAGTGCAGGACGGCCCACGAGATTGAGTGGTTGCGCATCCAGCTCAGGACTATGGCGATGATGTTGCCGAAGCCTACGCCGCCTGCGAGGATCATCGATGCCGCGCCTGCGAACATCAAGATGTAGATGGCGAAAAAGCCGATCAGACCGCAGATGATGAGTGTGATAAGTACGTTGATAGTTCTCATTTGATTCCTCCATTTAATGTGATAATTTAATTATCGCACGCGACGGAAAATAAGGCAAATAAAAGCCTATCCGATTTCGCAGATAGGCCATTTATTTTATGAAAATGGATAGACAATTACGCTTAAAGCCATGTCATAAGCCGCCACTTTTTCCTCAAGCGGCCATACAAAATTCGGATAATTCATTTCATGGCCAAGCTGCTCGATGTCAGCTTCCAACTCCTCGATAATCCCCTCGTAAATCGGTGCATTGGGATCTCCAGCGCCAATTAATTTATTGAACTCATCAATCTGCCCTTTTTTAGTCGTGATTTGATTAGTAAAGCCCGCGCGCCATTCCGCTTTCGCCGCTAGCTCTTGCTGCCACTCGTCACTTTCGAGAATTGCCTGTTTAAGAGGTTTAACCACTTCGTCGACCGCTTCGGCTTCCTTGATTTTTTCCTCGACAAATTCTTTTCTCTCGGCGCGCGATTTATCCATCTGGTCATAGGCCTCATAGCTCGCATCTCTAATCGCCATTTTTTGCTCGTAATATTTCGTTTCCTCAATATCAGCATCTTTACTCAAATAGACATCGTATTCGCCCACCCCTGATAGAATCGCTTCGAGAGTTGGATAATCAAATTTCTCATCAGCCGTGAGGGTGTAAAGCGCAGTATTTTGATCTTCGCGAGAAAGGAGCGTGAATCCATTTTTTTCGTAATTCTCGATATTAAAATCGCCCGGATGCGAATCATTACGCAAGGCAAGTAGAGAATAGAAATTAACATACATTTTCAGCTGGCAAGTAGGGCTAACTCCTTCTTTGCGGACAATATGAACCGTGTACGTCTCGTTCGGAACCAAATAATTGCTATACCGAGTTTTTCCTGCCGAAGTTAAAAGCGAACTCCACACCTCCATGTAATTTTCGTCATGCACCACCCCGCAACGGTAATCATACTTGCTATCATCGTACCAACGAGATAAAAACGCACCCGGATACGGATTATCCTCTCCTTTTTTAAAACTGAACACTTTAAAATGTGTCGCCTCGTAAATATCTCCCTCAAGCGGGTTTCTTGTGGCAAGTGCCTTCGGCGTTCCGAGCGTTAATATAGTCGCAACGATAAAGAATCCTGCGATTATATTTATTGTTAGTTTTTTCATTTAATTTCTCCTCTTTTTTTTATAAAAGGAATTATAGCACACCTCGAAAAACGTTGCAAAACCACTATTTATTTTAGAAAAACAACTATATTTATCTGCTACACCGATAATTTTGCGCCATAACGCATAAAAAAACGGTTGTATACTTTCTAATGGGGTTTGTTCGAAAACTCAAAAGACATATTGATTCCAATTTCTGATAAAATGATTTTACACTACTAAAATCAACCACAAGAAAGAGGAGAATC
>JAISJW010000020.1 GCA_031261175.1 Lactobacillales bacterium
AGGAACTTGCGCGGCTCCAATGAAAGTAGTTGATACTTTAATTATACTACTTTGCATTGATTTAGCTCTTTTACCTTAAAGGGTTAAGCAAGCCGCCGGCTTGCTCGGGGTTTTTTAGTGATTTCGAGACTCGAAACTCCTGAAAAACGCCTTAAAACACAGTAAGCGATTTTACACAATGAAAAAAGACTGCATATACGCAATCTTCACTCATTTAGTTCACAATTCGCCCGACAATTCGGAAATCATCGTGTTCAGTGATTGGGATATCGTCGTAATCGGCGTTCAGCGAACGCAAGTAAAGCTGATTATCGATGTGGACGATTTTCTTGAAGTAACCTTCGCCGTTTAGCGTCACAACGCGGATTGCGTTCAGCGTAAACGAAGTATCATTCTTCAGGAAAATGTACTCGCCATCCTTATAGATCGGCTCCATCGAATCGCCATTGATCATCAGCGCAAAATCGTAATCGCTGCTCGGCACCGAGTTGCTTGGAAGCGAAATCGTCTCCGCATATTCTTCCTGCAGCCAAATCCCAAGCCCTGCCGAAACCGTCCCGTAAAACGGAACCGACTTCATCGTGATCGCCGTATCCTTAAAATCCACCTTGATAATATTCTCATTATCTTCAAGCTCATCGGCATCCGCAAAAACAGCATCCTGCTCCTGCAACTGCTCCTTCGCATAGTGAATCACGCGGTCCTTGCGAGCATCGCTCAACTTGTCAAAATGCCCCGTCAGCTCGTCAATCTTCGAGTTCGCCCCGTTAAAAATCAGCGCATTAATCGACACATTAAACAGCTGCGCCATCTTCACCATCTGATCTTGTTTCGGCGTGCGAAAACCCTTTTCGTAGTTGGCAATTGCCGAACTTGTCACTCCAATTGCCTTCGCCAGTGCGTTCTGCGTCAGGCCGTTTTCTTTGCGCAATTCGCGGATGCGCGCTCCGGTGTATGTCATCGCTTTTTCCATAATAGCACCTCCATATATCTAGTATATCACAGGTGTTCACGAAACGCAAACAAAAACTTCACATTACGTGATTCTTTAAAATTCGATGCTCCACTTGAATTCTGGGAAGTTGACATCGGGATCGTCGGGGAAAACCCGGGCAATTAAATCCACGCCTACGGCTTTTTTCGGTAACGCCTTATACACCATCACGGCTGACTTCGTTTCACCTGGTTTCAAATCTTCAATCGAATACGGAAGGTCGGTGATGTAATCATTCGTATATTTTTTACCAGCGCTTGAAACGTCCAAATCACTCGCATAGAAAGTTAGTTGAGTCGTACTTTGATTTTCGAACGTCAAGTAAATGAAGGTATATTCGTCAGTTCGCGCAATTTTTTCGACCGTAATCGTTAGACCGTTTTCCGTGATTTTTTGATCGAGTTGCGTCTTCTTAGCTCCACTAGTCAACGCATCAAGAATATCAATTTTCTTGATTTCGCGCGCCGATACAGTCGGATAACTTTCGTTAACTATTTCACCGGTTACTTCGACAAAATCACCATAATTAACAGCAAATCCCTCCGGATTTTGAACAGTCAACTGTTTCTTGTAATTCTTGAAGTCGATATACATCGTGAAAGTTCCGTCAGCCACGGTCATAACTTTCCCTTTGAACGTATATTTGCTCCCCGCAAAAATCGCCGGATTTTTCCAAAATTCTGAATCTCTTTTCAGCGTCAGTTTTTGCGCCCCTTGCCCAATTGCGAAGTCCTTGAACTTTCCGACGATTGAGTAATATTCTTTAAAGCCCATTCCACCGAAAATTACTACTATAATAATTAGCGCGATCAAACACGAACAGCACCCGCCTTTACGTCGTCCGTCCGAGCCTCTCCCGTAGTCGTCGCTCCACTCTTTGTTGTCGCGCCCGCCGTAAAACGGATTTTCCAATTGTGCCATTTTCCTATCCCCCAAGCTTTATTCTCTCAATTATACTAGAAATACCTGCTCTTTTCAACCCGCAAAAAAAGGCAAGTCAGAGAGCTCACCCGAATATCATTATTTTAACTGCGAAGAAAAACAACGTTACCGTAATCGTTAGCAAACTTTTCTTCAATACGATTTTATTTTTATCGCCCCGCCATACGATCGAGTCCGCGACGTTGATGACCATTAACCCAGCAAGCATAAATCCAAACGGCAGAAAAGCTGTTGCGACAGCCAAAATGCTGGACACGCAAATATATGCTTTATCGCCGCTAGATATCGTTTTCGTATTTTCCATAGCTACCCTCAGTTACCTAACGTTACTAGTATCGCAAAAACAACCGGTCACTAAACCTATTAGATGGATGGGCGAATTAACTACCTAATGAAAAACACATAATTAATAACAAAAAATAAAATCCACATAAAAACTTTAAAAAGTTTTTCACGCTTTAAATTTAGTTTATTAATTTGAAAATATATTACAAAGAATGTGAGATAAAACAAAAAATTCACCATAATAAATCATCCTTATACAGCAACAATTGAATAAGAAATTTTACCGCCATTATTTGTGAAAGTAATTCTAACTGTTGTTGTGTATTTTTTCAAAGTTTTTGAAACTTGTTTTAACAACTCATGCGTAAGGAACGTTCCAAGCGCGATAATACCTGGTGTTGCCAAACCATCTGTTGGGACTCCGATTAAGAAGGCTACTTGCGTTAAAAATGATGCGACTTTCAAATCTGCCAAACCTTCGCAAATATTGATGAAATTATTTTGTTGCGCTTTAGTTATTTTGAAACTAACGCTATTTCCTGAAACACCATAAGCATCAGGATCATACATTGATCCACCATTTTTCTGTAAGTCTGAAGAAAATCCATAGTTTAAATCCAGTGGTTCGTGTTTAACAAATGTTGTTGGTTGATGGTTCTCTGCTGCATCTACAATCGCTGCATTAGTTGACAAGCAAGCGCCCATTGTAATTGTTGCAAAAATAATTGCTAATGTTCTTTTAATGTTTTTCATTTTCTATTTCCTCTTATAATTTTTTTACAACTTCACTTGAGCTCTTAGCTAAGTTGTTAAAAATCATTATACAAAGAAAAGAAAACGTTTTCAAAATTATTTTTAGTAGCAAAAACACCATTTCGGGTGTTTTTTTTGCTTTTTTTAATCTAAACGTACCGAAAAGGTAATTTTAGAGCGATTTTAAAATATTAATTTTTTTAATTTTTTGAAAAATTTTATTTCTTAAATTATAATACATTTCAAAAAGCATTTGCCATTTTTCTCCCCTAACTCACTTCACCATAATTTTAGGAGGAGTCAGGTGGAAATTCTTACCTAAATCAGCCCCTTTTTTTCTACCTTACTCCTCCTGAAATTTTGGAACCCAAATTAAAAAGCAAGCAACGCGTTGCGCCACTTGCCCTTGTTTTATAGTCCAGCTGGTATTTGAACCTGACCTAAAAAGATTCCTAGAACCGCTAAACCTGCCAGAATCAGGATTGCATAATACAATTTATCTTTTCCGTTATATTTTTCATATAGTTTTCCGAAAATTATCGCAACTACTGCAGGCAGCAGAATCAATACTATTTTCCAGATAACATTTCCATCGATGCCACTCAGCGGATTGTCGATTCCTTTACGGAAAATTAATTGATCTACAACATTAAACACTAACCACGCACTTGAGGCAATTAACCCCGCTAGACTCAACGTCGTCTTTGTTTTTAGATAATATTGCGTTACCCTAATGACCAATAGAATATTTAAAATAATTATTAATATGTTGATTACCAATGATAAATCCATATTTCTCCTCTATTTTGCGTTCGTTGGTTTGTATAAAATTTGTTTACTATTATCATATAATGCTACATAAGTTGTGTTTGCGGCAGATAATTTATCAATTAAAACTTGTACAGATAAATTCGCTGCATATACTACTCCACTAACGATATAACTTATTGCAGTCCATGCAAGACTTAATTCAGGAAACGCAAAGCCCAAAGCCGTCATAGCGAGTTTACAAGCTGTTCCCAATGTTGAATTAGTTTTTTGTACTTCTTTTAATTTTGCGATTAAAGTAGTTCTATTAACACAACCGCAATAATCATAATCATCTATCACTTGGTAACCTAACGGTTTTAATGCGCTTGGCACAGAAAATTTCAATAAATCTCCGCGTTCATAATTCGCAACTGTTTTTTGATGAACTGGTGTCGATTCAGCAGCTTTTGCAACTACTGCTGCATTAGTTGACAAGCAAGCACCCATTGTAATTGTTGCAAAAATAATTGCTAGTGTTATTTTTAAATTTTTCATAAATTTTTCCCTTTTTTGTTTTATTTATTTTTAATTTTTGAGGCCACAAAAATATAATGTCATTATATCACAAATTATTTACAGGTATTTTTTCGTCTGACCTACGCATAGGTCAGAATTATTACTATTTTATAGATGTTTTTATCAAAACTCTTCTAAGCCCTGCTTTTTGTCTTTTAACGACTTAAAAATAGGTTGATTTGCCTAAAAAATCGCAATACCTCCTTAATATTTGAAAGCGTTTTCTTAATAAATGATATAATGTTCAAACAAATTGTCATTAGGGAGACACTATCATGCTAGGAGAACACTTCAAAAAATATCGTTTAAATGCACGCGTTTCGCAACATTATTTCGAACCATTTGGCATTTCGCAATCTACAGTTTCGCATTTCGAGCTAACTAACGATGTGAAACTATCCATCTTCGCAAATTTATTGCAAAGTCTAGGCTTGAGCTATTTTGAGTTCTTCGCCGAGCGAAATGAAGATGGTTTGCTCAATTTCGCTGATGATTTAGCGCATCTTTACCGCAAACGAGATATAGATGGCCTTATAAATCTAAAATCTGAAATTACAAAGCATAACCTGACTTCTCATCAAAACAAAGTTCTTATATCTATGTTGAATTTCCTTTTGCATAATCTTGATTCCAAATTCCCTTTTTCCGCTAAGGATAATACCACAATCAACAATTCCCTTGTCAACTTCAATAGTTTCAGCTCTCGATTCGAGCTGTTTATTTTAGGCAATTGCATCTCAACCATAAACCAAGAATTAAGTTCGAATTATTGCTCATTATTATTAAATTTAATAAGAAATAACGAATGCGTTCCTTTCAAGCGTCAACTATCACTTAAAGTTTTGTTCAATTTAGTCGTATGTTTTTTAGACGCTAAAGATATGGATCAAGCATCTTTTTTGATTGAGGAAATTGCTAAGAATTTACACGATGTCGATTTTTTAATAAAAATAAAACTTCAAGCTGTCAAAGCAATAATTTTTCAACTTAGAGGTGATTTTAATAACTATTCGATTTTGAAGTATGAAACAATTTTGACCCTTTCGAAATATTGTTCAGCCGCTACTACTGCCGAAAATGAGCAAATATTTAACTATGCCGAGTCTTTAACTGGCGCCGAACCTAATTGGCACTTTAGTCAATGGCTAGATATTATTACTTTATAATCCTAATCGCATTTAAGCCGTTTTAGATACATTTCGAGGTGTGAAATGTCCCTAAAACGGCTTAAATGCGATTAGGATATTTTAAATGCAAAAAAAAGCAAGCAACGCGTTGCGCCGCTTGCCATTATTTATTATAATTTTTTCGCTAAATCATCCAACTTTTTGATTTCTTTTAAGTAATCTTTTTCCACCGAGCTCAGCGTTTTCTGCTGGTATTTCTTGTATTCCGATTCAGCCTTGCGCGTCGCTTGTTTATGCGAGATCGTATCGGCGGTGGTCAACAAATTTTCACCCGTAGAGGTCAAAATCGTATCGAGATGCTCCGCCCAGTCCTTCATCGTCATCGAAATTTCACGGTCAGCCTGCCTTTCGGCAAATGCCAGATAACCCTCGACCAACTGCCCCAAAGCTTTCAACTCTTTTTCATCAAGATAATTCTTGGCAATTTTCGTCTCTGGCAAAGTTGGTTCCTCACCTTTGAAACTTATCAAACCGAGATACGCTTTTTCACTATCCACGCGATTATAGATAACTTCAGCCGCTGTATTTCCGTGGACTGCGTAGTGAATTTTATTTTGTACCAGTTTGAAAAACTGAATCGAGGTATCTGACTTCGGATTATAGTCGATACTAGTCGCATAAATATCGAGAACTTGGCGATAAAAGACTTTCTCGCTTGAGCGGATATCACGAATCCGCTGTTTCAACTCATCCCAGTAACTTCCGCCACCGAGATTTTTCAAATGCTCGTCATCCATCGCGAAACCTTTTTCGAGGTATTCCTTTAAAACTGTCGAGGCAAATCGCCGGAACTGAACTCCGCGAACTGATCGAACACGGTAGCCGATGGCTAAAATCATATCTAGGTTATACAGTGCAATTCTATAATTTTTTCCATCTGAAGCAGTTGTCAACTGATAGTTGACAACTGCTTCTTCTAGTTCACCATCGTCAAAAATTGCCTTGATGTGCTTACTGACGTTTTGCTTAGTAGTCTGAAACAATTCGGCTATCTCCGACTGACTCAACCAAACCGTGCCGTTTTCTAATTGCAATTTAATCTTAGCGATTCCATCTTCAGTATTGTAAATAATTATTTCACTACTCATCGTCTTCTCCTCGCTAATTTTTGTTAAGTAATTATACCAAAAGCAACTATATATTTGCAAATTCACAACGCCGAAAAAGCTATCATATTGCTGAATCAAATTTTAGGAGGAGTCAGGTGGTAATTACCACCTAAATCAGTCCGTTTTTCCCACCTGACTCCTCCTAAAATTTTGGAACACAAATTAAAAGGCAAGTGACGCGCGTTGCGCCACTTGCCTAAAATATTTTTTACTTGCACCACTCCGCGGCTAGCGCCGCTTCGTTGCGAAAGTTCGCATAATGACTCGCGCTGGCGCGCATCGTCAGTGCTTACTTTTCAGTCAAAGCAGTCAGACCTGGAAGTTCTTTACCTTCAAGGAGTTCCATTGAAGCGCCGCCGCCTGTTGAAATCCAAGAGAATTTGTCAGCGTAGCCAAGGTTGATCGCAGCTGCGGCCGAGTCACCACCACCGATGATCGATTTAACGTCCGGTTGAGAAACGATCGCGTCCATCACGCCGATTGTTCCGGCTTGGAAATCAGGGTTTTCGAACACGCCCATTGGACCGTTCCAAACGACTGTTTTCGCACCAGCGATGTCAGCAGCGAATTTTTCGATTGATTTAGGACCGATGTCAAGACCTAGGAAACCAGGGTCAACAGCCGGGCCGTCAGTGTTTTTAACTTCAGTGTAGCCAGCGAAAGCGTTAGCTTCTTTGTTGTCGACTGGCAAGATTAATTTGTCGCCACCTTTAGCGATCAACGCTTTAGCGACATCCAATTTGTCTTCTTCGCAAAGTGAAGCGCCGATTTCTAGGCCTTGAGCTTTGAAGAATGTGTAAGTCATACCGCCACCGATGATAACTTTGTCAGCTTTTTCAAGCAAGTTTTCGATAACACCGATTTTATCAGAAACTTTTGAACCACCAAGGATCGCCACGAACGGACGAACTGGAGCGTCAACAGCATCTTTGATATAAGCGATTTCGTTTTCTAATAAGAAACCAGCAACCGCGTTTTCAACGTTAGCTGAGATACCAACGTTTGAAGCGTGAGCACGGTGAGCCGTACCGAATGCATCGTTGACGAAAATTCCTTCGCCAAGACCAGCCCAGTAAGCGCCCAATTCAGGATCGTTTTTAGATTCTTTTTTACCGTCGATATCTTCGAAACGAGTGTTTTCAACTAGCAAAACATCGCCAGCGTTAAGCGCGTCAATCGCAGCTTCAAGTTCCGCACCGCGAGTAGCACCCGGAATGAATTTGACAGGTTTGCCAAGTTTTTCGCCAAGAGCGACTGCGACTGGGGCAAGTGACTTGCCTTCTTTGTCTGCTTCTTCTTTAACGCGTCCAAGGTGAGAGAAAAGGATCGCTTTTCCGCCCTCGTTCAGGATGTACTCGATAGTCGGAAGAGCCGCCGAGATACGGTTGTCGTTAGTGATTACGCCATCTTTAAGTGGCACGTTGAAGTCCACGCGGACAAGAACTTTTTTGTCTTTTAATTCAACGTCTTTTACAGTTTTTTTAGCCATTTTTATAAAATCTCCTTTAATAAAATAAAATGACGAGAGAGGCGATTACAGCCCCTTTCGCCATTAAAAATTTGTGAATTAAGCTAATTTAGCGAAGTACTCAAGAGTACGAACTAATTGAGCAGTGTAGCTCATTTCGTTGTCGTACCAAGCAACAGTTTTAACTAGTTGAGTGTCACCAACAGTTGTAACTTCTGTTTGAGTAGCATCGAATAATGAACCGAAAGTCATACCAACGATATCAGATGAAACGATTTCGTCAGTGTTGTAACCGAATGATTCGTTAGCAGCAGCTTTTGCAGCAGCATTGATTTCGTCAGCCGTAACAGTTTTGTCAAGGATTGAAACCAATTCAGTTAATGAACCAGTTGGTGTAGGGATACGTTGTGCATGTCCTTGTAATTTACCGTTCAATTCAGGAACTACAAGACCGATAGCTTTAGCGGCACCAGTTGTGTTAGGTACGATGTTAGCTGCAGCAGCACGAGCGCGACGTTTGTCACCTTTAGGGTGAGGTCCGTCTAATGTCATTTGGTCACCAGTGTAAGCGTGAACTGTTGTCATTGTTCCAGCAACAACGCCGAATGATTTGTTTAGGAAATCAGCCATTGGAGCAAGACAGTTAGTAGTACATGAAGCACCAGAGATAACTGTATCAGCAGCTGTTAATGTTTCGTGGTTAGTGTTGTAAACGATTGTTGGAACGTCATTTCCGCCTGGTGCAGAGATAACTACGCGTTTAGCGCCAGCAGTGATGTGTTTAGAAGCTGCTTCTTTAGAAGTGAAGAAACCAGTACATTCTAAAACGATATCGATTCCTAATTCGCCCCATGGCAAGTTAGAAGGTTCACGGTCAGCTAAAACTTTAACTTCTTTACCGTTAACTACGAAAGCGCCTTCTTTAACTTCAACACCTGAATCAGTTGTTCCGTCAAATACGCCACCGAAACGACCTTGAGTCGTGTCATATTTTAATAGGTGAGCTAACATACTAGCGTCTGTTAGATCGTTGATTGCTACTACTTCAATTCCATCTACATCTTGGATACGACGGAATGCTAAACGACCGATACGGCCAAAACCATTGATTGCTACTTTTACTGACATTTTAAGATTTCCTCCTTATGAAAATCAAAATTAATTTATATTTTTAACGAGCGCACTTGTGCACCTATTAAATTCAATATTACGTTCATTAGTATAACAAATTGGGCAATTCTTTTCAAATTGCATGCTTGAATCTTTAAAGATTTAAACGTTTTCACTTAAAGTTTGTTATTTATTTCACAAAATCCGGGCAAGTAGGCGGCGTTACATCGACATTTTGAGTTCCATAATAATATCGCGCAAGTTCGCCGCTTCTTCGAATTCGAGTTCTTTCGCCGCCTCGTTCATTCGTTCTTCGAGCTTCCTGATTTCTTCGAGCTTGTCGTCGCGTTTCATTCTCGCGAACGAAACTTTGCGTTTCTTCTTCGTTTCCTGCTCGTCGGCGTCTGAGCCGCCGCTGAGTTTGATCGAATCTCTGATTTCTTTAATGATTGTGGTTGGTGTTATGTTATGTTCTTCGTTATATTTAATTTGGATTTCTCGTCTTCGTTTAGTCTCTTCGATCGCCTCACCCATTGACTTCGTAATCGAATCGCCATACATAATAACCTTACCGTCCGAGTTGCGGGCGGCGCGGCCAATCGTTTGAACGAGCGCCCTGGTGCTTCTTAGGAAACCTTCTTTGTCGGCATCTAATATTACAACGAGCGAAACTTCGGGAACGTCGATCCCTTCTCTTAATAAGTTGATTCCAACTAAAACGTCGAACTCACCTAAACGTAGGTCTCTTATTATTTCCGTTCTCTCTAAAGTCTTGATGTCCGAGTGCAGATACTTAACTTTGATGTCGACTTCTTCGAGATATTTCGTTAATTCTTCCGACATTTTTTTCGTTAAGGTTGTGATGAAGACGCGCTCGTTACGTTCGACTCTTAAATTAATTTCCGCTATTAAATCGTCGATTTGCCCGCTCGTTGGTCGCACTTCGACAATCGGATCTAAGAGCCCTGTCGGTCTAATAATTTGTTCAATTACTGTATCCGTTTTTTCTTCTTCATACGGCCCCGGTGTCGCACTAACATAGACGACTTGGTTCACGTGATCTTCGAATTCTTCCATTCTCAGTGGCCTATTATCAAGCGCTGAAGGAAGGCGGAATCCGTAATTCACAAGCATTTCTTTACGGGCTCTATCTCCGTTATACATCCCTCTAATTTGAGGCATCGAAACGTGACTTTCATCGACCATAATTAAGAAATCATCGGGGAAGAAATCCATTAAAGTATATGGCGGTTCACCTTCGCTACGACCATCGAAATGTCTTGAATAATTCTCGATTCCGTTCGTGTAACCCATCTCCGCGATCATTTCCAAATCGTAGTTCGTTCTTTGCTCGAGGCGCTGCGCCTCGAGTAACTTGCCCGAATCGTTGAAGACTTTGAGCTGTTTCGCGAGCTCGTCTTTGATCTCGAGAATTGCCTGCGTTTGGGTTGTGTCGCTGGTCACGAAGTGGGTCGCCGGAAAGATCGCGATGTGGTTCATGTTGTGGATGACGTTCCCGGTCAGGGTGTGGATTTCGCAGATGCGGTCGATTTCGTCGCCGAAGAACTCGACGCGCACGGCATACTCATCGCGGCTCGAAAGGTAGATGTCGATGACGTCGCCGCGCACTCGGAACGTGCCACGCTTGAAGTCAACGTCGTTTCGTTCGAACTGGATGTCGATGAGCTTTTTCATCAGGTCGTTACGGCTGATTTCCTGGCCGTGGCGGATGCTGACGACTTGGCTCGCGTATTCGTCGGGGTCGCCGAGTCCGTAGATGCAGGAAACCGATGCGACCACGATGACGTCGTTTCTTTCTAATAGGGATGAGGTCGCACTATGGCGGAGTTTATCGATTTCGTCGTTGACGCTCGAGTCCTTTTCGATGTAGGTGTCGCTCGACGGCACGTACGCCTCGGGCTGATAATAATCATAGTAGGAAACGAAATATTCGACGGCGTTGTTCGGGAAGAATTCCTTGAACTCGCTGTACAGCTGGCCAGCTAGCGTTTTGTTGTGGGCGATAACCAAGGTCGGCTTGTTGACGCGCTCGATAACCTTGCTCATCGTGAACGTTTTCCCCGTCCCGGTCGCCCCGAGCAGCACTTGCTCTTTGACGCCGGCTTCGATGTTGGTCGCTAGTTGCTCGATCGCCTGTCCTTGGTCGCCCGCCGGCTCGTATTTACTTACTACTTCTAGTTTGTTGGTGGTCGTTTTTTCTATCATAAGGAATATTATACTACAAACCGCTCAGAAAGAGAAAAAATGCGCCATTTTAGGCAAGTTTTGCTGCATATAAAATTCCTTACTGTTTTTTAACGCGATTTTTAGGACTTTCGAGCCTCGAAATCACTAAAAAACGCGTTAAAAAACAGTAAGAGATTTTAGCCTAACAAAAAGTCCGCCTTTTCGACGAACTTTTCTACTATTTAGATATCAAATACGTTTTTCAGGTCGACGCAAACTGGCGAATTGTCGGGATTGCAATCCATGACGTCCGCCATGAAGTCCCACCACTTACGATTGATCGCAGTGTCGGCCGTTTTCGCCCACAACTCCTCATCCTCAATCTCCAAATAGCCAAACAGATACGAAGTCTCGACGTCAAGCCAAATCGAATACTTGACCAACCCGTGCGCAAACAGCATCTCGCGCATCTCGGGCCAAAGCTCGTTGTGGCGGCGTTCGTATTCCTCGTGCTTATCCTCGAAAACGTGCATCCGCACCGCTTTTTTAATCGTGCTCATAATCGCATCCTTCCGTCTAAACGTTCAGGTAACCAGGAACTGCCACGACCCCGAAAGCATCGGCAAGTGCCTGCAAATCCTCGTCCGAAATCGTTTGGCGGACTCCGCCTTGGGCTTGCACATAAGTGTAAACTTCAGCAGCTTTTTCAGCCGTTTCAATTAGACCAAACGTTTCATCCAAATCGCGACCTGCTCCGTAAATGCCGTGTTGCGGCCAGATAACTAGACGGTTAGCAGACATTTTAGCAGACGTTGCTTCACCGATTTCCAAAGTTCCAGGAATCAACCACGGAACGATTGAAACGCCATCAGGGAAGACAACTAGGCATTCCGTACACATCTGCCACAAAGTGCGAGTGAAATCGCGCTCATCTAACGAGTGTGAGAAGGTCATAGCTAACAAATGTGTTGCGTGCGAGTGCATCACGACGCGGTGCTCAGGATCAACGGCAAGTCGTGCGATGTGGCACATGAAGTGACTTGGAAGTTCAGAAGTCGGAACAGCTCCGTTTTCTAAGCCCCATAATAAATCAAGTGAGCGCCCGTCACTAGAAACGCGAATCACGCCTAAATTTTCAGCTGGCGCATCGATAACGTTTTTGAAATATTTACCTGAACCGGTTACCAAGAAATATTCACCGGCCAATTTACTCGCGTCGAACGCCAAAGGCAGCACGCGCAAAACGTTGTTCGTATCCAAGTGGTTTTCAACTTCGGCGGCATCGATGCGCACCGTGATGTTCCCACCGTTGCGCTCGTCCCAGCCTTTATCGTACATCAAGGCTGTGACTGCGCTAAGTTCTTTTACAAATTTCGAATCTAAAATTGACATTTATTTTCTCCTACTAATAATTAACCGCGTATTTCCAAGATTTCCTTTTCGTAAGCTTGAACCTCTGCGAACCAATCCAAACCGACAGGAACGTCGTTCAATTGGCAGAAATAGTTCCAAACATCAGCGTAAGGCAAGTCTTTCAGTTCCTCAGTATATACTAAACGCGATGTAAAATCAAATTTTAATTCAAGTGCTTTTAATTCTTCGATTGGTTCTAACAAGGCTTTAAGCAAAGCTTTTTGCGCGTTGCGAGTTCCGATAACCCAAGCGGCTACGCGGTTGATTGTCGCATCGAAGAAGTCTAGACCGATCGCTGTGCGTTTTTCCAACCCGTTACGAACGATTTCTTTCATGATTTCTTGCAATTCGTCATCCATGATCACAACGTGGTCGCTATCCCAACGAACTGGGCGGCTAACGTGGAGCATAATGCTATCTGAGTATAAAGCCATCGAAGAAATTTTGTTTGACACAACTTCAGTTGGGTGATAGTGACCAGCATCCATCAAGACTGTTTTGTTGCGAGTCAATCCGTAACCCATGTAGAACTCGTGCGAGCCCACAGTATAAGCTTCTGCTCCTATTCCGAACACCTTAGATTCAACGCAATCTTCCGTATAAGTCAAATCAACTTCATCAGCGAAAATTTCATCTAACGATTCCATCAAGCGACGACGCGGAGTCAAACGATCGATTGGATTATCCTTGAAGCCATCTGGAACCCAGAAATTATTGTAGGCTTTTTGCCCTAATTCGCGGCCAAAATATTCCGCAACTCGGCGAGCGCGTTTCCCGTGCTCAATCCAGAACGCCCGGACATCCGCATTCGGGTGAGACAAAGTCATCCCGTCTTTCAACATTGGGTGCGAGAAGAAAGTCGGATTGAAATCCAAACCTAATCCTTGTTCCTTCGCCCACTCAACCCATTTCGCAAAGTGCTTAGGCTCAATCGCATCCAAATCAACCGGCTCATCCGTATCGACATAAATCGCGTGCAAGTTCAATTTGTGTTTCCCGGGAATTAACGAGAACGCAACTTCCGCATCCGCGCGCAACTCATCGGGAGTTGTCGCAGCCCCTGGATAGTCACCGGTCGCCATGATCCCACCAGTCAACTCACCGGCCGGATTCAAGAACCCTCTAACATCATCGCCTTGCCAGCAGTGCATTGAAATTTTAATATCTTGCAATTTCGCTAAAGCCGCATCCGTATCAACCCCTAAGGCCGCGTAGCGTGCTTTCGCATCTTCGTAACGTGCATTTACTTGTTCTTTTGTAGTCATTTTTTCTTCTCCTATAACATCGATTTGTACAAAGCATTAATTTCGTCGAGACTTGCTTCCCGCGGGTTCCCCGGAGTGCAAACATCGGCAAGTGCATCGGCGCTGAGCGCCGCTAAGTCGGCTTCGCCGACCCCTAATTCGTCAAGACTTGGAATCCCGACTGAGTCGCCTAGGTCGCGAACAGCCTTAACTGCTGCGTCGCGAACTTCATTGATATCGCCAGTTGAATCTAAGCCGAAAGCGGCAGCAATGTGGCGATATTTTTCGCCGGTATTATTTTTATTGTATTCCATGATAACTGGTAAAAGCATTGCGCAAGCTACACCGTGTGGTGCGTTGAAGCGAGCTGACAATGGGTGAGCCATTCCGTGAGCTAAACCTAGACCGACATTCGAGAAGCCCATGCCAGCGAAGTATTGACCAAGCGCTAATTTTTCACGAGCAGACGCATCGCCCTCAACAGAAGCTTTAAGGTTAGCTGCGATTAATTCGATCGCTTTAATGTGGAACGTATCCGTCATTTCCCAAGCGCCAAGCGTAATCAAACCTTCGATGGCGTGCGTCAATGCATCCATTCCAGTCGCTGCGGCAAGTGACGCCGGCATACCCATCATCAAATCTGAATCGACGAAGGCTGCCACTGGAATATCGTGCGGGTCAACGCAGACAAATTTGCGGTCATTAGCTTTATCCGTGATAACATAGTTGATTGTAACTTCAGCGGCTGTTCCGCTCGTGGTTGGAACTGCGAGAATTGGTAGGGCTGGATTTTTCGTATCCGCCACCCCGTCAAGACTTAAAACATCACTGAATTCTGGGTTAGTTAAAATTATCCCGATTCCTTTTGCGGTATCGATTGGCGAACCGCCGCCGATGGCGATGATGTAATCAGCGCCCGCTGACTTGCCTGCTTCGACGCCCGCTTTGACTTGCTCAACGGTCGGATTCGGCTCAACGCCGTCAAAGATTTCGTAGGCTAGACCAGCCTCGTCCAAAAGATCAGTGACCTTAGTTGCGACATTGAATTTGATCAAATCCTTGTCGGTTACGATCAAGCCTTTTTTGAAACCGCGAGCCTTAACTTCGGCGACGATTTCGTTAATCGCGCCCGCCCCGTGGTAGCTCGTTTCGTTTAAAATTATACGGTTTGCCATTGTGTTACTCCTTCATAAACTTTTATTTCGAATGAATTTTTGATGATTTTGCGCGCTTCCCAGATGTCTTCGATTTCCCCTTCAGCGATCATTTGAGCGACGATGTTTCCGATAGCTGTCGCTTCCCCCGGCCCTGCATAAACCGTAACGCCGGTTAGATCAGCCGTCAGTTGATTGAGAATTGCGACATTGCTTCCGCCGCCGACAATGTAAAGTTCGTTGATTTTTTTGCCCGTTATTTCTTCGATGTTTTCAAGCTCTTTTTGGTAGCTTTTGGCAAGTGAAGAATAAATGCAGTTCGTGATTTCGCCGACCGTTTGCGGGATGACTTGCCTTGTTTCTGCGCAGGCAAGTTGAATCTCTTCGACCATATCTTTTGGATTTGCGAAGCGTTGGTCGGTTACGTCAACGATTGAAGTGAAGAATTCGGTGTCGCGTGCCATTGTCGCCATTTCAGCGTAGGTGTAGCGATAATCGTTGAGCCTTGCGACTTCTTGAACCATCCACATTCCCATGATATTTTTGAGGAAGCGGTAAGTTCCGTAAGCCCCCCACTCGTTGGTGAAGTTAGCATCAAAGGCTGCTTTTTTATTAATTGGCACATTTGATTCCGTTCCGATTAAAGACCAAGTTCCGCTTGAGATGTACGCCCAATCGTCACCTGGCGTTTCGCGTGGCGCGCCGAGAACAGCTGATGCTGTATCGTGCGTTGCGACCGTGATGACTTCAACTTGAGGTAGATCGTAGCGATCGTACCATTTCGGTAAAATCGAACCCAGTTCCGTTCCCGCATCAACTAGCGGCGCGAATTTATTTGCGCTAACCCCTGTTAATTTGAGAAGTTCATCATCGAACAATTCGCTTCTTAAGTTCAACATCTGCGTCGTTGAAGCATTGGTCACTTCGCAAACTGCCTCGCCAGTTAAGACGTAGCCGATGTAGTCAGGGACGAATAATAATTTATCAGCTTTCGCGATTAAGTTTTCGTCTTCTGCATATAATTGGTATAAAGTATTAAGCTCTAAAAATTGAATTCCGGTTTTTTCGTAAATTTCCTCTTTGGAAATATGCGCCGTTAATTCTTTGATTTTTCCGTTCGTACGGTGGTCGCGGTAGCTGATCGGGTCAGCTAAGTTTTCGCCGTCAGCCCCCACTGCGACGTAATCGACCGCCCAGGTATCAATCCCTAAAATCGTTTCTTCGATTCCAAGTGCCTTAGCTTTTTCTAACCCGATGAAAATTTCCCTAATTAATTCATCGATGTTCCACCGATCGTGATGGTTCACATAAGAAAATCCATTTTTGAAACGATGAATTTCAGTTAGTGTGATTTCGCCGTCGACTAATTGCGAATGCATTAGGCGACCGCTACTTGCCCCGATGTCGATGGCTATGTAATTTTTTGCCATGTTTTTACTCTCCGTAACGTTCTGCTTCGATTTGGGCAAGTGTTTTACCTTGCGTTTTCGGTGCCCAAATTGTACCGATGACAAGTGAGACGATCAGGAAGCCGATCATGATTGAACCGCCGACTTGGAACGAAACCGCACCCAACAAGACCGGGAAGACGATTGACCAAATTCCGCAAGCTCCGCGAACTGCGAAGAACATGATGCCTTGCGCCCCGCCGCGATATTTAGCAGCGAAGAGTTCAGTTGCCCAAAGTGCGTAGAAGGCTTGCGCGCCGATCCCCGCTGAGATTCCCCAGATGATAACGAACGCCCAAAGTGCGCCCCAGCCGAAGCCGATGAATGTTAGAATTGCCCAGCTGATGATCGCCATCAATGCGCCGACGAAGAAGAATTTCTTTTGGTCGATTTTGTCGCCGAGTTTGGCGAAGCCGAAGTAAGTGGCTAGCGCTGTTAGCACCCAAAGGACCGCTTGAAGCATGTTCGCTTGGAAGTCGGTTAGACCGCCGCAAGTTGTGTAGACGTATGGCATGAAGAAGCCCATCGCGCCGGCAACTAAGTTCCAGAACAAGTAAACGCCGACTAGGAAGCCGATGGCGCGGATGTTGATTGCGTGAGCGAAGATTTCTTTGAACATTCCGCGTTTGTGGCCCGGTGCTTTTGCTTGTTTCGCTTTTTCAGCGGTGAAGCTCGCCGATTCTTCAAGTTTGCGTTGAAGGATCCAAGCGATTAGAGCGACTACGAATAAGATGACGAATAGTAGTCGGTTACCAAGTAATCCTAGTGGCGCGAAGAGTGTGCCGAGTGTGAAGATGATGGCAGGTCCTAAGCTCCAGGCGAACTGACTTGCCCCGATTGATTTCGCGCGGTTTGTCGTTTCTGCCGTTTCTGATAGGTATGTCCAGCTCGCTGGCACGCCTGCGCCGACTGAAAGGCCTAAGACTAGGAAGCCGGCGAAGAGTAGAGCTGGGTTCACGGCGAAGACGACGAGTAGTGCGCCGAGCATGTAGATGATCATGTTGTAGGTCATGATGAATTTGCGGCCGAATTTGTCGGCTAAGTGACCGCCGATGAGTGCGCCGATGGCTGAGCCGAAGGCGTTGGCACTGAATGCGCCGAGCAAGCCGACTGTTAGTGATGATAAGTTGAAGTGGTCAGCCCAAAGAGCTAGGCCGCTTGCGCCAGCGACGATACAGCCGCTGTCTAGGAAGTTCGTTAGCGAAACCGCGAACGTTCCAAGTTTTCCTTTTACTGGTGTTGTTGACATTTTGTTTTTTCCCCTTTAGAATTTGTTGTATTTATTTTGTGTGTTGATTGGTTTGATGAAAACGCGGTTCGCGACTGCAGTTCGTGAAAACGTTTTCAAGATAGGTTTAGTTTATCATTTTCGGTTTGACTGTAACAATGTCAATAATATATAATATAAGTATCAAAATTACAGATTAGAGGTGCTAGTGGTGAACGTTTTTGAGAAACTGTTTGAAAATTACGACGAATTAGAAATTGCGCAAAAAAAGACCGGCAAGTTCGTGCCGGAGTTCGATTTTGAATTCGGTGCGGACGATCACCGGATTGATTTAGAGCAAGGTGCTTTTTTGAAAGGGCGCGATATCGCGATTTTGAAACACCGGCGTTTTGCTGCATATCCGAAGCACACGCACAACTTCTTGGAGTTCAATTATATTTATTCGGGTCGCTCGCGGCAAATTATCAACGGCGATGAAGTTGTGCTCGAAGCTGGTCAGCTTTTGATCTTAGATGCGGATAGCGAGCAGACCCTACTTGCCCACGGCGAGAGGGATCTCGTCGTTAACTTTCTGTTTAAGAAGGCGGATTTGAACCTCGATATTTTGAAGAAGGTCGACACGACGCACATGGGGATCACGATGGGGTTTGTGCTGAAGGCGCTTTTGGGGAAGCAACATTACAACGGATATCTGGTTATCGATATTCGCGACCACCGCGAAATTCAGATGACGCTTGAACAGTTGACGAGCGAGTATCTTTATGACGAGATGTATTCCCCTGAAATCCTTCAGGCCTTCGTTCGCGTTTTGTTTTTACAGCTGTCGCGGGTCTACCAACCCGACGCCCGGCACTTGTCGAGCGAGGATCACGTCAACCTGATTGTCGATATTTTAGAAACGATTGAGAAGAACTATACCAATATTACATTAACTCACCTCGCTGAGGAGTTCCTCTACAATCCGAATTATTTGAGTAATTTGATCAAGCGGACGACTGGGCGGACGTTCAAGGAGCTCGTGACAATCCAAAAGCTCGCCAATGCGCACTCTTTGCTACTGAATACGGATTTAAGCGTCGATGATATCTTGGGAGAGGTCAATTATTCAAATAAAACCTACTTTTATAAGAAATTCTTCGAGCGTTACAATTTGACACCCAAAGAACTGCGAAAACTGCGCTAAAAAAGTTTTTTGGAGCGTTTTTTTCCGGTGTAAAAAGTCTTACTGTTTTTTAACGCGTTTTTTAGTGATTTCGAGGCTCGAAAGTCCTAAAAAACGCGTTAAAAAACAGTAGCTTATTTTAGCGTAAGTAAATCGCGGGAAAATCGGCTATATGCTACATAAAAAAGGAGCTTTCCGCGACGGAAAACTCCTTTTAAAGTATTATTTTATATTATTTTGCAGTCTCGGTTCACCACTTCGCGACTAGCGTCGCTACGTTGCGGTCGTTCGAATAGTGACTCTCTAGCGTTCGCCAGTTCTCACAGTCTGATATTCGTAAGACGACTTAACGAATTCTGAGATTAGAGCTTGTGGGCGGTTCGGACGCGAGATCAATTCTGGGTGGAATTGGCACGCGATAAAGTAGCGTTTTTCCGGAAGTTCGACGATTTCGACTAGGCGGTTATCAGGCGACACACCTGAGAAGACTAGGCCGTTTGCTTCGAAGATTTCACGGTATTTGTTGTTGAATTCATAGCGGTGACGGTGACGTTCTTGAACGACTTCGGCGTCAGCGTAAGCTGCCTTCGTGCGCGAACCGCTCTTCAATTTACATGGATACAACCCAAGACGTAAAGTTCCGCCTAAGTTTTCGATGTTTTCTTGATCCGCCATCAAGTCGATGATGTTGTTTGTGATGTCAGGATTGATTTCGGCCGTTCCAGCATCTTCAAGACCGACAACATTGCGAGCGAACTCGACACAAGCCATTTGCATACCTAAACAGATACCTAGGAACGGCACGTCGTTCACACGAGCATATTTAATCGCTTCGATTTTCCCTTCGAGACCACGGTCGCCGAAGCCACCAGGAACCAAGATTCCATCGTAGCCATTCAACGTCGCTTCAACATTAGATGCGTTAATTCCTTCAGCGTTGATCCAACCGATTTCGATGTCGCTATCGATCGCAAAACCAGCGTGTTTCAGCGATTCAACGACTGACAGGTAAGCATCCGGAAGCTCAACGTATTTACCAACCAAAGCGATCCGCGTTTTGTGTTGCAAGTTCAACACGCGACGTTCAAGGTCAAGCCATTCGCTCATATCAGCGGCCGGCGTGTCAAGTTTCAGGTGACGACAAACCAAATCGTCCATCCCCTGCGCCTGCAAAGCCAACGGAATCGAATACAACGTCTCAACGTCGCGACTCTCGATAACCGCTTCCGGCTCAACATCACAGAATTGGGCAAGTTTGTTGCGCACATTCTGCGCAACTGGATACTCAGTACGGATAACTAAAATATTTGGTTGAATCCCTAACGAACGAAGTTCCTTCACGCTATGCTGTGTCGGTTTAGTTTTCATTTCACCAGCGGCTTTCAGGTAAGGCATCAAAGTTGTGTGGATATATAGTACGTTGTCGCTTCCAACTTCAGCTTTCATTTGACGCAAAGCTTCTAGGAACGGCAGCGATTCGATATCCCCAACTGTTCCCCCAACTTCAGTGATGATAACATCAGAATCAGTCGTTTGGCCCGCACGCATGATACGCGTTTTGATTTCGTCAGTGATGTGCGGAATTACTTGCACAGTTCCGCCTAAATATTCACCTTTACGCTCTTTGCGGATGACTTCCGAGTAAACTTTACCAGTCGTAACGTTCGAGTATTCGTTTAGGTTGATATCGACAAAACGTTCGTAGTGACCAAGGTCCAAATCCGTTTCAGTCCCGTCATCGGTAACGAAAACTTCACCGTGTTGATACGGTGACATCGTCCCTGGATCGACGTTGATATATGGATCAAACTTTTGAAGGGTAACCTTCAAGCCGCGGTTCTTCAGCAGACGCCCAAGACTTGCCGCAACGATCCCTTTCCCGATTGATGAAACCACGCCACCTGTGACGAAAATGTACTTAGCCATGCAAATTTCTCCTATTTCTTCCCGTAAAAAAGGGGGCAATTGTCCGTAGTGCATTTACCCACCACGGGCAAATACTAGCCCCCACTTATTCAAATTTATTTTAAA
Organism: Lactobacillales bacterium; assembly: GCA_031261175.1. GTDB lineage: Bacteria > Bacillota > Bacilli > Lactobacillales > Streptococcaceae > JAISJW01. The sequence continues at coordinate 21,042 of JAISJW010000020.1, forward strand.
TTAATCGAATGAATCATCGTTCAAAGCGTCTTCAGCGATGATCGTCAAGTTGCTCAACGCATCGTCCTCAAGAACCACTTCGTCGTTAGTTGGCTCACCAACTGCATCCGCATCGTCAACGACTCCGCTGTCATACATTGTTGAACCGCCTTCGTCTTCGGCGTCCAGCGTATCCGGATCAACCTCGTCGATGTCGATATTAAGTTCTTCCACGTCGCCGTCGAATCCGTCTTTGTCGACAAATTTCGCACTCAAGCGTGAAATGATATCTTCGTTGTCTTCAAGGTTTCCACCTTGCGCATTTTCGTCGATTTCATCGATGGTGAATTTACTACGAATCCCCCAAACGTTCGCACCGGGCGAAATGAAACGGCCATCTGCATTTAAATCGCTGTAAAATTGCGTAATTTCATCGCGAATTTCGTCATCTGTTCTTTCAAGACGACCTTGAATTTCTTGCACCAAATCAAAGAAGAAGACTGTTTCAGTCGATTCCCCAAGGATTTCGTAGGCAAGTTCAATCATAGAATACTCTTTATTTGCCAAGGTATTACTCCTTATATCTCAATATTAAAAAATTATAACATTTAGCCCGATTTATTACAAGTAAGTTGTAAATTCTTAAGCGACTTCTATTCGCCGAGAATCTTCACTTCGGTTTCTAGGGCTACGCCCTCTTTGGCAAGTACCGTCTCCTGAACGTGCTTAATAACTGCTTTGTAATCCTCAGCTGTTGCGCCGCCGATATTGACGATGAAGCCTGCGTGTTTTTCTGAAACTTTAGCACCACCAACTGTGTAGCCTTGAAGGCCGGCGTCTTGGATTAACTTGCCTGCAAAATAGCCTTCCGGACGTTTGAACACTGAACCGCAGCTCGGGAATTCAAGCGGCTGTTTTTCGATGCGGGCGTCAGTCAACTCGCGCATTTGCGTTTCGATTTCGCGACGATCGCCTTTCTTCAACTTAAAGGTAACGTTTAAAATAATCGCTCCGATGTGTTGGAAGATGCTGTCGCGGTAGCCGAATTTAGCTTCCTCAGCGTTGAAAGTTTTAAGTTCACCATCCGGCAGAACTACCTCAACCGACTCAACCGCGTCAGCGATTTGACCGTTGTAAGCACCTGCATTCATGAAGACCGCGCCACCGACTGTGCCGGGGATGCCGCTCGCGAACTCAAGGCCCGTCAAGTTTTCGCTCAACGCTTGGTAGCAAGTGTGGATCAACTCAGCGCCGGCAGCCGCGACAATGCGGTCGTCGAAGATGCGCACGTCGTTCATATCAGTTAAGATAATCGTGATTCCGCGCAAGCCTTTATCGCTGATGATCAAGTTCGACGCGTTCCCAAGAACCGTGTACTCGATGTTTTCTAAACGGCAGTAGTTCACGATTTCGTAAACTTCGATAATCGTTTTCGGAAAGGCGATAACATCAGCCACCCCGCCTGTTTTTGTGAAGCTGTAACCTTTCAATTCTTCCTCGAATTTGAATTTAATGCGAGGCATTTTTGCGATTAACTCTAATCTTGTCTTTTCCATTTTATGTCCTTTCGTGAGGGAAGAAAACCTTAAAGGTCGTGCCTTCACCTAATTTACTTTCAACTTCAATCTTACCGTCGTGCAGGTGAATCAACTCCTCAACGATGGCAAGTCCTAACCCGCTCGAGCCTTTTTTAGCCGTGCGCGAATCATCTGCTTGGTAATACCGATCAAAAATCTTTTTCGTCGTCACTTCATCCATCCCGATCCCGGTATCTCGAACGCTGACAACAGTGTGTTCTTCTTGGTTTTCAGCCGTTAAAACAATTTCCCCGTCGCTCGTAAATTGGAGCGCGTTCGTCACCAAGTTGACGACAATTTGGGCAAATCGGTCGTAATCCGCGTTGATGTTAATCTCACCCGAATTGCCGACTAGAATTTTATCATTTTGTTCCTTAGCTGCTTTTTGATAGTGCGCCGCGATGTCCTCTAGGATTTCCGTCGCATCGAACTCGGTCAGATGCAGGTGAATCTTGTTAGCGCGGATGTTTTCATACTCGAGATTTTCCTTAACGAGCCTGATCAGCCGCGTCGTTTCCTTCGCCATCAAATCGACCGCCATCGGCATCGTCTCTTCGTCGACCACGCCTTCTTTGATTCCCTCAAGCATCCCGTTAATCGTCGTCAGCGGTGTCCTCATCTCATGCGAAGCGTTCGCCATAAACTGTTTCCGACGTTCCTCCTGTTCGAGAATTTCGTCGTTTGCAATCTCGAGATTTGTCACCATCGCATTGAAATCGCGCGCGAGCTCGTCGAACTCGTCGTTCAGCTTGCTCTCTTTAATCTTGACATATTCGCCGTACGCCACCCGGTGCGTCGCCGCCTTAACCTTCTCAATCTTGTGCCCCTGCGCCCTCGCAAAGAGGAAGCAAACCAGAATACTAATCAAGAGGGCAAGTATCGCTCCGCGAATCAAGTTCGTCCTAATCGGGGCAAGTCGGCTCGCTAAGTGTTCGACCGAACGCGACAAGACGAGTGCCCCATCTAGCTCGTAACCTTTACCTGATCCTGGTTGGTCGTAGCGGAAAGGAATTGCCACGCAATCGTAATCGCCGATATGATACTTGATGTTTTTATTTTGTTTGAGTTCTTTCCACTGGACTTTTTCGAGTTTGAAGTCCATTTCGTCATCCGTTGAGTAGGGAACCGAATCTTTCGCGGTCACGAACGCGATTTCAAGATTATCTTTTTCGTAATAATTTCGCGCGTCGTCAAGCGCCTTGCGGAACTGGTCGCGGATGTTTGCTGAATTGCCCGAAAGCTCCATCGACATCTCGAAACCGCTTAGAATCCGCTCGGCGTAGTAGTCGAGCTCGTCGTAGTTCTCCTGCTCGAGCGTGTTGCGCGAGAAGTTCATCACGGACAAATAAAACAAGGTGATGACAATTCCGATGACAACGAGAAACGAAATTAATTGTTGGTAAAAAAATTTCATTATCTATTCCTTTATTGAAAAAGGGCATTAGAAAACTAATGCCTAGTTGTCCTCGAAGCGGTAGCCAACGCCCCAAACCGTCTTGATCAGTGAATCATCAAAAGGTTCAAGTTTTTGGCGTAATTTTTTAACGTGAGCGTCGACAGTTCTCAGCTCGCCGGTGAATTCATATTTCCAGACTTGTTGAAGCAGCTGTTCGCGCTTGAAAACCTTGCGCGGGTTGCTCGCTAAAATCACAAGCAAGTCAAATTCTTTCGGTGTTAAATCAGGCATTAATTGCCCTTTGTACTGCACTTCGTGTTTTTGTAAATCGATTAAAAGTGACGGCGTTCTAACTTCAGTCACGTCATTTTCTTCAGCCGCAACGCCCGGTGTCGCGTTGACGCGGCGGTAAAGCGCCTTGATGCGGGCAACTAAAGTGAATGGCGAAAATGGTTTTGTCACGTATTCGTCCGCGCCGACTTCAAAGCCGATAACTTCGTCCGACTCAGAATCGCGGGCAGTCAACATGATGATTGGCACTGTCGCTGATTTTTCGCGGATGCGTTTTGCCACTTCGATCCCGTCAAGCGTTGGCAAGTTCAAGTCAAGCGTGATGATGTCGAATTTGTCTTCGTTTTCAAGGAACAAATCAAGCCCTTGTTTTCCGTCAGCCGCGTTCACGACATCCCAGTTTTCTCGCTTGAAAAACACTTCCATCATTTGGACAACAGATTCGTTGTCTTCAATCATTAATATGCGCATATATATTACCCTTCTCGTAAATCTAATAAGTATGAACATTATATGATATTTCTTCAAAAATTTCAATACTTTTTTGTGAATTGGGCGCGAAATAAAAGCCCTCGGGCAATTGCCCCAGGACCTTGTCTAAAAGAGGTTATACTAGTAAAAGCAAAACGAAGCAGTTACTAGTCACACAATATAAAATACAATCAATACTTTACAATCTTTATTCTACATCAGAAATTTTAAGTTGTAAAGTAAATTTATGAACTTTTTTTGAATTACTTTTCCTTACTGTGTTTTAAGGCGATTTTTAGTGATTTCGAGGCTCGAAACCCCTAAAAAACGCCCTAAAAAACAGTAGAAAAAAAAGACTGCCGAATTAACAGTCCCTTTTAGTATTATTTTTCGCTTAGCCAGATTGTTACGTGGCCGTTAACGTCGTGCGCCGTTACGTGATAAGCTAAGTTAGTTGCATTAGCCGTAAATGTCATCGTTGTTTCTTCTCCACCCACCGCAGTTGCGCTTGTAACTTGTGTGAAGATAGCGTCATCTGCATCTTTATCTTGTGATGTTGTCGAAAGAACTTCAACATCGACTGTTCCTGCACTTTCAACCAATACATGTAGTACGTATTCTTTACCGACCTTAAGGTTAGCGTTTTCTTCAATAAAAGCATTTCCTTGATCAAACGTTTGAACTAGTCCGTTGACTGGCGAGTCTGCATTGATAATGCGTTGAACAAGTTTGCCATTACGATAAGTTCCTTCATAAGTAGTTCCGCTTTGCGCACCATCGTGAGTCACGGCAAGTGCTCCTACGTTTAATGCTGCTGATAATGATGCCGCAGCTAGAACGACACCTAGTTTTGTGAATTTTTTCATTTTAAAATCTCCTCTATATTTTTAATACAGAGGAGATTATATCATTTTAAAACGCAAAATTTCAATATGTTTAAGAAAACGTTTTCAAAAGTTGTGTTTTTGCGCTTTAAGAATAAACTCTCGGACTTAGAATTCCAATATACGGAAGATTACGGTACATTTCATTGTAGTCCATGCCGTAGCCAACCACGAATTTATCTGGAATTTCAAAGCCGACATATTTCACATCTACTTCGACTTTGCGGCGGTCAGGTTTTGAAAGCATCGCTGCGATTTCAACTGATTTCGCACCCTTTTCTAATAGATAACCCTTTAGGAAATCTAAGGTTGTACCTGTGTCGATGATGTCTTCAACGACGATTACGTCGCGGCCAGTTACGTCCACAGTGATGTCTTTTTTGATTGTTACTACACCTGTCGACTCAGTGCCAGCATAGCTTGATGCTTGGATGAAATCAAATTCTAATTTCATATCAATCGCCCTAATCAAGTCCGCCATAAATGGCAGGACGCCCTTTAAAGCGCCGATCAAGACGAGGTCGCAGTCCGCGTAGTCGCGCGCAATTGCCAAGCCGATTTCTTCGGTTTTCGCCGCGATTTGTTTTTCGCGGATGAGGATTTGTTCGATGTCTTTGTGCATTTAGAGTACCGCCGTGAAGATGAAGTCTATGATGAATAGAAGAGTGACAACGTAGATGACAGGGCTGATGGTGCGCCACTTGCCGATTGCGATTTGGATGATTACATATAGGATGAATGCCGTCGCGATGCCGTAGGTGATGCTGTAGGCGAACGACATGAAGAAGCAGGCGAAGAAGCATGGGGCCGCCGTCGCGAAGTCGTCGAAGTCGATGAGTTTAAGGGAACCGGTCATGAGGATTCCGACGATGACGAGGGCTGGGGCCGTTGCTGCGCCTGGGACGATGCCGATGAGTGGTGAAAAGAAGCCGGAGATTAGGAACATTCCGGCGACCACAACGCCGGTTAGGCCTGTGCGCCCGCCGACTGCAACGCCCGCTGCGCTTTCGACGTAGCAAGTTACGTTTGACGTTCCGCAGATTGCGCCGGTGATTGAGGCCGCGAAGTCAGCGACCAAGCCGCGCTCAAGACGCGGGCCTAAGTTTTTGTCCGCGAAGACGTCTTCGGTTTGTGATTTGGTTGCGCCGAGCATTTTGCGCGCCGTGCCGATGAATGTGCCGATGGCGTCAAACATGTCGGTTAGGACGAAGGCTAAGATAGCCATTAAAACTGTGGCGTAGCGGCTTGGGTCCGCGATTAGCGAGGCGAAGCCGTTAGGGCCGAAGACCGCGCCGAACGTGTGGCCTAGCGCCTTGAACGACTCAGCCGGTGGCGTGATTTGGTCGAAGTGGACAAGGCCGAACGGGATAGCGATGATCGTTGTCACGATGATGCCGATGAAGATTGAGGCCGGAACTTTTTTAACTACTAATATTATTGTGATGATAAGGCCTGCGACTCCGATTAGGAGCGGTGCGTTGTTGAAGACTGCGATGCCGGGAACGGCCGCGGCACCTGTCGTGAAGCCTGCTGAGGTTTCCGAGAATTGGAGGATGCCTAAGCTTTTCAGTCCGATGTAACCGACGAAAATCCCGATCCCCGCGCCGATTGAATGTTGCAATACGCGCGGGATGGCGTTGATAATTTTGATGCGCAGTTTAGTTAGGGTCAAGACCGCAGCGACCACGCCGCAGATCAAGACCATCGCTAGCGCCTCCTGCCATTTGAAGCCGAGGCCGAGACAGACTGTGTAAGTGAAGAACGCGTTCAACCCCATGCCGGGCGCAAGGCCAAGCGGTAGGTTTGCGTAGAACGCCATCATCAATGTGCCGATGGCTGAGCCGATGACCGTCGCCATAAAGACGGCTTGCGGGTTCATCCCAGTGTTACTCAGGATTGACGGGTTGACGAACAGGATATAGCTCATCGCAAAGAACGTCGTCAGTCCCGCAATCACCTCGGTGCGCACGTTCGTGTTATTTTCCTTCAGTTTAAACAGTTTTTCTAGCATTTTCGTAGCTCGCTTTCGATTAATGTCATTATTATATAACATTTTCCCGGATTTGAAAACCCTCTTGGCAAGTTAAAAACACCCTAATCGCATCCAAGCCGATTTTTAACTAATTCAGGCCTCGAATCAGTTAAAAATCGGCTTGGATGCGATTAGGATAATTTATTACTTAGTAAATCGACCAGTATAATCGATGTTTGCATCAATCGCTCCGCCAATTCCTTCGAACTGCGCCGTCGATGTCCATTGCCACGCAGCGAAGTCCGTGTGCTGTTTAGTCAGGACGGTGTTGACGTGACTTGCCACCCAGCAGTTTTTCTTCCCGAAGGTTTTCGCGTCAAGCAGGCCGCCCGGTTGGTACCACGCGTAGATCGAGTAGTACATCACGTTTTTGTAGCCGGCGGCTTTGAGCGACGTGCGGAATTGTTTGGCGACCGACGTCACGTTTTCCCAGTAGATGTGGGGCGATTCCATATCGGCGACGACGACTGTGCTCTTGGGCAGTTTATATTTTTTCAGCAGGTCGATGAAATGCGCTGCCTCTTGTTTTTCCTGCTTTTTGTCCTTGCTCGTCACGTAATGGTAGACGGACACCTTCATCCCCGCCTTTTTCGCGAACTTGATCTGGTCTTGCGCCAGCGGATTGTCGTATTGCGGGTCCTTCCACTCCGACAGCTTAATCACCGCGCCCTCAATCCCCTGCTTCTTCAGGCTGTAAAAATCGTCCTGCGACAGGTGCTGATACCCCGAAATGTCGATAAAATTCGCCTTCAGCCCCTTCACGACCTCGCCCGAATCGTTCCGGTAATCCGTGGCAAGTGCCCTCGCTGACGCGAGCGGTATTAGAACTATTATTGTTATTATGGTAATAAATATTTTTTTCATAGTGAAAATTCCCCTTTCCCGTATATATATAATAACACAAAAATGCAAAAACAATGCGTGTAGAAATCCTAAAATTTTTCGCACTAAAAAGGGCGCCGCATGGCGCCCTTGAATTGCCTTAAAATCTGAATACGCGGGTCGAGAAGCCGGCGCGCGGATGTGGATACCAGTTGTTGTTGCGCACGACGTAGCCGCTGCCCGATGGGTTGTTGGCCTCGACGATCTGGTAAGTGCCGTTTGAGTTGAGGCCGATGACGAGAACCGTGTGAACGCCGGTCGCCCAGACGTCCGCCCCGATTGGCGCGTACTGCATCACGTCACCTGGTTGAACTTGGTAAATCGTGATTTCAGTGGCTGCCGAATAAGATGAAACCGGCCCGGCAAAACCTAGGTAGTAGCCGCCGGCTTGAAGCCAACGACGAACTGAACAGAAGCACTCGCCCGGTTGATTCCAACCTGTTGGACGCGATGTCCCGATTTCCGAAAGGGCCGCGTTGATGACTTGCATCTTACGAGCGCTGATACCGCCAGTATTTGGAAGCGGTTGTGGAACTGGTGGTACAGGTGGAACGTATGGTCCGTTATTGTTTGGAGCAGGATTCGGCGTTGGTGTCGGCTTGCTCGGCGGAGTGTAAACCGGTTGAGTTGGCACCGGCGCATTCGGCGTTGCCTTGCGAAGTGAGTCTTCGCGAGCTTTTTGCGCTGCCGCTGCTGCCGCTGCATCTTCGCGAGCTTTACGCTCTTGGGCTAAGCGCGCTTCCGCCGCCGCTTTTTGCGCTTGGTAACCTGCGACTTGACTTGATGTTGTCGCCATCTGCGCTGCGAGGTCGTTTGCATTAACTTCGCGGGCGATTCGTAACTCTTCGAGGTGTGCGCTCGATTGAGCTAGGTCGTCCTGCATCGCTTGCAGGCTGTCGAGCTCTTTGACCACACTATCTTTCTTGACTTCACACTCGTCCATATCGTGTTTTTGATCGGTGATAATTTTATTGTTTGCGCCGACCATCGTTACGGCTGCGTGGAGCTTAGCCAATCCCTCGTTGATCGAGCTACTCGATACGACTGACGCCATAATATTCGCCGTCGAGGCCCCGCGTTGAAGGTTGCGTGCCTGCTCGTGAATTTTGATCGTGCGTTTTTCGATATTTTGCGTCAAGTGAGCGATTTCTTCCCAGGCCTTTCCGACCTCGGTTTCCTTCGCTGTAATCTTGACGTTCAGGTCTTCAACCTTCTGCTGATTTTCCGCAATCTCTTGATCGACCTGACTGACCGCCGCTTGCGCCGCTGCTTGTTCAGCCGTCAAATTCGCTAAATTCGCCTGCGCTTGTTGCATTAAACTGTCGATATCATCGGCACTTGCCGCAATTGGCGCGATCAGAATCGCTGCAGCGAGTAGCGCCGCAATTATTTTTTTATTCATCATCGTTTTCACCTCATAGTAATCCCTATTATTATTCTAACGGATTTCGGCGCCGATGTCCATTTTTTCTGCTATAAAAATTCCTAAGATTTGTCAAAATTCAGTTTAGCCACCCAGATAAGGCAGTATTAAAAATGCCTATCATCTTTTAAGGGCTTTTTGGGGAGTTTCAGACCTCGAAATTACCAAAAAACGTCTTAAAAGTTGATTCGCATTTTTGAGCGGTCTTAATTGCCAGCTTTTTGCACAAAAAAGAGGATGATTACTCATCCCCGCGGCCATGCAGGCCTTTTTCCTTTTGAATTTGCTTCAATTTTTCGGGCGTGACGTCCGTGCCCTCTTTGTCGACGACTTTCATCCCCTCAACAGTCTTCTTGAACCCGCCGCGAAACGCCGTCAAGTACTCATCATACAGCATTTTTTGCACGTTTTGCTCGTGCTCCGTCAGCCCTTCGCGCTTTTTCTTCGCCGCAAGCGCGTTGATCATCGCCATTTTTTCTTTTGATAACATATTTTAATCTCCTTCGTAATCCATTAATTTTTTAACCGGAATATCGCCGAGCAAATCAGGTGCGTGCAGGTCGACTAGGTCGATCAAAAACGCCGCCCCTACAATTTCGGCTTTCAGGCCTTTCAGCAACTCGATCATCGCCTTCAAAGTTCCGCCCGTTGCGAGCAAATCATCGGCAATTAAAACCTTCGACCCAGGCTGAATCGACCCGACGTGGACTTCGAGCACGTCCGTGCCGTATTCCTTTTCGTACTCGCTTTTCACTACCGCGCCCGGCAGTTTCCCGGGTTTGCGGATTGGCACAAAACCAACTTCAAGTTCGTAGGCAATAGGTGTTCCGATAATGAAGCCGCGCGCTTCCGGGCCGACGATAACGTCTGCTCCGACAACGCGGGCAAATTCTGAAAGTTCTTTGACCGCTTTGTGAAAGACCGGGCCGTTTTCGACTAAGGTCGTAATGTCGCGAAAGTGGATGCCCGGAATTGGGTAATCCTCGATCATTCTGATGTATTTTTTATAGTCCATTTAATTCCTCTTTGATTTCTGAAATCGGGTGATATTTGAATAAATCGAGCAGTTTATAGGTCGGCGTTTCTTCGAATTTTCCGGTTGGTTTTCCGACGAATTCAGCGTAGCCCTCGCCTTTTTTTGCGACGTTTAATTCGTAAAAAATATTAATCATCGCAGATAATGTGGGCAAGTCAATTCGCAGCTGCTGGCTGGCATCGAGCAAACCTTGTTTATCAAGTTTCTTGTGTTCGCTCAAAAATTTATATAAGTTATTAAACTCATCGCGCGTTGGAATTCGTGGATCGCTTGTTATGAAGACGCGGTCGTAGTCTTTGACATTTACGAGTTGCGGTTTATCAATAACTAACGCATCGCTCGTGTCAATTTTTTGAAGTTGCGCCTTGCGCGCTTTCGATCTGAAATCGAAAAATTGCACACCGTCTATTTTGTAATCTTCAATAATTAATTGAGCTGATTTAACCGAATTCCACTCGTTGACACTAAGCTTTCCGACAACGTCTAGGTTTGAGCTCGTGAACTCATAATCGTTCTCGCCCTCGTTCCACGCAAGCGCCGAAACGCTAGAACCTAACTGCATCTTCAAGTGATTTCGTTTTTGACCGATAATTTTAATATTGCTCGCCGTAACGTCGCGCGTCAAAACCTCAATCTTCGGATTATCCATACCAAACGGGGCAAGTTTATCAAGCGATTCAATCAGCTTAACATCGATATCTTCGAGATTAATTTCGATGACATCTTTTCCCAGACCTTCGCTCAAATCGACTTTTTCAGCCAGTTTAAACATTTCTTGTTTAAGCGTTTCTAAGTTTTCAACTTTAATCGACATCCCAGCCGCTAAGGCGTGCCCGCCGACTTTTTCAAACAAAGGTTTTAACTCAGTTAACGATGCAAATAAATCGAACGGCTCAAAACTTCGCGCCGAACCTTTTGCGATGTCGTATTTAATCGTCAAGACAATCGTCGGTTTTGAAAACTTCTGCATCAAACGACTTGCGACTAAACCGCACAGACCTTCACCCCAACCTTCGTGCCATACGATGATTAACGGATCGGTCGGTTCTACCATTTTCTCAGCTGTATCCGCCATCTCTTCAACTAAGCGTTGTCGCTCTTTATTCGTCGCTTCGATTAAATCAGCCGTCGTTTCAATCGCTTCATCATCGTCGCTCATTAAGAAATCAACGACCAAACCTGGATTCTCAAGCAATCGTCCAACAGCATTGATGCGTGGTCCAATCGTAAATCCGATCGTTTCTTCATTCAAAGTCGCTAAATCTTGACCGGCTCGATTGAGCAAAGCTTTAATTCCTTTGCGTTTCGTTTTGCGCAACGCCTTAATTCCATATTTAACGAAAATTCGGTTTTCGTCTAAAAGTGAAACCATATCGGCGACCGTTCCAATCGCCAAAAGATCTAGCGCGTTCTCCGGAAATTCACCGAGTAAGCCCCAAGCTAACTTGAACGCAACGCCCACACCCGCTAAGGTCTTATCGGGATAGTCGGGCGACAAATGCGTATGAATAATCACGTCCGCCGCGGGAAGTTCCGCCGGCAATTCGTGGTGATCGGTCAAGATGACATCGACTCCATGCTCCTTCAAGTAAGCAACCTCAGCCAACCCCGAAACCCCGTTATCGACCGTAATCAACAAATCGATATCAGGAGCTATTTCTTCATATTTTCGCATCGACGGCCCGTAGCCGTCGAGGAAGCGATTCGGAATATAATAGTCGACATTTTCCGCGCCTAATTCGCGCAAAGTTTCAAGCAGAATAACGGTCGACGTAATTCCGTCGCAGTCGTAATCGCCGTAAATATAGATGCGTTCTTCGTTCTCGACCGCCGCTAAAATCCGCTCAACCGCTTCATCCATTCCCGTCAAAAGAAACGGATCGTTCATGTCTTCAAGCGTCGCATCCGGATTTTTTAAACCGTTATGCGCCGAAATTTGGTCGGCCAATCCCCCTCCTTTCGGGAGGGTGATGACTTGCCAATGGTATTTTGATTTTTTCATAGATTCACGTCAGGCTCGTAGTCCTTGTACTTGCTCGCGAGGCGCAGCAGCTCGCTCGAGACGACGCCGTCGATGTTGTCGTTGAGGGCCTTGACGGCAAGTTTCAGCTCCGCCGCCTCCTTCTTGTACTTGAGCATTTTGATCGTGCTCCAAATCATGCCGACGATCACGCCAAGTGCCACCGCGACGAATAAAGGCGTGGTGAAAACGCCGAACAGCGTGACTTTTTCTTGGTTGTAAATCGCGAAAACGCCGAAAATGAATACCATGATCACATTTGAAATTATTTTATTTGTCATCGATTTCGAACTCCTCTAAATCTTGCATCACGAACGCGTTGGGGAAGGTGCGACGGGCATCCTCGCCGATTTGGTCAATGTCTTTTTTGAAATAACGCGCGCTGAAATGCGTTAATAATAATGTTTTAGCTCGCGCTTGAAGAGCGACTTCGGCTGCCTGAACCCCAGTCGAATGACCGTGGTTGCGCGCCTTTTTGCGCTCGACTTCGCTATCTTGATAAGTCGCTTCGTGTACTAATACATCTGCATCCTGAGCCAATACGACCGAGGCCGCTGCCTGACGCGTATCGCCAAGGATCGTTACGATTTTACCTTTTTTCGCCGCGCCAATAAACTCGTGACCATCGAACGTGCGTCCGTCTTCGAGCGTTACCGTTTCGCCGCGTTTGAGCTGAGCGTAAACCGGTCCCTCGGGAATCTGCGCCGCACGAACTTTTTCGATCAAAAGTTCCGGCTCGTGGTCGTGTTCGACAACCCGGTAGCCGACGCTGAAAACCGTATGGTCGAGCGGTAGCGCGTAGACGGTGAACTTCTTATCGTCGATGATTTTTAACGGAGTGAGCTTCTTAACGTCGAAGTCACTTGCCTCGAACTCGTGGTAGTTGATTTGGTAGGTCAAGGTCGAGCGGGTGATGCGCATCGACGTTTGGACGTATTCGCGCACCCCTTTCGGGCCGTAGATGTCGACGGGGTCGGTGCCCTCTTGAAATGAGCGCGAACCCAAAAGTCCGACCAACCCAAGTAGGTGGTCGCTATGTAAGTGCGTGATGAATATTTTTTTGATTTTGCGTGGGCGTAAATTCGTTTTCAGAATTTGCAGTTGCGCCCCCTCGCCAGCGTCGAACAGCCAGACTTCATTGAGCTCGTCGAGCAGTTTCAGCGCCGTTGACGCCATATTGCGGAACTTCGACGGCACGCCTGCGCCCGTCCCTAAAAATTGTAATTGCATTCGAAATACCTCTTGCTAGAATTATACCACAACTGCACGCCTTTGACCGCCATTTTTTAACCCCTTTCGGCAAGTCAAACCCGTAAAAACAAGCAATTTCCTGAATGAAGTGTCATTTTGGGCTTGCTTTAATTTGCCTAATCGCTTTTAAGCCGTTTTTCAGTCATTTCGAGGTCCGAAATGACTGAAAAACGGCTTAAAAGCGATTAGTGAATTTTACAGCTGGAAACCGGAGTTGAAAATCGTTCCGATTAGGTAAGTGACGATCATCGTCGCAACCCCGACCGTAACGTTGCGCCAAGCTGCGCGTTTTGGATCGGCTCCGCCAATCCAGGCTGAAACCGAACCGGTGATAATCAATGCAATCACGACCGCAATCGCCGTAAGCGTAATGCACAGCACTTTCGGTGCGATAATTACCGCAAATAAAGGCAGGATCGCTCCGATTGTGAAAGAAACGAATGATGCAATCGCCGCATACCACGGGCTCGTGTATTCGCCGACCTCGAGATTATATTTCTCGTGCGCGACCACCGCGACTCCGTTGTTCTCGATTTCTTCGCTCGCGACTTTTTCCGCCGTCACCGGGTCGACACCGTTGCTGATAAACCGCTTAGCAAGCGACGCGATTTCGCACTCCTTGCAATCGGTCAGCAACTTTTCCGCCTCGTGAATCGACGCTTGCTCGGTATCGCGCTGCGTCGAAACGCTGACGTACTCGCCGCCCGCCATCGAAAACGCACCCGCTAAAAGGGCACTAATTCCGGCAATTAAAATCGTCTTCTCGTTGCCGGTGGCACTTGCCACCCCGATAACGACCCCGGCGACCGAAACGATCCCGTCATTCGCCCCGAGAACCCCCGCCCTCAGGACGTTGAGCTTGTTCCCTAAATTACTATTATCAGTCATATTTTCTCCTCGAATTCTCGTGTTATTTCATCAAATTAAGGCGCAGCGCGTTGCAAATGACAATCACGCTCGAGCAACTCATCGCAATCGCCGCAATCATCGGGTTCAGCATCACACCACCCAGCGCGTACCAAATTCCGCTCGCGATAAACATCCCAATCACGTTGAAAATAAACGCCCAGAACAGATTTTCGTAGATGTTCGCCATCGTTTTGCGCCCCAGTCTGAACGCCTTTTCCAGCAGGCTCAGGTCGTCAAAATTGAGCACGATATCCGCCGACTCAATCGCCACGTCGCTCTTGTAGGCGATGCTAATTCCAATATCGGCAATTGTCAGCGCGACCGCGTCGTTGATTCCGTCGCCCATCATCGCAACTCGGTGGCCCGCTTTTTGCAAGCCCTCGATGTAATGCGCCTTCTCGTCTGGTTTCACCCCCGCTTTGAATTCCGTGATTCCAAGCTCAGCCGCAACCTTAGCTGCTGCGTGTTCATTATCACCTGTTAGCATCACGACCTTAATTCCCTTGGCCTGAAGGTTTTTCACAACCTTCGCGCTTTCTGGTCTGACGACGTCGCTAATCTCAATCGTGCCACCACCTGAAACATAGACGACCGTGTTGTCTGTGTGGATTGGTTCGACGCCGACAAACTCAGCGTTCCCGACACGTAAGCCGTTCGCTTCGATTCCCAGCCCGGCATAAGTCGTAACGTCAATCGGTGTAATTTCACCGCCGACATAATTCACAATCGCTTGCGCAATCGGATGAGCACTACTCGCTTCCATCTGCGCAACAATTTTAAGCGTTTCCGGGTCAACATCAGTTTTAACCACCGTCATAATCCCGCGCGTCAAAGTCCCAGTTTTATCAAAAACAATCGTGTCAATTTTATTCAGCGTTTCAATCGTTTGCGAATCCTTAACTAAGAATCCGAGGTGCGCCGCCTTGCTACTTGCCACCATAATTGAAATCGGCACGGCAAGTCCCAGCGCACAAGGGCATGCGATGACTAAAATCGTCACAAACGCTTCGATTCCGATTGCTAAATCACCCGCTACAAAAGTCCATAAGACGAATGCGACTAAAGCAATCGCAACGACTGCAGGCACGAAAATGCTCGCAACTTTATCGACGATTTTCACGATTTTAGGCTTCGTTCCTTGCGCGCGTTCGACCATGTCGATAATCTGACCCAAGTAAGTTTCTTCGCCCATTTTCGTCGGTTTAAAACGCAAATTCGAGTCGAGATTAATAGTCCCTGCATAGAGCGCATCGCCCACGAACTTCGTAACCGGAACGCTTTCGCCGGTCAGCATCGACTCATCGACACTCGACTTGCCCGAAATAATTTCGCCATCGACCGGAATTTTATCCCCCGCCTTCAGCAGCACCACGTCATCAACGGTGATATCCTTCAGCGCAATCTCGCCACGCTCAGTCAGCGCCGTGTCAGGCACGAGCTCCATCAGCTTCTCAATCGAGCGTTTCGCCCGAGCCCGACTGAGCATATCGAGCTTCATTCCGATTAACATAAACGTAATAATCACGCCAATCGACTCGTAATACAGGTTGTGAATCGCGTGCTCATGCCCGCTCAAAACCAGCCCGTAATTGTAGTTCGAATACAAAAATGCCGCGACCGTCGAAATCGCAATCAGCGTGTTCATATTCGCCGTTTTGTTGGCAATTTGCCGGAACCCGTCGATGTAAAAATCGCGGCCCAAAGTTGCAATAATCAAGACCAGAACGAACTCGATAAAGGCGTTAATCGCTGGCACATTCGTCAGATTTTTGAAACCGACCATCGGCCCCATGCTGACAAACAACAACGCCATGGTCAAAACACTCGATGCCGCAATCCGCTTCCACGAATACATATCCATCGAACTGCCGTGATCCATCCCGGACATATCCATCCCATCCATATCAGGCATCTCGGCGTGATAACCCAGTTTCTCAACCTTATCGGCCACGTCCTGATGTGTCACACTCTCGTCATGCGTCACATACAAAGTTTCGTTCGCAAAATTCACATTCGCGTCCGCCACCCCGTCCATTTTCCGCACGTTTTTCTCGATGTTCATCGCACAATTCGCACAGTGCATCCCATCGACTTTCATCTTCATATCCACTAAAGCGCCTCCTTAACGGCTCGCACAAACGATCCAACATCTTCGCCACTTCCGATGCGTTTCACAATCGCACTCCCAATAATAACCCCATCGGCAAGTTGCGACATCGACGCAGCCTGTTCCGGCGTCGAAATCCCGAACCCGATCGCTACCGGCGTGTCCGTGACCGATTTAATCGAGTCAACAATCGGTTTGATATCAGTTTTTATTTCGCTGCGTTCGCCGGTCACACCCATCGATGAAACCAGATAAATAAAGCCTTCTGATTCTTTGGCAATCATCAAAGCACGTTTTTCTGACGTCGGCGCAATCAAGCTAATCGTCGCCACATTATATAACGATGCTACGTCTTTAACTTCGTGTTGTTCTTCATAAGGTAAATCCGGAATAATAATCCCATCAATCCCAACTTCTTCGCATCTCTCGAAAAACTTATCATAACCGTAATGAAAAACGGGGTTCAAATAAGTCATAAATAATAATGGAATTTCAACGCCCTCGGCGCGGACTTCCGCCACCAATTTGAACAGGTCGTCAACCGTCGTTCCTACTGCTAACGCCCTCGCACTTGCCTCCTGAATCACTGGTCCTTCGGCGACCGGATCCGAAAACGGAATTCCGATTTCAATGATGTCAGCCCCGTTTTCAACCATTTCATGGATATATTTTTTCGTATCGCCATCACCACCCGTCAGGAACGCGATAAACGGCTTTTTATCCGCAAAAGCTTTTTGAATTCTCGTCATCCTAATCCTCCTCGTGCAAATCTAAGCCGCGGTATCTAGCAATTGCCGCAACGTCCTTGTCGCCGCGACCGCTTAGACAAATAATCACAATATCATCCTTGTCCATCGAAGGCACTACTTTCAACGCGTGAGCGACAGCATGCGCACTTTCAATCGCGCAAATAATTCCTTCGCTCTTCGCTAAATATTCGAAAGCGTCAACCGCTTCGTCATCCGTCACCGGCACGTATTCAGCGCGCCCAATACTGTGTAGATACGCGTGTTCAGGCCCAATTCCAGGATAATCTAACCCCGCTGAAATCGAATAAACCGGCGCAATCTGGCCGTAGTCATCCTGACAAAACAGGCTCTTCATTCCGTGGAAAACCCCGGTCGAACCAGTCGCAATCGTCGCAGCCGTTTCCGCTGTATCAATTCCGCGACCGGCCGCTTCACAGCCGATCAACCGAACGTCTTCATCTGACACGAAATGTCTAAACATTCCCATCGCGTTCGATCCGCCACCGACGCAGGCTATGACTGCCGTCGGCAACTTGCCCTCTGCTTTTAAGATCTGCTCGCGTGCTTCGAGCGAGATGACCGCCTGGAAGTCGCCGACCATCTGCGGGAAAGGGTGAGGACCCATCACGGAACCGAGCACGTAGAAAGTGTCGTCAACCCGCTTCGTCCACTCGCGCATCGTCTCGTTGACGGCGTCCTTCAAGGTCATCGTGCCACTCGTGACGGGATTAACGCGCGCGCCAAGAAGCTCCATGCGGTAAACGTTCAGTGCCTGACGCTCAGTGTCCTCGCGCCCCATGAAAATTTCGCATTCCATTTTAAGGAGTGCCGCCACTGTCGCCGTCGCCACGCCATGCTGACCCGCTCCAGTTTCAGCGATCAAACGAGTTTTACCCATTTTCTTCGCCACTAGCGCCTGGCCCAGCACGTTGTTAATCTTGTGCGAACCCGTGTGATTCAGGTCCTCGCGCTTCAAATACACGCGCGCCCCACCGAGCTCGCGCGTCAAATTTTCCGCAAAATATAATAAAGATGGACGGTTAGCGTACTCGAGCAAAAGCTCATTTAGCTCCTGCACGAACGCGCTGTCGTCCTTATATTTCGTATATGCCTCGTCGATTTTGTTGATTTCATTCATCAGCGTCTCCGGGATGTACTGCCCCCCAAATTCGCCGAACCGCGTTTTACTCATACTCGCGCACTCTCCTCACTAATTCCTTAATTTTCTCCGGATCTTTCTTGCGGTCGGTCTCCGCTCCGCTCGACACGTCCACTGCGTAGGGACGTTTGGCAAGTGCCTCGTCGAGGTTGCTTAGATTTATGCCACCGGCCAAAAAGACCGGTTTGTTTAATTGTTTTTGTTTTGACCAATCGCCTGGTTTTCCACTCCCTGGATTTGGTGAATCGAGGAGATAGTAATCGGCTTCGAGATCGTAATGTGATGCTCTTATTGTTGGAACGACCGGCTCTTGGCCACCGTAAACTTGAGCGATATCGATGATGTTGTCATTGTATAAACCTTCGATAAATTCAGTCGGTTCATAGACAAAAACGCCGACTTTTAGGATACCTGGATAGATATTAGCCCCTAGCAATCTAGCTTCGCGGGCTGTGACTTGCCTAGGGCTTTTAGCAAAAACGAAGCCGACAAAGTCAGGCCTCGCCGCGTTTACCGCTTTGATGTCGTCGATGTTTTTGACGCCACAAATTTTGATTTTCATCGCAAAGCCTCCAAGTGCGCTTTTTTATTTTGCGCTTTCATGAAACTTTCGCCGATCAAAACCGCATCGACGTTACCTAGTTTTTCGATGTCTGCACGCGTTGAAATTCCACTTTCGGAAACGAAAATGACGTCATGCGGAACCAGTTTTCGCAACTCGACGCTCGTATTCAGGTCGACCTTGAAGTCTCGGAGATTTCGGTTGTTGACGCCGATAATTCTTGCGCCAGCTTTTAGCGCCCGTTCTACTTCTAACGCGTCGTGCGTTTCAACCAAGGCGCTTAAGCCCAGTGAATGCGCGAGATTTAGGAATGATTTCAGCGTTTCGTCATCGAGCAAAGCTACTATTAATAATACCGCCGATGCGCCAAGCGTTTTTGCTTCATAAATCATAAATTCGTCAACGACGAAATCTTTTCTGATTATCGGGATATTGACGTTTCTAGCGATTTCATAGAGATAGTCGTTCGAACCTTTGAAGAATTCCGGCTCGGTCAACACGCTAATTGCGCTCGCTCCTGCCTCTTCATAATCTTTTGCTATTTGGATATAGTCAAAGTCTTCAGCGATAATTCCTTTTGAAGGGGACGCTTTTTTGACTTCGCAGATAAATGAAATCCCTGGTGTTTTTAACGATTTTTCAAAAGGAAAATCAGTCGTTTTTATTTGGTTGATTCTTCCTCGTGTTGCGTTTGCGATTTTTTCTAAGATATCACTCATTTGTCAACCTCACGAACTCTTCAAGTTGAGCTAAGGCTTTACCGCTATCGATGGTATCAGTTGCAACTTTTATCGCTTCTTCGAAACTTAATTCCGGTTTAGCGATGTAAATTGCTGCAGCACTATTTAAGATGACGGCGTCGCGTTTTGCGCCGCGCTCGTCACCCCGCAGAATTGCCCGCGTTATTTCCGCATTTTCCGCCGGTGTACCTCCGACGATTTCGTCTTTGCTCCAGCGTTTAAGGCCGAAGTCTTCGGGTTTGATCGTGTATTTTTTGAAGAAGCCGCCCCTTATTTCGCAGACACTCGTGTCGCTCGAAACTGAGATTTCGTCGAGTCCGTCTTGACCGAAGACGACCATTGCGTTTGCTACTCCGAGGTTCATTAGGACTTCCGCCATCGGTTGGATTAGGGCTTCCTCGTAGACGCCCAAAAGTTGCATTTTAGCGCCCGCCGGATTGGCTAATGGCCCGAGAATGTTGAAGATGGTTTTGATGCCGAGTTCGCGGCGGACTGGTGCGACGTATTTCATCGCGAGGTGATAGTTTTGCGCGAAAAGGAAGCAGAGGTTGATTTCGTCGAGTAGGTCTCGGCTTCGTTCCGGCTCGATTGTGATGTTGACGCCAAGCGCTTCGAGCACGTCCGCCGATCCACTTTTCGATGACGAGGCGCGGTTTCCGTGTTTAGCCACGGGTACGCCTGCAGCTGACACGACGATTGATGAAGTTGTTGAAATGTTGAACGACTGAGCGTAGTCGCCGCCTGTTCCGACGATTTCTAAGACGTCCGCTTCGTTCAAAAGTTTCACGCAGTGCTTGCGCATGCCAGCAGCTGAAGCTGTGATTTCCTCGATGGTTTCGCCTTTGAGGCTCATCGCCGTCAGATACGCCGCCATCTGGATATCGGTCGCCTCGCCTGACATGATTTCATCCATTACGCCTAGCGCTAATTCGTAGTCGAGATTTTTTTTGTCAGCAGCCAATTTTATCGCTTCTTTTATCTTCATAATCGCCCTCATTTCAAAAAATTCTTTAATTTAAAAATTATAACACGAATTCCCCTTTTCCTCCATAGTATAGATTTGAAAAAAGGGGACTTTTGGCGTTTTTTGCCTTTTTTCGGCTCAAAAAAGGCAAAAAACGCAAAAAGTCCGCAAATCCAAAATTGAGATACAAAAAAATCCGCCCAAAAGACGGATTTCATACTTTAATCTTCATGTTCAGCGAAATATTTCGCTAATTTACCCGTTACGTCACTGTCAAGCATCTTGACAATCTGCCGCAACGTATTTTGGAACGCATTCGCATTAGCGCTACCGTGAGTCTTCACGACCGGCGCCTTCAGCCCGAACAAGACCGCACCACCATAGGTAGTGTAATCCATTTGCTTTTCCATATTCTTCAGCGCTTTACCCAAAAATAGATAGCCAATAATCCCACGAATTCCGGCACCTTTAATCGAATCCTTCAAAACGGAACCAATCGCTTTCGCCGTTCCTTCCAAAGTCTTCAAGATATTATTCCCCGTGAATCCATCCGTCACGACCACGTCAGCCACGCCGTAAAAAATATCGCGCGCTTCAATATTACCAACGAAATTAATATCACCAGCTTCGTGCGCCTCGCTCAGCAAACGAAACGCTTCCTTAGTCAGCTCGCTACCCTTAGAATCCTCGGTCCCGTTATTGATTAGACCAACGCGGGGCGTGGCAATTCCCCGGACGTGGCGAGCGTAAAAACTCCCCAGCACCGCAAAATTCTTCAAATCGCGCGCCGTATTTTCAGCATTCGCCCCGAGATCTACGATATCAAAACCGACCCCAGCAAACTCGCCCTTAAATACGGGCAGCGTCGACATCAAACCAGTCCGCAAACCCTTCAAGAAAGGACGCACGTAAACCTGTCCACCGGCCAGCAAAGCACCAGAATTTCCGGCACTCAGCACTGCATCAGCATCGCCTTTTTTAACGGCTTGAATCGCCATCATCATCGACGAATCGCGATTATTCTTGACCGCGTCAATCGGATCCTCGCTTGATCCGACCTTCTTATCCGTGTGCACAATCGTCACATTCGCCCGTTCGACCAAATGCGTCTTAATCTGAGTTTCATCCCCATACAAGATAAACTGCGTATTCGGAAACTCCGCCGCCGAGATATTAACCCCCTCGACCACAGCCTGAGGCGCGTTATCCCCGCCCATTGCATCAACTGCTATCTTCATTTTGGAAAACTCCTTAGTTTTTATTTCAAAAATCCGCCTACGGCGTCAAGTGCTTTAGGCAAGTCAGCCGCGTTCTTCCCTCCGGCTTGCGCCATATCGGGACGTCCGCCGCCACCGCCGCCGACAATCGGCGCGATTTGCTTGATTAAATCACCGGCTTTAATACCGCGCGCGATTGCATCATCACTAGCAGCGACAAGTAAAGAAACCTTACCATCATTGACTGCGCCGAGAACTAGCACGTCACTAGCAGCTTTTTGTTTCCATTGGTCAGCTAAGTTGCGAAGCGTGTTCGCATCTTTCACATCAACTTTGGCTACAATATAAGTTGCTCCACTTTCAGCTGTTTTCACAATATTGAAGATGTCACCAGCTTGAGCGTTAGCGATTTTAGCCGAAAGTTTTTCGTTTTCACGTTGAGCCGTTTTCAACTCTTCAACTGTTGAGCGAACTTTGTTGACAACTTCTTTGATTTGCGTAGCTTTAACGATTTCAGCGATTTCGCTAACTTGAGCTTCTTTGGCAGTCAACAACTCGTATGCATCTTGGCTTGTTACCGCTTCGATTCGACGAGTTCCCGCTCCGATTCCGCTTTCTGATACGATTTTGAAAATTCCGATTTCAGCCGTGTTGTTCACGTGCGTTCCGCCGCAAAGTTCGATTGAAGTGTCGCCAATTTTGACAACGCGCACTTCGTTTCCGTATTTTTCACCGAACAACGCCATCGCACCTAAGTTGCGCGCGTTTTCGATATCGGTTTCGATTGTATCAACGCTTGTTCCGGCGAACACCGCGTCATTGACAAGTTTTTCAACTTGGGCTAATTCTTCTTTTGAAACAGCACTGAAATGCGTGAAGTCAAAACGAAGACCAGTCGCAGTTACAAGCGAGCCGGCTTGGTTAGCGTGCGAGCCGATAACTTGGTGCAAAGCGCTGTGTAGCAAGTGAGTCGCCGTGTGGTTTTTACGCACGCGGTTACGCAAAGCTTCATCGATTGTTAATTTATATTCAGCCCCATTTTCGATTTTTGAATCGAGTTTAATCGTATGCAAGAATTGCCCGCGAGGTGCTTTTTTAACTTCCGTGATTTCGCCAACTAAGTCGCCGTCTTCGTTATAAACATGACCTAAATCAGCAACTTGTCCACCCATTTCAGCGTAGAAAGGCGTTTGCGCGAATACCGCTTTAACAGTTTCGCCTTTGTTTCCCGACTCGATCAATTCGCTATCATCAGCGTTGACTAAAGCCGCGACCGTCGAAATCACGTTTGATTTCGAGTAGCCGACAAAGTCGCTTTCAGCATCAAGTGCCATCAAGACAACCGACTGTTCGCCCATCGAACCTTCAGTTTTACGGGCGGCCCGAGCGCGATTTCTTTGCGCTTCAATTTCGCGTTCAAAGCCGATTGTATCAACGCCCAGATTGCGTTCTTCGGCGATTTCTTCCGTCAACTCTAACGGGAATCCGTAAGTATCAGAAAGTTTAAAAGCATCTGCTCCACTGATATATTGCAATTCCGGACGCATACCTTCAAGGTCTGAACCCGAAACAGTTTTACCACTGTCGATCAAGTCATTTAGGAGTTTAACCCCTTCATCGATCGTCTTCGCAAAACTTTCTTCCTCAGATTTAACGACTTGTTCGATGAACGCGCGTTTTTCTAAAATCTCAGGATAGTAGCTCTTCATAATGTCACCAACAGTACCAACCAAAGTTGATAAGAACACACCGTTGATGCCAAGTTTTTGCCCGTGTAAAGCCGCGCGACGAAGCAAACGACGAAGCACGTAGCCGCGCCCTTCATTGCCTGGTAAAGCGCCATCACCAATCGCAAAACTCAAAGCGCGAATGTGGTCAGCGATAACTTGATAAGATTTTTTGAACTCGCCTTTTGTATCATACGGCCCAACTGTCGCAAGCTTTTCAACTTCCGCGATGATTGGTAAGAATAAGTCCGTGTCGTAGTTCGTACGTCCGTTTTGCACGATTGAAACGACACGTTCAAGACCTAATCCCGTATCGATGTTTTTATGAGGTTGCGGTTCGTAAGTTCCGTCTTCTTTGTGGTTGAACTCCGAGAATACTAAATTCCAGATTTCGATATAGCGATCGTTTTCGATATCCTCAGCAAGCAATTTGATTCCCACGTTTTCAGGGTCAAATTCAACGCCGCGGTCAAAGAAGATTTCTGAATCGGGTCCACAAGGACCTGCTCCGATATCCCAAAAGTTATCTTCGATTTCGATAATGCGATCAGGAGTCAAACCAACTTTTTCTTTCCACAGACGTTTCGCATCTTCATCTTCCGGATAAACCGTAACATAAAGTTTGTCAGCATCGAGCGCTAACCAGTTTTCGCCAGTCAAGAATTCCCAAGCCCACGGGATGATTTCTTCTTTGAAATAATCGCCGATTGAGAAGTTACCCAACATTTCGAACAATGTGTGGTGACGCGAAGTCACGCCGACGTTTTCAATGTCGTTGGTTCTAATCGCTTTTTGCGAATTCGTGATCCGTGGATTTTCCGGCACGATTGTTCCGTCGAAATATTTTTTAAGCGTTGCAACGCCCGAGTTGATCCACAAAAGAGTCGGATCTTCGACGGGTACTAGACTTGCCGACGGTTCGACGCTGTGCCCTTTCGATTTGAAAAAGTCTAAGAATAATTGTCTTATTTCTGCGCTTGATAATTGTTTCATGTTACTCCTCAATCAGACGGACGTCCGCACCCAAGCTATTCAGCGTGTTGATGATGTCCGAGTATCCTCTTAATATGTATTCGATGTTCGTGATTTTCGTTTCGCCCTCAGCCATCAGCCCGGCAATTACCAGACACGCTCCGGCGCGCAAATCACTAGCGGCAACTTCCGCCCCTGTCAGCTTCGACGGCCCTTGAACTAGGATCACGTCGCCTTCGACTGAAGCCTTCGCGCCCATGCGGACAAGTTCCGGTATATGGTTGATTCGACCTGGATAGATCGTATCAATGATTTCGCTCGTTCCGTTCGCCATTAACAACAAAGGCGTAATCGGTTGTTGCAAGTCAGTCGCAAAACCAGGATAAGCGAAAGTTTTAATTTTAGATGGTTCAAGCTGCGTGAAGTCCGTTTTGTTAATTCGGACCCAGTCTTCGCCGATTGTGATGTCGACACCCATTTCGTCAAGTTTCGAGATGAAGCTGTCGATGTGGTCTGTGATGACATTTTTAATCGTGATGTTTTCGCCGACCGCCGCCGCAATCGAGATGTAAGTCCCAGCTTCAATGCGGTCAGGGATTACGCTGTGGCGACAACCGTGAAGTTCGTCGACCCCTTGAATCCGGATAACGTTCGTCCCAACTCCGCGAATCTTCGCACCCATGTTGTTGAGCAACGTCGCAACGTCGATAATCTCAGGTTCGCGAGCCGCATTCTCAATAACCGTCACGCCTTGCGCGCGAACGGCCGCTAAGATTACATTAATTGTCGCACCGACCGAAACTGTATCCATAAATATGCGAGTCGCAAGCAAGCGTTCATTTTTTGACTCCAAATGAACCGCACCGTTAATCGTTTCAACTTGTGCACCCAAAGCTTCGAAACCTTTGATGTGTAAGTCGATCGGGCGAGGTCCAAGGTGGCATCCACCTGGCAGGCCGACGACAGCTTCGCCGAACTTGCCCAAAAGAGCTCCCATGAAATAATAAGACGCGCGTAGCGACTGAATCTTCCCGGTCGGCATTTTCTTCGCGAAAACATTCGCCGGATCAACCGTCAAAGTTCCGTCCTCAAAAGTCACGACCGCACCCATTTCGCGGATGATTTCGATCAGGGAGTGAACGTCGCTGATGTCCGGAACGTCCTCAAGAATCACCGTCGAATCCGCCATAATTGTCGCCGGAATCAACGCCACTGCACTATTTTTCGCGCCCGAAATCGACACTTCGCCGCTCAATTTTTTACCACCGTTTATCACGATTTTTTTAGTCATTTATATACACCTATAATTCATAGTAAATTTTTAAATAATATCCTCCCTATTATATCACATTCCTTGTTATTTTTTCACGTGAATGTTTAATATAAAAAAGTGGGCTGAACCCTTTTATTATGGGCGATTTTCGTGTATAATTTCCATAATTATATTAAAAAGGGGAACAAATATGTCTTACAAAGAAATTTACAACACTTGGGTCGGCGCACCCGGCATCGTGGATTATTTAAAAGAAGAATTATTGGCAATTAAAAACGACGAAGCGAAGATCGAAGATGCCTTCTACGCTCCGCTTGAATTCGGGACGGCTGGAATGCGCGGCACAATCGGCGCCGGTATCAACCGCATGAACATCTACACAGTTCGCCAAGCGACTGAAGGTCTTGCGAAATTAATCGAAGATTGGGGCCAAGAAGCCAAGGATCGCGGAGTTGCCATCTCTTACGATTCACGTAACTTCTCGCCTGAATTTGCCGAAGAATCAGCGCGTGTTTTAGCTGCTCACGGTATCAAAGTTTACTTGTTTACATCTTTGCGCCCCGTTCCCGTTTTGAGTTTCACGGTTCGCGAATTGAACTGTATCGCCGGCATCATGATCACAGCCTCTCACAACCCGGCTGCCTACAACGGCTATAAAATCTATGGCGAAGACGGTGGGCAAATGCCACCAGCGGATGCTGATAAATTAACTGCTTACGTTCGTGAAATCGATGATTTATTTGCCGTCGGTGCGGTTGAATATAAATCAGCAGTTGATCAAGGCGTAATCGAGTTGATCGACGAAGCGATCGATACTAAATATCTTGAAGCTGTTAAAACTGTTACAATCAACCAATCGTTGATTAACGAATACGGTAAAAACTTAAAAATCGTCTTCACGCCATTACACGGCGCTGGCGAAATGCTTGGCGGGCGTGCTTTGAAACAAGCCGGTTTCGACAACTACGTGTTAGTCGAAGAACAAAAAGAACCGAACGGTGACTTCCCAACTGTTTACAATCCAAATCCAGAATTTATCGAAGCGTTCGAGCTTGCGATTAAAACGGGTAAAGAAGTCGGCGCGGACATCTTGATCGCGACTGACCCTGATGCTGACCGTCTAGGTTGCGCGGTCCTTATGCCAAACGGCGAATACCAAGTCTTGACTGGTAACCAAATCGGTTCAATCTTAGTTAAATATATTCTCGAAGCGCACAAACAAGCCGGCACTTTACCGGCGAACGCTAAGATTCTTAAATCGATTGTTTCGAGTGAATTGCCGACGGCAATTGCCGCAAGTTACGGGGCTGAAGTGGTCAACGTTCTGACTGGGTTCAAGTTTATCGCTGAGAAAATCGAGCAGTACGAACAAGACGGTTCGGGCACGTTTATGTTCGGTTTCGAGGAGTCTTACGGCTACCTAGTGAAATCGTTCGCGCGCGATAAAGACGCGATTCAAGCGCTTGTGTTGTTGTCAGAAGTGGCTGCTTATTACGCAAGTTTGGGTAAAAATTTATACGACGGTCTGCAAGATATTTTTGCAGAATACGGATTCTACGAAGAACAAACGACACCGGTTACAATGGCCGGAATCACCGGAGCTGAAAAAATCAAAGCGTTGATGGCGAAAGTTCGCGCGGAAGCTCCTAGCGAATTCGGCGGATTAGAAGTCGTTAAATTCGAGGACTTCAAATTGTTGACACGGACAGATGTTGCTAGCGGTTCGGTTGAGACGCTTACGACTCCACCAAGCGACGTTCTGAAATACTTCTTGGCTGATGGTTCTTGGGTTGCAATTCGCCCTTCGGGAACTGAGCCGAAAATCAAATTCTACATCGCAACAGTCGGCGCTACTCCTGAAGAAGCAAGCGCTAAAGTTGCTGACATCAATGCCACAATCAGCGAATTGACTGGCGAATAAAAATAACAAAAAAATTCGTTCCTTTTAAATAGGGAACGAATTTTTCATTTCGATCCAAGAGTTTGGATCGTGCTCTATATCTTTTCTAGTTATCGGACCGAGCGATCCGTCAGTTAGTATTAGGATGTTTTCCGGATGAATGATTGCTACTAGGTTGGCTGTTAACGTTTTAGGAATCTTTTCGTAGTTAGTATATAGCCGAGCTGATTGAGCGTTGGCTGTTCCCTTGTAAAACGGTTGCTTTGGATCGAAATAACCTTTTTCTTTTTCTAGTTCGATGGTCACGAGATTGCGACCTTCAACCTTTTTAGCGAATCTTTGGAAGGCGATATCGAGACCTTTCTTTTTGTTTTTGCTCAAGATTTTGCGGATAGAATCCGTGACCTCTTTTAGATGTCCGGCATCAATCATCGGAATTAATTCCTGCAACGTTTCATCATAGGCCTGTGCACTTCGCGCTTCTTTTATTTGCGTTTCAAAGTCATTTAAATCTACTTCTTCCCCCAGTTTTTCGACCGGTCCGCTTAGGCGGATTTTGTCATTGATTATTTGCACTTTTAGGATTAGGTCGGACGGTTGTCTTAATTCTAATTCTTGTTTTCCGCTCGCAACTAAAGTCGCAATAGTTCCACTTCCGCAGGCCGTTTCGCGAAATATTGTGTCGATGTCACGGACCCAAACGATGGGTTCAACGCGCGCAAAATTAGTGAACATTACACCTTTTGCTTCAACATCTTCGGGAATATATTTGTCGATTAAATCTTTGATTTCAAAGTCTCGAGGTATATCTTTTACGACTAGATGCGTTATGCCGTCAAGCGTTACTTTGGTTATTTTATCATCAATTTTTTCGGCTTTTGGCATCGTAACTTCGAGATAGGTATCTCCTTTTTCACCGATTCCACCACGCAAAAGTCCAGCAGCCGTAATGATTTCAATTTCGGCTTCTTCGCCTTTTAAATAATGATAAATCGCTGCTCTCGTTGCGTTCGCGCAGAATTCGGCGCCAGCCATTTCAAGCTTGTAAGAGTCGCTTGAAATAAAGCCGACTTGCTCGATGTTCGGGTTGCTTGCCAAAATTTCATCGTTGATTTCGTGGCGGTTTTGACTTGCCGAAAATCCTGTGACGAGCGCTGTATCATTTCCACTAGGGCGATAAAAATAGTTTTTCATCCTAGCCTAAGATGCCGGTGAAGTCGATTTTGCGACCAAGCGCCGTTTCGACCGCTTGCGTGATCAGCATCGTAATCGTCATCGGACCAACGCCCTTAGGCACTGGCGTGATGTAGCTCGCCTTCGGTTCAACGCTTGCGAAGTCGACGTCTCCACAAAGTTTTCCGTTCTCGTCGTGGTTCATCCCAACGTCAATCACGACCGCGCCTTCTTTAACGAACGAAGCGTCAACCATCTTCGCACGACCAATCGCAACGACCAAAATATCAGCTTGCGCTGCAACTTTTGCGAGGTCCTTCGTGCGCGAGTGAGCAGTTGTCACGGTCGCGTTTTCTGCCATCATCAGCGCGCCAATCGGCTTGCCAACGATGTTGCTGCGCCCGATAACCACAGCGTTTTTACCATTCAAATCGATATTATAAGCTTCGAACATTTTCATAATTCCGTACGGTGTGCACGGAATTTTCGTCGGCGTGCCGACGAACAAATTGCCCATATTTACCGGGTGGAATCCGTCGACGTCCTTATCCGGGTGGATCGCATCGAGAATTTTGTCCTCGTTGATGTGGCTCGGCAGCGGAAGTTGCACCAAAATCCCGTGGAATTTCGGATCGTTATTATATTCCTCAATCAGGTTCAAGAGCTCAGTTTCCGTCGTTTCAGCGCCCAATCTGTCGACTTGCGAGTGCAGACCAACCTTGATCGCCGAATTTTCCTTATTGCGCACGTAGACGCTCGAAGCCGGATTTGCCCCCACTTGGATAACGACAAGGCCAGGACGAGTGCCGCCACTTGCCACGATTGCTTCAACTTCTTCTTTTAGGCGCGCTTGCATTTTGTCAGCAAGCAAGCGTCCATCGATGATTTCTCCCATTTGAATTCCCTCACTTTTTTGTTTTGAATATTATACCATATTTTCGAGGTCGGCTAGGTGCTTTGCTAAGGATTTGAGCTCGTGGATTTTCTGGTGCGGGATGCCGGCATCAAAGAGTCGGTCGCGGAGCTTTCCAGCCGAGAGTTCATGCCACATGATGCGCACGATTTTATAGCCCATGTCGCGCAGTTTCCACTCGCGTTGTTGCTGTTTTTTGTAGCCATCGCGATTTTCAGCCATCTCCATTTTTTCGGCCCCATCTAGTTCGAAAATGGTTTTCTGTTTTTCCCAGAGCATGTCGACGCGGGCGACGAAGCGATTGTGTTCATCGCGAATTTCGATCTGGAGTTCCGGTCGTTCGAAGCCGAGTGCCATTACGTATAGGTAGCCCTTGGTTTCTAAGGGCGATTCAAGTTTGTAGTTCGTGTATTTCTTAAACCTCTTTAGAGGCGGATAGTTTAGGTCGTTTGCTGTAATCTGGCCTTCGTGCAGGGAGTAGTTGATACTTGCCACTGTTGATGGAAGGCTTGTGATTTTGGCTAGCTTTTTGAGTGTTTCGAGTGGGGACGTGATGAAGAAGCCGGCGCGTTCGACTATTTGTAAATCCTTTCTACATTCGACACATTTGCATAATTTGTAAGAATGATGCCCTTTATTATTAATCACAATTAATCGATTATCGCGAATCGGATCCAAAATCGGCATCCCCCAAAGCGCCGCTGCACTAGTCGAGCAGATAACTTTGTTTTTAATCCACGGCCGCATATATTCGGCGATAGCTTCTGTCATTTTATTGTAATAGATTTGCTCGCCAAAATACTTCCGCTCGTAATAATATTCACCGTAAACTTTTTGATAATCGCG
The DNA here is from genome assembly GCA_031261175.1 of Lactobacillales bacterium. Taxonomy (GTDB): domain Bacteria; phylum Bacillota; class Bacilli; order Lactobacillales; family Streptococcaceae; genus JAISJW01. The sequence continues at coordinate 51,495 of JAISJW010000020.1, forward strand.
AATCGGTGAAAATTCGCTTTTCGTTTTGATTTTAGTCATAAAAAAAGACCTCCTTACTATATATATACGTAAAAAAATCCATTTTGTTACATTTATTTTGAAAAAAAGGGGGATTTGGGCGAATTTTTTAATTTTTTAGCCAAAAAATTAAAAAATTCGCCAAAATCCCCCTTTTTCTATTTGTACACCTCTTCAAAGAAGTCAAATTCAAGTTTTGTTACAATTTTATACAACTCATCGTCACTCGACAAACCCAATCGCGTAAATTCGTCGTGTAAAAAGTCCACCCATTCAATGAATCCGTGTTCCAAGTGAACATCGACCCAACCGAAGTGCTTCGGCGCCAAAGGCCGACCGTCATAGCGGCGCGCCCAATCCAGATACAGCGCCTCCGCCACATACAGCATCGTCACAATCTCCTTGTAATCGCGCGACTCAATCACGCGCGCATACACATCAAAGAATCCGACCGTCGCTGGCTTCAACTCAGGCGCCGCATAATCATCAACTCCGATTTCCTTAAACGTATCGACAAAATAATCGTTCTCATCGTTACAGATAAAGCCGAGCTGCTGCCCGTACCGAACCTTCGCCTCCAGCGTGTCCGCGTACGTAATCGCCGCCCCGATCACCTCCATAAACGCCTCGAAAAATTGATAGTCCTGAACCAAATACTCGCCCAAAAACTTATCATCTATCTCGCCCGTGACAAGCTCCGTCACAAACCGCGAATTTACTGCTGCGTTCCAATAGTCCATTGCGTCCTCATTTCCCGCGCGACCCCTTGCGGATCCGCGTCCTTCATAATCGCACTCACCACGGCAATTCCATCCGCCCCCGAGCCGTACAACTCGTGCATATTCAGCGGATTAATCCCGCCAATCGCGACCTGCTTAATTCCAATATTCTGATTAATTTCTTCGAGCGTGGCAAGTGGGGTCCGCACCGTCACGACTTTCGTCGTCGTCGGAAAAATCGCGCCCGTCCCGACATAGTCGGCGCCGTCGCGCTCCGCCTGTAAAGCGTGTTCTAAATTCTTCGCCGTCACACCCAAAATCTTATCCGGCCCGATCAATTTGCGAACTTCGGCTGCCGGCAAATCAGTCTGCCCGACGTGCACTCCGTCTGCACCAACTGCCAAAGCGATATCCACTCGGTCGTCGACCAAAAATGGCACGTTGTATCGATGGCACAATTCGCAAGTCGCGCGTGCCAAATCGTAAATTTCACGTCCCGACTTGAATTTTTCGCGCAGCTGAACGAGCGTGACGCCGCCCTTAATTGCCTCCTCCACGTACCACAGGAATTCTTCATTCGTGTAGTCGTAGCTGTCTGTGACTAAGTATAAGCTAAGGTCTAACATGGCGCCCTCCATATGCAAAATGATTGGTCGGCCCGTTCTTCGTCCCAAACCCGACCGGGTTGCTAATCGCCGCCGTAATGAAATCTTTGGCAAGTTGAACCGCTTCAACAGTCGAAGACCCCTGGGCAAGTGAAGCGGCAATAGCCGCACTAAAAGTGCAGCCCGTTCCGTGGGTATGCGGCGTATCAAATTTCGGCGATTCGAAATAATGTTCTGAGCCGTTTTCGGTTAAAAGATAATCGCGCGCGATACCGCCAACAATGCGGTGACCGCCTTTAATGACGACATTTTTCGCACCCATATTTTGGATTTCTTTGGCCGCATTTTTTATGTCTTCATCTGTGATTAACTCACGTCCGACGATAACTTGAGCCTCGTCGAGGTTAGGTGTAATCACGAAACTTAGCGGAATAATTTTTTCGATTAAAGCCGCCGTGGCATCTTCGAGCAAGAGTGATGCTCCCCCCTTTGCGACCATTACGGGATCTAAAATAATTTTCGGCACATCAAATCGATTCAAAGCACCCGCTACAACCTCGATTGTTTCAACGTTTCCAAGCATCCCGATTTTTATGGCATCAAATTTTAGGTCGCTCAATACGCTTTCGAGTTGAGCATCGATAAAATCAGGTGCCGTAACTTGAACCGCCTGAACACCTGCCGTGTTTTGGGCAGTCAAGGCGGTGATGACACTTGCCCCGTAAACGCCGAGCTCCTGGAACGTTTTCAGGTCGGCTTGGATGCCGGCGCCGCCACCCGAGTCGCTGCCGGCGATGGTTAGTGCTTTATACATCGGTTTCCCCCAACAAAATGCGCAGGATTTGGTTGGCTTCCTGACCCGCCGCGATCAAAACGCGCGGAGCCATCAGACCACGACCCGGTTGAGCTGCATTAACGCGGTCGCCGACCAAATAAAAGTTATCTTTGATTTTAGTTGTTTGAATTAAATTGTTCGAATCATATCCGGCGAGACCGCTCGCACTAACGTAAGGCGTGCTAGGATAGTCCGCGACCATAATTTCCGTCAACATCGCTTTCGCCATCGGATTATCGAAGGCCTCGCAGACAACATCAACGCCACTGATTAAATCAGGAACGTTGTTTTCGTCAGCGCGAACGGTGTGTTTCTCAATCACAATATACGGATTGATGCGGCCTATTTCTTCAGCCAAAGCATCCGTTTTAAACTTACCGATATCCGTAATTTTATATTGCTGGCGATTCAGATTGCTCGGCTCAACAACATCGAAATCGATCAGACGAATCGTGCCAACCCCAACGCGGGCAAGTGCAATCGCGATGTTCGAGCCAAGTCCACCAATTCCAAAAATCGCAACAGACGACTTGCTGATTTTAGCGTGAACGCCCGGCGTGTGGCGGCTCATCATCAAGTTTTCAAGCATCTCTTTGGGCGGCACAACGCCGCGCTCGATAATCGTGACCTCAGCGCCCTCTTCAAGAGGATGGTCAGGTGTCGCAAAACCGTTGATAATCGACACTTGATCCTTCGTCGCGTCTTTCAACTCAGCCAAAGTTCTAGCGGACGTTTCAATCTCCGCTCCGTTTAAAATAATTTTCATTTTCTCAGCCTCCCCCAACGAAGTTCAACACTTCTAAACTCGCGCCCTCAGGCACTTTAACGTCGTTATACGTCGCGCGTTTCACGACTTCGCGGTTTAATTCAACCACAGTTTTCGCTGGATCAAAACCCAATCGAACCAAAAGTTCGGTCAAAGTTTCGCCCGCGATAAATTCTTGTTCTACTGAATTTACTTTAATCATTGTTCCCTCCTAAGTATATGTGATCCGTAAATATATCTTGCAAGCCGTTGGCTTTGAGCATCGCCCGAATCTCGTCGACCGAGCGGTTGTCGTTGATATCAAATTGTTTCGATTCGCTATCCTCGTCATCATGCCCACCGATCCCGACATCGACTCCCGCCGATATCTTAGTTGCGGCAATTTTTACCGCGTTATCCCGGAATTTAACGCTTTCGCGCGTCGAAATCGTAATCGCCGCGAACGGTAATAACAATCGATAAGCACAAATAATCTGCAACAAATCGCGTTCGCTTACATCTTCTTTCTGGAAATTTTCATTCCCCACCGCAGGACGAATCCGCGGCACGCTGATCGAAATCTCCGCGTGCGGATACTTGCGCTGAATCAAACTAGCGTGAACCCCGACCGCAACTGCATCGCGCCGGAAATCATCAAGCCCGAACAAAGCGGCAAACGCCACCCCGCGCATCCCACCAAGCAAAGCCCTCTCTTGGGCATTGAACCGATATGGGAAAACCCTTTTTTCACCGCCGAGATGTAATTCTCCGTATCGTTCTGGGTCGTAAGTTTCCTGGAAAACCGTCACGTAATCCGTTCCGTTTTCCTGCAAAACGCGGTACTCATCAACGTTCATCGGATAGATTTCAACGCCGACCGTATCGAACAATCGACTCGCCGTTTTCGTCGCCCGCGCGATATATTCAACGTCCGATTTTCGCGGTGCTTCCCCGGTCAAAATCAGCAAATCTTGCAATCCCGACTTCGAAATCGCTTCTAACTCGCGCGTGATCTGCTCGTCCTCAAGCTGCATCCGCGCAATCTTATTGTGCGCTGCGAACCCACAGTAAACGCACCGACTCTCGCAATAATTCGCAAGATACAAAGGCGTAAAAAGCGTCACCGCATTCCCGAAATACCGCCTTGTCGTCTCCTGCGCCCGCTCCGCCATCTCCTCTAAAAATGGTGTCGCGGCCGGTGAAACCAAAACTTTAAACTCTTCAAAGCCAATCGTTTCGGCCTTCAGAGCCCTACGAACATCATCAGCCGTATAACTTTCAGGCGCGAAACTTGCCCGCTCTTTTAAAACTTTTTCTAAGATATCGCTCTCGATATCGACTTGCCGCGGGGTGTACTCCCACACGCTGCGTCGTTTGATTTCGCCCATTAGTCCTCCAAAAAGCCCGTCAGCGGACTCGATGCATCGGCGTGATCCTGCACGCGCCCGAGCTTCGCAAGGTGCGCCAAACGCCCAGCCCGAATGGCAAGTTTAAACGCCTCCGCCATCTTGCGTACGTCGCCGGCAGTCGCAATCGCTGTGTTCGCCATGACTGCTGTCGCCCCTAGTTCCATCGCTTCAGCGGCCTGTGACGGCGCGCCGATTCCAGCATCAACGATGACCGGAACGTCGATTTCTTCGACTAAAATTTTGATGAAATCTTTGGTCACCAGACCTTTATTCGTGCCAATCGGCGCGCCTAATGGCATCACGCAAGCAGCCCCGGCGGCGACTAAATCGCGCGCCACGTTCAAATCCGGATACATATACGGCATCACGATGAAGCCTTCTTCAGCGAGGATTTTCGTCGCCTTAATTGTTTCGGCATTATCTGGTAATAAATATTTCGAGTCGCGAATGACTTCGATTTTCACCATATCACCGCAGCCCAATTCTCGCGACAAACGAGCTATCCGTACCGCTTCTTCGGCGTTGCGCGCCCCCGACGTGTTGGGCAAAAGCGAAACATGCGACGGGATATAATCCAAAATATTGGCGTCGCCGCCCTGATTTGCCCGGCGCAACGCTAGCGTGATGATTTCCGCCTCGCCGCTTTCCACCATTGCTTCGATCAAGTCGAGTGAGAACTTGCCGCTGCCTAGGATGAAGCGCGATGTGAATTCTTTGTTACCTAATTTCCAAGTGTCCATTATTTTCCTCTTTCTATTTTGTGTACATAAAAAGGCAAGTTGCGCGTACAACTTGCCCACTAAATTTAGTGATTTAAGCTTTCCTACGCGAGTGCGAACTCAACAGGTTCACGGGTATTTCTCAGCCCCTATACAAGAGGCACCCCGAGCTATTTTAATATTTTTGCAGATCCCACGCCATTTGCCAGAAGCAAACTTCCTCGTATGATGAAATTTTGAAGATCTCTTCGAGCTCCTCGGGCGGGGTTTGACTTGCCAACGCCGCTTTTTCCGTCAAGCTTTTCTGCCACTCCAAAACTTTTTCGTACTCGTCGGCCTGGTAGGCGCTGACGAATTTTTCGAAGATCGGCACGTCGATTGAAAACGACGAAAGCGTCGTGAAGACGTCGAGATACAGCCACGTGCACGGGAGTAGCGACGCGTAAATGCGCGCCACGTCACCTGTCGCCACCTGCAACTCCATGTGCGTGATGTAATGATACGCATTCGGCGAAATCGGCGTGTTGTCGATTTCTTCAGGCGTGATGCCAAGCTCGTCTAACACGAACTCGCGCACGTCTTCCTCTCCGAGTTTCAAACTGTGCGCAAAGCTCACAAGCGCCACCCGGTCATCGTCGTTTTCAGTCAACTCCGCCGCAGCTAAGAACATCCCGTTGAAAAACCGCAGGTAGTGCGCATCCTGAATCAAGTAATACTTGAACCGCTCCATCGAAAGCGACCCGTCCATTATCCCCTTCACAAAGGGGTGCTCCAAACTCTGCTCCCAATACTTGAGCGAGTTTTTCTTCCATTTATCTACTAACATACTGAACATTATACTCTCTTTGCGGGCTTTTGGGCAAGTGGGCGCTTAAGCGCTTTCAAGCAAACACCCGCGAAATCCCCTCGTTATGTAAGTTAGATAGCTAAGTTACATAACTACTTGCTAAAATTGACGTTTTTTCTCTATAGTTATGTAACTTAGGTGCTTAACTTACATAATGCCACCGTTTTAACTCTTACTATTCACTTCAACTCAAAATAATTCATTAGTTTTCGTGCTAATTCCTTAGAATATAGCCTTGTTGCAATTTTCCCTTCATCAAAATCTCCATCAGGCATCAACCACACTAATGAATCATCAACCATCGCGAACGATTGCTTAACCTCGCAGCGTTGAACCACCTCGAAACCAGCCTCGCCTAACTCGCGCAACATTTCTGTATATCGCGCACGGAAATTTACCTTGACTGTATCAATAGGCGGCACAACTAAAATACTGCGGCATTTATAATCTTTATCCAGCAACTTTCCTAGTAACTCGTTGCTTAAAAACGGCACGACCAAAACAAATCTATTGCGTGCTTCTGCCAAATCTTTAAACAACACCTCCCAAGCGCCACTCGCCTCAAAAAAGTTGCTCTTGTAAAGTCCCGATTTATCATCCTCGGTCAACACGTAGCCCAATTTGCGATACGTCGGAAGGCGTTTTTGATACATCCGGTAGATCATTGGAATCGCGAAATCGACGTAGTCATACACTCGCAACTCTTCTTTTTCTTCCAAGTTTCGCAACAACCGCCCCAAATATTGCTGCAGCGATCCCTTCGACGAAATCGGCATCGCGAGCATCAACGTATCAAGTGCGGGCAAGTCAAAACCTTCCCCGGCATAGCTTCCAGTCGTAAATAGAACAAACGGTTTGCCTTCCGCCTTCAACTCCTCAAGTTCTTCGCGCAATATTTTGGCTTTCATTTTACTATTCAAAATATAAACTGGCACATCCAGAGCGCGTTCAACGAATTCTTTTCGCAAAATCTCGACGTGTTCCACGTATCTCGACAATACTATCAAATGCCGCCCGATAGCAACGTTCTCAACAATATCATCAACAACCATTTTATTTCGTTCATCCGAATTCATCATCAGCTGGTAATTTTCATGAATCGTGTTGCGCGTATCGCCGTAATTATCTTCGCCAATCGCACTAAACCGCGTGTATAGAATTTGATCGATGTGTTTTGGACTAATTTTTTCAGCCTTGTACGCAACCTCACCCATTCTCATGTACAAAATCTTCTCTAATCCATCTTCACGCTTTGGAGTCGCACTCAAACCATAAATGAATTTCGCTGACGCCTGTTTTATCACATCTTCAAACGTCTTCGCTGCTACGTGGTGAACCTCATCAACAATCACCATTCCGTATCGTCCAAGCAATTCGGGCAAGTCATCTTTCTTAGTCATCGACTGAAACAATCCGATATCAATAACGCTACTTAACTTCGTTTTCCCACCATATATCATACCGGTTTCAACGCCTAAAAATCGCTCAATTTGCGATTTCCACTGTGTCGCTAACGTTTTATTATTCACTAAAATAAGCGTGCTAACTTTCTTCTCGGCAATTAACTTCGCCGCTAATACCGTTTTGCCAAAGCCTGTTCCGGCCGATAAAATACCCATATCATTTTTTGCAAGTTTCGCAAGCGCTTCTGCCTGTTCTGGATATAAATCCCCGCTAAATTTCACATCGATTTCTGTTCCTAAAACTCGCTTATCAATCCACTTCGCTTTCGGGAACATTTCTCTAATCTGCGGCTCCAATCCACGTGGCAAATAAATAAATTCATCGTCAAAACTAGCTAGACTAATCAACCGCGGAATATCTTTTGTCGGCAGGCGTTTTCCTAGCGCCTCGTAATAGGCTTTATTACTAAACGTCGCCAACTGTTTCAGTTTGACCACATCTTTTTTTGCCAGCCTCGTGTGTTTGATTTTGATTTCACTTGCCAAAATGATTTTGATTTTTTCGCTCGAAACTTTTTTGATTTTTATGTCTTCTCGGTAGAAATCAAGCGGCAAATCAACTTGCATTTCGCCGATGAGCTTCGTCAGATTTTCCTCGCTAATCTTAGGCGTTTTCGCGAGTCCTTCCCAGACATCAGGGATTATTTTGAATTTTGAGTCGATGAATCGACTGCACCCTTTATTCACCCTCATCCCTTGCAGCGGTAGAGCGATTAAATTGCCAAAACCACCTGACGGGAGTTCGTCCTGGTTCGGAAACATGCGATCATATGCCTCGAACGTGATTTTGGGATTCTCCTTCATCGCTTGGGCAAGTAGCAGATCGCCCAACTTGCGCGCATGTTTTGCCTCAATCGGAGTTTCGAAAAATAGCCAAACGTGACAACCGTTACCTGACTGCGAAAGCTCAAGTAACGGTTTTAATTTATAATTATGACAGGCCTTAGTTAGCGCCTTAACTTCGGTTTTCCAGTCGTGTTTATCGAAGTCAATCGCTAAGAAATAGACCGTGTTGTCAGACAGAATTGGATACATCCCATAAAATGCCTCTTTACCATTCGGGAGGGTTCCTTTTAGATGGTTGAAAATCAGTTCGTCCGTTATCGGCTGGAAATTTTGCATTTTGTAATTCGCACATTTGAATGCGGCCTTAGTTTGCTTCGGACAAGCCGGATTAAAGCGACTATTGCATAAAGGATAATAGCCCATTTTTCCTTCTTTAGTCCTAAAGCTCGCTGCCACCATTGTGTCACGACCTTTGAAATAGGAACGATATAGCTTGATTTTTTCTTTCGTTGAACGCTGCCGCAAGTTGTCTACTGCGAGATTCGCCTCGAATTCCCTTGCGTTGAAGATGTGATGGCGGGTTTCGACTTGCCCGATGATGTATTCTTCGTTCGAGAAGTAATCCGTGATTGAACGCTTGACTAGCACTTTCGTGCCATTTTTCAGAGTGTAGACTTTGTTCGGTTCAAACATTTTAAGTTCTCCTAGTTACTCGAATTTATCGTTCTAAGAATTTGCGTTTATATTTTTCGTGGACTTCGATATTTGAATCGACATCATTTTCGTCCCAAATTTGCAGTTCCCAAGGAAAATAGAAATTTGATTGGTTTTTAAAATAGACATGAATACCTTTGTAACCATCTTTGTCGCGTTGATACCAATTTTTTAGGCCATATTCAACTTTCCAGTCATCGAGCAACGTTAGAATTTCTTTGATTTGCCACCGGTTCAGAATGACTCGACACCCGAAGATGTCGTTCAACCAATTATTAACTGGATATTTTTCTTGGTGTTCGCCGTAACGTTTTATTTTTTCTTCGATTGATTCTGCCGTTTTTACGCGATATAGAAAGTAAACATCTTTAACGTCTGCCTTCATCAAGTAATCGTTGATGGATTCGTGCAAGTTCAATCGGTAGTCCAAAATATATTTCACTGGCACATGATTAATCGTTTGCGACAGGTTGATTTTTTCGAGTTCATTTTCGTGAGAGTTGAAATATTTTTCGGAAAATTTTGCATGTATCAAGTTAATTTCACTTATTAATCGTTTCGTTTTTTCAATCATCATAGCGCTCCTTTTGTTTCTATGTATATTATATCATTTTTTTCGTTCCACCGCATTTCATACGACGCTACTGAAAAACTCAAACCCCTTTGGCAAGTGCCTCGAAGTTTGAGCTTTAGTTTTTTATTATTTAATTAAAGGTCGATCAGTCGAACCCGGCGCACCTGCGCCTTTAGGCACGATAACCACCTGAACAGATTCAATGCGTAGACCTTTACCCTGAGAGCCGGCCGCTTCGCCGTTTTTCGCCCAGCCAAGCCAGCCGTAGTTTTGCACGTGCCCGCGATAATAAATGTCGTATTTATCAGATAGGTCGCCATTCAACTTAAGACGAACTGCCTCCATGCGCAACCCGCGTCCGCTCGTTCCGGCGAACCCGTTTTGGTAATCGACATCGCCAACATTTTGGATGTGCGCTGCAATCGAAATCGCTTTAGTTCGAGTGCCGTTTTCAAGAATCTCCATGTTTTCAACACGCAGACTTTGGCCGGTCGTTCCGAACGTTAGCGGGTTGCCAGCGTTCCAAATATCACCGGTCG
>JAISJW010000024.1 GCA_031261175.1 Lactobacillales bacterium
CGCGTTTTGTGTTCATTTTCGCTTGAAAATGACCACAAAACGCGAAAAGTCCCCTTTTTTTTATGGTATAATGATTTCTATGAAAACAGTTAGAGAATTGGCGCTCGAAGCGCTTTACAAAATTGAAAAAGGTCAGGCATATTCGAATTTGTTGTTGAACGAATATTTGAATAGCAATGGGCTGAACGATGCGGATAAACGTTTGTTTTCGCAATTAGTTTACGGCGTTGTGGCGCGAAAAATGACCTTGCAGTGGATGCTGAAACCCTACGTTAAAGGGCGGATGAAGCCGATGGTGCGTTTAGCGCTGCAGATGGCGGTTTACCAAATCGTTTACCTCGATAAAATTCCGCGCCACGCGATTGTGGACGAAGCGGTAAAAATCACGAAAAAAGCGGATGGCAATTACTCGTCAAAATTCGTGAATGCCGTGTTGCGCAACTTCGAACAACGTCCAATCGAGGATGCACCAATCGAAGTAAAATACTCAATGCCGCGTTGGCTTGTCGATTTAATCATCAACCAATTAGGTTACGGCGATGGGATGGAATGTCTGGAAAGTTTGCTCGTTCAGAGTAAAGCTAACGCCCGAGTGACGATTGACCGCGATGAAGCGATAGCGATTTTAGAGGAAGAAGGCTACGAAAATGTCCTTCCAAGTCTTATCAGTCCGGTCGGGATTACGACACCAAAAGGCGTCTTAGCTAAATCGAAATTATTCCACGAAGGAACGCTGACAATCCAAGACGAATCTTCGCAAATCGTCGCTCAAGTTATGCAGCTTGAACCGCATCACCAAGTCCTAGATGCCTGCGCGGCACCGGGTGGGAAAACGATGCACATCGCGACTTATCTAAATGAAACAGGTAAAGTCCATGCGCTCGATATTCACGAGCATAAAATAAATCTAATCAAAGATAATGCGATAAGACAACACTTAACTGACCGCGTCGAAACGCATCTGCTTGACGCAAGAAAAGCTGAAACGATTTTCGACGAAGAACAATTCGACCGCATCTTAGTCGACGCACCGTGTAGCGGTTTAGGCCTGATGCGCCGTAAACCGGATATTAAATACGCGAAAACGGAAGAGGAAATCGAGCACTTGCCCGCTATTCAGCTCGAAATCTTAGAAAAGGTCTGCAAATTGGTACGTAAAGGTGGTATAATAACCTACAGCACTTGCACGATGAACGAGGCCGAGAACGCCGAGGTTGTTAACGCTTTCATCGAAGCGCACGAGGGCGAGTTTGCACTTGCCGAAATCACACCGATTACGCCGAATTTAGAACGGGCAAGTCAGAACGCAATGATCGAGATTTATCCACATTATTTTAACAGCGATGGATTTTTCATCGCCAATATTAAGAGGCTTTAAAAAGTATGGAAATTAAGTACGGGACCCACAAGGGTCAAAAAAGAGCTAATAACCAGGACTACGCTTCGGTTTTCACGAACTTAGCCGGGTACAATTTGGCAATTTTAGCAGACGGCATGGGCGGTCATTCCGGTGGGGATGTCGCTAGTTGCATGGTGGTTGAAATGCTTGGGCGCGCTTGGGAAGTGACAAACTTCGATAGCCGTTTGGGTGTTGAGGCTTGGTTTGCTAAAAATATCGAAGAAGCGAACGAGAAAGTTTACGCTGCGGGGCAAGAAGACGACGCACTCTACGGAATGGGATCGACTTTGGTTGCGACTGCACTTTTTGATGACGTCTTCGTTATCGGAAACGTCGGCGACTCGCGGGCTTATATGATTGCTGATAACGATATGTGGCAAATCACCGAAGATCATACGATGGTCAACGAGCTTTTGAAAGCGGGGATCATCAGCGAAAATGAGGCTGCGAACCATCCTAGTAAAAATATGTTGAGTCGTTCGATTGGGATGCCTCCACGCGATTTGCGCATGGACATCAAAACGATGCCGAACATCAACAGTGGCTATATTATGATTTGTTCAGACGGCCTGACTAACATGGTCGGTGAACCGCTGATTTTGGAAATTATCTGTGATAAATTCAGCGTTGAAGAAAAGGTTATCGAGCTGATCGAAGCGGCGAATGCGGCTGGTGGGCACGACAACATCACGGTAATGATTATTAAATTTGATAGATGAGGAATCGTAAATGATTGAAGTTGGAGAACTCCTAAGTGGACGTTATTTCATCTCGGGCAACATCGGCCGAGGCGGAATGGCGAACGTCTTCTTAGCGAAGGACGTGATACTCGACCGCGAAGTGGCAATTAAAGTCCTTCGCCTCGAGAATAATAAAGATAAAAATGCAGCGTTGCGCTTTGAGCGTGAGGCGCGGGCGGTTACTGAGCTTGTACACCCGAACATCGTGTCGATTTACGACGTCGGTGACGACGGCGAGCACAAATACATCGTCATGGAATACGTGCGCGGCATGGATTTGAAAAAATTCATCAAAATGAACTACCCGATTCCCTACAACCAGGTGATTGACATCATGCTGCAGCTGCTTGCGGCAATTCAAACCGCCCACGCGAACCATATTATTCATCGCGACATCAAGCCGCAAAACATCTTGATCAACGAAAGCGGGCAAGTCAAAATCACTGACTTCGGGATTGCGGTAGCACCGAACGAAGTTAGCTTGACACAAACGAATAGCATGGTCGGATCGGTTCACTACTTGTCGCCCGAACAAGCGCGTGGTGAAACGGCATCGATGCAATCGGATATTTATGCCTGTGGGATTATTTTATATGAAATGTTGACTGGACGCCTACCATTTGATGGCGAGAGCGCAGTCAATATCGCCTTGAAACACTTCCAAGAGGCAATTCCGTCAGTTCGCGAAATCGACGGATTTATTCCGCAAGCTTTAGAAAACGTTGTCTTGAAAGCGACGGCTAAAAATCCGGGAAATCGTTATCCGACAGTTTATGATATGGCTGCTGATTTAGCGACGACTTTATCGAAGGAACGTCAAGGCGAATTGCGCTATGATGGGCACGAAGATAATTCGCAGTTGATCAACATCGATCCAAGCAAGCCGACGTTATTAAATAATACTAAAGTTCATGCTGCTCCTGTTGATGGTGCGATTGACCCTGAGTGGGAAACGCCTGGCGACAGTCGGATTATGGAGTTCGGCAACGACAAGAAAAAGAAGAAAAAGACGGTCTTGATCGTCGCTTTACTTGCCGCCCTTGTGGTTATTTTAGGGTTTATTTATATGCTGAGCTCGGTGCATTTGAACGGCGACGTGAAGGTGCCGAACGTGATTGGCGACAATCAGACGACGGCGGTGGCGAAGCTGCGCAAGGTCAATCTGAAATATAAGGTGCTGAAGGTCGAAGACGACAGTGCTGAAAAAGATAAAGTTTTCAAGACGGATCCGGAAAAAGGGTCGACGGTTAAGGAAAATTCGCGCGTCACTCTTTATATCAGTAAAGGTGGCGAGCAGATCGAGATTGGCGACTACGTCGGGCGCGATACGGCTTTTGCGAAGGATGACCTGAAGCTTAAGGGCATCAAAGAAGAAAATATCGAGTTCATCGATACGGTCGATGATTCGGCTGCGGTTGGGATTATCGTGAAGCAAACACCTAAGGGTGGCGGCAAGGTCGATGGCGCGACTGGTAAAATCAAGATTTACGTGTCGAGCGGAAAAGAAGGAATTGTCCTTCCGGACTTCGTTGGTCAGACAGTTGCTGATGCTAAGTCGGCGTTGAGCTCGCTTGGATTCAAGGGTCAAGTTAATATTTCCGAGGAATATAGCGAAACAGTTCCTGAAGGTAAAATCATCAAGCAATCACCTGAAAAAGATGCTAAGGTCGACCCTGATAAAGGGGTGGTTCTCTTGCATGTGAGTAAGGGTAGTGAATACGTGACGATGCTCGATTTCACGGGGATGAGTTATGCAGAAGCGCAAAAATTCTGTAACGAAAATGGTTTGAATGCATCGAAAGATAACGGACAATATAGCAACACAATGACTCAAGGATATGTTCTTGCGTCGAATCCTGGTAATGGTGCTAAGGTGAAGCGTGGAGCTCCAATCGTATTCACGTTGTCGAACGGACCTGCACCGCAACCTTCATCTTCATCATCGTCAAGCAGTTCTTCGTCATCGTCGTCAGCGCAAGAATCTTCAACGACGGCGGACACGGCGGCGCACTAGACAAGACTTGCGATTTATTAAGAAGAAGTATAATTATTAACTCCAAATAACGTTTTGTGAAAAGTCTTGCTATAATTAAGCAAGAAGAGGGAATAAACGTAATAGATTTGGAGGTTTAGCGAATGAAAAGAATCATTGAAAAGATTAGTTTCGCGTTGATGGCCGCTGGATTCTTGATGCCAAACTACGTTTTGGCCGCGGGAAAACATTCGAAAGCGATGGTGAAACATCACGGAATTGTCCACCACTACTTTTGGCCGCTGATTTGCGTGAGCGTCTTAGTGATCAACGTAATAGTCGAATTCGTACGAAAAAACCTGAAACCATTGGCTTAATTGCCAGTGGTTTTTTTGTGTGATATAATAGTAAGTATGAAAAATAAAGTGAATGCAACTACAATCAAAAAGGCAAATGAAGTGCTGCGCCGGTCGGTGAATTTTACGCCGCTGCAACACGATTTGTACCTATCGAAAAAATATAAGGCGAACGTTTATTTGAAGCGCGAGGACTTGCAAAAGGTTCGCTCGTTCAAATTGCGCGGGGCATATTTCGCGATGCACGAAACGCCGAAGAAGCAACTCGAAAACGGAGTGGTCTGCGCAAGTGCGGGGAACCACGCGCAGGGTGTGGCTTACACGGCGCACGAAATGAAGGTCGACGCCTATATTTATATGCCGACGACGACGCCTAAGCAAAAGGTTGACCAAGTTAGATTCTTCGGTGGGAATTACGCGAATATTATTTTAGAGGGCGATACCTTTGACGCGTCAGCTGCGGCGGCGAAGAAGTTTGCGAAGGCGAATGCGATGAAATTTATCGATCCTTTCGATGACCCGAATGTTATCAACGGTCAAGGGACGGTCGCGCTTGAAACCATCGACGAGCTTGAGCGCGTTGGCGTTTCAGCCGATTACGTGTTCGTGCCGGTTGGCGGCGGCGGATTGATCGCTGGCGTGTCGACTTACTTTAAAGCGGAAATGCCAGATGCGAAAATCGTCGCGGTCGAACCGAAAGGTGCGGCAAGTATGGCGGCAGCATTTGCCCAAGGTGGCCCGGTCGAGCTTGATGAAATCGATAAATTTGTCGACGGGGCCGCGGTTAAGAAAGTCGGGAAGCTGACGTATGAACTTGCCCGCGAAAATGTTGATTCGGTGATGAATGTCGACGAGGGGCAGATTAGTTCTACGATAATTGAGCTTTATACGAAGAATGCGATTGTAGTCGAGCCGGCGGGTGCGCTGAGCGTTGCGGCGCTTGAGGACGTGAAGGCTGAAATTAAAGGCAAGACGGTCGTGTGCGTGATTTCTGGTGGGAACAACGACATTACGCGGATGACCGATATCGAAGAGCGGTCGCTGATTTTCCAAGGGGTTAAGCATTATTTCTTGATCAATTTCCCGCAAAGACCGGGTGCGCTTCGTGAGTTCTTGAACGACGTTTTGGGTGAGGATGATGATATTACGCGCTTTGAATATTTGAAGAAGTTAAATCGTTCGCGTGGGGCAGCTTTGATTGGGGTGCAACTGAAAAATCCCAAGGATTTGAAGCCGCTGCTTAAAAAGTTGAACAAATTCGATCCAACCTTTATTAATTTACAAGACAACGAGCTGTTATACTCGATGTTATCGTAGTATAAAATTTAATTATTCATTTTAATGCGTATTTGGGACATTTCGAGCTCTGAAATGTCCCAAATACGCATTAAAATGAACATTGGGCCACTTCCGCAAGGGGTGGCTTTTTATTATAATTAATAATTTTTTAAATTTAAGCAAATAAATGGAAAACGCTTTCTAAAAGGAGTATAATAGTTTTTGTTGAAAGTGGCATGCCACTTTGGGAATAAAATAAATAAATATAAAGGACAATCAATTATTATGAAAATGACATTTCGTTGGTATGGTTCGGAAAACGACCAAATTACCTTAGAAGACATTCGCCAAATTCCTGGTATGTCAGGCGTTGTGCCTGCAATCTGGGACGAGCCAGTAGGGGCGGCTTGGCCTGAAGAAAAAATCAAAGCGATGGTTGAAGAAATCCACGCTGCTGGTCTAGAAGCTGAAATCGTTGAATCGGTTAACATTCACGATGACATCAAAATCGGTTTGCCATCACGCGATGAGTATATCGAAAACTACAAAACAACTATCCGTCGTCTTTCTAAATACGGCGTTAAAGCAATCTGCTACAACTTCATGCCAGTATTTGACTGGTTGCGTACTGACCTTGCGATGAAACTTGAAGATGGTTCGACGGCACTTGCCTATGTCCGCGACTTAGTTCCAGAGTCGGCTGAGGAAATGGTTAAGCAAATGGAAGACGGCGCGAACGGCAAAGTCCTTCCAGGTTGGGAACCGGAACGCCTTGCGAACGTTAAAGAATTGTTCGCGAAATACGAAGGGGTCGACGACAAAAAGCTGTTCGACAACCTAGTTTACTTCCTTGAAGCGATTATGCCGACGTGTGAAGAATGCGACGTCAAGATGGCAATTCACCCCGATGATCCTCCGTACTCATTGTTCGGTTTACCGCGCATCGTCAACGATCGCGACAATATCAAAGCGCTCCTAGATGCTGTTGATACGCCGTATAACGGTCTGACTTTCTGTACAGGTTCGCTTGGTTCGAAACCGACGAATGACTTGCCGGCGATGATCCGCGAATTTACGGGCCGCATCGTGTTCGCTCACGTGCGCAATATCAAATTTATGAACGAAGCGAAAACGGACTTCCACGAGTCTTCTCACTTGTCAGCTGACGGCGACGTCGACATGTACGAAGTGTTGAAAGCCTTGTACGAAACAGGCTTCGACGGCTATATGCGTCCGGACCACGGCCGCGCAATCTGGCACCACATCGCTGAAATCGGGAACCCCGGCTACAGCTTGTTCGACCGCGCATTAGGGGCGATGTACTTGAACTCGATGTGGGAAACTTTGACAAAAGACGACGAACGTGGCGTGGCTCACTTCGGCAATTTGGCGAAATAACATTTACAAAAACTAGGGCAAGTGTTATACTTGCCTTAATTGATATTACAAAATAAGGAGAACAAAAATGGCATTTTTAGATGACAATTTTATGTTGGAAACAGAAACAGCGCGTAAACTTTTCCACGATTACGCGAAGCAACAACCGATCATGGACTACCACTGTCACTTGATTCCGCAAGAAATTTATGAAAACAAAAAGTACAACAACTTGACTGAAGTTTGGTTGGGTGGGGATCACTACAAATGGCGCTTGATGCGTGCGAACGGCGTGACTGAGGACTTAGTTACCGGTGACGGCGATGCGTACCCGAAGTTACTTGCCTTCGCAGGTGTGATGGAAAAAGCGATCGGTAACCCGATTTACGAATGGACTCACCTTGAGTTGCGTCGTTACTTCGACATCAACCTTGACCTGAACACAGGCACTGCGCCGATTATTTGGGAAAAAGCGAACGAAGCGTTGAAAGACGACAGCTTCACTCCGCGCGAAATGATGAAACGCATGAACGTGAAATTGGTCTGCACGACTGACGACCCGGCCGACGACCTTAAATACCACAAATTGCTGGCGAAAGAGGAAACGGCTTTCCGCGTCCTTCCGACTTTCCGTCCGGACAACGCGTTTGAAGTGGCGGCAAGTGGCTTCGCCGATTACGTTGTGAAATTAGAAGGTCTGACTGGCCTTAAAATTAAAAACTTTGCTACTTTACTAGACGCGCTAGAAAAACGCGTTGAATACTTTGAAACAGTTGATGGTTGTCTTGCCGATCACGGGATGAACGACTTCTACTTCGTTGAAGCTTCTGAAAAAGAAATCGATGCGATTTTCCAAAAAGGTCTTAAAGGGAAAGAAATTTCTCGTGAAGAGCTGAACGCTTACTACACAGCGATGCAACTTGGTTTGATTGAAATTTATAACCGCCACGATTGGGCTGTTCAACTTCACATGAACTGCCTGCGTAACGTGAATACGGTCGCTCAACGCGAAATCGGGATCAACACTGGTCACGATGCGGTTGGTAGCGAACCTAATATGGCTGGCGAAATTGCCTCGCTATTACAAGCGGCTCGCGAACGTGGCCCGCTTCCGAAAACTGTCCTTTACTCGCTTAACGGCGGCGACTTGCAAGCTTTGGCTTCGATTATGGGTTGCTTCCAGGGCGGCGGCGTTGGTCGCCTGCAACTTGGTAGCGGTTGGTGGTTCCTTGATACATTCAGCGGTATGAACCATCAGATCACGACACTTGCCGAGCAAGGTCTGCTAGGCGCTTTCGTCGGCATGCTGACTGACTCGCGTAGCTTCCTGAGCTACCCGCGCCACGAGTATTTCCGCCGCGTGTTGTGTAACAACGTCGGCAATTTGGTCGAAACTGGCCGCGCGACTGACAACTTCCACGTTCTTGGCAAGTTGGTGCAAAATATCGCATCAAACAACATCGTGGACTTCTTAGGAGTCGACATCTACAAACAATTTGAACCAACTCCGGAAGAAGAATTCGCCGCAAACTTAGTTTGCGAAGATATGCCGGAACTTTAGACATATTTGTCTTAGCGATTCGCGTAAGCGAGAGTTTAGAAAAATAGTCCGCAGAATTCCGTAAGGAATTCTGCGTTCCATACTTGTAAAGTCATCCTTCGGGGTGGCTTTTTTGGCAAGTAAAACCCGGATACGCTCTTTTTTAACACGATTTAGAAATTTTACCCTATTTTTGTGAAAAAAGAGCGGGTCTAAATTGTATTAGAAAATTTGCTCGCTCTTTTTGCGCAATAAACGACGTTTTTTTGAAAATCGTGTTAAAAAGGAGCGGGTGCTTAATTGGTTTTTAAGGAATAAATAGTTTGTGGTATAATTTAAGCATGAAAAATTTGATTTGGGATTTAGATGGAACGCTAATCGATTCGTATGATGTGATTTTAGATTCGCTAGAAGCGATCTTGGCAAGTAGGGGCGTAAACGCTGAGCGTGCAGAGATTGAGCGGCAAATAAAAGCGACTTCGACGGTTCAATTTTTGAAAAGTTTACCGATTTATTATGCGGAAGCGAAAGCTGAATTTTCTCGTAAGACGAATTTGAAAATTAAGGACTTTTGCTAAATCGTTGAAAAAAAGTTTGCGAAATGGTATCATACTTATATAAAGATTATTGCTTGCAAAAGCACCATCCCCTAGACGCATGCGCGCGACTAGGGGATTTTTTTCGATTTAACGGATGCTTTCTAGAAATCTACACTCGAGACTTCAAGAAATTAAGACTAAGTCTAGCCAAAGTAGATAAGTAAAACCAATCTTGATTTAGCACTCTTAAAGATTGATTGCTAAAAAGTTGACATTGGATTTGAGATTTGTTATTATATATCTAGCACTCGTGATAAAAGAGTGCCAAGAAGACGAATGGAGGATTCGAATATGCAATGTCAAAAATGTCACAACCATGAAGCTAACATCAAACTAAACGCTGTCGTCAACGGACAGGAAATGAATATGGCGCTCTGCCAGAACTGCTACAACGAAATTATGGCCGCTCAAGGCTTTGGGGGCGGAATACCCGGGCAAGTCCCGCAAGGGAATCTGGACGACTTTTTCCGCAGTCAATTCGGCGCACAACAAGGTCCGGCGCAAGATTATATCCACACAGATCCAGAAGCGGAAAATGGAAAAGGCGGAAAAATCGGGGGATTCCTTGGGAAATTTGGAGTCAACTTAACTGAGAAAGCACGCAAAGGCGAACTTGATCCGGTCATCGGCCGCTCAAAAGAAGTTGAACGCGTGATCGAAATTTTGAACCGCCGCTCGAAAAACAACCCGGTTTTAATCGGCGAACCCGGTGTCGGTAAGACCGCGATTGTTGAAGGTTTAGCTCAAAAAATAGTAAACAAAGAAGTGCCACAAAAACTGCACGGAAAAGAAGTAATCACAATCGACATGTCTTCGTTAGTTCAAGGAACGGGTGTCCGCGGGCAGTTCGAAGAAAAAATTCAACGCCTAGTCGATGAAGTGAAAAAACACGGTAACGTAATTCTATTTATCGATGAATTCCACCAAATCGTCGGCGCTGGCTCAACGGGCGGCAACGATTCAATGGATGCGGGTAACATTTTAAAACCAGCTTTAGCGCGTGGTGAGTTCCAACTAATCGGGGCGACAACGTTAACTGAATATCGAAAAATAGAACATGATGCCGCCTTAGAACGCCGCGTTCAACCGGTCATGGTCGAAGAACCATCGATCGAAGACGCCATCGCAATCCTAAACGGCCTGCAACCTAAATACGAAGAGTATCACCACGTCGAATATACCCCGGCTGCAATCGAAGCAGCCGTGAAAATGAGCGACCGGTACGTGATGGACCGCTTCTTACCGGACAAAGCGATTGATCTCTTAGACGAAGCGGGATCGAAAATCAACCTAACCCTAAAATTCACTGACCACGAAGTGATCGAAGAGCGAATTCAAGAGGGAATCAAACTTAAAAATGAAGCGCTTGAAAGCGAAAACTTCGAGCAGGCTGCTTACTACCGCGACCAAGTTGCGAAACTTGAAGATCAACGTAACAACCCAATCGAGGAAAGCACGCCGATCATCACTGAAGAAATTATCGCCCAAATCGTCGAACAAAAGACGAATATTCCGGTCGGTAAACTTCAGGAACAAGAGCAAAATCAACTGCTCAACCTCGAACAACAACTAAACGACAAAGTCATCGGCCAACACGAAGCGGCGCAAAAAGTTACGAAAGCAATCAGACGTAAACGCGTCGGCTTATCCCGCGATGGTCGTCCAATCGGCTCATTCATGTTCATCGGCCCAACCGGCGTCGGAAAAACGGAAATGTCGAAACAACTTGCCGAGGAGATTTTCGGCTCGAAGGATGCAATGATCCGCTTCGACATGAGCGAATACATGGAAAAACACAGCATCTCGAAATTGATCGGCGCGCCCGCGGGCTACGTCGGCTACGAGGACGCTGGGCAATTAACCGAAAAAGTGCGGCGCAATCCGTACAGTCTAATCCTGCTCGACGAAATCGAAAAAGCGCATCCGGACGTTCTGCACTCGTTCCTGCAAGTCCTTGACGACGGACACCTAACCGACTCGCAAGGTCGCAAGGTGAGCTTCAAGGATACAATCATCATCATGACGAGTAACGCGGGGGCAAGTGACGAGGCTTCGGTCGGCTTCGGAGCAGCAAAAGATGGGAAAACGCATAGCGTTCAAGATAAATTAAAAAATTATTTTGCTCCGGAATTCTTAAACCGTTTCGATGCAATCATCGAATTCAACTCTTTAAGCAAAGAAAACCTATTAGAAATAGTAGATTTGATGATCGACAAAGTACGCGTTGACATCAGCCACTTGAACCTTGAACTTGAAGTCGATACTAAAGTAAAAACTAAACTTGTCGACCTAGGATTCAATCCGCTAATGGGAGCTCGTCCGATGAAACGAGTTGTAAGCGAACATATCGAAGATGGAATTGCTGAAGGTTATTTAACGCATCCACAGACGAAAAAATTCAAAGCCATCATCAACGAACAGGACGAAATCGAAGTCGTTCCGGTCATCGAAATCGAAGAACCGCAAATTATGAGTGCGAACGCCCAAATTTAAAAAACCGCTTACTTTATCGGTCACGCCGATACCGCCGAGCGAGGGCAATTAGCGCTTCGCCAAAACCTTAAAATATTATCGAAACAATTTAAGAATTAAAGAAATTGAATAACCCAAAAAAGACGTGGAATGCACTATTAAAAAAAGTGCGTTCCCGTTTTTTTTGTGAAAATCAAAACAAAAATCAAAATAACACCAAATTGTAAAATCACAACTAAATTCAAAAAAATATCATCTTGTAAACCTATTTTCTTTATGCGATAATGCACGAGTAAAATCACAAAAAAGGTAAATTAAACCAAAATGAAGAAAAAAAACGAAGGCTTCATCATGCTCGAAGCGATGATAACCGTGATTCCGATGATCGCGGTAATTGCCACAACCTTAGCCGTTGGCATCATCTATTTCCGACTTGCCGCCCTGCAAATATCAGCCAACATTATTAGTGACAAGGTAGCGATGAACTTTTTCACAGCACAAGCCGCGGATAAAAATACTGGCGCAATTGAAAGTAATCAAGAAATTGGAACGGTCATCCATGTCGGAATGTACTCGGGGATTGCTAGATATACAAGTCTTGTGGGATCAGATCCTGGTGGAGTCTATGGCTATATGTACAACGGGGAAAATGTTGCCTTTCCTGAAAAAACAAATAAGAGGACTTACCAAGAGCCACTGATGAAACAATTTGGTAATCCGATTAATTTTTTCAGCGACAAGGAGAATTTGGACTGCAAAATAAAATTGCCAGAACAGGATGGAGTCGGACGTGAGCACGTAGTGGTTTATTTGACTGATCGTTTCGAAATTCCATTCTACGGTTTAGCGCACTATCTTGGCTTCTTCAAAAGCAAAGAATTTACCCAAACGGCGACATCCATCTCGAACTCCTTCTACCCATCATACGCGTACAATACACTCAACTTCACCGATTACACGGTCCATTACTTTGAACGCAATTCCGAAATTTTAAAATTCGTCGACTGGTTCATCAGCTATCTAGGAAGAGAATAATGAAAATACTAAACTGGCTCCGCCGAGAAATTCAAATCGGCAATTCAAAAATCCAACCCGAACAGGGCGTAATCACTATCATGGCAATCATGATTATAGTTCCCTCGATTTTATTCGCGGTTCTGATGATTGAAACAACGCGGCATATCGCGACTAAAAATGAAGCGGACGTCGCAATGCAGGCGGTCGGAAACGACGTCTTGAAAAACTACGATCAATATACTTACGAACGTTTCGGCGTAATGAGTTACGATCAATCGCAAAATATGCAAAAGCTAACCGATAAAGACATTGCGGCAAGTCAAGGGATTTTTTCGGGCGACATAGAGGATGTCTTAGCGGAAGGTGTAAACCCTTTGAGCGACATTGGAGCACTTGAGGCGAACATCACGGGCTACTCGGAATATAACGGACTCGGTGCGGCCTTCAATAAATTTGTAAAGCTCGATAAATTGCTTTCAATGTTCAATGACATGCTGAAATTAACCAATTTAGACATCCTAGCTGCGGGCGCAAAAGAGGCTGGCGAAGAGGTTAAAAAGTTAGAGAAAGAAGGTGAAACTGCTGCTAATCTGGCCGATAGCGTTCAAAGTAAGATTGACCAATATAACGGCCTTTACGATTCATGGGCAAGTGCGGTCGAAACGGCGGCAGCTGCACTGCAAGCAGCGCGCGACAAGGCGGATAGCTCACTTGCCGAAGAGGGGCATGATGATTCGAAAATTGATAGCACGTATGATAGCGAGGTTAAGGCGGCGAAAGCCGGGCTCGAAAAACCGTATAATAATTATTATAATTGGCACACGGAAATGGATTCGTTGTTTGCGAATTATCGAGATGGGATGCTAGCACTTAACAATGCGATTGACGCATTCAATAACGCGAGCCGCAATATGATGTTAGGAACGGAAATTAGCGCAGCTAAGGAAAAAGCCCAGAATGCACAAAGGGCTGCCGATGACATCAATGAAAAATTAAAAGATGCATCGTTAACAGAGCAAGAGCGAACTGACTTGACTTCAGCGTTGGGTGAGTGCCAAGATGAATTAGATGAGGCGAATGCAGATAAGGATTCGCTGATAAAAGAAGAAAGTGAACAAGCTGCAGGAACGCCGAACGCTTGTATTGCAGACTTCGACTCCATCAGTGATGAAATCAGCAAAGAAAAAACGCAACTTGCTCATTATGACAAGGAAACAATGAATCAACCGGATCCGGCCATCTATCATTGTTTAGATTTTTCTAAATTCTTAGGTAGAGATAAAATCAAAGAAATTTTAGAGCAATATCGCCAAGATTTGAGCGGAGCCCCGCAGGGAATGTTAGATGCCTTGAAAAATTTATTTTCTAAATTTGGACTGCCGACCCTCTTCGCTGATCCTCATTTGAACGCTCAAATCAATACTAATTATTATGAGGACATTGATGGGCTTTTAGGTAATAAGGGGATACTTGATGGCGAAATAAACATGGACCCACTTCCGAATATGGTAGGGGATTTGATCAAGGTAATTACAACACCGATGCAACTCCTCGCAGATTTAGCTACTCTTGATATCTTTAAGCTACTTTTAGATATCGTGGATTTTTTCCTAGCAATTGGGGACTTCGTCATGAATATCGGTGTTTTTGTCAAAAATATAGTGCAAAGACTGGTTGATATCGGAACGGGGCGGACTGATAAATTCTTGGTTCTTCCTTATCTAGCGTTCAATTTCTCCAACCGTTTAAGCGGGCGGGAAACGCTGGGGAATGGTGTGTTTAATGACTACAAGCATACTGGAGATAACCTGAGCGGAATTTCATTCGCTAACATGAGATATACGCCGCCCGACAATAGTGTTGAAACTTTCTTCAATCCAGGTGGTATATCGGACATCCTTAAAGGGGCGTTGGGTTCGATTCCAAGCGGTTCGGATTACGCATTCTCAAGTTGCGAATTAGAATATATTTTTACTGGTAAAACAAGTGAATTAACTGCTCAAGAATTCACGTTCGTCTCGATAATGCTCTTTAGATTGCTCCCTAACATCACTGCAGTTGGTGCAGATAAAATTTTGAAACCGATGCTTGAAATTCCAATTGCCGGAGAGGTTACGTTTTTACTTGCGCTCATCGGCGAAAGCTTTGTCGATGCCTTCCTGATTGTAAACGGAGCCCCGATTAAAACGATTGGGAAAGATAAGTGTTTCATCGCTGAGGATCTCTACAATTTTGAGGATAAACTTTTCAAGCTTGAGGGTGGGAATAAAATTATCGGGGATAGTATTCGCGATAATTTCAAAGAGGCTTGTCCGAGAGACCCTAATGCGGGTGTTGTTGATACCAGCAAAAGCGGTGGTAAAGATACCGGAAAAAGCGGAGACGGCGGCAAGGAAGGCGATGACGGCAAGAAGAAAAGCGTGCGAAGCTCACTTGCCAAGGAGTATTTAGAGAGTCCGTGGGCGGAGCTCGACTACACGCAGCACATTTTTATCATGATGTTTGCGGGTGACAACCGCGAGTATGTCAAACGCGTGCACGATTTGATTGAGATGGAAGGGACGCTCAACACGGCATACGAATATTATGGCAAATTAGGCGACCGTAACGATATCGAAGCGAAAGTCGAGACGCTGCGGCACTTGCCAGGGCAACACTACTACGATATCAATAAAGCCTATACGCGGGTGAAAGTTTCATCGCGTTCAGGAATCAAAAAGAAATTATTCGGTTTCGGTTCATCCACGGGCGGATTGAACAAAATGATCAGAAATGAAATAAACATGGGGTATTAGGAGATGAGGAAAAACGAAAGTGGCGTGATGCTGCTGGAAGCAATCTACGTAATACCAGTTTTCTTAGTAATCATGATTCTGTTTTACACCGTCATCCCGATTTTCCAAATGAAGGATACAGTGACAAAAGCCTCGCTCGAAGCGATGATGAGCATGTCGCAAGATCCAGTCTTCACCGAAATCATCGGGTACAATAACTCGACATCCGACAAGGCAAGCGGAGTCGGAGATTTGATTGAGAAGGGAATTGCCCAAAACGGTTGGCTAGTTCGAGAAAATAGCAATTTCGTCGATACCGAGCGTTGGTATTACAATACTAAAACGACAATTGAAGATACGGTTTATGAGACGAGCGAATCGGATATGGATGGGGCAATTGCCCTTGCGGTCGATAGTTATATCGCTGCTAATAAGGCTGGAATCAAACTCGACGTAGATGCTGCTTTGAAAAAGACGCATAACGGTTGGTACAACTGCGGAATCGGTTCAAACGATCCTTACTTCACAACAATAACAAAAGGAATGACGGACGAGTTGAGAGATAACACCAATTCATATCAAAAATTACAAAATTATTTAGCTCAACTGAAAGTTTTGTTGAATAAATTTAATGATGGTTACATCCATAACTATGCCGCTGTTAATGATTTTGGAGTTGATTATCACGCGGCAGATTCGTCGGAGAAGTTCGACGTGTCAAAATTCTTCACGCTCAAGGTGGATTATTGGAAAATACTTCATTTTAAGTTTAATTTGGCAGTGTTTAAGAAAGAGCATTACCAAAGGCTTTACGATGATTTAAGTAAAATTTTTGAAGATAATGCGCGCTATTACGTTCGCGAAACGGAGCACTATTCGTTCGATCAAAAAGCAACTCAAAATGTTGCGAGAAAACGTTTCGTTTCATATCTGACCGGTGAAGCTACATCCGACGACGTTGAAAAGGATGAAAAGTATAAAGCTTTTGCTAAGCGTTTTGGGATAACTAAGACAAATTTTGATCGGCTGCGAGATGTGCAGGAAAAAGACTATGGATTTGATTTCGATTCGACTCATTTTGATTTAAAAACAGGAAAACTTATAATGAGTTTGCACTACCACACCGTCTATGGTATAAATTTATTCAATAAAATTTTGCCCCATGATTTCGTCGTAACTAGCACGACGGGAATGTGGCCAGGAAATAAGAGTCTAGCTGAACAAACGTCGCAAAAAGAATGGATAACAAGTGAAGCGGACAAAGATTCCCTTCCGACTTGGGCCGAGGCCAAGTACTAGATAAAGAAAACCGCCCCAGATGACAGGAATTTTGGATTTTTGGCCTTATTTTGGCAGAAAAGGGCGGGTATAGATTTTACACCCGCCCCCAACTGCCAAAAATCGACCATTTTTTGAAAAATCTTGTCATTGGGGGCGGATTTAGAAAAATTATTAATTAGTTATTAAGATTGGAAAACCAAAAATACATCCGGGAAAACGCTTTCGTTAAAGCGAGTTTCCCGTTTTTTGGTTGTAAAAAAAATAATAAGAGATACGTCGAAGCTAAATTGTATAATTACAACTTTTCTCGAGCGTCAAGTAATATTGCGTAAAAATATCAATATATGAGATAATTCACGGGACAAAGCGAAAAAAGGTAAAAAAATCAAAAATGAAAAAGAAAAATGAAGGCTTCATAATGATTGAAGCGATGCTAACCATAGTCCCGATGATCCTAGCTGTGAGTACGACGCTAGCGGTTGGCATATTGTATTATGAAAAGGCATCGCTCCAATTAAGCGCAAATATTATGAGCGATAAAATCGCAATGACCTACTACACGGCGCAAACCAAGGACTTGAATAAAAACAGAATTTCGAGCAAAGATGAAATTGGAACTGTCCTCGATCAAGGCCTTTACGGCTTAATTGAGCGACAAATTCCACCAGTTGGTGCGCCTGGCCTAATAGCTTCCGTTCTCGGGGCAGTCTTTCATTTCAGGGATACCGAATTTAGACAAAATCTCAATAAATTTCTCGGCGAAGACTATACATTAGTACCCGACCGCGAAAACGATAAAACGTTCAAGAAACCTTTGACAGAGCGTTTTGTTAGACCGATAAATATTTTCAGTTCCCAAAAAATAGAATCCCCTCACATCGAATTAGGAAAAGAGGACGGCATCGGTCGGCGCCACGTAACAGTGACGCTTGACGAAACAGTGGACGTTCCCTTCTATAATTTTATGCACTATCTCAAAATCGTAAACTCGGACCAATGTAAATTTGAAGCGGTCTCGGTCTCGAATTCGTTCTTCCCGAGTTACGCCTACAATACCCTCAACTTCGCCGACCACTACACCCACTATCTCGACGATAAATCTGAAATCCTCCAAACGTTCGAGTGGATAATTAACTTTGTAATGGAGAAAGCATGCAACTAATCAAATGGTTAAAAAAAGAAATCGTAATTGGCGATTCAATCATCAAACCCGAGCAGGGCGTAATCACCATTTTCGCGATGGCGTTACTCATTCCGTGCATCCTCTTCGCAGGTTTGATGATCGAAACGGGTCGTTACATCGAAGCGAAAAGCATCGGAGACGTCACGCTACAAGGCATCGGAAACGACGTGATGACGAATTACGATCAATACACCTATCAGCGTTTCGGCGTGATGAGCTACGACCAAAATCAAAATATGCAGCAGAATGCTGGAAAAGACATCGAGGCAAGTAAGGGCCTCTTCGCGGGGCAACTGAGCGATATTTTGGTTCAAGGCCAAAATCCGCTAAGCGATATCGGGGCGCTCCAAGCCCAAATCACTGGCTATAGCGAGTATAACGGACTGGGTGGAGCGTTCACGAAATTCGTTAAACTCGATAAAATTTTGAGTATGTTCGATGACCTTTTCGGTGCGACGCAATTTTCGAGACTTGCCGATGCAGCCGAGGATGCTGATGATGAACTTTCAGGAATCCAAAGTGCAGTGGAAAATGCCGGAAAAGCGGCGAACGACGTTCAACCCTACATCAACAGCTATGATACTACTTTTGCAAACTGGTCAGTCGCAACCAGGGAGGGAATTGACTTAATTAAAATGCTTCCAAAAGACTCGGAAGGTAATACTGATACTGTGAAGCTAGATGCAGTTCGCAAGGGGATTGAGCCGAAATACAAGGATTATGTCAACTGGCATACCAATCTGATTCAAAAATTCGAGACTTATCAAGCGGCGATGATTGGCATAAATGCGGCGATTGATAGCTATAACGACAATGAAAATAGCGCTCTTACGGATATGACAAATACTGCAAATCAACAAAGAGTCGATGAAGATAAAGCAGATCTTGACACGATAGACGCCCAACTTGCCGATCCCAATCTGAGCGATGAAGATCGACAAGGGTTAAATCAGGCGCGCGCAGAGATGCAGGCAGATTACGAAGAGGCGCTTGCGGAGCAGGCGCAACCCATAAATAGGGAAGGGTTGGATGGGATTCCAAGCGACGTAATTGCGAAATTTGGCGAATTTATCCAACAAGCAAAGGCTGAAAAAATCGTCGTGGAAAAATGGAACGTGAATGAGGTCGATGAAAATTCGACCGTGCCGGATGTTAATACCTATCATAACTTGAAATTCGACTGTTTTTGGAATAAGAAAAAAATCGAGGATGAACTTGGAAACAATACGGGCAAGTTGCTCGGCGGCACGTCTAAAAACTTCTTTTCGTCGATGAAAAATCTTTTCGACGGTCTGAATCTTCCGACTTTGTTCGCAGATCACAGGCTTGACGCCAAAATTAACACTAATTATTATAAAAAAATATTAGCGCTCAAGGGTGATACATCGGATAAAGATGGGATAACCGAGGTTATCGATGCGTTGATTTACATAATTACCTTTCCGGAAAGGATTGTGAATGATTTAATTCACTTAAAATTCATTACAATCATCAAAGATATTATCGATGTCGTAAAAGCAATCGTTAAATTTTTCAAAGGGATCGTGGACTTCGTCACGAGCGTTGTTGAGCGGATCAAAGAGCTGATAGCGGGGCGTTATGACGAATATTTCGTCGTGCCATACTTCGCTTTCGATTTCCCGAGTCGCATTAATGGAAAAACAACACTTGCCAAAGAGCGGGATGGATACAAAATAGATAAAAGCAATTTAACCGGACTCGGCTTCGACAAGATGCGCAACACGCCGCCTGATGACGTCTTATCCTGGGATGTCGGTGGGATCGGCGGAATGCTCGACGGCGCGCTCGAAAAATGTAAAAGCGGTGACGATTACGCCTTTACGAGCTGCGAACTTGAGTATATTTTCACTGGAAAAACGAACGAATTGACCTCGCAGGAACACACCTTCTTTGCGATTCTCGTCCTAAGGCTCATCCCGAACTTGGGTGCTACGGCCCACGACAAAATCATCAGCCCGCTATGCCAAATCCCGATTGTCGGCCCAATTATCAAGGTGATTTCGCTCTTTGCGGAAAGCCTGCTCGACACCTTCCTGCTCGTCAACGGCAAGTCGCTTCCAATCTTCAATAAGAAAAAGTGCTTCATCGGAGAAGACATCGGATCGTTCTTTGAAAAAGTGCTCCAAATCAGCACGGGGGCAAGTAGTCTCGACACCGCAGTTGCCAAAGCTCTTGGAAAAGATAAAGAGCTGAAGAACGCGCAGGATAAAAATAAAGACGAAACAGAGGAAGCTCCGGCGAAAGATAACGGAGACGAAAAAGAACGCGATGACAACGGCGAAGGAAAAGAGAAGAAAGATAAAGGGTTTGCGAAGGGAATTGCCGAATCTTATCTGGTCAAGCCGTGGCTTGAGTTCGACTATTCGCAGCATATTTTCTTTATGATGTTCTTAGCGGGAAACAACAAGGTTTACCTGAATCGGATCAGCGATTTGATTGAGATGGAGGGGACGCTAAACTCGGCTTACGAACATTATGGAAGTCTAAAATCGCGCTCGGATATCCGGATGAAGGTCGAGGAGCTTTACGATAGCGGTGGCTATTACGACTTGCGAAAGGCCTATACGAGGTTTAGAATCTCAGGGAAAACAGGGACGCAAAAGCGGTTTGTCTATTATGGAATGGCGAATAGCGGGATCAATAAATTGATGAATCTCGAAGTAAATGTGGGGTATTAAAATGAGAAAAAACGAAAGCGGCGTTATGCTGCTCGAATCGATTTATATCCTACCTGTCTTTATGATTTTGATGCTCCTGTTTTATACGGTTCTGCCGATTATCGAGATGACCAGTGCGGTCGATAAAGCGGCGGTGAATACGATGATGAGCTTATCGCAGGATCCCGCCTTTACGGAAATTATCAGATTTCAAAATTCGACAACTGATATGATAACCGGAGTTGGTGATGCAATTGAGCGGGGAGTTGCCTCGAACGGTTCGTTGATCAAAAAGAACTCGCAGTTTGTCGACTCCACGCGCTGGTATTACAACGACAAAATCACAACGGAGCGCACTATTTATACGAACGCTAAAAGCGCAATGGATGCGGCAATTAAAAGAGAAATCAAAACTTATGCCGATGGTAACAGAGATAGATATTGTTCGATGATTGCGCATTCTTTAATGGAAGCCACGACGCACGGATGGTTCTCTTATCAAGCTTATTATATTGGTAGTCTTAGCGGTAAATTTTATGATGATTTTGTGAGCGAGCTTGAGAAATATACCGGCTCGGCAACTGAGTTGACTGAATATCTAGATACGCTCGAAAAAATTATAGGTGAGCTGGAAGAAGGGAAAACTAGCGATTTCTATTCAAAAAACTTCAACGTGATTGAAAAATATGCTAAGGCCGAAGAAGGAAAAAAAGAAGTTATTGAATTTTGGGTAACGCGTTATGCTTCGACTGAGCCCGCTTTTGCACCACAGGAAGCGCGAGCACTTTTGACTAAGGCGCAATATCAAACTTTGTATGATGATTTAAAAGAGATTTTAGATCGAAACGCTACGAGTTATAAGCAGACAATCCAGACCAATGTTTTCGATAACGTAAAAACGCGAGACGTAGCGCAGCGTAGGTTCGTAGCCTACCTGACCGGAAAAGATGATTTCAAAAAAGTTGAAGACTGCAAAAAATATCAGGAATTTACGAAGCGCTTTGAGATAACGAAGACGAAAAAAGAACGCCTGAACGACGTTAAAAAAGATGATTACGGCTTCGATTTCGATTCGACTGAGTTTGATTCTACGAGCGAAAAACTAGTCCTCAACATTAAGTATCACGTCGTTTATGGGATTAACTTGTTCAACCAGGTTTTACCGCAGGATTACGAAGTGCAATGCACGACGAAGATGTGGCCGGGAAATAAAAAGATCAAAAAAGAAACCGAGCAGAAAGCTTGGACGGTGAATGTCAATAAAAAAGATACCGATACGACGCCGCCAACTTGGGCGGCAGCTAAGTAAAACGCTTTCATTATTTGCCGCGCCGATAATATCCATTCAACAATTAAAAATATTAACGAAAAACCTTTAAATTTATCGCGAAAAATTAAGGCGAAAAAAATCAAATAACCCAAAAAACGTGAGGAAAATCGCTTGATTTCAAGAGGTTTTCCCATTTTTTAGATAACAAGGCTAAATTTTTGGGGAAACGCGAAAAAACGGGAAATTATGCCCGGAAATAGTTTGAAAATCACAATGTTTTTATGAGATAATACCATAAAATGAGGATAAAAAAATGAAACTAAAATCAACGCATATAATCATCATAATCGCTCTAATCGCACTAGGCGTCTTAAGCTGGCGAGGGGCAATTATGGTGAAAGTTCACGATTACCAAAACTTCACATCGCACCTAAAAGAAGCTCGCAAATTTGCCGAAAAAGATCTCTATAAAAAGGCGATTCAAAACTACGATCAAGCCTTTAAAACGGGCGGAGCAAACCTTGATTGGCAGGAAGAAGATTCAGTTTACCGTAAATACGTCGAGTTCACGCACGGCGCTGTTGAAAGCGACTATATTAACTTCCTAAAAAAAGCACAAGAGGCTCAACCGAAGCATTATAGCTACTCAAAAGAAAACTTGAAAATCCTACTTGCGCGCGAGGACTTGCCTGAAGCTTACCGACTTGCTGGGGAGGCTCAGGAGAATTTCCCGAAAAACAAATTTTTCGCTAAGAACACCGATTCGCTGAAATACGCGTACACGTCGGATTATCGAAGTTATAAAGAAATTGAGCCGGGATTCAACGGGACTTATAAAGTCGGGAACGCAGTGGTTTCAAGCGGTGGCGACACAATCGCAAGAGGGCAATACGTCTCGCCGGCGGGAGAAAAAAACCGCGTGGTTGTTAAAAAAGCGCTCGACGATTCGGGCGACCTTGCGCAGGATCCTGAGGCATCGAGTCAGGCGGAGACCTTTATCGTTGAAAACGGTGAAGATATCGGTCGCATTGACAACGATATTAAATCCGCAGGCTTCTACTCGGGTGGCGTGGTCGCGGTTCAAAAAGACAATGGAAACTATGCTTATTTCGACACTGAAAAGCAGGCGATCGCTGACGAGTACAAGTTTTCTTCGACTTTCACTCTGGGCTTTGCGGCCGTGCAAAACCTCGATGGCAAGTGGGGAATCATCAACCAATTCGGCAAATACAGTGTTAAACCGACTTTTGACGACATCAAACTAGACGAGTTCGACAAGTATTCGAGCGATAGCGTTTATCTCGCGAAAACGAACGACGTCTACCACATTTATTCGACCGATAAAAATCAGCAGGTCGGAAAATTTGCCGCCAATCGCGTCGATGCGCCGAGTTATTTAATTGCCTATATGGATAACAAAGGTAAATGGGGCTTCGTTGATACGACTGGTAAAGTTGTAATCAAGCCGCAATACGACGAGGCGAAGAGCTTTGAGGGCGGACTTGCCCCGGTTAAAAAAGGTGACAAATGGGGAGCGATTTCGCAGGATAACAAGCTGCGGATCCCTTACAACTATAATTATTTGACTGGGATCGGTGCGAATAAGCAGGTGATTTTCCAGGAAAAAGAAGACGGCGACTACCAATTCTTGAGGTTTATAAATTTATAATGGCTAAAAAAAATGACGGCTTCCTCATGGTGGAGGCCATGATAACCGTGATTCCGATGATTGCAATAATTGTTACAAGTTTAGCAATTGGCATCATTTATTTTAGACTAGCGGCCTTGCAACTCAGTGCGAACATTCTGAGTGACAAGGTGGCGATGAGTTATTTTACAGCGCAGGCCCCCAACAAAAACACGGGGGCCATTTCCAGTAATCAGGAGATCGCATCGACGCTTGACGTTGGGATGTTTTCGGTCCTTCGGCAGTGGCGAAATGTTTTTGATGCTGACAACAATGCCGTTTATCAATTTTTCTACGACGGTCAGGATGTCAGATTTCCCGACAAGAAAGATGCTAATACTTTCAAAAAACCTTTGATGAATCAATTCGGCAAGCCGATCAATTTTTTCAGCAATAAAGAAACGTTGAAATGTGAGATAAACTTGCCTAAGCAAGATGGAATCGGGCGCGAACACATCGTGGTCAAAATGACAGACTCATTCCACATCCCGTTCTACGGAGTCATGGCGTATCTAGGTATAGTGCCAGAGGATCCTAAGGGACACGATCAGTTCACGCAAACGGCGATTTCGGTGTCGAACTCGTTTTACCCATCATACGCCTACAACACCTTGAATTTCACCGACTACACGACGCACTATTTTGAACGCAACTCCGAAATCTTCAAATTCGTCGACTGGCTCATCAGCTACATAGAAGGACAATAATGAAAATATTTGACTGGCTCCGCCGAGAATTCCAAATCGGCAATTCACTCGTCCGCCCCGAGCAGGGCGTCATAACCATCATGGCAATTATCATAATCGTACCCTCGATTTTATTTGCCATTTTAATGATCGAAACAACTCGGCTTCTAGCGGTCAAAAACGAATCCGATGTGGCGATGCAAGCCGCCGGCAACAGCGCGTTGACTAACTACGACCAATACACGTACGAGCGTTTCGGGGTGATGAGCCACGATCAATCGCAAAATATGCAGCAGCAAACCGAAAAAGACATCGCGGCAAGTCAAGGGCTTTTCTCCGGCGACGTTTCAGATATTTTGGTCGAAGGGCGCAATCCTTTGAGCGATATTGGGGCGCTGACGGCGAACATCACAGGTTATTCAGAGTATAACGGTTTAGGTGCTGTCTTCAACAAATTCGTCAAACTTGATAAATTTCTCGGCATGTTTAACGATATGCTGAAAATGGAAAATCTAGATTTTGTAATTGCAGGCGTTAAAGGCGAGGGTGAAGCGCTTAAAGCTTTGAAAACGGTCGCTGAAAATACGGAGCGACTTGCCGATAGCGTTCAGGAAAAAATCAATACTTATGACGGGCTTTACGACGCGTGGGCGAACGCGGTCGACTCGGCCGTTGTAGGGCTCAAAGCTGCACAAACGAAAGCTGAAACTGCACGCGCGCAGGACAGTCACGACGACGAAGCGATCGATAGCACTTATGATAGCGAAGTTAAAGCGGCGAAAGCGACGCTCGAAACGCCTTATAATAATTATTATAATTGGCATTACGAGATGGAAACGACATTTAAAAATTATCGAAATGGCATGGTGTCTTTAAATCAGGCTATCGATTCGTTTAACAATGTCAGTCGCGATGTAGCAACTGGCGAGGAGGTTAATGCGGCTCAGCAACGAGTTGATAACGATGACTCCGCCATTAAAGCAACGCAAGAAAAATTAAAAGATACCAGTCTTACGGCTGAAGAGCGCAGTGGATATGAGGCGGCGCTGGGTGAATATCAAACAGATTTGATTGATGCTCACAGTGCACTTGAGGCGGCACTTGCCGCAGAGCAGCAAAAAGCTGCTGGAACTCCGGATGCGTTTATCGCGGATTTCGATTCGATCAGTAATGAAATTACGAAAGAGAAAACCGAGTTAGCACACTTCTCGAATGCGGCGGTTGATGTTTCGACACCACGACCTGATCCAGCGCTTTATCACCATCTCGACTTTTCGAAGTTTTTGAACAAATCGCAAATCGATGCGATTTTAGATCAGTATCGCGGTGGTTTGAGCGGTTCAGCTAAAGGAATGTTTGACGCGCTAAAAAATATGTTTGCGAAATTCGGGGAGTTGAGCGTGTTCGCTGACCCTCACCTCAATGCCAAAATCAACACCGATTATTATGATGGCATCAAAGGTTTGGTCGGGAATAAAGGATTGGCTGACGGGGAAATCAACATGGATCCGATGACGGAACTCGTCGGTTCACTGATTCAAATGATTACGACGCCGGTTCAGCTCATGGCTGACCTCGCCACTCTCAATATCTTCAAATTGATCGAGGACATCATTAAGTTTTTCGAAGCTGTTGTGCAATTTTTCGAAGGCATCGGTACTTTGATTTATAATATCATCGAGCGGATTCGCGATATTGTTACTGGTCGACTGGATACTTATTTAGTTCTTCCTTATCTGGCTTTCAATTTCCCGAACCGGCTAAACGGGCGCCAGACTTTGCAGAATGGCGTGTTCGATAGCTACAAACACACGGGTGAAAATCTGAGCGGAATTTCCTATTCGAAGATGCGCTATACGCCGCCGGAAAATAGTTTATCGACACTTCTCGATGTAGGTGGGTTATCGGGAATTCTCGAAGGCACGGTCGGCGCTTGTCCGAGCGGCGACGATTACGCCTTTACAAGTTGCGAGTTGGAATATATTTTAACGGGTAAAACGAACGAGTTGACCGCTCAGGAATACACCTTTATTTCCATTCTGATTTTCCGTTTACTACCCAATATTCCTGCTGTTTCAGGGGATAAAATAATCGGTCCGCTGACGGAAATTCCGATTGTTGGTCAAATAATCTTTGTCCTGGCTTTAATTGCCGAAAGCTTTGTCGATACCTTCTTAATCGTCAACGGAGCGCAGATTAAAGTTATCGGGAAAGACAAATGTTTCATCGCGACGGACTTTTTCAACTTTATCGATAAGATTGCGAAGATTGAAGGGGCGAACAAAATCATCGCCGATAGTATTCGCGACAACTTCAAAGACGGTGCACCCAAAAATGATCCGATGCACGGCGATCGCTCTTCAGTTGCCAAAGAATATCTTTACAACTCTTGGTTCGAACTCGATTACACGCAGCACATTTTCCTCTTGATGTTTGTCGGGAATAATACAGAGTATATCAAGCGTGTGATGGACCTGATTGAGATGGAGGGGACGCTGAATTCGGCCTATGAATATTACGGCTCGCTCGGTGATCGCGTCGATATTAGAGCGAAGGTGCAGACGCTCCGGAACTTGCCCGGGTCGCACTACTACGATATCAAGAAGGCCTATACACGTGTGAGGATTTCGTCGCACTTTGGCTTGACACACAAACTCTTCGACTTCGGCGCGTCCTCGGGCGGCCTGAACAAATTGATGAGAAACCAAATAAATGTGGGGTATTAAAATGAGAAAAAATGAAAGCGGGGTAATGGTGCTCGAAGCGATCTATATATTACCCGTTTTTCTCGTGGTAATCCTGCTATTTCACACCGCTATCCCAATGTTCCAAATGAAAGCAACCGTCACCAAAGCCTCGCTCAACGCCATGATGAGCTTGTCGCAAGACCCAGTCTTTACCGAAATTATTCAGTTCAACAATTCAACTTCCGACAAGGCAAGTGGGGTCGGCGACCTGATTGAACAAGGAATCGGTAAGAACGGGTGGCTAGTTCGCCAAAAGACAGAATTCGTTGACACGCAGCGTTGGTATTACAATAAAAAAACGACGGTCACGGAAAAAGTTTACGATGGAGATAAGAGCGAGGCCGATGTGAACGCGGCAATTGCCCTCGCTATTAACACCTATATCGAGTCGCACAAAAGCGAGTGGTATAACCGGATCGATGCGGCGCTAAAAAATCAGGAATCAGATTGGTACGGGACGAACTCAAGTGCGAATTCGGACTATTTTAAAAGTATGCAGAGTGCGCTGATTGATGAGTTCCGCAAAAATACGACATCGATTAGCAAGTTGACAGCTTACATCGACAAATTAGATCGTGCGATTCCGAAGATGAATGACAAATATGGGAATGTTTTTAACGCTATTGACGGAATCAGTCCTGGCTATGGCGGTTCAACTAGCACTGGTCACGTTTCGCCTTTTTTCACTACTAAGGTCGATTATAATCCAGGGTGGTGGATATTTACAGTCCACTATAAATTTAATGCATCGTTTCTGACAAAAGCACAATTTCAATCGTTAGATACGGATCTGAAAAAAATCCTTGAAGATAATGCGCACTCAGTCGATCGCGAAACGTATTATAGCTCGTTCGATGATGCAAAAGTTCGCGAAGTGGCAAGTCAGCGTTTTGTCGCCTATCTGACAGGTGAGGATAAATTTGATGATATTGAAAAAGTTGAAGCATATAAGAAGTTTGCGAAACGTTTCGGCATAACGAAGACTAAGTTTGAACGGTTGAGCGGCGTTAAAGAAGCAGATTACGGTTTCGATTTTGACTCAACGCATTTCGACACTGAAACTGGCAAGCTCGTTATGAGTATTCACTATCACACGGTCTATGGTATCAACTTATTCAACCAAATCCTGCCTCACGACTTCGTTGTGACTAGCCGAACAAGCATGTGGCCCGGAAATAAAAAGCTCGATGACCAAACAACCAAGAAAAAATGGACCACAACCCCTGAAAATAAAAATAACCGTCCATCATGGGCTAACTAAAGTGCAGGAAACTGCACTTTTTTGTTGCCCTAAAATCCAGTTGTTCATTTTAATGCGTTTTTGGGACATTTCAAGACGCGAATTGTCCCGAAAACGCATTAAAATGAACAATTATTTTCTAACCCATTAATAACAGGGATTTTCTTAGGTGGTTTTCTTAATTTACGAACTCCCATCGACTTTAATTTTGCTTCAAGCATCCCGAATTGGAACTCATGATACATTAAGCGAACAACTTTGAGACCGAGTTGCTCAAGAGCAGCTTGGCGCTTGCGCTCGCTTTTGTAATAACCTGGCTTTTCACCTTTTCCTGCGCCATCAACTTCGAAAACAAATTTTCCTTTGCGAGTTTCGTAGTACATATCGACGCGTGCGACAAAACGGTTGCCATAAGGGTGATCAAGATATATGTCATCTACGATATGGTGGAAATCGTAAAAAATCCTCTGTTGCTCGGGTGCCTCATAACAGAGCAAATAAATCAGAATGCGCACTATGGTCTCAAAAGGCGACTCATCACCCGCACTTACAAACGGCAAAACAACTTTCACATTTTTCATCCCGCGGACACGAGAATTATTCGTAACGAAATTCTGAAGTTCTTCGAGAGAGAAAAAACCGCGATGTAGGCAATTGCTGATTGCGGTGATGAGACCAATAGCGGAAGTTTCTTTTCCAAGTTCGAGAATTGTTTTGAGATAATCTGTGCAAATGATGCCATAGCCATGGTTTAGGCGGTTACGTTCGTTGAATAGAACGTTTGAGCGATAAATCGAGGGGAAACGATGTTTGCCGATAATGCGCGGAACGGAATAGTCGAAGCGATCGATTATTGGAATTTCCGAGAATATACAGGCAGTCACTCCTGTAAAGACTAGAGGTTTCCTGCTTAGGGTGACAGTGGCGTAACAGTTGTTTTTTGCTGTAAGATCTTCATGCATATTTTTTTCCTCCAAATTTTTTACCCCTATACTATATATATACGTATTTTTTCGTGTTTTGTTACATTTTTCGGCAAAATAATTTAAATTTTTTCAGAGGGCTTAAAAGTTAAAGATGTTTATTAAGGTTGCTAAATCCCAGAAAATATGCAAAAACGCTCATTAAACAAGTTGAGTTTCCCGTGTTATATATAATTACCAAATATATTATAGCTGATAAGTTCGAAAAAATAGCAATCCAAGGTCGGCAGGAGCAAAAGTGCGTTTGAAAAGAAAAATCTCTTATGGGATAATATCGTACGGACATAGATTATCAAGTTTTGAGGGTTGTTAAATATAATGAATAGAAAAAATGACGGTTTTATAATGGTGGAAGCGATGATAACGGTACTTCCGATGCTCGCAGCTTTCGCGACGACTCTTGCGGTTTGTATCATTTATTTTCAAATGGCATCGCTGCAGATCAGCGCGAATTACGTGAGTGATAAAATGGGAATGTGCTGGTTTACGCGCCAAACTAAAAATATCAATACCAACGCTTTGAGTACGACGGATCCGGATCAAACCGAGGCATCGATGCTATTCGGCGACGATATAAATGAAAACAACGAGGAACTGCCCAGTATTTTCGGCGAGGGGATGTTCTACGGAATCAGCAAGTGGGCGGGCTTTTTCTACGGTTCAGAAGTGAATGCGGGCAAGTGGAAAGAGGTCCGAATTGCCCAAAGGACGGGTAACTACACCGAGGGCGACGAGGATAATCCGGTGGCGCCGGACGCGCGAACGGGCACGACGCCGAGCTTCAAAGATTTTTATAAGTATGACGTGGAAACGTGGGAGAGCAATTCGCCGAGCATTTTCGAAAAGCTGCGCGCTCAATATGTCAAACCGCTCAATATTTTCGGTTCGGAAAAAATTAAGATGTCGCTAAAATGCGGGAAGCCTGATGGGGTGGGGCGCAATCACTTTGCAGTCACGTTGACTGAAAAAATCAATGTACCTTTTTGGGGCTTGGTTCACGAACTCGGGATCGTGGACGAGCCCGATTTAACCCTGAGTGCGACGTCGACAACGCCTGCGTTTTATCCTAGTTTTGCCTATAACACGCTCGCTTTTGTCGATTACAATACGCACTATATGGAGCACAACGACAAAATAATCGACTTTGTCGACAAGATGATGAGCTACGCACACAGCACGAAAAATATCAAACCGAAATAATAAAGGAAAAAAATGAACATAATAAATTGGCTCCGCAAAGAGCTCGAAATCGGCAATTCAAAGGTCAAACCCGAACAGGGTGTCATCACAATCATGGCACTTATCATCATCGTTCCGACGATTCTATTTGCAGCTTTAATGGTCGAAACGGCACGCTATTTTGCGGTCGGCAACGAGACGGATGCGGCGCTTCAAGCGACAGGGAACGACATTTTAACGGGCTACGACAAATATACCTACGAAAAATTCGGATTGATGACAGTCGATCAAAGCCAAAACATGCAGGAGACGGCCAAGAAAGATCAAAAAAACAGCTGCTGGCAATTCCTCGGTGACATCGATAGCATCATGATTGAGGGTGAAAATCCCTTGAGCGATTTCGGAGCGGTCGAGACCCAAATGGCGGGATTTTCGGAATACAACGGAATCAGCGCGGTTTTCAATAAATTCGTCAAGCTCGACAAGGTCTTCAAGATGATCGATGACTTCGCGGGTCAGAACGGAGTGAAGCTCCTCGGTCAGACTTTCGCGGCCGAGACGAAAACACTAGGTTCGGTCAATGCCGAGACTGCGAACGTGATGAAACTTGCCGATTCGGTGAAAGAAGAACGCGGCAAGTATGACTCCCTCTACAACGCGTGGGCTGACGCGGTCGAAGCGGTGGCGAATGATAGCGACGCAGATAGCGACAAGAATGAACTAAATACAGCCTACAATAACTATGACAATTGGCACACGACAACAGACTCGCTAATTGC
This sequence comes from Lactobacillales bacterium, assembly GCA_031261175.1. GTDB lineage: Bacteria > Bacillota > Bacilli > Lactobacillales > Streptococcaceae > JAISJW01. Next base: position 31,238 of record JAISJW010000024.1, read on the forward strand.
TAATTATATCAGCGGGATCAAAAAGTTTGATTCGGCAATTGCCAGCTACAGCAATGCCAGTCAGGACGCGATTGACACGATGCGCCTGAACGGGCTCGACGAACAGATTGATGAATATCAATCCGAGCTTGATGAGAATGATTCGATTATTAAGGATTCCACGAATTATACGGACGCGGAGCGCCAGTTTGCGCAAGACGAAATTGACCGGATAACGCCTTTGAAGGCGGATGCCGAAGTGCAGCGCGTGGAAGTTCAAAACCGGGCGAAAGAGGATGCACAGGGTAGTTTCCAGGAGGTGGAGCTTGACCTCGGCGAACTCCGCAACACGATAAAAGAAGAAAAAAGAAACTTGGAAAAATTAAAACCCCAAGATGTCGCCTCGAGCACGCCTCGACCGGACGCGGCAACTTACCATTATGTTGATTTTGCAAAATGTCCGGAATCAGAGATTTTTATCGGGTTTCTAAATGGATGTATCAGCAGTGAAGTAAGCGGAACGGGCAAAGGCGTTTTAAGCGCGATGAATCAGATTTTTGATGGGTTGAGTGACCTTACAATTTTCGCAGATCCGCGTTTGAACGCGCGAATCGACACCGATTATTTTGATAAGATTAAGTCGCTAACGGGGAATAATTTAGATAACGACGGAATTTTCGAGGTTATAACAGCCGTTATCCAAATAATCAAAACGCCGGGATTGATTTTGGGACATTTAGCCACTGGCAATATTGTCCAGGCATTCATCGATTTAGGCGAATTCATCGAAGCAATTGCCAATTTCTTTATGGGGATTTTCGATATGATTGTGAATTTCGGCGAGCGAATCACGCAAGTAGTGACGGGGCGCTTCGATAAAATTCTTGAAGTTCCTTATTGGGCGTTCAATTTTTCAAATCGAATGAACCGCAAGCACGAAGCGGGTGACGCGACGGGGGGCGATGAGCAAACGGGTAAAAGCATCAGCGGATTCGATTTTGCGAAAAACCGGAGCACGCCATCGGATGCAGACCTTTCGCAGCAGGCCGCGGGAGGCGAGCTATCGGGAATCTTTGATAACGCGATGAAACCATGCGAAAGCGGAGGCGATTACGCCTTCTCAAGTTGCGAACTAGAATATATCTTCACCGGGCGCACCAATGAGATCCAAGCCCAGGAATACACGTTCCTAGCAATATTCGTTTTCCGCCTGCTTCCTAACATCGGGGCGGTTTGCGCCGACAAAGTGATCGGCGAATTAGCGGCAGAACCAATCGTCGGGCAAGTCATTCAGATCATCGCTCTCTTGCTCGAAAGTTTCGTCGACACCTTTTTACTCGTGAACGGCGCAGCGCTGAAACTCGTCGGAAAAGATAAGTGTTTTATCGCTTCGGACTGCATCAATTTCCTCGATAAGATTGTCAAAATCGAAGGGGGAACTAAGTTTAAAGCTGATGCTCTGCGGGATGCGCTTAAAGAAAACCTAGCGCAAGGTAATCCGTTAGGAGGGCCCGGTTCAGGCTCGAATCCGTTTGAAGAATACCTTAAAAAATCTTGGGAAGAGTTCGATTACACTCAGCACATCTTTATGATGATGTTTCTCTTTGGGAATAATTCCGAATATACGAAACGCACGCGGGATTTGATTGAGATGGAAGGAACGCTGAACAAGGCTTACGATTACTATGGCGATCTCGGAAGTCGTACGGATATCGCGGATAAGGTGAACGAGCTTTACGACTCGGGGAAAGCCTACGATATCAGGAAGGCCTACACGCGAGTGCGCCTTCGTGCGAATTACAAAACCGGTTTTAAATTATTCAATCTTGGAGCATCAAAACACTCGGTGCTCGATAAATATACAGGTAGAGAAGTAAACGTGGGGTACTAGAATGAAAAAATCAGAAAGCGGAGTAATGCTCATCGAGGCGCTCTATATTATTCCCGTATTTCTAGCGGTGATTTTACTCGTCGCCTGGATGCTGCCGATGGTCACTATGGTCGCGACTGTCAACAAAGCGGCACTTGCCTCGATGGTCAGCATGTCGCAGGACGGCCCCTACACCGAAATAATCAAGTACCACAACTCGACCGAAAGTTCGGCAAGTGGGATCGGCGACCTGATTGAAGAGGGGATCGGCAAGTCACTCGTCGATAAAAATACAACCTTCGTCGATACGACTCGCTGGTATCACAACGACGAAACAGTCATCTGCGACAGCGTGCCGCTAAGTGATATGAGTCAATATGACCGGGCAATCAAAGGAACGGTTAGCGATTATGCCGACAGTATCAGACCTTACCTGAAAGAAGCGCTTTGGGCGGCAATTGCCATCGAAGATAAAGGTTTTTGTGGGAGCAACAATCGAAATCATAGTAATTCAGTTGCCGAAAATGAAATCGATAGCGCGAGTAAAAAGATGATTGCGCTGCTCAAAGGAAGTATAAAATCCCACGACCAACTGAAAGTGTATCTTGACGCTTTGAAAACGCTCTGCGATAATCTTGTCCCAATCAGCCCGCCGAACTATACGTTTCCAGGATATGATGGTGCGTTTAAGGCTAACTATCTGAAAATTATGGCGCTTGACAATAACGAAAATGATTCGATGAAAAAAACTAACCATACATTTTATTTCAATAAATATTTAACAGTTAAAATTTTGTTCAAGGCCGGTAAGAGCAATAATATGTACCTTGCACCTTTATGGCAGGCGCAATATCAGAAGCTGTATCTGGATTTACTTGCCATCTATAATGCCAACGATCCTTTTTATAAACGCGAAGTGCACTACCCAAAATACGATGACGAAGCGGCGAGGCGTGTTGCGCAGACGCGTTTCAAAGCGTATCTAGCGGGGCAGGATGATAAATATCAGAAGTTTATAAATCGCTACGGGATTACTAAAACGCAAAAAGAACGGCTGAACGATGTGTGTGATTCGGATCGCGATTTTGATTTCAGCGAAACGAAGATGAATTACGAAAACGGCAAGTTGATTTTCGATATTAAATATCACACGGTTTATGGTATTAATTTCTTTAATGAATTTCTGCCACGTGATTTCCATTTCAAAGGGACGACGAAAATCTGGTCAGGTCTTGGTGGAGTAAAAAAGCAGACCGACAAGAGAAAATGGACAGTCTTAGACCCGGATGACAAGACTCCTCCGTCATGGGCAGTACCGATATTCAATGTCTTGCCGAGTGATTATTGGCCTTACGCGCCCGACGAAAACCATCAACCGTCGAGCTCGACAACGATTTATAAGAAGAAGGTCAAACCCGATTACTGGAATTACAATCCCTCTAATGCCGACAACTGCGGGTGGAACTGGTGGAAGCACACAATCGACAATTGGAATAATTTTATTCCGAAGATTAATTGGTCGAATGGATACAACGTTTAAAAGTCATTATTCCTTTTAATGCGTATTTTAGGAGTTTCAGACCTCGAAACTCCTAAAATAAGCATTAAAAGGAATTTTTTGAATTTAAATATGTTTATTAACTAATGGTTAAGTTGTCAAAAAACAAAAAAACGTTAATGAAAACGCTTGAAAAGAAATAAGTAGCCCATTTTTTGTATAATTCTTGAATATATTATGGGGCAAAATCTTCTAAAAGTGTTATTTTTAAACATTTTTGAAGCAAAAGCGCGGTGGAAATGAAAAATCGCGTGTGCGATAATACCGTTAAGGAGAGACGCAGATGAAACCCAAATTTAAACTGATGCACATTGTCGCATTAATCATGTTAATAGCACTAGCAGTCCTAAGTTGGCATGGCGCTATTATGATAAAAATAAAAAATTATCAAAACTTCGTGACTCACTTGAGCGAGGCGCGCCAACTTGCCGCAAAGGATTTGTATGCAAAAGCGATCGCGAATTATGCGCAAGCTTTTGAGACGGGCGGGTCGGACGGTGACTGGCGCGAAGAGGATTCGGTCTTTCAAAAGTACGTCGAGTTCACGCACGGAGGGGTGGAAAATGACTATCTGGCGTTCTTGGATAAAGCGCGAGGAAAGCAGGAAAAAGATGATATTTTCACCAAAGAATATTTAAAAATAACCCTTAAACGCAATGATTTAGGGGGTGCGTATAAAATTGCCCAGGAGGCTAAGGAGCAATTCCCGAAGACGAAACGGTTTGCGAAAGCTGCGGATTCGCTGAAATATGCCTACACGACAACCTATCAGAGCTACGAGAGCATTCAACTTGGTTTCGACGGGACTTATAAGGTTGGAAATCAGGATATTACGAACGGCGGCGACGTGATCGCGGGGGGTGCTTACGTGTCTCCGCTTGGCGAGAAGAAGCGCGTCGTAGTCAAGAAAAATATCGATGAAGAGGGGAATCTTACGCAGGGCGACGAGGAAAAATGCGGTTCGCTGACGTTCATCGATCAAGATGGCGTCGACATCGCGCGGATTGAAAACGACATCAAAGCGGCTGGCTATTTCTCACAGGGGCTGATTGCGGTCGAAAAGGACAACGGGAATTACGCCTATTTTGACGACTTCGGCCAGCACATCAAGGAGGATTTCAAGAACGCCTCGACCTTCACGGACAGCCTGGCGGCGGTGGAAAACCAGGCGGGCAAGTGGGGAATCATCAACCGCGAAGGCAAATACAAGTTGCAACCTGAGTTTGACGATATCAAATTGGGCGCATACGAAAAATACACGAACGACGGGATTTATCTCGCGAAAACGAACGATGTCTATCATATTTACAACGCCCAAACTAACAAGAAGATTGGCGATTTTGCGGCCAATCGCGTCGGCGAGGCGAGTTATTTGATCGCCTATATGGATGGAAATTCGGGCAAGTGGGGCTTCGCAAACAACGAAGGGAAAACCGTCATCGAGCCGCAGTACGAGGAGGCTAAGAGCTTTTCGGGCGGACTTGCCCCGGTGAAAAAAGATGGCAAGTGGGGCGCGATTTCGCAGGATAACAAGCTGCGAATTCCGTATAAATATAATTATTTGACGGGGATTGAATCGAATAAACAAGTGATTTTTCAAGATAAAGAAGATGGAAATTATCAAATTTTGAGGTTTATTAATGCGTAAAAAAGACGGTGGTTTCATTATGGTGGAAGCGATGATTACGGTGCTGCCGATGCTCGCAGCGTTTGGAATCACGATGGCGGTTTGCATTATCTATTTCCGGATGGCATCGCTGCAAATTTCGGCGAATTACGTCAGTGACAAGATGGGGATGTGCTGGTTTACGCGCCAAACGAAGAATCTCAATACCAATGTTTTGAGCACGGAAGACACAGTTCAATCTGCTTTAGCAGAGTATGCGGGGACCGATATCGGCGAGAACAACGAGGAATTGGCCAGCATTTTTGGCGAGGGAATGTTCTATGGAATTAGCAAATGGGCGGGCGCATTCTACGGCACGGCGGTCAATGCCAACAAGTGGAAAGAGGAACGAATGGCCCGAAGGCGGGGTCAATATGATGAAGGGGATAGGCCTGAGCTGCCGCAGTTACCTGATACGCCGAACGATGTTATTCCGAGTTTTAGAGATTTCTTGGACAACGGTATGGAATTTATCGAGGCAGGTGCACCGAGCATCTTCGTAACGATGCGCGAAAAATATGTTAAACCGCTCAATATTTACGGCTCAGATAACATTGTGATGTCACTAACCTGCGGAAGGCCAGATGGCGTGGGGCGTCATCACTTCACGGTCAAGATGACTGAAGAAGTGGCTATTCCTTTTTGGGGGTTGGTTAATTATCTCGGGATGTCGGATGACCCCAAATTAATACTGCACGCGACGTCGACTTCGCCATCGTTTTACCCGAGTTTCGCCTACAACACGCTCGGCTTCGTCGACTACAACACGCATTATCTAGAGCACAACAATAAAATCATCGACTTTGTCGACAAGATGATGGGCTACGCGAACAACATGAAAAATGTCAAACCGAAAAACTAAAGGGAAAAAATATGCTAAACTGGCTGAGAAAAGAAATCGAGATCGGCAATTCAAAAATCAAACCCGAACAGGGTGTCATCACGATTATGGCGATAGTTATCATTGTGCCAACAATTTTATTTGCGGCCTTGATGGTCGAAACGGCTCGCTATTTTGCGATGGCTAACGAGACGGACGTAGCGCTCCAAGCGACCGGAAACGATGTTTTGACAGGCTACGATAAATACACCTACGAAAAATTCGGGGTGATGACCGTCGATCAAAGTCAAAATATGCAAAAAACGGTCGAAAAAGATCAAAGCGGAAGCTGTTGGCAATTCTTCGGCGAGATCGATAGCATAATGATTCAGGGTTCAAATCCTCTGAGTGATTTCGGCGCAGTTGAAACGCAGATGGCCGGATTCTCAGAATATAACGGGCTCGGTGCCGTATTCAATAAATTCGTCAAACTCGATAAACTGTTCAAGATGATTGATGATTTCGCCGGTGAAAACGGAGCGAAACTGCTCGGCCAAACTTTCGCTGACGAGGGGAAAACGCTCGACTCGCTAAACGGCGAGGTAGCGAATGTTATGAAATTAGCTGATTCGGTAACGGCGCAAAAAAACCAATACGATACACTCTTCAAGGAGTGGGCCGATGCGGTGGAGACGGCGACGGGGGAAATTGCCACAGCGCAAAGCAACACAGAAGATTCTGAAACAGACATCGCCGACAGCGTAAAAGCAGCTCAAGATAAAATAACTGAGGCGTATGATAATTACGTCAATTGGCACACGACGACGGATACGCTAATAAATAATTATATCAGCGGGATTAAGGCGTTCGATACGGCGCTTGCCGATTATTCCGACGCCAGCCTAGATGCGGTTGACACTTTGCAGCTCAACGGGCTTGATGAGCAGATTGATCAATTTCAATCCGAGCTAGACATGAGCGATTCGATTGTACATGACGAGGAGCATTATAGCGCGGAAGATCGCGCAATTGCCCAAGCGGAATTTGATCGGGTGACACCTCTAAAGGAGGCCGCAGAGGCGCAAAGAACGGAAGTTCTAAATCGGACGCGGGAGGCGGCGCAAGGCCTGCCTGAACAGGTGACCATCGACCTCGAGGAAATTGACCATGATATCAAACAAGAAAAAGCAAATCTCGGCAAGTTAAAACCCAAAGACGTCGCAGCGGATACGCCGCGGCCGGATGACGCGACTTATCACTTTGTGGATTTCACCAATTGTCTTGAATCGGGGGCCTTTCTTAATGTGTTGAAGAATTGTGCCTCAGCGCAATTGAGTCCATCGAATACGGGCAAAAATATTTTGTCGAAGATGGATAGTATTTTCGACGGGTTGAGCGACTTATCGATCTTTGCGGATCCGCGTTTGAATGCGAAAATCAATACGAACTATTACGATAAAATCAAATCGCTGACCGGGAATAATCTCGAACACGATGGGATTTTCGAGATCATAGGGGCGGTGCTCCAAATAATGAAAACTCCTGGGTTGATACTAGGGCATTTACTTCACGGAGATATTATTCATGCGTTACTGGATTTAGCAGATTTCTTTATCGCGATTGCGGACTTCTTTAAGGGTATCTTTGATATGATTATGAATTTCGCCGAGCGAATTGCCCAGGTTGTGACCGGACGTTTTGATAAGGTTCTGCAGGTTCCCTACTGGTCGTTTAATTTTGCGAATCGAACCAATCGGAAACACACGCTAGGCTCAAGCGATGACGATCTGACAGGTAAGAGTGTAAGTGGGTTCGAATTCACGAAAAATAGAAGTACCCCATCGGATGTCGACCGGGAATACGGCTGCGGAAGTCTGTCCGGACTTTTGGATAGTGCGATAGGACCTTGTGAAAGTGGGGATGATTACGCATTTTGCAGTTGCGAATTAGAATACATCTTTACCGGACGCTCAAACGAAATCCAAGCCCAGGAATACACCTTCCTCGCCATCTTCGTCTTCCGCCTGCTCCCTAACATCGCCGCGGTTTCGGCCGACAAAATAATTAGCGAGTTAGCGTTAGAACCGATTGTTGGGCAAATCATCCAGATCGTCGCCTTGTTTTTGGAAAGTTTTGTCGACACCTTCTTGCTCGTGAACGGAGCATCGCTGAAACTCGTCGGAAAAGACAAATGTTTTGTCGCCTCAGATTGTGTCAATTTCCTTGATAAACTTGCAAAAATTGAAGGGGAAACTAAATTTAAAGCGGATGCTGTACGAGATGCGCTCAAAACAAGCTTGGACGAAGGTGACCCTAGGGGTGGACCGACATCAGGATCGAATGCTTTTGAAGAATACCTTGCAAAATCTTGGTTAGAATTCGATTACTCGCAGCATATTTTCATTATGATGCTTCTTTTCGGAAACAATTCCCAATATACTAAACGCACCCGCGACTTGATTGAGATGGAAGGAACGCTGAACAAGGCGTACGATTATTACGGAGATCTTGGAAGCCGCAGCGATATCGCGGATAAAGTCACTGAGCTATACGACTCAGGGAAAGCTTATGATATAACGAAGGCGTACACGCGCGTTAGGGTTCGCGCTAACTATAAAACTTGCTTTAAAATTTTCAGCTTAGGAAAATCTAAGCACTCGGTGCTTGACAAATATACAGGTAGAGAAGTAAACGTGGGGTACTAAGAAATGAAAAAATCAGAAAGCGGAGTAATGATCATCGAAGCGATGTATATTATTCCAGTATTTCTAGCCGTAATTTTATTAGTTGCGACGATGATCCCCATAATCACGATGGCATCAACGGTCAACAAAGCGGCACTTGCCAGTATGATGAGCCTTTCGCAGGACGGCCCCTACACCGAAATAATTAAATATCATAACTCAACAGATAGTAATATTAATGGTGTTGGCGACGCTATCGAGATGGGGATTGGGAATTTGCTTATCGATACAGGCACGACTTTCGTCGATACGACCCGCTGGTATCACAACGACGAAACCATCGTTGAAGACAGCATCCCCTTAACCGATATGAGTCAGTATGACCAGGCAATTAAATCGGCAGTGAGCGACTACGCCGATAGCATCCGGCCTCACCTTAAGGATGCGCTTTGGGCGGCATTGGCTATCTCAGATAGATGGTTTTGTTTCGGCGACAACATAGATCACAATAACCTAACGGCTGAGAGGCAAATTGATAGCGCTAGTAGGAAGATGGCTGGCGTGCTTAAGAAAAACATCCAATCCCATGATCAATTGAAAACTTATCTCGATACTTTGAAAACTGTTTGTGATAATATTTATCCGATAGGTCCGCCAAATTATACGATACCAGAAACGCAGTATAGTAATCTGTTTAAGTTAAATTGGATAAAAGTTATGTTGATTGACAGCAGTTTAAGTGATGCGATGGAAAAACCTAACCATACATTTTATTTCGGTAAATATCTAACTGTTTATCTTGATTTTGGTGCTGGTGATAATGTGGCGATGGCACCTTTGTGGCAGGCGCAGTATCAGAGGTTGTATCTTGATTTACTTGGAATCTATAATGCCAACGATCCTTTTTACAAACGTGAGATTCACTATCCTAAATATGATGACGATGCGGCGCGTGAAGTTGCGAAAACGCGCTTCAAGGCTTATTTATCTGGGCAAGGCAGTCCTGTAGCACAGCATCTAGATGATGAGTACAAAAAATTCATCAAACGTTTTGGAATTACCAACACGCCTAAGGAACGTTTGGATGACGTAACGGATTCCGATTGTGATTTCGATTTTAGCGAAACGAAGATGAACCACGAAAACGGTAAACTTATTTTAGATATCAAATATCACACTGTTTACGGAATTAATTTCTTCAATAAATTTTTACCACGAGAGTTCCATTTTAAAGGAACGACTAAAATTTGGTCCGGACTCGGCGGGGTTAAAACGCAGAAAACGAAGCGAAAGTGGACGGTTTTAGATCCGAACGACACGACACCTCCTTCGTGGGCAGTTCCGCAGTTCAATATTTTACCGACGGACTATTGGCCTTATGCTCCGGATGTAGGCCCGTATTCACCCGATCCTGTTTCGTCAGACTGGCCTGATAATGCTACTAGACCTTTTCCTTGTGAATATATTGCGAGTGGTAGGCGTGCTAAAGAGCATAGTGGTTGGAACTATTGGAAACATAACATTCAGAATTGGTATGCCTACATTCCCAAATTGAATGGAACAAATGGCTGGTGGTGGGGTAAAAAAGAGTGATATCTTGCTAAAATTCCCGTTAATGCCGAAATTTCCCAGATAAAAATCCAAATAAAAAAACACCTCGTTGGATCCGACGTGGTGTTTTGTTGCGTGTGTAGCGCCCTGTCATTGCAGGGGAGACTCGCAAATAAACCAAAACTATTATCTTGAAAATTCCTTTTTTTTGCCGAATTTAGGAGTTTCGCGCCTCGAAAGTCCTAAAAAAAGCATTAAAAGGAATAATTGTTTTCTAACCCATTAATAATTGGTAATTTAACAGGCTTATTATGAAGTTTTCGCACTCCCATAGTTTTTAATTTATCCTCGAGCATTCCGAATTGGAATTCGTGATACATTAAACGGACGACTTTGAACCCGAGTTGTTCAAGGGCAGCTTGACGTTTGCGTTCGCGCTTGTAATAACCAGGTTTTTCACCTTTTCCGGCTCCGTCGACTTCAAAAACTATTTTTCCTTTTCTTGTTTCATAATACATATCAACCCGAGCGACAAAACGATTTCCATAAGGGTTTTCGAGGTAAACATCATCAACGATATGATGGTGATCGTAAAAAACGAGTTGTTGCTCAGGTGCCTCGTAACCGAGTAAATAAATCATGATGCGAACCAATGTTTCAAACGGCGATTCATCCCCTGTGCTCACAAAGGGCAGAACAACTTTTATGCTTCTCATTCCGTGAGTTCTAGAGTTTCTCTCGACAAAGTTTTTGATTTCCTCAAGAGAAAAAAGATTCCGATAGAGGCAATTGCTAATAGCGGAAACGAGTCCGAGGGCGGAAGATTCTTTCCCCAATTCAAGGATAGTTTTTAAGTGATTGCTACAGATGATCTCGTGACCTAAATTGATGCGTTCGCGTTCGTTATAAAGAACGTCAGAGCGACAGATGGCGTGGAACGAATGTTTTCCGAGAACGCGTGGGACCGAATAGTCAAAGTGATCGATGATTGGGATGTCCAAAAAGAGACAAGCTGATACTCCGGTGAAAATGATAGGTTTGCGACTTTGAGTAGTGAGAGCATAACAGTTATTTTTTGCAATTAGGTCTTCATGCATAGGTTTTCCTCCTTTTAAAATTAATGCCTATACTATATATATACGTATTTTTTCGCGTTTTGTTACATTTTTGAATAAAATAAATAAAAAAAATTCCTTTATTTGCCGAATTTAGGAGTTTCGAGGCACGAAATGCCTAAAAAACGCAAAAAAAGGAATTATGATATAATATAGGTATGAATTATACAGCGATTATTCTAGCCGGCGGAAGTGGCAGCCGCATGAAGGCAGAAATAAATAAAATTTTCCTTGAAATCGAAGGACGCCAAATCATCGAACATAGCGTGCGCATTTTTGAACAGGATGAGCGATGCGTTAATATCGTTTTGGTCATCAAAGAAAAAGAAGTCGAACAATATCGATACCTTAAAAATGAGTATCCACATATTCAGTTTGTCTTCGGTGGAGCCGAGCGTCAAGACAGCGTCTACAACGCGCTCGTTCACATCAAAAAAACTGACTACGTCTTAGTTCACGATGGAGCGCGACCGTTCGTTGAACTCGATGCCCTCGACCGCTTGCTCGATAAACTAAAAACAGCGCACGCCGCCATCTTGGCCGTCCCGGTCAAAGACACGATTAAAGTCGTAAATAAATTCGAGCAAATCACGCAGACGCCAGATCGCGCAGCACTCTGGGCGGCGCAAACGCCGCAAGCATTCGATTTCGCAACGCTTCTGACTTGCCACGAAAAGGCCCGCCACCACGGCTACATCGCAACCGATGATGCCGCGCTGATTGAGCGCTATACGGATAAACACGTCGTTGTTGCGCTCGGAAGCTATGAAAACATTAAAATTACAACTCCAATCGATTTAGAAATGGCGAGTTTAATTGCCAAAAAACGTTTTTAGCCTATTTGTATACATAACTTAGATAAAATATCGCAAAAATGCCCTTTCGATAGCAAAATTAAATAAATTCACAAAAACGCAAAAAATAAAACTTTTTTTGTGTTTTTTTTGTTGACAAAGAATGACAGATATTATAGAATAGGGCATATTTATGAAAGCAAATAAAAGGATAGTAAGATGATTAGAGTAGGCCAAGGGTTTGACGTCCATCAATTAGTCCCAAATCGCAAGCTGATTCTCGGGGGAGTCGAGATCGCACACGACCTTGGGTTGCTAGGACATTCCGACGCGGACGCCCTACTTCACTCCATCACTGATGCTATTCTGGGTGCTGCCGCCCTCGGCGATATCGGCCATCTCTTTCCCGACGATGACCCAACGTTCAAGGACGCGGACTCACTTGCCCTCTTGAAAGAAGCTTTTCGGCAAGTAAACCTTAAGGGATTCGTGGTTGAAAATATTGATGCTACGATTTTGGCTGAAAAGCCGAAGATGAAACCGCATTTGGATGAGATGCGCAAAAACATCGCTGCTGCTCTGGAAATTGAGATCGACCAAGTTAATCTCAAGGCGACGACGATGGAGAAAATGGGATTTATCGGACGGTCCGAAGGGATTGGGGCGATGAGTGTCGCGCTTTTATCTAAAGAAGGTTAGAGGAAGGAAAAGAAAGATGGCTAAACCTATTTCTAATTTCACAAGCGAAGAATTAGATATCTTCGAAGAGCGCTTGAACCGCGTTATTGCAACGTTCAACAAAAACTTAAATGGCCTGGTGAAATATCACCGCCCCGCTGTCGAAGTTGAAACTTTAGTCGACATCACGATCAACCACTCGTTGGTCAACCTGATCAAGACATCAACTTTTTACATCGAAGGCACTAGCGCCGACAATTACGAGCCTTATTTGGAAGCAATCGAACGCATCCAAGTCCGCTTGAGCGAAGTCGCGGCTTAAATAAAAACACCATCGTGGAAAAACGGTGGTGTTTTTGTTACAATAGTAGGTAATATGAAGAAAAATTTACTAATAATAGTTCTGATCGGCGCAATCGCCCTCGTTCTCGCAAACTACGGCGACAAACAAAACGTCAGCGAACCCGTCAAAACCCCGTCGGCAAGTCAAGTCGCTCAGCCGGCTGAGCAACAAGCCTCCGCACCGGCGGCGGAGGAAGCGCCGGAAGCTGATAGCGCATCCGACTGGTGGCGAAAACCGACCGACTCAGAACACGAATATCCTAATTTAAACAATTATAAATCAGTTAAAATTGAGGTGTCTATCGCCGAGCAACGAGTTCGCATTTACGGTGATGGCACGCTGCTTTTAAATATGATTTGCTCGACGGGCGCTGCCCAATACAAGGGAACTCCGACGGGTGATTACGTGATTGAATCCGAACGTGGCGACCATTTTTACAATGCTTCGAGCAACGAGGGCGCGAACGACTGGGTCAGCTTCAAGGACCACGGCACCTATTTGTTCCACAGCGTTCCCACTGATAAAAATAAAAATTTCATTACTGAAGAGGCTAACAATCTCGGTAAACCAATCAGCCACGGATGCATTCGCTTAAGCGTAGCTGACGCAAACTGGTTCTATAAAAACATAAAAACCGGAACTCCGGTCCATATTGCGTAAAACTAGCCCTTTTGTGACAAAAAAGGGGTGTTTTTTGAAAAACACGTCATAAAAGGGCCATTGTATTAAACGAGGGGCCCTAAGCGTAAATAATTTCCTAAAACTTGCCCTATAAATCGGGGCTTTTTTTTGTTATAATATTTAATTAATTGATGTGTGATCGAAAGGACCTATTATGAAGAAGAAAATAATTACAACACTAATCGCTTTAACCCTCCTAAACCCAATCACAGCGGCGTTCGCAGCTGATGCTCCGAAAGTCTCGCCAACCCCGACAGATACTAGTGGTGTAGACATTGCGGCAAGTGCCGCGATAGCCATTGATGCGAATACGGGTAAAATTTTATACGCGAAAAACGTCGATGAAGCACGCGGTATCGCGTCTGAAAGTAAATTGATAACAGCTTATCTCGTTTACAAGGCGGTCAAAGAAGGAAAAATTTCTTGGGATGACGAAGTCTCCATTAATGACGCTACACAAAAACTGAGCCGCAATAATAATTTATCAAATGTCGTGTTATACACGGACGTTCAATACAAAGTTAGCGATCTTCTTGATGCGGCTTTGATCGCATCAGCTAATGCGGCAGCGCAGGCGCTGGCGATTAAACTTGCCGGCAGCGAAGAGGAATTTGCGAAAGAGATGACGACGCAACTTAACGAGTGGGGGTTCCAGGATGTGCATTTTATTAATGCGTCCGGCCTGAACGACCACGACGTGACGGGCGCGAGCGATGACGAAAACACGATGAGTGCTAAAGCGATGGCGGCGACAGCGTTCCACCTTTACCACGATTTCCCGGAAGTGCTCGACATCACGAAACAGCCAACGAAAGTTTTCCCAGAAGGGAAATATCCGAATATTACGATGAACACGTTCAACCTGATGCTTCCGACTCAGGCCTTTTATATGGAAGGCGTGGATGGATTCAAAACGGGGACGACTGATAAAGCGGGTGCATGCTTCACTGGAACGATCGATCGCGCGGGAACTCGCTTGATCACGGTCGTGCTAGATGCGAAAAATGCTGATGGTAAGAGCGATAAAAGTGCTCGTTTCACGCAGACTAAAGTCTTGATGAATTATGTTTTAGATAATTGGAAGTACGATAAGCTCGACAACAAGGGAACTCGTCTTGATAAGAACAAAACGGTTTACGTAGCGAATGCGAAAACGCGCAACCTGAAAATCGCGCTCGGTGAAGAGACGGCTTACTGGTATCGCACGAAAGCGACCGTTCAGACTCCGACCTATAAGGTCGAGCCACTTGCCGGTCTCGAGGCTCCGATTACCAAAGGTCAGACCGTGGCGAATGCGACGCTGAGTGTCGCTGAGGATAAACTGGGGTATCTGACGGACGATTTGACGCCTGTGTACCCGATGGTCGCGATGAACGAAGACAAAAAAGCGAATATTTTCACGACTTTCATCCGCTGGATTGCGGACAAGGTCGCTAAATAAGAGAGGACTAAAAATGTTAGACATCAAATACATCAGAACCAATTTCGACGAAGTCGCAGCCAAACTCCGCACGCGTGGCGTGAAGGAAGAAGTACTGGTCGAATTCGTCGCGCTCGATAAAGAACGTCGCGAATTAATCACGCAAACCGAAGAGCTAAAAGCAGACCGAAATGCGGCAAGTGACGCCATCGGCGCCTTGAAACGCGAGAAAAAAGACGCTGCTCCGGCGATCGCCGAAATGCAAGAAGTCGGCGGGAAAATCAAAGCAATCGACGAAACGTTGGCGGCTGTTGAAGAAAAAATCAACAACATCGCGTTGAATTTACCGAACCTTCCGCACGAGTCAGTGCCGGTCGGCGATGGCGAAGAAGAAAACGAAGAAATTCGCCGTTGGGGTGAGCCTGCAGCGTTCGACTTCGAACCGCTTCCGCACTGGGAAATCGGCGAAAACTTAGATATCTTAGACTTCGAACGCGGAGCTAAAGTTACTGGCTCACGTTTCCTATATTACAAAGGTTTGGGTGCTCGCTTAGAACGCGCCTTGTACAACTTTATGTTGGATCTGCACATCTACGAGCAAGGCTACACGGAAATGGTGACACCTTACATCGTCAACGCGGATTCAATGTACGGAACTGGGCAATTCCCGAAATTCATCGGGGACGGCTTCCAACTAGAAGGAACGGATTATTCGTTGATTCCGACTTCAGAAGTTCCGTTGACAAATTATCACCGCGACGAAATTTTAGACGGTGCTAAATTACCTATTAAATTAACTGCAATGTCGCCTTGCTTCCGTAGTGAAGCTGGTTCAGCAGGGCGCGACACGCGCGGTTTGATTCGCTTGCACCAATTCCACAAAGTTGAAATGGTTAAATTCGCAACGGCGGAAACTTCGTTTGACGAGTTAGAATCAATGACAGCTAACGCTGAAGAAATCCTGCAAAAATTAGGCTTGCCTTACCGTGTTTTAGCGTTATCAACAGGCGACATGGGCTTCTCAGCAACTAAAACTTACGATTTAGAAGTTTGGATTCCGGCGCAAAATACTTACCGCGAAATCTCATCTTGTTCGAACTGTGGCGACTTCCAAGGACGTCGAGCACAAATTCGTTACCGCGATGAAGATGGAAAAGTCCAAATTGCCCACACGCTAAACGGTTCAGGTCTAGCTGTTGGCCGCACGGTGGCAGCGGTCTTAGAAAACTATCAGAATGCTGACGGCAGCGTGACGGTGCCTGAAGTTCTGCGTCCTTACATGGGTGGAGTTGAGAAAATCACTCTCTAAAACGGAGATTTTAAAATGAAAGCAAAAATAGCTATACTTGGGGGCGCGTTCATCGCGCTCTTAGTCGTTGCGGGCGTTCTCATCAATATCGCGTTCTTTGGGGGCGATGGAATTGCCAAGAAAAATCCGCACCCCGGCGAGATTTACATCGGGGCGAACCTGGAGCTGTCGGGCAATTACCGCGCCTTCGGGCTCGATGTCAAGGCGGGGATGAAATACGCGATCGATTCGATTAACCGTGAAGGCGGGATTGACGGGAAGAAAATTCACGTTGAATATATCGATAACAAAAACGATTCGACAAATTCTCGTGAAATCCTGGAAGATTTTGCGAAAGAGCGATACGACGTTATGATCGGTCCGAACAGCACGGCGAGCCTACTTGCCTTGCGCGAGAAGGCTGAGGAGCTGAAGCTGCCGGTGATTACGCCGCTCAACAGCTACGATTATTTGGCGATGGAAGACAACGTGAAATATCCGTATATGCACCAAATTAACCTGCCGAATTATGTGCAGATCGAGAAGCTGGCGAAGTATGCGTTCGATCAGTTGGCGCTGACGAAAATTGTCGTTTTTTATGATCCGAACAATCCGGATAGCAAAAATCAGTTCGACCGTTTTAAGGAAGATTACCCGGGCGATTTGGTCGAGGGGATCGAGTTCAATACGAAGCTGACTGACTACGCCGAGGATGTCAAGAAACTTGCCGGGATGGATTACGACGGGATTTTTGTGGCAGGTGCAGCGGCAAGTGCCGGGCTGATGATCAAGGAACTGCGCGACGGGGACGTGAGTGCGCCGATTTTGACCAACGATAAATGTAATAGCGAGAGCATTTTTATCATTGCGGGTGAGAAGAATATCGACAACGTCTATATGACGAGCGGTTTCAATCCGCTTGATAAGGACGAGGAACAGTGGACGATCACGTATAAAACGAAGACTGGCCAGACAGTGAACGACTTTTCTTACTACGGCTATCAGAGCGTGATGCGCATTTTCGACGCTTATAAATCGATGAAAAACAACGGCTCTAGCGATTTTAACGCCGAGCTGGCTAAGATGGGCAATTACTCGAATTCCGAGGATGTGTTCCTGACTCATTACGTCGCGGGGCGCGTGGATAACGTGGTGGAATTACCGTGAAAATAAAAATTGTTACGGTCGGAAAATTAAAAGAAAAATACTTGGTCGCAGGGATTGCAGAGTACGCGAAACGCCTAGGTGCCTACGCTAAGCTCGAGTTTGTCGAGGTTGCAGACGAAAAGTGTCCAGAAGTTCTGAGCGAGCGCGAAATGGCTTTGGTTAAGGAGCGCGAGGCGGCGAGGATTTTAGCTAAGATCGGCGACGGCGAATTTGTGTTCGCTTTAGCGATTGATGGCGTAATGCACTCGAGCGAGAGTTTCGCTGCGAAAATTGATACGGAAGCGACGCGCGGAAAGAGCACGTTTACCTTTGTAATTGGTGGCTCGCTAGGTCTGGATGACAGTGTTTTGGCTCGCGCAAACGAAAAAATTTCGTTTGGGAAGTTGACTTACCCGCATCAGCTGATGAAGCTGATTTTGGTCGAACAAATCTACCGAACTTTCCGCATCAACCGCGGCGAACCCTATCATAAATAGCTCTACTGTTTTTTAAGGCGATTTTTAGTGATTTCGAGGCTCGAAACTCCTAAAAATCGCCTTAAAAAACAGTAAGGAAAAATAGAGGTGTGATATTTTGATTAAAAGCAAGCGGATTCGCTTCGGACATTGGGCGAAAACAGATATCGACCTAGCTCACGAACTTTGGGGTGAGCCGGATGTGACGAAATATATTTCGAAAACCGGGTTGTTTTCCGACGAGCAAATCGCTGAGCGCTTAAAGTTTGAAATTGCGTCGGAAAAAGAATCGGGCGTTCAGTACTGGCCGTTCTTTGAAAAAACATCGGGCAAGTTCGTCGGCGTAGCGGGGCTACATCCGCACGGCGTGGGAATCTACGAAATCGGCTTCCACCTAAAACCAGAATTCTGGGGTAAAGGTTACGCTATAGAAGCCGCTGAGAAAGTTATTGATTACGCATTTAATGAACTAGGAGCAAAAGAATTATTTGCCGGACACAACCCTAACAACATAGCGTCTAAAAAGTTGCTAGAAAAATTAGGTTTCGAATACACGGGCGACGAATTCTACGAGCCGACCGGACTCTATCATCCATCATACAAAAAAACAATCTCGGGTTAAGAGATTGTTTTTTTGATATTTTCAATTACTTTTTGCATTTCCTCGTCAGTTCCGATGGTGATTCTGAGATAATTATTCAGGCGTTCAGGCTTATCGAAGTGGCGAACAAAAATGTGGTCTTTTTGCAAACTCTCAAACAGCGCATTCATATCATATTGCGGATGTGTCGTCAAAACGAAATTCGTCTTCGATTCCAACGTTTCAAACCCCAGTTCGGCAAGTGACGCGCGAAATTCTTCGCGCGTTTTTATTATATTGAAATTAATCGCTTCGTAATAACCGGCATCTTCTACTGCGATAGTCGCTAATTTTTCAGCTAATGAATCAACGGAATAAGGGTTGAAGCTCGATTTAACAGCTCCCAAAACTTCAATCAAAGCAGGGTTCGCGACGGCGTAACCGACCCTTAAACCAGCCAAAGATTCAGACTTGCTCAGTGTGTGAATGACGACTAAATTATCAAAATCATTGACCAATGGAGCTAAAGAAACGCCACCGAAATTAACATAAGCCTCGTCAACTATCACAATCGAATCTGAATGTTCAACTAAAAAATCTTTCATTGCATCCGCCGAATGGTAAAGTGATGTCGGTGCGTTCGGATTAGCGATGATAATCCCACCGTTAGGGCGTGCATAGTCCTCTAAAGAAATAGAAAAATCTTCAGCTAATGCGATTTCTTCAAAAGGAATCTTAAATAAATCACACCAAACTTTATAAAATCCGTACGTTATATCGGGAAATAAAACCGGCTCGCTAGAGTTGAAAAAGCTCAAAAAAGCGAAAGCTAAAATTTCATCACTGCCGTTTCCGACGATGAAATTATCTGGTTTCAAACCGTATTTATGAGACAAAGCACTCCGTAAATTGCCCTGGTCCAAAGAAGAATACCGACGTAAGTCGACCGACTTGCCAAAGCCCGCAAGCAGCTCGAGCACGCGAGGCGAGGGCGGATAGGCATTCTCGTTCGTGTTGATTTTGATCATATCCGGATAGTTGGGCTGCTCGCCCGGCACATACGGCGAAATTTTGCGAATCCCCTTCATGTCGCACCTCCATACATTTCTTGAATATATTATAACATATTCGCGATTTATGGTATAATTATCAAATAACAATTGATGTGAGGTAACGAAAATGAGAAAAATTCCGGCGGGCACCCGCGACAAACTCTTCAAGCGGGCTCAGGGTTCTTACGAACTTGAGGGAAAGTTTAACGCCGTCACGGCTTCGCGCGGCTTCACGCGCGTTGAAACACCGACGATTGAATATGCGCAAAACTTCGATAATGAAGATGAACTTTTCCGTTTCTTTGATAAAAAAGGCGAAACTTTGGCTTTGCGCAGTGATTTGACGACGCCAGTGGCGCGGATGGTGGCTTCGACTAAGCTCGAACTTCCTTTGAAGTTGAGCTATTCGGGGAAAGTTTTCCGTTCGAGTGACCCGATGATGGGCGTTGATATCGAGATGCACCAAGCGGGGATTGAGTTGATCGGATATGAGTCGATAAAGGCGGAACTTGAACTTTTGTTGACGTTGAGCGAATTCTTAGATGCCGAGGGTATCGAGGATTATCATTTTGAAATCGGTCACGCGGGAGTTTATAAGGCATTCGCGGCTGAGAGTGCTGACGAGGCGGAGTTCCGCGCGGCACTTCTAGCGAAAAATACGAGCGTTTTACCTTTGATTGCGCGGTTGTATGGCGAGCCGGAAAGCGTATTTGCGCAGGTTGAGGAAACCCCAGAAATTAAAGAAATCAAGGTATTGTTGGCTCTGGCTAAGAAGGCATTGCCACGTGTTAAATTCACGGTCGACCTAGGTTTAGTACCTAATCACAGCTACTATACGGGAATTTTAATCAACGCTTACGCGCCAAACATTGCGGACGCGTTTGCTAGCGGCGGGCGTTACGATAACGAGTTC
The DNA here is from genome assembly GCA_031261175.1 of Lactobacillales bacterium. Classification (GTDB taxonomy): domain Bacteria; phylum Bacillota; class Bacilli; order Lactobacillales; family Streptococcaceae; genus JAISJW01. The sequence continues at coordinate 51,852 of JAISJW010000024.1, forward strand.
CCCGCGGTCGGTTTAGGTGTCAATTTGGATGCTTTTGAAAAATTAGCGGCGCCGCACACGAACAAAACTTTGATTCATTTTGCGGCTGATCGCATCGATGACGCGCTGAAAATTTTAGCGGAAACGCCTGATGCGCAGCTTAGCATTTTCGACAATATTATAGAAACAAAAGAGTTCGCGAACCGTTGGGGCTTCGACGAAATTATTGAGATTGGAGGCAATTAAATGAGCAAAAAATTAACGATTGCCTTGCAAAAAGGCCGTCTGGAAAAAGATGCGGGCAAGTTGCTCGCCGCGGCTGGATATGACACAAGTTTTTTAGAAAATAAAGAGCGCAAACTGATTTTCGAAACAGCGGAAGCGCGCTATTTGTTGGTGAAGGCTCCGGACGTTCCGACCTATGTTTATCATGGGGTGGCAGATGTTGGTTTTGTCGGGAAAGACGTTTTGCAGGAGCACGATAAAGGCTATTTTGAGATGCTTGATCTCGGTATCGGAAAATGTAAATTCGCTGTGGCTTCAACGCCGGAATATGCTGAACTAGACCATAAAATAAAACGGATTGCGACGAAATATCCAAAAACAGCTGAAGCGCATTTTGCGAAAAAAGGCGAGATGATCGACATCATTAAAATTGAGGGTTCGGTTGAAATTGCCCCGGTTTTAGGACTTGCCGATGCGATTGTCGATATCGTCGAAACGGGAAATACGCTGCGTGAAAACGGGCTCGAAGTGTTCGAAGATATCAGCGAAATTTCTGGTCGCCTGATCGTAAACAAAGCGGCGGCGAAGTTGAAAAGAGATGAGATTTTCGATCTGATTGATCGATTGAGCGAGGTGATTTAATGCGCTATTTAGAAGGTGAAAAATCGCAAATTATTGCGACGATTGCGGCCGATGCGCGCGAAAGCGACTCGGGACGTGAGGATATCGAGGCAGCGGTTGCAGCGATTATTGCAGATGTTATCGCTAATGGTGATGACGCCTTGCGAAAATATGCTAAACAATTCGACAACGTTGAAATTACGGATTTAGCGGTTTCGACTGGCGAAATTGATGCAGCGTTTGAGCGGGTTGATAAGGATTTGGTTCGTTCTTTAGAAAAAGCGAAGGCGAATATCGAAAGCTACCATAAACTACAAGTTAAAGAAGGCTTCAAGGAAGTTGCTGATGACGGCGTGATTCGCGGTCAGTTAGTTCTACCTTTAGAACGCGTTGGAATCTACGTTCCAGGTGGAACGGCTGCTTATCCGTCGAGTGTTTTAATGAATGCTTTACCGGCTAAAATTGCGGGTGTTGAAGAAATTATTATGGTGACGCCCCCGGGAACACCTGATGTTATTTTGGCAGCCGCTAAGATTGCGGGAGTTGACAAAATCTACCGGGTTGGTGGAGCGCAAGCCGTTGCTGCACTTGCCTACGGAACGGAGTCGATTCCAAAAGTCGATAAAATTGTTGGGCCGGGGAACGTGTTTGTCGCGACGGCGAAAAAACAAGTTTACGGGAAAGTTTCAATAGATATGATTGCGGGACCGAGTGAAATTGGGGTTATCGCTGATGATAGCGCGAATCCTGAATTTATCGCGGCTGATTTGTTGAGTCAGGCGGAACACGATAAACTTGCCCGCGCGATTTTGGTTACGACTTCTCGTGAGTTGGCCACTAAAGTCGAAGCAGAAGTTGAAAAACAATTGAAGGTTTTACCGCGCGAAGAAATTGCCCGCGAGGCGATTGAAAAACAAGGAATTATTGTTATCGCGAACGATTTTGACGAGATGTTTGAGATTATGAACGAGCTGGCGCCGGAGCATTTAGAGGTGCAGGTTGATAACGCGATCGATTATCTTGGGCGGATTAAGCATGCGGGATCGATTTTTCTAGGGCACTATACGAGTGAGTCGGTTGGGGATTATTTCGCCGGGACGAATCACGTTCTGCCGACAAATGGGACGGCGCGTTTTTACTCGCCGCTTGGTGTTTACGATTTTATTAAACATACGGAATTTACTTATTACACGCGGGATGCTTTGGTGCGCGACGCCGAGGATATCACGCGAATTGCCAGGTTTGAAGGGCTTGAAGCGCACGCGCGCAGCGTCGAGGTGAGATTATGAGAACAGCTGAATTGAGTCGGGTGACCGGCGAAACGGATATTCAAATCAAGGTTAATTTGGACGATGCTCAGAAGGTTGAAGTCGATACGGGTGTTGGTTTCTTTGATCACATGTTGATTTTACTAGCTCGCCACGCACGGATTTCTTTGACAGTCAAGGCTGTCGGTGATATTCACGTTGACGGCCACCACACGGTTGAGGATGTGGGAATTGCCTTGGGTCAGGTTTTGCGCGAAGCGTTAGGTGACAAGGTCGGGATTGAGCGTTACGGCAGTGCGATTTTGCCGATGGATGAAACTTTGGCTCTCGTCGCAATTGACTTGAGCGGACGTGCGTATTTAGTGTTTAATGCCGAGTTTGAAAATCCGCGTTTGGGCGATTTCGATACGGAATTAGTTGAAGAATTTTTCGTAGCGTTGACTAATAATTTAGCGGCGAACGTGCATTTGAATGTTTTATATGGTAAGAATTCGCACCACAAAGCCGAAGCGTTATTTAAAGGTTTTGGGCGTTCTTTGCGTGAGGCGATTACGATAAACCCAGAGATTACGGGCGTTAATTCGACCAAAGGGGTGCTTTAAGATGATTGCGATTATCGACTACGATGCGGGAAATATCCGCAACGTGGAAAAGGCACTCGAAAAATTAGGGATTGAATGCGTTGTGACTAAGTCGCCGGATGAGATTCAAAAGGCGGACGGATTGATTCTCCCTGGAGTCGGAGCGTTTCCAGCTGCGATGGAGAGGTTGAACGAATACGGTTTGACCGAGGTTATCCGCACCGAAGTTGGAAAAGGTAAGCCGTTTTTAGGGATTTGCCTCGGGATGCAGTTGCTTTTAGATGGAAGTTTCGAGCACCATTACACGGAAGGTTTGGGGTTGATTCCCGGGAAATGCCGGGCGATTCCTGAACACGAAACGATGCCGGTGCCGCACATGGGTTGGAACGAGCTTGAAGTTATAGCGCCTAACGCCCTAACGGAGGGCATAGACCACGAGTTTGTCTATTATGTTCACTCGTTTTATGCGGACTGTCCGCGCGAATTTATCAATGCGATTAGCGAGTATTCGATTGAAATTCCAGGAATGATTAGCCGCGGTAATGTTTACGGCGCTCAGTTTCATCCTGAGAAATCAGCGACGGCTGGACTAAAAATCCTCAAGAATTTTGCGAGTATAATTTGAATTATCGGGATTTTGACAAATTTTTTAATTTTTCGAGCAAAAAATTAAAAAATTTGCCAAAATCCCCCCTTTTTTTAATTTATTAAGGCTTAAACGAATATTTGCGTCAAACGTCATTTTGTGATAAAATTAGTAAGATATTATTCGTGTGCCTAAGCAGACGAAAGACAAATTTAAAGTACGGAGACTGAGAAGATAATGAGTTTTGAAATTTGCGAATTGTTAGGAATTAAATACCCGATTTTCCAAGGTGCAATGGCTTGGATTGCAGATGCTGACTTGGCCGGTGCTGTTTCTGAAGCAGGTGGTCTTGGAATCATCGCTGGTGGGAACGCTCCTAAAGATGTAGTAAAAGCTGAAATCGATAAAATCCGCACGTTGACTGACAAGCCTTTCGCTGTCAACATCATGCTGTTATCTCCATTCGCCGCTGATATTATTGACCTTGTAATCGAGGAAAAAGTGCCGATCATCACGACTGGTGCTGGTAATCCGTCGCCTTACATGGAACGTTTCAAAGAAGCTGGTATCAAAGTTGTGCCGGTTGTCCCATCGGTTGCCCTTGCTAAACGCATGGAAAAAATCGGGGCGGATGCGGTCATCGCTGAAGGTATGGAAGCCGGCGGACATATTGGCAAGTTAACTTCAATGCCGCTAGTTCCTCAGGTCGTTGACGCTGTCAATATCCCAGTTATCGGTGCCGGCGGGGTCGGTGACGGTCGCGGAATGGCTGCGATGTTCATGCTTGGCGCTAAAGGCGTGCAAGTCGGAACTCGTTTCCTAGTCGCTAAAGAAACTAACATTCACGAAAACTACAAACAAAAAGTCTTGAAAGCGCGCGACATCGATGCGGTAGCGACTTGCCAAATCTTCGGTCACCCAGTTCGGGCTTTGAAAAATAAATTGACGGCCGAGTTCGACAAGGCTGAAAAAGAAGAAATGCGCAAGGAAGTTCCGGATACAGAGCGTTTTGACAAACTTGGTCAGGGCGCGCTGAAAGCAGCCGTGGACGGGGATATCGCTTACGGTTCAGTGATGGCGGGGCAAATCGCCGGCATGATCAACAAAGAAGAAACGGTTGAAGAAATCATTTTGGACTTGATGGCGGACACAAAACGCGTGGTCAACGAACGCGCACAAATCTGGGCGTAAAAATCCGAGTATAAATTATAGTGATACTTCCCCCTAAAAAGGGAAGTATTAACACGTTAAAAGGTGTTAAATTCGACAAGATAGAAACCGACGGTCACGGCACGTAGTCCATCGTTTACTTGGTCGAACCTGTTCGACCGATGGACTATGTCGGGAGGAGGTTTCTGTCGAATTTAACCCGTAAATAAAGGAGTTTGTAATGAGTAAAATTGCTATTGCATTTGCAGGTCAGGGCGCCCAATACGTGGGCATGGGTCGCGAGTTGTACGACGCACACGGAATCGTCCGCGAAACATTCAACGAGGCAAGTGAAGTTCTCGGCTACGACATCGCCGAATTAATCTTCAACGAGGAAGAAAAACTCAACGAAACCCGCTACACTCAACCCGCAATTTTAACTGTTTCAATCGCAATGTACCGCCTGCTAGGCGTAAAACCCGACGCGGTCCTAGGCCTGAGCCTCGGCGAATATTCAGCCCTTGTGGCAAGTGGCGCCCTTGATTTCAAGGATGCAGTCGCACTGGTTGCAAAACGCGGTAAATACATGAGCGAAGCAGCTCCGGCTGGCGTTGGTAAAATGGTTGCGGTGATGAATACGCCGCGTGAAGTTATCGAAAAAGCCTGCGAAGAAGCTAGCGTCAAAGGCATCGTCACTCCGGCGAACTACAACACACCGGTTCAAATCGTTATCGGTGGCGAAGTGGCAGCGGTTGACTACGCTAAAGAATTGCTTGAAGCGGCCGGCGCGAAACGCATGATCGACTTGAACGTGAGCGGACCCTTCCACACGGCGTTACTTGAGCCGGCGAGCGTTCAATTAGCTGAAGCGCTTAAAGACGTCAACTTTGGCGAGCTAGAAATCCCAGTGATTTCAAACACGACTGCTAAAGCGATGCCTGACAACGCTGATGAAATCAAAGAATTGCTGCGCCTGCAAGTTATGAAGAGCGTGCGTTTCGAAGATAGCATCTACACGTTGCGCGACGAATTCGGAATCGACACGATCATCGAAGTCGGACCGGGCAAAACGCTGACAAGCTTCATGAAGAAAATCGATAAAGAAATCACAGCGCTACGCGTTGAAGATGAGGCGTCGCTCGAAGCTACGAAGGCTGCGCTATGAACGAACAAAATCAAAAAAAAATAGAGAATGCGGTTCGCGATATCCTAGACGCAATCGGCGAGGATACAAACCGCGAAGGCTTACTTGAAACGCCTGAGCGCGTAGCTCGCATGTACGCAGAAATCTTCTCAAGCGTCGGAGCTGAAAAAGACTTCACGGACGCGAAGATGTTCTCAAGCGACAACGCCGACGACGTCGTCATTCTAAAAGATATCAAATTCCACTCGATGTGCGAACACCACCTCCTGCCGTTCTACGGCAAAGTCGCGGTCGCCTACATCCCGACCGACCAAAAAGTCATCGGCCTAAGCAAAATCCCACGCATCGTCGACTTCTGCTCGAAAAAACCGCAAGTCCAAGAAAACTTGACGATTCAAATCGCGCAAATGATCGCCGAGAAAACCGGGGCAAGTGGGGTCGCTGTCGCGATCGAAGCTGACCACATGTGCATCAATATGCGCGGCATCAAAGCGAGCGGTTCGAGCACTTACACGCGCCATTTCACTGGCGAGTTCAAGGAAAACGCTGAACTTAGAAATGAATTTTTAACTGAAATCAAATAATAAGGAGCATTATTGAAATGTCTGAATTAAAAGGTAAAAACGTATTAGTAACAGGAAGCGACCGCGGAATCGGTCTTGCAGTTATCGAAGCTTTCGCAGCACAAGGAGCGAACGTTGCAGTTAACGGCTATGATAGCGTTGATGAAGCAACACTTCAAAACATCCGCGACACTTACGGTGTAAAAGCAATCGGTGTTATCGGAGATGTTTCAAACTTCGAAACAGCCGGGAAGTTAATTGCCGAAACGATTGAAGGGCTTGGTTCAGTTGACGTTTTAGTCAACAACGCGGGTATCACGCGCGACGGATTGCTTCTTCGCATGAGTCCGGAAGATTTCGACGCCGTTATTAACGTCAACCTTAAAGGGACGTTCAATATGACTCAACAAGTCCTAAAAGGTATGATTAAAAATAAATTTGGTCGCATCATCAATATCGCTTCAGTTGTTGCCCTTCAAGGGAACGCTGGCCAAGCGAACTACGTGGCTTCAAAAGCTGGGATCATCGGTCTAACTAAAACAGCTGCTCGTGAAGTTGGGCGTAAAAACGTTACGGTCAATGCAATTGCCCCAGGGTTTATCAACACGAAGATGACTGAAGTGTTGAGCGACACGGTGAAAAACACGATGCTAGCGCAAATTCCGCTGAACCGTTTTGGTGAAGTTGAAGACATCGCGCAAGCTGCGATTTTCCTTGCCCAAGCGTCGTACGTGACTGGTCAAACGATCAGCGTCAACGGCGGAATGGTAATGCCATAAATTTCGAGATAGAGAGGATTAGATAATGACAAGACGTGTAGTAGTAACAGGTTACGGGGTTTGTTCGCCAATCGGGAACACGCCTGAAGAATTTTGGGATAGTTTAGAAAACGGAAAAGTCGGAATTCGCGACATCAGCGAAGAATATCCGAACGCTGAGCAAGTCGACGTCCACGTCGCAGGCCTAGTTTGGGACTTCCCGTACGATAAATACTTCCAGAAAAAAGACGCGAAACGCATGGACAAATTCTCGTTATACGGAATTTATGCAGCCCTTGAAGCGCAGGCAAGTGCCGGCCTAGAAATCACACCAGAAAACGAAGATCGCGTCGGCGTTATCGTTTCAAGTGGTATCGGTGGACTTCAAACAATCCAAGAACAAGTAACTAAAATGAACGACCGAGGTTTATCACGCGTTGCACCATTGTTCGTTCCAATTTCAATCGTTAACATGGTAGCCGGAAACGTAGCTTTACGTTTGGGCGCAAAAGGCGTTTGTACAACTGTTGTTACAGCTTGTGCCTCAGGAACTAACTCAATCGGTGACGCTTTCCGCGACATCAAACACGGTTACTCTGATGTAATCTTCGCCGGTGGTGCTGAAGCTGCCATCTCTGATATCGGTTTCGCTGGTTTCGCCAACTTGACTGCCTTGACTCACTCAACTGATCCAGCGCGCGCGTCGATTCCTTTCGACAAAGATCGTAGCGGATTCGTTATGGGTAACGGAGCAGGCGTTGTCGTTCTTGAAGAATTAGAACACGCAAAAGCTCGTGGAGCTAACATCTTAGCTGAAGTTGTCGGCTACGGTGCGAACTGTGATGCATATCATATGACTTCACCAATTCCAGACGGATCTGGTGCAGCTAAAGCGATGAAACTTGCCATGAACGAAGCGGGCATCGACCCTAGCGAAGTTGGCTACTTGAACGCTCACGGAACTTCGACTAAAGCGAACGAAAAGGGCGAATCGGCTGCGATTGCACTTGCCTTCGGCGACGCCAAAGGAAACGTGAAAGTTTCGTCAACTAAATCACTAACTGGCCACCTTCTAGGTGCGGCGGGCGGAATCGAGGCAATTGCCTCAATCCAAGCGCTTGAAAATCAATTCGTTCCGGCAACTGCGGGAACAACTGAACTTGATGAAGAAGTTGTCGCGACTGGAATCAACGTTGTTTATGGTGAAGGTCAACCGACTGAACTTGAATACGCGATGAGCTCATCACTAGGTTTCGGCGGACACAACGCAGTACTTGCCTTCAAGAAATGGAATGGGGAATAAAAAAATGGATGTTAATGCAATTATCAAACAATTTAACGAATCTGAAATTCGTGAATTAAATATCAAAGCTGGCGACTTCGAAATCTCTTTGAGCAAAAACGAAGCGGTAGCACCAATCATCGCAGGTGGATACGCGGCACCAGCAGCTCCGGCGGCACCAGTCGCAGCGGCTTCAACAGAAGTTGCAGCACCGGCAGTTGAAGCAGTAACTCCAGCGGTTGACACTAGCGATGCTCACGCAATCACTTCACCACTAGTTGGTGTGGTTTACGTGAAACCAGCACCGGACAAAGCTGACTTCGTTAAAGTTGGCGACACTGTCACTAAAGGTCAAGTCGTTTGTATCATTGAAGCGATGAAAGTAATGAACGAATTAACTAGCGACGTCGATGGCGAAATCGTCGAAATCCTAGTTTCAAACGAACAAGTCGTTGAATTCGGCCAACCTCTATTCAAAGTTAAATAATTCAAACAATTTAGGCACCGATCCGGTGCCTTTTTTTCTAATCGTTTTTAACGCGTTTTTTAGGCATTTCAGCCCTCGAATTGCTTAAAAAACGCGTTAAAAACGATTAGAAAATTTTAAACACGCTAGACCCGTTTGGAATCTAGCGTGTTTTTTGCGTTCATCGCAACTTATCTATAGATAAGTATAACGTGTTTTGTTGATATCCTCAACAAAACAATCCTTGTCGAGTAAAGATAAGCGAGCGCGCGAATGGGAAAAAGCGGACTAAAACCTTTCACTAAGTGGGTTGGAGGAAAGCGGCAATTACTGCCGGAATTAATTAAATATATGCCAAGCGAATACGGGACATTCTTCGAACCGTTTATAGGGGGAGGGGCATTATTATTTGAGGTAGAGCCTGAAAATGCTTTGATAAATGACTTCAATGAAAACCTATATTTATCGTATAAAGTAATCAAAGAAAACGTTGAACAACTAATAGAAATTTTAAAAGTCCATCAGATGAAAAACAGCAAAGAATATTATTTAGATATCCGAGAGGTAGACCGAGATGGGCGATTTGACAAAATGAGTGAAGTCGAGAAGGCCGCGAGGCTAATGTATATGCTACGTGTAGATTTCAACGGACTTTATCGCGTGAATAGCAAGGGGCAATTCAACGTGCCGTATGGGAAATATGTGAATCCGAAGATTTTAAATGAAGATAATTTACGTGCCATTAGTCGCTATTTGAACGAGAATAATATAAAGGTTTTGAATGGAGATTTCGAAGAGGCTTGTGCGGAGGTAAAAAAAGGAGATTTTATATATTTCGATCCGCCTTATGCACCAGTGAATGCAACGAGTGCTTTTACTTCTTACACAGAAGCAGGGTTTGGCTATGACGAGCAAGTCAGGTTGCGGGATTTATTTGTGAAGTTAGACAAATTAGGCGCGAAGGTGATGATGAGCAATTCGAGTGTTGGGTTAATCCACAAACTGTATGCTGATTATGCTGCAACGACAGTAATTGTGGGGGCGAATCGAATGATCAATTCGAAGGCAAGCGCCCGAGGGAAAGTGGATGAAGTTATTGTGATGAATTATGGTGAAAGCGATGAAGAATAGAAAACAAGATGAAGCTTGGAATTGTTTATTTGAGCAATTTAAAATAATTAATCAAATAACGGATAAAGGATATTTTGAAATATCGTCTCACGAAATCAATGAGATGGTGCGCTATATTTATCAAGATAAGAAGGATAAAAACGGTAAAACAATCAATGCGCCCGATGCTAGAAATTTGTTGAAATTTGATTTCAAAGTGGATTTGCCAAATATATTTAAGAAATCGCAAAATGGTTTTTCGGAACTTTCCATAATGCCTAGAGGTTCTAATAGTTATCGCATTTCTGATTATAAAACTTACCAATCATTGGATTATAAACTAATCCCGAAAATAGAATTAACTTTTCCAAGTTGGATCTCGGGCATTGAGCCGACCAATATTACAAGCGAGAGTGTCGCTCAATCAGTTGCCGAGATGAGCGGAATGTTCAACTATGTAATCGAAGATTTAGGAGTCGAAATTGTTGCTACGCTGAATGGAAAAAAAGGAACTGGGATCATTGATTTCAAAATCGAAAAATATAATGGTGAAACAGATGACTTTCGAATCAGTGGATGGCAGTCTGAAATTGACGGAATTTACGAAAGCCCAAATAAGGTGCTAGTTTTAGAAACCAAATTAAAAAACCCGGTAGATTTCAATATCAGACAACTGTACCTTCCGTTACGTATATATTCTAGCCAAATGAAGTTTTGCAAACAAATTTATACAGCTTATTTTACCTATGTTCGTGATGTATTCTCATTTCATGTATATGAGTTTAGTGAGTTAGTTAAATATAATAGCCTGAAAAAGGTGAAACAGTATGATTTTGTTTTAAAAAACAGTGATGGAGTGTTAAACAGGGAAATAGTCGAGTCGATTTTAAGAACTGCAAAAACCGAAGAAGAACCAGTTGAAACACCTTTTCCTCAAGCTAACGATACTGACAAAATGTTGGATTTGATTAACTTTTTATCCGAAGAAGGAGATATAGATATCCCAGATTATGGATGTGCTATGCCGCGCGGAAGCAAGTATGCTATTGCGAATAATTACGAAATGGACGAACGCCAAGGAGATTATTATGGAAATCTTTTGCGATATTTCGGGTTGGCTAATAAAACCAAAGAAAAAGGGTTCGTACTTAATGAATTAGGTAAATGTTTTAATGAAAAAAATTCATTTGAACAAAATAAAATGTTTGTTAGTCAGTTGGTAAAAAGAAAGATTTTCAATGAATTATTAACAAGTAGAATTAAAAGTAAAGAGCAAATCGGAAAGGAAAGAATAAAAGCAGTAATAAGAAAGTATCGCCCAGAACTAAGTGAAGATACGGTTGAGAGAAGAAGCTCGACCGTAAATTCAATTGTCGAATGGGTAGCGACTAGGTTTAGTTTTTGATAGTTTGATCTGTTTTTTAGGTGCCGAATAAGGTGCCTTTTTTTGATATGAAGCATTCAACTTAGGGGACTTTTGTCGATTTTTCCGTATTTTCAGCCCAAAATACGGAAAAATCGACAAAAGCCCCCCCATTCAGCCTGCTCAAACTGACCATTCAAAACTGCCTACTGTTTTTTAAGGCATTTTTTAGGACTTTCGCGCCTCGAAAGCACTAAAAAAAGCGTTAAAAAACAGTAGGGCGTTTTAAGCCGGCCGAAAAGGCCGGTGACTTGCCCGGTTTCAACGGATTTCAACGGGTTATTAAGCGAAATGGACGGGAGTTGCGAAAAAACGTCGAAAAAGTATATAATAGTAGAAGAAAAAAAGAGTGAGGCATGCAATGAAAAATTTCTTCGCCCGGATTAAGCGGGTTGATTCGCGGATTGACTATGGGATCGTGCTATCGGTGTTCTGTCTGAGCCTGATTGGGCTGGCGGCGCTGTACGTGGCGCTGAGCCATTCATCCGTTAAAATAAATATTCCGGTCGCGATGACCAAACAATTAATGTGGTACGTAATCGGCGTCGCGGCATGTATCGTGCTGATGAATCTGAAACCAAAATGGCTTTGGAAGCTGACACCGTGGGCTTACGGCGCATCGCTGGCATTGATGGCGGCCCTGCTCGTCTTCTACGACAAGGACCTAGCAAAAGTAACCGGATCGAAAAACTGGTTCAGCTTCCACGGCTTCTCGTTCCAACCGTCGGAAATCATGAAAATCGCATTCATCCTGATGCTCGCAAAAATCATCGCCGAGCACAACAACATCTACAAGAAAAAATTCGCGGTCAACGACGTCATTCTAATCGGTAAAATGATCGCGGTCCTTGCACCCGTGGCAATTCTAATCGCCTTGCAGGACGACTTCGGAACGATGCTCGTGTTCCTAGCGATTATGGCAGGAATGTTCCTCGTGAGCGGCATCAGCTGGAAAATCATTCTCCCTGTGTTAGTCTTGTTCGGCGGCCTCGCCAGCTCAGGGCTCTACATGGTGACGAGCGACTCGGGCCGCAAAATCCTACACGGAATCGGCTTTAAAGAATACCAATTCAAGCGGGTCGACGGCTGGATCGACGCCTTAACCGGTCACCTGAGCGGCTATTCGCAAATCAAGCAGGGAATCATGGCCATCTCAAACGGCGGCCTCTTCGGTAAAGGGTTCAACCACTCGGACGTCTACGTTCCCGTGCGCGAATCGGACATGATCTTCACGGTCATCGGCGAAAACTTCGGCTTCGTCGGCAGTTGCGTTTTGATCATCTTGTATTTCTACCTGATTTACTCGCTAGTCTCAACGGCGCTCAACATCGGAAATCCGTTCTACATCTTCATCACGACGGGCATCACAATGATGATCCTCTTCCACGTCTTCGAAAACATCGGGGCAAATATCGGTCTGCTTCCGCTGACAGGTATCCCACTTCCATTCGTTTCGCAAGGCGGTTCGAGCCTACTTGCTAACATGATGGGGATCGGGCTCGCCATGGCGATGCGCTTCCAGTTCAACCCGAGCCAAATGGACGGCATCAAAATAAAAGAAAGAAAATCATAGTGTAAATTCTTCCCAAAACCTCCTAAGTCCGCTATAATATTATTATATCGTTCAAGGAGGTTTTTGCGCACATGGAAACAGAAAAATTAGCGGCTTATATCGAGCTGAAAGACGGCGAAAAATACCCCTTTGTCTACGATGAGGCTGGGCGTTTTTATGTTCCGAGCGAGCTGAAAGGGAACTTCTTTTCGTTTGCGAAAACGAGTGACGCGATTGGCTTCGACTTTGGTAAGGCCCGCTATTATCTGGTGCTTGACGACGGCGATGACTTCCTGAAGAAAGTTCAAAAGATTCCCAACATCGGCAAGTTAACCCCGACCACCGTCGAAGAAATCGCGAAGCTGACACCGATTCGCGTTAAAAAGCCGGTGCATGCTGAAGTTGAAGAAAATGAGATTCTCGAAGCAGTGAGTTCTGAGTTTATCTACAATGTCGACGACTTCCGCGACGACAAAGCGTTTACGGCAATGCGTGAAATGAACGTGAATAATCTCGGGTTTGATAACATCTTCGCGTTCGCATATAACTACGCGGTGACGAACATTCGCGATAAGGTGAGCAAGCTCCTAATTTCTTAAGAATATTAACAAAAGACATTTCCCATAAATGTCTTTTTTTTACGCCCAAAAACCCCTAAAAAACCGCAAAAATAACCCTAATTCGCACCAAAGTGGCGGTTATCCCAAAATCGCAAAATCACAACTCAAAACTTAGAAAATTCTCCAAAGCAGCACCCAAAATTTGCTATAATATAAAAAAACGAAGGGAGCCCTTAATGAAAATCAGGTTAGCGATAGTTGATTCACAAGTCGATTATCTCAACAAAATAATCACTATTCTATCCGAAAATTACGCCGGCCTCCTGGAAGTTTCTGGCTTTACCCATCCCGACAAACTACCTAAGAAGAACATCGACTTCGTCTTGGCAAGTAGCGAATTCGGGCTGAAAGAAATAGATTTTCCGGAAATAGTATTTGCCGAGTTGGCTGAAGGCGATGTCCAAGAGGACGAAGATCTTTCAATCATCAACAAATATACGAAATACGATCAACTCTTCAAAGAAGTTACCGCGATTTACTTGCTTAAAGCTAAACGCAACAAACTGCGAATCGGGACGACGGATCACACGCGAATCGTCGCCTTCACATCGCCTAACGGTGGGGTGGGAGTAACGAGCCTGGCAATTGCCTACGCGCAGCGACTTGCCCGCGAAGATAAAAAAGTTCTCTATCTGAACTTAGAGCGTTTTGGTTCGACGGAAACTTACTTCAAACATAAGAATTCGCAGGATCTCGCTCAAGCGATTTTCGAGCTGAAGGACAATCGCGAAGGATTTACGAAAACCATTGAAGAGTACATCACGCACGAGCAAAACGGCGTTGACTACATTCCGAGTGCACCAATCGCGCTTGACACGATGGACCTTGACCCCGAAGAGCTTGAGTTTATGATCGCTTCACTCAAGAAAAATAAATACTACGACGAAATCATCATCGACTTCAACTTGTATTTGACTGAGCGTGAGCTGATGACTTTAAGACTTGCCGACAAGGTTGTGATGGTTACCGACGGGACGCTCGCTGGAAACACGAAAATCTTGCGCACGCTGGAGTCGCTTGACCTAGTTGAGCCGGCTTTCAGAGATAAAATCGAGCTGATTTATAACAAATTCAGCAACAAGATTTCGAAGCTCATCGCAAATCTCGACATCGAAATTATCGGGGGAATCAATCCGATAACGAACGCTGGCACTGAGAAGGTTATCGCAACTTTGGTCGAAAAAGACCTGTTCGATAATATATAGGTGGCGCAGATGGAAGATTATATCAAACAGATCGTCGACGACATCAGAGCGCACTGCGAGCTGAACAAAATGTCCGACTCCGATCTGAAAACGGAAATTAAGAAAGTAACTGGCGAGGTAATCGCCGGCACTTATATGTCGATTAGCGAACGGGTGCAAATTGCCCGCGGCGTCTTCTCGCAAATTCGCGGCTTCGGGATGCTCGACTCCATCATGGAGGACGACACCATCACCGAGGTCATGATCAACGGCCCCGAGGAAATCTTTATTGAAAAATCGGGCAAGTTAACCCGCCTCGACAAAAAGTTCGAGAGCGAAAAAAATCTGGAAGACATCATCCAACGTATCGTTGGACGCGCTGGACGCGAAGTCAACCAGGCCAACCCGATTGTGGATACACGCTTGCCGGATGGCTCGCGGGTGAACGTGGTTCTACCACCTATTTCACTAATCGGACCGTGTATGACGATTCGTAAGTTCTCAAAAACACCGATGACGATTGAAAAATTAATCGGTTACGGCTCGCTTACCCAACCAATTGCCGACTTCCTTGAGACGCTCGTCAAAGCTAAATTTAATATCTTCATCTGTGGCGGGACGGGGTCAGGTAAAACGACCTTCCTGAACGCGCTGACGAATTATATTCCCAAAGATGAGCGGATCATCACCATCGAGGATTCGGCCGAGTTGCAAATTGCCGGCGTCGATAACCTCGTGAGTCTTGAATCCCGCAACTCGAACGCCAGTGGCTACGGGCTCGTGAGCATTCGCGACCTGATTAAAAGCTCGCTGCGGATGCGTCCTGAACGCATCGTTGTCGGGGAGGTCCGCGGGGAGGAAGCGCTCGATATGCTTCAGGCGATGAACACCGGCCACGACGGCTCGCTGTCAACCGGGCACGCCAATTCAACCGAAGATATGCTAAGCCGTCTCGAAACGATGGTCCTTCAAGGTGCAGCAGCCCTGCCGCTTGAGGCAATTCGCCAACAGATGGTCAGCGCCTTAGATATTATTATTCACTTGTCTCGTCTGCGAGATCACTCGCGGAAGGTCATGGAAATAACTGAGGTTATTAAATATGAGGATGGCAGAATCGTTATGCATCCGCTTTACAAATTCGTGGAATCTGAGGAGTCAACAACGACTAAGGTCGTCGGCGAACTCGTAAGAACTCAGCATCCGCTTCACAACCAATTGAAACTCGACCTAGCTGGTCTTGTTATAAAAAACTAAAAAAAATGGAGAAAACAAAATGTTAAACAAAATCGAAAACGCTGCTTTCGCAGCAAAAATGGCAGTAAAAAACTTTTTCGCTGATGAAGAAGGAGATACTAACTTCGTATCAATCATCATCGTTGTCGCAATCGTAGGTCTTCTAATGATCGTCTTCAAAGATCAAGTTAGCCACATCGTTAAATCATTCCAAGAGTCAGTCGGCAAAATCACTGATGGTATGGATAGCGGCTTCGGTCAAGCTGATAGCTAATGATCACAATTTTAACTATTTTGGCAAGTGCCGCCTTAACGGCGGTGCTTGTTTACTTTACAGCTAAACTTTATTTAGATGAACCGTTATCTCGCAAGGACTATTTGATAATTGCCGCAATGTCACTTGCCAACGCAGCGAGCGCTTACCTGGCCATCTTGAATACAGAAACTTATATGGACGCGTTGAACGTTATCGTGGCAAGTATCGCGGTTTCAACGATTGTCTTGATTGATAAATATAAATTTATCATTCCAAACAAAATTATTATCGCGTTCTTGATTACGCGTATCGTGCTTTTCGTTATCGAATTATTTACGAATAATGCGATGGCGAACGTTCGCTCACTTGTGACAAGTATCGTTTCGGCAGTCGTCGTTGTCTTATTTATGCTTTTGGTGCGTTTAATTGCCAAGGGTGGAATCGGGCTTGGCGATGTTAAGGTTCTCGGGGCAATTGCCTTTATGACGGGTCTTTGGAACGTGGTGTTTGCACTCTTGTTTGGCTCAGTTGTGAGCTGTCTGTACGTAGGCGGGATGCTACTTGCCAAGAAAATTACGAAAAAAGAGAAGATCGCTTTCGGGCCGTTTATTTATATCGGGCTGGTGATTTCGATTATTGTGGGAGCTTTTTAGATGTTTAAAATTGAGACGCTGGGGGCGGGGACGTATCTGACTTACCCGCTTGAGAATCAGGAAGAGATGGATTTCACGGCGCGTGGGATGCTGATCAACAACGACATTCAGGGGTTATCGAAGCTGATTTTTACTAGCCTCGATGGTGTTGTGTCGCTGAAATATAACATTTCGAATCTGGTCAGTCTCGGTGAATATTTCGAGCAACCACTGATGCGCAATATGTATCTGGAGCTTCTGATCGAGATGATCGATTCGCTTGAGAATACGGCGAGCTACATGATTGATTTGAATATGGTCACGTTTGATATCGATTATATTTTTATGGATCCAAAGTCGGAAGAGGTTCGTTTTATCTGCCTGCCGCTGCATGATTTGGAACGGCCGAGTCTTAGGGCGATGTTCGCTGAGCTGCCTTCTAAGGTTCGTTTTGAAGAGGATACCGACTTGGAATTCTTGGAGCGGATCGACTTGTATTTAGGTAATTCACGCAATTTCGACTTAGGGCACTTTAAGGAATTTTTAGAGGATATCCGGATCGAGGGTGCTTTCTTTGCGACGCGCGAAGGGATGACTGAGCTGTTATTCGCCGAGGACGAGCCGGCAGCGGCGCCACTTGCCGAAAAGGCGAAGCCGCTGCAAATTGTTGACGAGGTTAAGGCTGAGGTCAAGAAAAAGGTTAAGGCTGAGTCGGAACGCGAGATTTCGCTGTGGTATCTGATGAATCATTTTTCGATGGAGAACTATCACAAGTATCGGGCGACTTCGGCTACTCGTAAAGAAGTTGAAATTCCCGAAGGTGAGAAGCTAGACTTCGCTGTGCCTGGTGCGAAGAAGCGGACGAAGCGCGAAGTTGAAGTGAAGAAAGTTTATGATGTCGTCGATGCCGATTTTGGCGAGACGACGTTGCTTGACGAGACGACTTTGCTCGACGAAACGACTGTTTTAAGTGATTAACGTAATTTGCTTGGATAAACAGCGCGAAAAAAGCTCGATTTTCGAGGGATAAAAATGTCTACTGTGTTTTAAGGCGATTTTTAGTGATTTCGAGGCTCGAAAGTCCTAAAAAACGCGTTAAAAAACAGTAAGCAATTTTAGCCGGTTAAGAATTTACTTATAAGTTGCGAAAATCGCGGTAAAAATGATAAAATTTACTTATAGAGAAGTAGTGAAAGTGCTTTTCCGTCCTTGCAAGGGGCGGATTGTGCTTTTTTTTGATTATAAAGGAATTGTGATGAAAGAAAATTTTGACATTATCGTAATCGGTGCCGGTCACGCAGGGTGCGAGGCGGCTTTGGCTTCGGCGCGAATGGGGCTGAAGACGGCGCTGTTCACCATCAACTTAGATATGGTCGGCTTCATGCCGTGCAACCCGTCGATTGGCGGTCCGGCTAAAGGGGTCGTCGTGCGCGAAATCGATGCGCTCGGGGGCGAAATGGGTCGCAACATCGACGCGACTTACATCCAGATGCGGATGCTCAACACCGGCAAAGGTCCGGCGGTTCGGGCTTTAAGAGCTCAGGCGGACAAGGATCTCTATTCGAAAACGATGAAGGCGACCGTGGAAGCGACGCCTAATTTGGTCTTGCGTCAGCACATCGTTGACGAGCTGATTGTCGAAGAAGGCAAGTGCGTCGGCGTCATTACTTCTAGCAAAGTAAAATACGGTGCGAAGGCAGTCGTAGTCACGACTGGAACGGCGCTTAAAGGTGAAATCGTCATAGGGGAGCTCAAATATTCGAGTGGTCCGAACAACTCTCTGCCGGCTAATAAATTGTCTGGCAGCTTGAAATCACTAGGTTTCGAAATTGCGCGCTTCAAAACGGGAACGCCGCCGCGCGTTAAGTCGTCGACCATCAATTATGACGTGACCGAAATTCAACCGGGTGACACGACACCGAACAACTTCAGCTACGACACTAAAGATGAAGACTATTTAGAAGATCAAATCCCGTGTTGGCTGACTTATACTAACGCGACTACTCACCAAATCATAAACGACAACCTTCACCGCGCTCCGATGTTTACCGGAATCGTTGAAGGGGTCGGCGCGCGCTACTGTCCGTCGATCGAGGACAAAATCGTCCGTTTCAGCGACAAGCCGCGTCATCAGCTTTTCCTTGAACCGGAAGGTCGCAACACCGAAGAAGTCTACGTTCAAGGCTTTTCATCGTCGATGCCTGAAGAGGTTCAACACGATATGGTTCACTCGGTTCCAGGCCTTGAAAACGCTGAAATCATGCGCACCGGCTACGCCATCGAATACGATGTCGTCTTGCCGCATCAACTGAAAAACACTTTCGAGACGAAACTCGTCGAAAACCTCTACACCGCCGGCCAAACCAACGGGACGTCGGGCTACGAGGAGGCTGCGGGTCAGGGGCTTTACGCCGGCATCAACGCGGCGCTGAAAATCCAGGGCAAGTCCCCACTCGTCTTCGGACGTGACGAAGCTTACATCGGCGTCCTTGTCGACGATCTCGTAACCAAAGGCACACTTGAACCTTATCGTCTTTTAACAAGTCGCGCGGAATTCCGCCTTCTTCTAAGACACGATAACGCCGATCTTCGACTAAGCGAATACGGCCACGAAATCGGATTGCTACCCGAAGAACGTTACGCAAAATTCGCGGCCAAAAAAGAAAAAATCGAAAAAGAAATCAAGCGTCTAGCGAAAATCAACCTAAAACCGACAGCTGAGCTTCAAGCCTTAATCGTAAGCTGTGGCGGAGCGGAACTCAAAGATGGTATCAAAGCTGTCGACCTTTTAAAGCGACCGGAAATGAACTACGCAGACATCAAGCCGTTCATCGATGATGCCGATCTCGACAACCGCGAGGCTGAGCAAGTCGAAATCACCGTCAAATACGAAGGCTACATCAAGAAAGCCCTAGCAAACGCGGCGAAACTTAAAAAGCTCGAAGCTCGCAAAATTCCTGATGACATCAACTATCAAGAAGTCGGAAGTCTGGCTAACGAAGCGGTCCAAAAACTCGAAAAAATCCGTCCGGCGACCCTAGCTCAGGCAAGTCGCATCAGCGGCGTCAACCCAGCGGACATCAACGTTCTGATGATTTATCTGGAAACGAGAGGGCGCAAAAATGCGTAAAACCGACCTCGGCTTCGCTGCCGCCCTCATCATCATGCTCGTCCTTTTCCATTCATCGTCGCAAACCTTCGCCGAACAAGACGCGTCGGGCCTGCTTGAAAAAATCTTGGCAAGTCACCCACTTCATGGCATATTAGCTCACATAAATTTTCACTATGCTGATGAGCATATTGACGGTAAAAACTATATCGCGACTGTCCAATTTCTAATCCGCAAACTAGCCCATTTCTCAACTTATCTCGTTATGGGTTCAGGTCTATTAATAGGACTTAAAGGTCGCCAAGTAAAATTTGCAACCTTAATCGCCCTAGCAATACCAGCGCTTTACGCGTGTTCAGATGAATTCCACCAAATGTTAACCGGCGGCAGATCACCCTTAATTCAAGACGTAATCCTCGACACCTGCGGCGCGCTTGTCGGAATCCTAATCACCTCAAAAATATATGGTATAATAAAAAAATGAAATTATTAATCACTGGAGCAAACAGCTTCATCGGCCGTCACGTAGCCCTTATAACAGGCGCTGACGAACTTGACGTCAAAAACGAGAACTGGAAAAATACAGACTTCACGAAGTATGACGCCATCCTTCACGTTGCAGCAATCGTCCACCAAAAAGAAGAACCGGAAATGCAGGACTTATATAAAAAAGTCAACACTGATTTACCGGTCGAAATCGCTCAAAAATCAGGGGTCAAAAACTTCATTTTTATGAGTACGATGGCGGTTTATGGCGAAAACGGAGAGTTGGGGAAACCTTGTGTCATCACTAAACAAACGCCGACTAATCCTAAAACGATGTACGCTAAGACTAAGCTCGAAGCCGAAAAACAACTCGCCGATTTGAATATCAACTTAGCCATTCTTAGACCGCCGATGGTCTACGGCGAAAACGCTCCGGGCAATTCAACGCGGTTAGAAAAGTTAGCGAAAAAACTGCCAGTTTTTCCAGACTACCAAAACGAGCGCAGTATGGTCGAAGTTAATAAGCTAGCTGAAATCATTAAAGATATCTACGACAACAAAAAATCAGGAATTTTCTTCCCGCAAGACGACGAATACACTTCGACGAGCGCGTGGGTCAAGGCGCTTTCGAACAACAAAATCCACCTTTCAAAACTGCTAGGAAAACTAGTGCCACTTGGAAAGAACCTAAACGTGGTCAAAAAAATATTTGGGAATTTAACTTATGAAAGATAAAATTATAGTCTTAGTGGCACCAAAATTTTTCTCGTACGACGAGATGATCAAAAAAGGCCTAGAAGACATGGGCGCTAAAGTTTTCGCGTACGACGCAAGATATTCAAACACAACAAAAGACAAAATCTTGATGAAAAAAGCAAGACTTTTTGCGCACGAAAGCATCAAGCGTTACTACGAGGGCGTATTCCGCGACATCGAACACTTAGAAATCGACTATTTATTCCTCGTTGACGCGCTGACTTGCCCGGTTTGGTTCATTCAGAAGTTGCACCGATTAAAGCCGGATATGGAGGTCATCACCTACAACTGGGACTCAATCGCTAACCAGAAAGAGCTGCTAAGAATCTCGAACGAGGCGCATAAAAAATTCTCGTTCGATCCGGACGACTGTGAAAAATACGGCTACACGTTCCGTCCGACCTTCTTCGACCCAGACTACGAAGCGGCTGCCGGGGATTACCCTAAAACGAGCGATCTCTTCTTTGTCGGGACGGCGCACAACGATCGCTACCGCATCCTCGAAACGCTCAAAAAATCAGGGTTCAAAACAGATTTTTATTATTACTTACAGAGCAAACTCCAATTTTTCTACTATAAATATATCCAGCGCAGCTATCCGAAATCAGCAAACCCACAAGATTTCAACTACGAAGGTTTGACTAAAGCGCAGGTCATCGAACGGATGAAACACGCCGAAGCGGTCGTCGACATTCAGCACGCCGGACAGACCGGACTTACGCTGCGACCGTTCGAAACGCTAGGGATGAAAAAGAAGCTGGTTACGACTAGTGCCACAGTTAAAAACTATGGATTCTATAACGAAAAAAATATACTTATAATTGACCGCGAAAACCCGGTAATTCCGCCTGAATTTCTTAAAGAAAAATATGAAGAAATTCCAGCTGAAATTTATAACAAATATACGTTAGAAGCCTTCCTAAAAGACATCTTCAAATAGCCAAAACGCGCGAAACTTTGAATATTATGCAAAGTTTCGCGTGTTTTCGTTATAAAAAAGTGATTAACTAGTTGCTAAATGAATTAATAACACTTGTTGAAAACAAGAGCAAAGTTTGATATAATAATAACAATTTTTTGCGCAAATGTTAGGAGTTCTAACACGAGCATAAAAAACACTAATATAGTTGGGGGAAATTATAGATGAAGAAATACTTAGGTTTTCGAATTCTTAGATCAATCGTGAGTTTGATTATCGTGACTACCATCACGTTCATTTTGGTATTCAGTTTAATCCCGCGTCACAACATCTTCATGAGCGATCCGGTTTACAACAAGGTGAAAGCAAAGCCTGATGAAAAAATCAAATACGAGGAAGAGATCTTCAAGAAGGTCGGTTATAGTGATTACTATGACATGAAGGCTATCCTTGAACATACCTCTGCGTCAAAAGCTGACATCGAAGCTGCGCGCAAAGGGAACAACGATCAGCTTTTCAAAGACTGGGGCAAGTCGCACGCGAAACAAGGCTGGAAATTATTCCAATTGCCTGTTTCTAAGCAGTACTACGCTGTGCGCGAAATTCCAATCTACGAAATGGTGACTAAGTTCTATAAAAAAATGATCGTCATCGACCACCCAGGTAAAGTTCAGGATCCGAAAAACCCTAAACTTAAACGCGGCTATGGCTTCTCGAGTCAATATCACGCGATTACAGGTAGCGGAACTGAGTATAAATACCAACTTTGGGTTAGCTCGAAATTCCCGTTCATCCACCAAAACGTGGTGCATCTGGATCTCGGCATCTCTTACCCACTTTACGATGGCCAAAAAGTTCTCGAAGTTATCACTGAAAAACAAGGCAAGTTAGCAATCGCTGAAACAACTTTCCCGACCGGCATAAAAACCAACTCGGCCGTTGATATCTACACTGCTAAATACAAACCAACAGCGCGCATCTCTGATCAAGAGAAAAAACGCTTCAACGATAACTACGTCGACACAAAAAATAATCGCCAAGACCCATCAATGATTACAACATCAATGATCATCGGACTTGCCGGTATCGTTATCGCCTATGTCGTTTCAATTCTTTTAGGGTCTTTACTTGCCCGCTTTAAAGATACGCTTGGTGACCGCATCGGAACGACTGCAATTACAGCGCTTCTTGCGATTCCGTCACTTGCGACAATTTACGTGGTCAACTTCATCGGTAGCCGTGCTTTCGGTCTGCCTGAGAAATTCCCGAGCTTGACTGATGCAGCTCAACAACCGATTTCTTACGTCCTTCCGGCAATTGCCCTAGGGGTTATTTCGGGGACGGGGATGATTCTTTGGGTTCGTCGTTACATGGTTGACCAACAGTTGAGCGATTACGTTAAGTTTGCGCGCGCTAAAGGTCTATCTGAACAAGAGATTTCGATGCGCCACATCCTGCCTAATGCTATGCTTCCAATCATTCAAGGGGTTCCAGCTGCTATCATTTTCACTATCACTGGTGCGACGATGACTGAGTCGATTTTCGCTATTCCAGGAATGGGTAAAATGTTGCCAGATGCCATGACTGCAACTTGTAACTCGCTAGTTATTGCGCTTGTCTTCATCTTTACGTCGCTTGCGATTATCGGAACAATCTTAGGGGATGTTGCAATTACAATTGCCGATCCACGTATCAATTTAGTTAAGAAGGGGGAAAAATAGATGTCTGAAAATAAATTTACGTTCGTCGAACTAGATGATTTCGCGACAGAACACATTGACGCCCCTCACTACTCTTACTGGCGTTCGGTATTCCGCAAATTCCTATCTAGTAAACTTGCGATCGCAATGCTAATCCTGATGGTAGTGATTATTGCGCTCAGCTTCATCCAACCGATTTTCTCACACTATGATTTCATGGATGTAACCAATATCAACAACTTTGAATTGAGATATAACCACCCAAGTCTTCAACACTTATTCGGGACAGATAAAGACGGTCAAGATTTGTTTGACGTCGTTTGGGCCGGTGCTAAAAACTCGATTCTAATTTCCGTTCTTGCGACTTTTGTCACAATCGTTATCGGCGTTATTGTCGGTGCTGTCTGGGGCTTCTCGCGAGCGATAGATAAAATCATGGTCGAAGTCTACAATGTAGTTTCAAACGTTCCTTTTCTTTTAATCGTAATGGTACTAGCCTTCGCTTTCGGTGCTGGTTTCTGGAACCTGTTATTTGCGATGACGGTAACTTCTTGGGTCGGCATGGCTTTCTACATCAGAACACAAGTAATGATCATCCGCGACCGCGAATACAACCTAGCGTCACAAACGCTTGGAACTTCAACGTTCGGCATGATTAAAAATAACGTCCTACCTTTCCT
This sequence comes from Lactobacillales bacterium, assembly GCA_031261175.1. GTDB lineage: Bacteria > Bacillota > Bacilli > Lactobacillales > Streptococcaceae > JAISJW01. The sequence goes on from JAISJW010000024.1 coordinate 76,134, forward strand.
TGTCTCAGTAATCGTAATGCAGATCGCCAATATGATTCCTAGCTTTATCTCGACGGAAGTATTCCTGAGCTATCTAGGTATCGGGCTGAAAGCTAACGTGCCGTCACTTGGACGCACAATGAGTACTTACTCAAGCGACATCGTGAACAACGGTTACTTATTCTGGATTCCACTAGCAGTTCTTGCGGCAATTTCGATCTCGGTTTTCCTTGTAGGTCAAACACTTGCCGACGCTTCTGATCCACGCACACACAATTCATAAGAAAGGGGTAAAAAGATGACAGAACCTATATTATCGGCTCGTGACATCGTCGTAGAATTCAAAGTCCGCGACCGCGTCCTAACAGCCATCCGTAACGTTTCGCTTGACCTTTACCCTGAACAAGTACTCGCCGTCGTTGGTGAGTCAGGTAGTGGCAAGTCAGTCTTGACTAAAACTTTCACCGGAATGCTTGAGGCAAATGGGGAAATCGCAAGTGGTTCAATCACTTACGACGGTCAAGATTTAACTAAAATCAAAAACAATAAAATTTGGCAAAAAATCCGTGGTGGAGAAATCGCGACGATCTTCCAAGATCCAATGACTTCACTTAACCCAATCCGCTCGATTGGTTTCCAAATTTCCGAAGTAATCATTAAACACCAAAAACTTAGCAAGGGCGAAGCTAAAAAAGCGGCCATCGAATTGATGGATAAAGTTGGTATTCCTGATGCCGCTAAACGCTACGACGAATACCCTTATCAATATTCTGGTGGGATGCGTCAGCGGATCGTTATCGCGATTGCACTTGCCTGCCGTCCGAAGATCTTGATCTGTGACGAGCCGACAACTGCCCTTGACGTAACAATCCAAGCGCAAATTATCGATTTGATTAAATCTTTACAAGCTGAATATAAATTCACGACAATTTTCATCACGCACGATTTAGGCGTGGTGGCTTCGATCGCTGACCGCGTTGCAGTTATGTACGCTGGGCAAATCATCGAAGTTGGTGACGTTGAAGAGATCTATTACGATCCGAAACACCCGTACACTTGGAGCTTGCTTTCAAGTTTGCCGCAACTTGCCGTCGATGGCGAAAAGCTGTTCTCGATTCCGGGAACACCACCTTCGTTGTTCGAGCCAGTGAAGGGCGATGCGTTTGCGCCGCGTAATCCATTTGCCATGGAAATCGATTTCGAAGAAGAGCCACCGATGCTTGAAGTGACTCCGACTCACTCGGCTAAGACTTGGCTTTTAGACGAACGTGCGCCTCACGTTGACAAGCCGTCGATTATCGATAACTTGCACGAAAAATTGATTAAATCATTGAATTCATCACACAATATCACAGGAGGTAACGCATAATGGCAGATAATCGCGAAGTTCTATTATCGATTAAAGACCTAGTTATCTCGTTCGGTAATGGGAAGAAAAAAAATACCGCAGTTAAAAATGCTAACTTTGATATCTACCGCGGGGAAACTTTCTCTTTGGTTGGGGAATCTGGTTCAGGTAAAACGACAATCGGTCGTGCTGTAATCGGTTTGTATCCGACTGAAAGTGGCGATATCAATTTCAAAGGTAAAAAAATCAATGCGAAATTGAGCAAAGCTGAACGCGCGCAAAAAACGCAAGATATCCAAATGATCTTCCAAGATCCAGCAGCCTCATTGAATGAACGCGCGACAATCGATCACATCATTTCAGAAGGTCTGCGTAACTTCAACTTATTTGATAGCGAAGAAGACCGCAAGGCTAAAGTTCGCGCTATCTTGAACGAAGTTGGTTTGCTTCCGGAACACTTATCGCGTTACCCACACGAATTCTCGGGTGGTCAACGTCAACGTATCGGAATTGCCCGCGCTCTTGTTATGAAGCCGGAACTTGTCATCGCTGACGAGCCGATTTCGGCCCTTGACGTGTCAATCCGCGCGCAAGTGTTGAACTTGCTGAAAAAATTACAAGCGGAAGATAACCTGACTTACTTGTTTATCGCCCACGATTTGTCAGTTGTGCGCTTCATTAGCGACCGTATCGCGGTAATCCACCACGGTATCATCGTTGAGATGGCTGAAACTTCTGAATTGTTCGAAAATCCGATCCACCCGTACACGCAGTCGTTGTTGTCTGCAGTACCGGTTCCAGATCCTGAAATCGAACGCAACAAAAAACTTACGGTCTACGATCCAGCGACGGCCCACGACTACTCAGTCGAAGAGCCTTCATTCGTTGAAATCACACCGGGCCACTTCGTCTGGGCTAGCCCTAGCGAAGTCGCTAAATACAAAGAATCTTTGTAATCTAAATATATTATGCGGACTTTTCGCGTTTTGTGGTCATTTTTAGCTAAAAATGACCACAAA
>JAISJW010000001.1 GCA_031261175.1 Lactobacillales bacterium
GAATACGGCGAACGGATGGACGACTTCATTCAGTTCTTCACGCTCGAACTCGAAAAAATTAAGGATGACGATCCGAATAGAAAATTGCTCGAATTTATGGTAAAATTTATTAACGAAGGGATTATCGATACGGGTGCACCTGTTTGGCTCGTCGAAGCGGACGAAATCCTCGAACACATTAAATTGACTGCGGAGGAAAAAGATATGCTTGTTGAAGAATTAATGGCGATAAACGACTCCCGCGACATCATCAAAACCGCCCGTGAAGACGGATTCGAAGAGGGCATAGAACAAGGAATAGAGCAAGGTGAAGTTCGCAAACAGCAAGAAATTATTTCGAAATTGTTAAATTCAGGATTGTCTGTGGAAGAAGTAGCTGAACTATTGGAAATGAAACCAAACGATATTGCTGCTGTTCCTGTTGGTGGGGAAAAGATATGCTTGTTGAAGAATTAATGGCGATTAACGACTCCCGCGATATCATCAAAACCGCCCGTGAAGACGGATTCGAAGAAGGCATAGAGCAAGGTCGCAAAGAAATCATTTCCAACATGCTGAAACTCGGTCTTTCCTATGAAGAAATAGCGAAACTCACCAATGCAAATTTATCAGATATTGAAAAAATCTCAAAACAACATCACATAAAAGCCCCGATTCTTAGTCAGAACCGTGGCTTTTTTTGTTTAAAAAGAAGATTCCAAAATTTATTAGTTTGTAATTATTAAGAAAAATTTCGGATTAGGGTATATTACTAGTTTTTTATTCAAGGTTCTGTTATAATATTTTTATTCAGTGATTAAATTCACTCTTAGGCTCGCATGCCGAGCATCTTTCGCCCTTAAATGGGCCTTAATAAATCGTCAGATTTCCACTCCGTTGGCTAGCAGCGGAGTGTTTTCTTTTGCTTCTATAGAAAATTCCGAAAAAGAATTCTCATTCTTTTTCGGAATTTTCATATTAACTTTATCTGTTACGCGGTAGCGCTAATTTATAAACGGCTCGTTGATCGTCACTTTTTTTCACTACAATATTTATAATAAATGTTGCGTTTATTTATAAATATCTTTACGATGAGCCACTTCAAGCGCTAGCACGACAAGTTTCTCATCTTCGATTAATGTGATAACGCGATAATTTCCGACGCGATAGCGCCACTTGCCCGCTTTGTTTCCGACCAAAGCTTTCCCTAGATTTCGCGGATTCTGGCATCCATCCAAATTATTAATAAGATATTTCAGAATTTTTGTCGAAATAGATTTATCCAATTTATCAATTTGCTTGTCGAATTTCTTAGAAAACTCCAGATTATAACTCATATTTCGCCTTCATTTCCGCGACACTCATTGTTTGTTTTCCGTCTTGCACCCATTCTTCGTAGGCTGCATCGCCGACTGCTGCATCATATTTATCTTCGTACCATTCCAAAACAACATCTTTTATCGCTGCCGAAAGCGACTTTCCTTCAAGCTCGGCGCAACTTTCAATAAACGCTCTTTCATCGTCATTAACTCTCAAACTTATTACACTCATTATTATTCTCCTTTTCGAACTACAATTGTATACATCTATTGTATACAATTGTATGTTTTTTTTCAAGAGATTGCATTTAACATTAATATTCACAAGAAAAGCAGCCCTTTTTCAGGACTGCTTAATCATTTCGTGATGAGATTGTTGAACGTAGTCAACTTTTGTTTTTAAATCGGTTAGATCAGCGTCGCCGACGAAGGCGATTTTTATGTCGCCGTCGCTTACAATAACACTTAGGCTGTCGGGCGTATGCCCTGGCGTCGCTTCTATTTCTATCGATAAGCCAATTTCAGCCGAAATTTCAGCTAAATTCTGCTGCGCAATCAACTCGACATCTTCTTCGTTGATGTGAATCCAGTCGCCACGCTTGTCGTGACTTGGATCAGCGAACCAGCCGTTGATATATTCTAGGCGCTCGCGTTCTTCTGCAGTTCCAAGCCACCTTACATCTAGTTTCTTAGCCAGACCTAAATGGTCAGCGTGGATGTGGGTTACAATCAGTGCCGAAATTTCACCTTCTGAAATCCCGAGAGCTTCAAACTTCTTCAGCGAATTGCTCCACATCGCATCAATCATCAACCATTTCGCAGCACCTTCACGGCGCACGAGAAACATTTTCGACAATTTATGCTGAGTTTCGATTATTTCAATTTTAGAAAGTTTTTTCATCGGGGTCACTTGCCACCGCCTCTCCTTGGCCTTTCAACGCGTCGATCGCCGCGATATCTTCTTCCGTCAAAGAAAAATCAAAGACGTCAAAATTCTCAGCGATTCTTGAAGGCGTAACGGATTTTGGAAGTGGCACGAAGCCTTTTTCGAAATGCCAACGAATAACGACTTGCGCCGCAGACTTTTCATATTTTTCGCCGATTGCTGCAATCACAGGGTTAAGGGCGACTTCGCCGCGACCAAGCGGTGAATATGCCTGATTGATCATGCCCAACTCCTCGTTGTATTCGACCAAGCCATCTTCTTGTTCGGCTGGGTTAAGCAAAATTTGATTGACCATCGGACGGATTTTCGCCGTTTCAAGAAGCGGCGCGATGTGCCGTTGATAGAAGTTCGAAATCCCAATCGCACGGACTTTCCCCGCTGCGTAGGCCGCTTCAAAAGCCTCCCAAACTGCCGCGTTACGCGCTGCAAAGCCAATCGTGTCGCGGAACCCCGCCGGATTCGGCCAGTGGATCAAATATAAATCCAAATATGTCAGACCTAGTTTAGCCAAAGACGCTTTCAAAGCTTCAGTCGTGCCCTCGCTTGTGCCAACGTCGTTCCACAATTTAGTCGTAATGAACAACTCTTCGCGCGTCACCAAGCCGTCCGCAATTGCTTGCGCAATCCCAGCACCCACGCCGACTTCGTTTCCGTAGACGGCCGCTGTATCGATGTGGCGATAGCCGGTTTTAATTGCCTCGTAGACCACCGATTGCGCCACGTCGTCGGGCGTCTGCCACGTTCCGTATCCTAAAATCGGCATTTCCACGCCGTTTAACAACGTTTTCGTTTTCGCTAAATGTTTCATTTTCGCATCTCCTAAAATTTTTATTGTTCGCCCGTGATAATGTCGCGCGTCTTCCCGTCGCCCAAATCGAAATCCCAATCGTACATAATCGGGCTCTCGATGTCGTCGACCTCGTAATCCAACCCAACCGTTTCCTCGGTATATCCTTGCGCCGCAAGCACTCCTAAGGCAAGTGCGCGGTTATCCTCGTCGAGCATCTGAACATAGACTAAGCGCGTGTCGGCATCGGCAAAAATCGCAAAATCCTCAACGCCAGCTTTTTTGAACTCTTCGCCAAGATCATCGATATACTCGTCGATAAATCCTTGAATTCGTTTTTTCTCGGCTTTTTTCGCTTTTAAATTGTCAAAAAATCCCATTTCTTACCTCTTTTCTGGATTAAAAAATCCGCTCACGATAAGCGGATGTTAAGGAGAATAAGGGATTCGAACCCCCGCGCGGTTTAACCCGCCTAACGCATTTCGAGTGCGTCCCCTTCAGCCGGACTTGGGTAATTCTCCATTTGCAAAATATATTTTATCACTTTTCAGGCAATTCGTAAATAAAATTATCGGACTTTTTGCATTTTGTGGTCATTTTTAGCTAAAAATGACCACAAAACGCAAAAAGTCCGCATATTCTTATTTTATAAGTCTTCCAAGTAGGCTATTCCAATCATAATCCATCGGAGCGACGTTCGGAAACATCGTGATCATTCGGTAAATGTAAACGCCGAAAACGAGGATTAAAAAGATTGAAATCGTCCACTTGTTGATGACTTTTTTATCAGTTAAGAAGTTAATTGCCACGAATATTGCGACCACTGGAACGAGCCACCATAAGGGATGCCAGTAAAACGCCTTCGCGAAATCGCCGTGGAGCAACGCGATATACGCGCGGGTCATCCCGCAACTCGGGCACGGAAAGCCGATTGTTAATTTGAATAAACAATAGACCATCTTAGAACTTCAATAGGTGGTATTTTTTCTTACCACGACGAATTACGCTGAATTCATTTTCGATTTTGTCCGTGTCGCTCAAGACGTAATCGACATCTTTGATTTGCTCGCCGTTGACCCGGACGGCACCGTTCGTTACATCTTCGCGCGCTTGGCGTTTCGACGTTACAACACCGCTCGCAACCAAGATTTCAACGATGTTTAAATCGTCCGCCTCAGCTACATCATAACTTGGAACATCCTTAAATCCTTGACGAATTTCTGTTGCGTTCAACGCTTTAATATCACCACTAAACAACGCTTCAGTAATTTTTAAAGCTTGTTCTAACGCATCTGAGCCGTGAACTAATTCGGTCATTTCAGCTGCCAACGTTTTTTGGGCTAAGCGTTGATGCGGAGCCTCCGCCCACTCGCTCTCAATACTGGCCAACTCGTCCAAAGTTTTAAACGAGAAAATCTTCATATATTTAATGATATCCGAATCAGGCGTGTTAATCCAGAATTGGTAGAATTCGTAAGGCGACGTCAAATCGGCGTCCAACCAAACAGCGTTCCCTTCGGATTTACCGAATTTTTTACCGTTCGAATCTGTAATCAGCGGCACAGTTAAAACGTGAGAGTCTTTGCCACCTTTGCGGCGAAGAAGCTCAGTTCCAGCAGTCATATTTCCCCACTGATCGCTCCCGCCGACTTGCAGCGTCACGCCATAGCGAGCGTTCAACTCGTAAAAATCGTAGCCTTGTAAAAGTTGGTAAGCGAATTCCGTGTACGAAATCCCCGTCTCAATCCGGCGTTTTACCGACTCTTTACTCATCATGTAATTGATCGTGAAGTATTTCCCAACATCGCGCAAAAAGTCGATAAATAGGAAATCTTTATACCAAGTGTAGTTGTTTTCCAAAATAGCTTTTCCGTCGAAATCGAGGAAGCGAGCGACTTGCCCGCCGATTGAATCCACGAACCCTTGAACAGTCTCCAAAGAATTCAGTTGGCGTTCGGCATCTTTGAACGAGGGATCGCCGATCAGTCCGGTTCCGCCGCCCATCAAGGCGATTGGACGGTGCCCCGCAAGCTCGAAGCGGCGCAAAATCAGAATCGGCACGAGGTGTCCGATGTGCAGGCTAGACGCCGTCGGGTCGAAGCCGATATACAAGCCGACATTTCCTTTATTTAATTCTTTTACTAACTCTTCTTCGTTCGTCGTCTGGAACACCAGCCCGCGCGCTTTCAACTCTTCTAGAAATGCGTTACTCATCCGCTTATCCCCCGTCATTATATTTCAAATATTATAACACATTTTGGGCAATTGAGCGACTTTTTAAAGTCGCTTATTTTTTCTAATCGCATCAGGGCCGTTTTTTAACTAATTCGAGCCTCGAATCAGTTAAAAATCGGCCTGAAAGCGATTAGCGAAAAAATACCGAACCGATTTGCGTAAATTTCGGCAAATAACGAAAAAAGGTCAATTTCATACCTAACTTTCATGATTTTACGCAAAAAGCCTAGCCGCGCGGACTAGACTCCTATAAATTTAAATCATTTCACGTTTGTCGATCAACTCGGGACGAGTATCCGGCATCAATTTGGCTTTTTCATCCATCGCTTGAGCCCACCAGATGGCGCGACCGGCGGCGATTGATTTTTGGACATCGATGATGCGTTGATTTTCGCTACCGCGGAACTGTAGGTTCAAATTGCGTTCAGCTAATTTAAACTGACCGTCAATTAAGACGTCGCACAATTCTAAAAGTTCGCGCTTGTCGGGAGAGCCATAAAATAGCTCCTCGAAAGTGTAACCACTCCAAGCCCAGATGTCTTTTTCGTCAGCGAAAACCTCACGGACTTTGCGCGCTAAACGCGTCGCTGTCGGCGTGTTCAAGAACGGTTCGCCGCCTAATAAAGTCAAGCCTTGAACATAATTCTCGCTCAAATCGCAGATGATATCCGCTTCGAGTTCATCGGTATAAGGATTGCCATATTCAAAATTTTGCGCCGCGCGGTTGAAGCAACCGGGACATTTGAACATACACCCGCTAAGATAAAGCGCGCAGCGAACGCCCTGCCCGTCTACGAAGCTGAAGGCTTTGTAGTCGGCGACTTGCCCGCACGTGAAATCTTTAGCTAGCAATTCAGGCATTTTTAATCTTCGCCTCCAAGCGTCCCAAGGACACCGTCAGCGTTGAAGTCAACGTGTTTCTGGCGCGTCGAAATCTCGACGTGGCGGCCGTGAACCATCGGACGAGCCTGCGGATTACCAAGGTAACCACAAGTACGTTTTACAACTTCACAAGTTTTAGGGTCGTTATTCCCACATTCAGGGCACTCGAAGCCGTGATGAGTCGGGTTGAACTCGCCATCGAAACCACATTCGAAGCAGTGATCAATCGGCGTATTCGTGCCAAGGTAACCAACTTTGTCGTAAGAGTAATCCCAAACGGCCTCAAGCGATTTAACGTTTTGTTGGATAACCGGATATTCGCAGTAATGGATGAACCCACCCGAAGTATATTTCGGATAAACGCTCTCGAAATCAAGCTTCTCGAACGGAGTCGGTTTTTTGCGGATATCGTAGTGGAAACTGTTTGTATAGTAATCTTTGTCGGTGATGTTCTCAACTTTACCGAATTTTTCTTGGTCAAGACGGCAGAAACGATCTGTCAGCGACTCAGACGGAGTGCCGTAAACACTGAAGTGGTAGCCAAACTCGTTACCCCAAGCATCACAAGCTTCCTTCATATATTTCAGCACATCAACCGTAAATTGTTTCGCCTCAGAATTTTTCTCCCAATTTGGCCCGAAGAAGTAAGCAGCCACTTCGTAAATTCCGATGTAGCCAAGCGACACCGTCGCACGTTTGTTCTTGAACAACAAATCAACGTTGTCATTCGGCCCCAAACGACGTCCCCACGCCCCGTGCATATACAGAATCGGCGCGTTCTGCGGAGTCGCCTCTTTACAGCGCTCAACGCGGAAAACAAGGGCGTCTTTGGCAATTGCCAAACGCTCATCAAGGATCGCCCAGAAATTCGAGATTTCTTGGCTTGATTCCAAAGCGACACGTGGCAAGTTAAGCGTTACAACGCCTAAGTTCATACGTCCTGCGTTGACTTCAACGCCGTTTTCGTCTTTCCAACCTTGAAGGAACGAACGACAACCCATCGGCGTTTTGAACGAGCCAGTCAGCTCAACGATTTTATCGTAGTTCAAAATATCTGGGTACATGCGTTTACTAGAACATTCTAGGGCAAGTTGTTTGATATCATAGTTTGGATCTTCGGCATTTGAGTTCAAGCCTTTTTTGATCGCAAAAATAAGTTTAGGGAAGATAGCGGTACGTTTTTCCGTTCCTAGACCTTTGATGCGGATGTTAAGAATCGCTTTTTGAATTTCGCGTTCAAACCAAGACGAACCAAGACCGAAACCAACTGAAGTGAACGGAGTTTGACCGTTTGAAGTGAACAAAGTGTTGATTTCATATTCAAGCGATTGCATTGCGTCATAGATGTCTTTTTGCGTTTTCGTGCGCGCATATTCTTCGCGGCGCTCAGCGTTTTCAATCCAGATTTCAGCATCTTTCGAGTGCTTTTGGAAGTTCTTTTCCGCGAAAGGAGCTAACAATTCATCGATGCGGTCAGCTGAACAGCCGCCGTACTGCGATGAAGCCACGTTAGCGATGATTTGGCTCATTTGCGCCGTTGCAGTTCCGATTGATTTAGGCGGCTCAACTTCGGCGTTGCCGATTTTGAAACCGTTATTCAACATGAAGTTGAAGTCGATCAAACAGCAGTTTGTCATCGGTGTATATGGATGGTAATCCAAGTCATGATAGTGAATATCGCCTTTTTGGTGCGCGTTCGCTACGTGTTGAGGCATAAGTTTAAGGCCGATAGACTTGCCCACGATCCCTGCCGTCAAATCGCGTTGCGTGTTGAAGACCTTCGAGTCTTTGTTCGCATTTTCGTTGACGATTGTTTCGTCGCGGTTGATCAACTTGTTGATTGTGAAATTGATATCAGTTGCGCGCGAACGGTCGAAATCGCGTTGCGTGCGGTATTTGATGTAAGTTTCCGCAATATCGTATTCACCCGAACTCATCAAAGCGTGCTCGACGATTGATTGAATTTCATAGATTTTAATATCATTTTCGAAACGACTGTGGATTTCAAAGTTGATAGCGTTCAGGATATCCCCCAGGCGCGCGTAGTCCACGTGGTTCAAATCGCCACGGACTTCTTTAGCAGCCTTAACCATCGCTTCGTAGATTTTTTGATCGCTAAATAGCGCACTACGGCCATCACGTTTGACAACTTTAATCGTTTTTGTTTCTGTTTCGGTTGAGCTCATATTCTCATCCTCCTAAGTTCATTCGCGTTGCTTTGATTTATTATATACAATCACTAAAATCTTTTCAATGATTTTTAGCAAAATAATTTATGAAAATCTATATATGGTGTTTACATTTCGCTTTCACACCACTATATGTTGTGTTTGCCCTAGTGTGTGAATTTTATGTGACCTTAAAAAAGATGCCCTAAGGCACCTTAATTTATCTGATAAAATTGGTATGTTTCGCGTCCCTTTTCGCCGGAACCACAATGCCCTCGCGCCTGCCTGCCTCGATACACTTCAAGAGCCAAACCATCTGATCGGCAAGTGTCTCGACCGTCTGGATTCCTTCCTCGTCCTGCAACGTTTGCTCAGCGAAATTCCCGTGAACTTGGTTCCAATATTGGCTTGAAACGACCGGCATGCGGCTGATCGTGAAATATTTATTCAAGACATCAAACGCTGCACTCGCTCCACCTCGCCGGCAACTCACAACCGCGGCTCCTAATTTTCCGTCGAAATTGCGCATTCCATAAGCGAAAAAGACGCGGTCTAAAAACGCGATTAATGCCCCGCTCGGGTTCGCGAAATGCGTCGGCGAGCCAATAATAATAGCATCCGCCTCGATGGCTTTTTCGATAAAATCGTTCACGCCGTCATCTTTAAAGACGCAGCGCTTATGTTCGCCGCAATACCCACAGGCGATGCAACCGTTCAGCGGTTTTTTGCCGATTTGCACGATTTCCGATTCGACGCCTTGGGCGGCGAAGACTTGCCCAGCTGCTTTTAGGGCTGTAAAAGTCGATCCCGCTTCGTGGGGAGACCCGTTTAACATTAAAATTTTCATAGCAAAACTCCTTAATAGTTATAAATAAATTATAAACTATCAAGGAGCTTTTGGGAAATTATTATGCTAAAACTCATCTGAAGAAGACGAGAACCACGCCGATTAATACAATAAGAACGGGAAATAGATTACCTAGGAGATTAGATGGGTGGCGCAGTTTTCGCTTCAGCAGAAGATCAAACAGCAAGTAATAAATGGCGAATCCGATAGCGGTAGCAAGCGTGTTGGCGATCAAATCGTTGATGTCGCTTTCACGCGAGCGGGTGAAGAGTTGCCCGGATTCAATTAAAAATGAAAAGAGGAAACCGAAGAGAACGGTGAAGCGGAACCGACTGAACAGCGGGCTGAGCTGCGGCACTAGGATGCCGAGCGGAATGAAGCAGATGACGTTCATCGTGAAATCCCACGTTGTCCCCGGAACGAACGGGTGCAGGTTGATCCACGGTTGAAACGCCGTGCCGTCTTCTTGGATGAGGGTGCGGATGGTCGAAATCGACGTCCACCCCGTCACATTTCCAAGCACGATCACCACGAAATAATACAGGAGATAAGTCGCGATGACGAACCGGATGCTGAAATTCTCGCGGTTCAGAAGGTACATAATCCCGAGCAGACACGACACGCTGATGAACCCAATAATCAAATGCAGATCTAGGGGGAGATACTTGGGGAGTAGGTGCGGTATACTGCGAAATATTGCGATCATAGTGCTTCCTTTCGTTCTTTTCTTCCTTCTCTTTTCATATTACTAGTTTATCAAACGATTTCGCATTCCTGGGTGCAGTAAAATCAAAGATTTTTCAAAACCGCGGGCAAGTCAGGCCCCAAATGACGAGATTTTTGGAGTTTTGCCCTTATTTTGGCACAAAAGGGCCTGGTTAAAATATAACCAGGCCCTTTTGTGCCAAAAATCGACCTTTTTTTCTTGAAATCGTGTCATTTGGGGCCTGTTTAAATCCAAAACCGCCCTCAATGACAAGATTTTTCGTTTTTTAGCCTTATTTTGGCAGTTAAGGGCGGGTATAGATTCTATACCCGCCCCTAACCGCCAAAAATTGACCCTTTTTCGAAAAACATTGTCATCTAGGGCGGTTTCGATAACGGATTTGGTGACACTTGCCGGTGTTGACCATTCGATTTTTACGCAAATTATAAATCTATTCGGGAAGTGATCGCGTGCATCGGCTACCGTTATCACGAATATATCGTTTTCTAGTTTACTATCATTTCCCCGTTTTCTTCGTGCGCGATTACGGTTTGTTTTTCATCATCTAGAGAGATAACGACTTCCGGACGAGGCTCTTTTGGAGTTTGAATAGTTGCATAAGCGCTAGTCGCCCATCCGAACAGTTTGTCTGCTAGAATCTGGATTTTATCTTTGCCTGCCATTTTCGCAAATAGCTCTGGAATCACTATTTGGTATTTCCCGCCGCTAAAGCCCATTTTGATTTTTCCTGTCGGCAAGTCAGTCATCTGCTTATCCATCGCAGCTTGAAACTCTGCTTCAAAGTCGCTAGCCGGTGCGGCATCTTCTTTCGAATCGGGCGTTTTACTTGCCGTAGTTTTGGTTGGCGCAGTTGTTCCGTCCGGCAGCTGATGCGCCACGAAATACAACGCTCCGCACCCGCCGAGAATTACCAATATAAGAACAACCATAATAATTTTTTTCATATTCTATACTCCATTTTAAACATTAAGTTCGCATTCACGATTTGTGAACAACGACTGAAAGTGCTATAATATTAATAGGACTAAGCGAACCTACACGCTTACGTTACTTCCACGACAAGGGAGGTGACGCAATGGAAGCAATAATCTTCGTACTGCTAAACCTAGATATCCTATATCTAGTAGAGTTAGCACGACTTAGTCTTAATTTTCTAAAATCTCACGTGTAGATTTTTAGGAAACGTCCGTTAATTTCAAATTAATGTATAAAAAAGCCCCTGACCGTTGGTAGCAGTTAGGGGTTTTGACGTTCCAATGGAAGCATCATCTTCGTACATATATAATACCATTTTCCTTAATCGATTGCAATCATTTTCCTTAAATCATCGATAGCCTTAAGTTTTTTAAATGCATACCCATCCGGATTCGCTCCGAGGACTCCCAAATCGATCATCCCTTTCTGACCTTTGCAATTCCCGCGATGACTACGCTGCTCACGATTGCCATCGAACCTAACCAGATCGTCGCAAACAAGCCCGCCGACTGCGCAACGTCTTTCACTTTTTCCTTATCCATCCCAGAACCTCACATTCCTATTTCCAAAAAGATCTCAGCCACTTCATAATCGGCCCGTCAAGATGCTTATTCCGATTGCGGTGTCCGTTTAATTCTACAAATTTCTCGGCACTTTTCTTGTCCGCAAAAACTCGCGTCCCGTGCTCACACTCTACTTCCCACTGCTCTGCCGTTAGCAAAATCGTGCCGGTATCGTGCGAAACCTTTTCGTGCGTTATATCTCCTGCTGTCATTGGGCAATTCCCCCGCTTCGCGCGCGACGCATCGCCACACGATTTCATATTTTTACTACAATTTTCGCCAACTATGTCGAATGTTAGCTGGACATCCTAAATCCGTCGGCTTGCTATCCGTTTGTACAACCGCTCCGCATTTCGTGCAGGAATAGTTATCTCCATATAAATTAAAATTCCCCAAATCCGTCCACGAGTGCCTCGTTCTTTGACTGCACCCTAATGGACTGGGCGTTTTATCTTTATGGATCACAATTCCGCAATGTTTACACTGATAATTTTTCATAGCATTTACCTTCTTTCTCAATTCTGGATTGTCCCGAACGCGAGATTGTCATATTATAACTCGCTATTCTGCTAATAATGCGCTTGTCATACCCTTGCTACCGACGTTCAAACTCAAAGAAATCAGTTTTAGTTTTTCTCGCAATGCTATCGACATCTCCGTAAATAAACGCTTCATCTATACCAATTTTGCTTAGTTCATCCAATATCGCTTTCTTGTCTTCTTTGTTTATTTTCACTGTTTCATCCGGAATTAATTCTTGATGAAGAATCTTTCCGCCGAACTCTCCATAGCTTTGTATTGCAAACAAGCCCGCTTGGTTCCTCATTCTGTCAAACTTAATACTTGGTTTAAAAATAGGCAACGGCAATGGCATAAATTTGTCGTTTTTGGAAACATACTTCATGCAATAATATGCTAAAATAACTAATGTAATTCTATTTCTACGGAGCTTATTATCTTCATTCGTTTTATACGTTGCCGCCATTTTTTGAAAATCTTTATTTTCATATAACTGACAATAGCTATGTTCGTTAAATTCTTTTTTCGGAATTGAATTAAAAATTTTATATGCATTATTATCATCATCCTTTTTTATTTCAGGATAATTATCTGCAATATATTTACTAAGTTTTTTCTCCCAAAAATTTAAATCTAAGCATCTCTGATCCTTAGAACGTTCGATTCCAAACCTCGCAAACCAACTGATGATTGCAATGCTTTTTTTACACTCATCACCCCGCCCAAATAAATATTCTTTCATATTTTCCAAGGAATCGCTCACGTTAAATGCGCTTTTCGAACAATCTTTTAAAATATCATCATCCATTTTGATAAATTTATATCCATCAAATAAATAAACGCATCCATCATCTTCTTTGTTTTGACAAGCAAACCATAATGCCACAAGCGGATTAGTTGTCAAATCTAATAAATTAGTTGGTAATCCATGATGTTGAGAAAAGGGAACAAAATTATCTTTTTCGTCTGTTCCGACATAGCTTGCAACCTCATAATAATATTCTTCTAATAAATCCATTAAGTTGAATTTTCCAATATCCTCGAGCGTTCCTTCGATTTTGGGTTTTAATTCTCGTATATAACTCGAAACAAGCTTGCTTTCCTTATAATCCCTATTTTCTCCTCGATAATATGTTTTTTGCCTGCTACGTTTACCCTTTTCTCTTGTTCTAATTAACTGCAAGTAATCACCAATGCTTTTGATTTTTTTGTTCGCACTCGTACACATCATTTGGTCCTCTTTTTTTATTGCAATCTTTTATAGTTTTTTGTCTAGTTCTTACTCATCTTCGAAATCGCCCAAATCCATTTTCTTATTTTTGTCAAATTCACCAGATTTTTTAGCTTGTTTAAATTCTTCTTTAGCAGTTTTAATTCCTTCTTTAATATCCATATTTTTCGTACACTCGGTCGCCATGCTTATCAGATGCTCAGTTGATAAATCGCTAATGTCGTATCCTTCGTTCGTGATTTTCGTCAATACTTTTATAAAGATATTCCCTGCAATCTGAACTATTGTAAAATCAATTGCCGCACCTGCAAACATCGACAGACCAGGAATAAACCCGACCACCATTTCTATCGCTAGCGTTGAAATGACTGTGGCCGCAATGTTAGCCCCCACAGCACTACCAATTGCTTTAATTACATGATTCTCTAATTTTACACCTGCAATTTTTCCGATTTCGTAATATGAATGCCAGATAAAACCAACTGCCACTGCCATTGCGGCAATTTCACCAGCCCCCGGCACAACACCTGCAGCAAAACCTGCCGCGGCAGCACCCAATGCGTGCTGCCGCAACGCGTGTTCCATTTTTTCTTTTCGCTGTTGAATTTCTAGTTCTTCAATCATAAATCCCCTTTACATTCCATAAATCGCATTTCTATTTATCCTTCTCAACTTTTTTTATTACATCATCAAGCAATGCCGATAATGATTCTGCTTTTTCTACATACTCTTTTAGATATTTTTCCTGCGCTTCGACCACGGCCAACTCAAATCTCATAAGCAATTCAATATCTGGCCCAATTGCATCTAAAATTAATTCCTTTAAATCTGCTGCCTCCTTTGGTTTAATGAGTTTTTCCACATCCTCGTTTAAATTCTTGGATTCTTTTAAACTGATAGCAATTTTTTCCGCTTTTTCTTTTCTGCTTTCCATAATTATTTCCCTCCTTGTTTAGCCCACCTAATCTTTATAGCGTTCCTTTGCGTATTTCATCATCCATTGTAATATCGTCTTTATCAATATTCTTGCCCAGACATATTTTGATCGGAATCTCTATTCCATATTCATTTTTTATAATCTCGCGTTCTTCCCGTTCGTGATTAACAAATACTTCGATTTTTGTGACCGTAGCTTCTTGTATTAGATGACCTTTCGATACTATAGCAACATCATCATTCAAGCAAAAAACTCCCTCAACAAATTTACCCGCACACCACAATCCTTCTCCAATTACATAACTAGTACTACTGATTATGATTTTCGAATTTAGCATTTTATACTCGGTATTTTTGTAAACCGCTTCATTATTATCTCTAACATTATCAATCTCTTCTTTTGGCAACTCTTGGTTGACAGAATCAAAAATACTCCTTTCTTCGAAATCTGCTTTTTTTATATTTTTTCCTTTTAAAATTTTATTTTCTAAACCAGTTATCACTTTCCCAAACGAAATTTTACACGGGTCTCCTTGCCCATCTTCGCTTTCAAAATCGACCCCTACCAATTCTTCTCCTTCTATACTTTTCAATCCCATAATTTGTAATTCTTCAATTTGGCCACATATTAACACTTTAACCCAATCATTTTTATAAAATTCACCTTTTTTCACTTTTCCATAAATCCATGCCCTATCAGTAAGTTCAGAATCTATTTGAAATTCTGCTTCACCGATTAAGACCTCGCGCAACCAATTACGTTCTTCTTGGGTTTCAAATTCTTTCCAAGCCCTATTTATAATTCTATAAAACCTACTAGTATCACCAAGTTGTTCTTCGCTTTTAAAATACCCTTTTTCTTCCAATAAATTTCGGTATTCATTACTGTAAGCTATTACGTTAGCATCCTTTTCCTTGATGATTCCCATTCTTTTACTACCCTCTACTTCCCATGTAAAACATGATGGATAGGCATCTTGTATGAATATGAATGTTCTAATCATATTGTTACATTGTTCATAATTGTTATTATTGTACTGTTCAACATCTATACGTTTAACATTCATAACTTCGATTTGTTTAAGAAACGATTCTAGGTTATCAGCAAAAAGTTGTTCCTCTTCGTCTGTAATCTCCGTATATTTTATATTTTGTTCCCAAACAGGAGCTGCTTGTACGCCGTCAATAAACAAAGTTGCTAATTCTTTCAATGGATTAAAAAAGCCATTAACCGCATGTTTAGCATAATATGTCCAATCTTCATCCCTTAATTTACTTAAAGTCCAACATTGGCCTTTATCTCTTATTCTACTCGTCACAATAATCACTTCGTTTTCCATATTACACCTCCTGAAAATTATATTTAGATGTTCATTTTCTCAAACCAAATTCTTTTACTAATTTATTTCGAAACAATCTAGCCTCAACTTCTGGATTGCTAGTTTCTCGCCTGTAACAAGATGTTACACCAAACAACTCAAGCCGCCCAAATTCCCAGAAGACTACTTTATCTGTAATTCCATCGTGTATCGATACGCGAAAATTACCGTTTTTCAAACCTTCTTTTGCAACGATTACGCTTTTCTCGTGTTCTTTAAAGCCACTAAGCCCTTGCTCAACTTCAGAATATAATTTTTCAAATTCCATTCAAAAAAATTGTACATACTTTTTTATTTTTCTCATATTCATTTTCCTCATCCTGTTCGCTCCTAGAATTGTTTCTATCCCTAGGGATAGAAACAAACGAAGCTAGCTTCGTTTCAAAAATTTCGATTACTACTTTTTAAGTTTACTCCGATTTTATGATAATGTAAAATTATTATGCAAATTTTATCATTCGCTAATGTCGTTAAATAATTGTTTTTATATTTTGATGATTTAGTTATTTATAAAAAAAGAGGAAAGCGCTTTGCTCGCACTTTCCTCTTTTAGTTATACAGTAATTATTAAGGTCTCAAAATGCCGAGCGGCAGTATGTTGACCCCATCTGGACGTTGATACGCTAAACCTGAACTTGTAATTACATTCAATAATTTCGGAGCTTTCGTTTTTATCGGTATCTATTTTATATAATCCATATTTAAGGCCTCGCTTTCCTATGTTATTTATATCACAAACAATTACAACTGACAAATTGTAAGAGTTTCAACTGACATATTGTAAAGATGGGAAACTATAGAAATTACTAACCCCTCGCTTAATAACCAATTCTAGGTTGAAACTAGTTGAGAATTTGCCCGCTTTTATTCGAAAATTAATTCGATTTTCTTTTTCACTTCCGCCCATTGGCAGACATTTAGGGTTTCGACATAGGCAATTCCTCGCGCCTTGTAATCAAACGATTTTAACTGACTTGTCAGAATCGAACCGCTGATTCGATTGCTGACGTCGCTGATTTCGACATTTGTTGGATGTTTTTTTTTGGTTGAAGTTATTGGGCAGCACACGCAAAATCCAGTGCTTCTGTTAAAACCGAGTGAGCTTACGACCACTGCCGGTCGACGTTTCTTGATTTCATTTCCTCGCGAGGTATCAAAATCCAAGGTCACGATATCGCGCTGGCGCGGGATGTAATTTACCATACTTCACCGCCAGCTGGATCGACTTCTGCGAACCCGTCCGATTGGTAGAACTCTCCTTCTTCTGCCACTTTATAGAAATTTTCGATTTTAGGACTCAAAACTATTGTCCCATCAACTTCCAATATCTCAAATTCCGTTCCTTCTGTTACTAGATTTTTGGGTAAGATAACGCCTAAGGATGATCCTACTTTTCTAACTTTAGTTTCCATATCTACACACCTCTTTTTTGTTATAACTTGTTATAATCAATTATAACACATCTTTTTCTTGAATTGCAAGAAACTCCGGCGACGGCGGCAAGATGTCAAAACAATTTGTAAGATCATCCGGATCATCTGACTCCCATCCAAATATTTCTTCAATGTGAATGTATCCCTCTCTCGTCGGCTGTCTGAATCTTGCTCCCGACAAGTACAAAAACATTGTGCCTGGAGGATGTTCGTGAATGTGCCATTTGCTGATTACTATTGCATATGGATATACATTGAACAAATCTAATTTTTTCGCTCTTTCTAGCCCCTCCTCCTCGTTTTCGATTTTTATTACTGATTCTTGGTATCCCATTTTTACACCATCCTTTCCGGGGCAATTTTTTACCCCTATACTATATATATACGTATTTTTTTGCGTTTTGTTACATTTTTGGGCAAAAAAGTTCGATTATTTTTTTCTTACTGTGTTTTAAGGCGTTTTCTAGGGGTTTCGGACCTCGAAAGCACTAGAAAACGCCTTAAAACACAGTAAGCGATTATAGACCGCCGATTAGGTTAATATTTTTTTCTAAATCAAAAAAAGCGGGACCTTTTTACGGGTTCCGCTTGCATAAAGTTTATTTATATAGAGGATATTTCGCAGTTAAGCGAGCTACTTCGGCGCGGACTTCATCAAGCGCGGCACCGTTGTCGGCGTTTTTCAAAGTTTTTATGATCAATTCAGCGACAAGTTTTGAGTCAGCTTCGTCGAAGCCACGCGATGTGATCGCCGGGCTACCGATGCGTAGGCCGCTCGTTTTGAACGGTGATAATTGCTCGTTTGGAATTGAGTTTTTGTTGACAGTGATGCTAACAGTATCAAGAAGGTTTTCAGCTTCTTTACCGTTCATCCCAAAATCAGTAACTTCAACCAACACAAGGTGGTTGTCAGTTCCGCCGCTGATTAAGCGTGCTTTGTCGTCGGCTTGGAACACTTCGGCGAAGGCTGCCGCATTTTTGACGATTTGTTTAGCATAGTCAGTGAATTCAGGTTTCAAGGCTTCGTGGAACGCTGCCGCTTTACCAGCGATAACGTGTTCAAGAGGTCCGCCTTGGATTCCTGGGAAGATGTTTGAGTTGATTTTTTTAGCTAATTCTTCGCTGTTCGTCAAGATTAAACCACCACGAGGTCCGCGCAAAGTTTTGTGCGTAGTCGTTGTTGTGATATCAGCGTAAGGCACTGGGTTCGGGTGAACGCCCGCTGCGACTAGGCCTGCGATGTGCGCCATATCGACGAACAATTTAGCTCCGGCACGATCGGCGATTTCGCGGAATTTAGCGAAGTCGATTGTACGCGAATAGGCACTTGCCCCCGCTACGATTAGTTTCACGTCGTTTTCGACCGCTAGTTTTTCAACCAATGCGTAGTCGATTTCTTCGCTGACTGGGTCAACCCCGTAAGAGATGAAATTGTAAGTTTTGCCCGAGAAGTTGACCGGCGAGCCGTGCGTCAAGTGTCCGCCGGCTGACAAGTCCATACCTAGCACTGTGTCGCCGTGTTCGATCAATGACAAGTAAGCTGCCGTGTTGGCTTGCGAGCCCGAGTGAGGTTGCACGTTGGCGAATTTCGCTCCGAACAATTCTTTCGCGCGATCAATTGCCAATTGCTCAACGATGTCGACGAATTCGCATCCGCCGTAGTAGCGTTTGCCAGGGTAGCCTTCAGCGTATTTGTTTGTCAAAATCGATCCTTGCGCGCGCATCACGGCTTGTGATACCACGTTTTCAGAGGCGATAAGCTCTAAATTGCCCTCTTGGCGCTCGGCCTCTAGGTCGATTGCTTTCCACAAATCTAAATCTTCGTTACGGTCAAAATCTTTTAATCCCATTTTAATATCCTCCTATATTTTAAGCTTCTGGGTTTTCAAAATTCAAAACGATACCCGGAATATCCAGCGCAATTTCGCTGACATCCTGAGTCAGGCGGCGTGCCATATCAAACAGCGGCGCAACCAGCTCGTTCATATCATCTTGGCTCAAATCTTCCTGCTTCTCGATCTTGCGATCGATCACGCGAGTCATCTGCTCAATTGCCCCCGAGATGGCAAGTGGCGGCAAAATCTCACCGTTTTCTTTTTCCTGCGCATCGAATAAAATCAGGAATGTCAGGCGCGTGCGGAAAAAGCTATCCGCCGCGTATTGTTCCTCTTCGATGTTAACCGGGTTCAAGCTCACGTTGATGTTCGTTTCCGGTTTCGCTTCCATTTTTGCTTCTTCTTCAAAGTTACGCACGTCCCAGTGGTACGCGATAACTAGAGGTTTCTGTTGCTCTAAATTCATATTATTCTCCTTCCTCGTTCAAAACAAGTTCCTTAGCCTTGATATAAGCCTTCGCACTTGCCTGAATCACATCGTAGTCAAGGCCCGACGCGTTGTAAAGTTTACCGGTTTTATTGTCTTGGACGGTGATGTTGACCTGCGCTTGCGCGTCGATTCCGTCCGTCACCGCATCAATCGTGTAATAAGTCAGGCGCGTATCTTGCTTGTAAATCTTGTCGATCGTGTTGTAAATCGCTTCGACACTACCAGCCCCGACCGCCTTCGCACTCACGTTTCCGTAAGCTTTCGTCGTCAAACTCACGCTCGCTTCCTGCTCGCCAAACGAATCATAGGCAAGTTCAATCCGGTCAATAATCCAAGACTCGTTGTTCGCTACCGCGTCACCCATCAGGGCAAGTAAGTCGCGTTCCTCGACGACTTTTTTCTTGTCGGCTAAGATTTTGAAGTTATCAAACGCGTGTTTCAGCTCTTCGCCTTCGAGATAGTAACCAAGCTCCGCCATCTTCGTTGCGAAGGCGTGACGCCCAGATAATTTTCCAAGCGGCAAGTGATTCGTCTTGAAGCCGACCAGCTGCGGCGTGATAATTTCGTAAGTTTCAGGATTTTTCAGAACGCCATCCTGGTGGATTCCGCTCTCATGAGCGAAGGCGTTCGAGCCGATGATCGCCTTGTTTTTCGGAATTGCAAGACCGCTCAAAGCGCTCACCAGGTCGCTCGTATTTTTCGTTTCCACCAACACAATCGAACTTTCAGCGTTGTAGAAATCGCGGCGGATGTGAAGCGCCGTCGCGCACTCCTCAATCGGAGTGTTTCCCGCGCGCTCGCCGATGCCGTTAACCGTACCTTCGATGCGGGTCGCCCCGTTTTCGATGGCTGCTAGCGAGTTCGAAGTCGCCATCCCAAGGTCGTCGTGACAGTGACTCGAATAAATCACGTCAGCGCCGTGGTTGTCGATGTTGTCGAGCAGATAGCGGAAGATAGCGCCGTATTCGCTCGGCGTTGTGTAGCCGACCGTGTCCGGAACGTTGATGATCGTCGCGCCGTGATCGACTGCCGTCTGAACCGATTTCAACAAGAATTCGCGCTCAGTTCGCGTCGCATCCTCTGGTGAGAATTGGACAACGTCAAACAACGTCTTCGCATAAGCCACGTGTTCAGCGATTGAAGCCAAAACTTCATCTGGCGTCATTTTCAATTTGTATTCCATGTGGATCGGACTCGTCGCTAAGAACACGTGAATCTGCTTGTTTTTAGCTGGTTCAAGCGCCTTATAGGCAGCGTCGATATCCTTTTTGTGACAACGCGCCAAACCGCAAACCGTCATCGTCGTCATGTTTTTAGCGATTTCGTTTACCGCCTCGAAGTCGCCGGGACTTGCCACTGGGAAGCCGGCCTCGATGCAGTCAACGCCCCATTTTTCCAGCTGCAGCGCGATTCTGACTTTGTCGTGCGTGTTGAAGTTCACGCCAGGCGTCTGTTCGCCGTCGCGCAACGTCGTATCAAAAAATTGAACTTTTCTCATACCTTATCAAGTTCCTTCTCTATTTATATTTCTAATATTATACCAAAATCGGGGCCAAATTACTATATTATTTACGACTTCCCCACCCTTTTGCAATATACGCAAAGAAAGTGCGGGCAAGTGGCTCCAAAAAGCAAAAAAAGTCTAAAAAGTCGGAAATCAGGGGGACATTTTTGCGGATTTTTCCGGTTTGGAGCGGGTATGTACTCAGAATGACCGAAAAGTTCGCAAAAAGAGGCGAAAATGGACAGTTTGAGTACATATAGAATCTATATGTACTCAAACTGTCCAAAATAGGTCTATATTTCAAAGTTTTCGGTCATTTGGAGTACATCGGGCGTTTCGCAAGTAAAAGCCCGACCAAATCGGCCGGACTTTCGCTGTTATTATGAAGCAGTTTAGTGATTGTTGATTTTGAAGACGTATTTGCGTGAATCGCCGCCACCCGTGAACTTAATCGTAATTTCGTGTTCACCAGATGTAGCCAGCGCTGCCCGGTAAGCCTCACCGTTAGTGCTATTTGCGACGAGCGTTCCGTCCGTCGAACTTATCGTAAACGTGCCACTTGCAATCGGAGCGCCGTCAAACGTGCCGATAATGTTGGCAGCAGCAGGCGTGAGCGGATTGGATCCGCCGGCACTTGCAATCATCAGCGCGGCGGTCGCCGAACCAATCGGCACCGACACACTCGTGCCATCAATCGCAACCGCCCCCTTATAATCGACCGGAGACAGAGCGGTAAGCTCCCATTCGATGCGACTATACTTAAGCCCTGGCGTATTAATCAGCGGATCACTTTTCACTCCGTTCAGCATCATCTTCAGACGTTTCGCCGGAATCTCGTATTTGCGCACGTATCCGCCATCGTCAAACTCAACCCAGTTATCAAATGATGGCCAAGTAATTCCAATCGGCTTCCACTGAGTCGCCTCCGACTCGGCATCGAGATCCTTAAGCAGGATCGACTGACTCAGCGTCAGGTCGTTCTCGCTAGGTTTGACTACAGTGCTACCATACATATCGCTATTATGCAGTCCGTAAACTTTCGCGGTCACAGCGTAATCCCCGACCACCGACCTATCACCGTTCGGCGGCGTCTTATAGTCGGTAACCGTCAGAATAATCGTATCGAGCGCCTGCGCCTGTTGTTCCGGATTCATCACGTACTTCGGCTCGAACCGCAAGAGCGGCGACGCCTCAAGCGAAACCTTCCCGTCGAGCTGAATATCGATCGTCAGCTGGTTAGCACCCGCTGGGACAGAAAAGCCAGAACCAGTACCAGTGCCGGCAAGTGTAGACCACCACTCACCAGTAGCATCAGCACTAAAGGCTTTATAGCCATTAACGTCCTCAGCCGTTTTCAACTTAGCGGCTAAATCGGCAAATGTTGAATCAGGTTTTTCGTATTTGTTTCCTTGGATTTGCTGGTAGATAGAATCCAACGCACCTGGAACGGGAGAACCGTAAACAGCGGTCAATTGTGCCATCGTAACATTTTGCGATGCCGTATCGTTTGATTTAATCGCGCTATCGTGCAGCTTCAACGCAGCGACTTCGTATGAGCCATCAGCCTTCTGAATTTTAACGTTTCGCCCGTATTTGTTCGTAAACTTGATTGTAATATCGAGCGGCGTAACCTTAGCTTCAGGCACTTTTTCATCGATCAGCTGTGGTTGCGTCACGTCGCGGTAATAGAACGTTGTAAGTTTATTATCGGCAACCGCGTTATAATTAAACCAATAGTTAGGATAGGCCGGGTCCCCCCAGTCATTATCTTGACCGATTTTAACATTGTAAATCGGGTTAAATCCGTAAACCGAAGTATAATCCGAATCGAACGAATCCCCCGTCGCTTCGCTGTAAACGTTCGTCGGAATCCGCGTCGCAACCAAGTTAGGGAAGGCATTACTGCTATCCACCTTGAGCGCTTTTTTCGCGCCTGGCGGAAGATTCCCGGCTTCGGGCATATTGCTATTATCGTTATCGGAAATATCGTATCTCACGAGTTCGTAAGTCCGGTAACCCGAAGTTGCCCCCGGTGCCCAGTAACCAGTTGGATCTTCGATGTGGATATATTTATCGATTGTCCCCTGATTATCAGGCCCCTTGGCAAGTAGTGAATCTATTCCGATTCCATTTACTACTGTTTCTTTACTGGCGTCATTCAAAAGAAGAAGTGACGGAAGCGATTGACGGACAAGGTCGCTTGGCAATTCTTCGCCCTCGGTATCATAGTTGTTAGTTCCGCCGAGTTCACCGACCGTAATCCATTTTTTGTATTTGTATTGCGACACAAATGAAGTTTTAAGCGAATTCGCCGGCTCCATCGTTTCAGTCCAGTTCCCTTCACGGTCGCTAACAAACGAGTGAACGTAGATATTGTCAGCAATTTTCGTTTTATCCCCATTTTTCGGGAATTTTTGGGCAATTGCCGAAGCTGAGAATTTCAAGTCGAGCATCTCTTTTTCCCCGGCGTCAGTCGGGTTGTAGCCGGTAGCGCTCGTTAGGCCGCGATACTCAATGTTGCGCCCGTATGGAAGAGATAGACCCATATCGGCTAAGTCGTCGTTTGAGATCAAACCAGTTACTGCCGTTCCATTTGTATCCTTGTAAGGAACCGGATTATGACTTGCATCGTAGACTGTTTCGCCCTTATAATCGGTTCCGTCATACCAGATTTGATCTTCGATCAGCTCGCTCGGAGCCGTTACAGGAATGTTGGTTTGGACAAGAAGGACCAAGTTGTTTTCTTTTAATCTTAAAGAGTCTGCATCAGGAACGTCAGCCCGTTTTTTGTAAACTGCAGTTTTATCGCGATTATAAAATTCGTTTTTGTTGATGTCGTACAGAAGATTAGCCCCGGCTTTGAGATTCATATCCTCCCAAGTGGTATGAGTTGCATCTTTGTACCAAAGATTTCCAGCTTCGTCAGGAATAAATCCAGGCGCAGTCGGCCCCGTGGGCTCCCAATCTGGATCTTTATAATCCATCTGCGGAGCGTAGACTTTTTTCATAATTAATGGAATCTTAGTGTTTTCGCCCGTGGCGTCGTTTTTAACGCCTGGCGAGTCTGGTGCTACAAACAGCGAATCAGCTGACGTGCTGAGCGTATAGAAACCACCTTTAATGTTCGATAACGCTTCATCGCGCAAGACATCCGAATAGCTCGTTATATAAGCATCAGATGATGAGCCGATTTCTTGAGTGATATGGATTTCATCAAGCATCGTTCTCAGCGAATCGTTATCGCCCGAATCCCCATTGTGATCTGCATCATACGGCGAATACTCGATCAAATATCCAGAACCCACATCCTTTTTGCCCATTGATCCATCAGACCACGAAACAAGTCCAGCTAATTGTTGTTCTGTTACCGCACCAGTAGGTAATACTCCGGTTGCACTAGAGGCCAACCCTGGGTATATCAAACTATCGTAGACATTGTTTCTAACACCACGCAATACCCCGCCCCAAATATTTATCCAAGCCTCAGAACCAATTAACTCATTAGTCACTACTTGATTATTCGGTTCATCTGCGCCCCAATATTGGTGACCTTTAACCACTCCCCTATTGTTAATTAATGTTCCCGCTTCAGGACCGTTAAACCAATAATAATTCGAGTTTTGCGAGATAGCTGTTCTTATTGCTTCAGATGAATTACTAGTAGGATCGACAGGGTTGAGAGAGGTTTGATAATATTGTTTAGATTTCCCCGCCCCAGTATCGGTGTACTGAAACCTATAATGTAGAGAATCAATGGATTGTTCCGAAGAATTTACATACAACAGTTTATCGGGATCGTTTAAAATCAGATTCCCACCTATTTTCGTGGCTCTTCCTTCTTCACTAGAGTCTCCGGCAGGTATCGAAGTTGTCTGTCCTTTGCCCAAAGGAGTTCCCAAAACGTTGCCGCTATCATCCATATATTTTATATCGTAAGGATCGCTATCTCGCCCTGGTTGCATGGCTGCAACTTGATCTGCATCGTGATAGTACAAACGAGTACCCCCGGTCCACCAAACGTTTCTAAATCTACCGTTATCCCCACTATGTTGGTAAGCCGAAGGATTCATAAAAGTACCGCCCATACCGTTGCCATTTGTATAGGTCGTGTGGGCATCAACTTCAGTTATTCCATTATTTACTTTTAATGCTAGCCCCCCAATAACCAAGTGCTCACCGATATCGCCAGCATCGGTAGCCATATATCCCGGCAACCCGCGAGAGCGCATATGTCTCGCTTCGTTATACGCATCTGCAATTTTTATTTTATAATTTCTATCGTGCGTATAGTTGGGAGGAAGCTCGTCAGCAGCCCCCGACGGGTTTTTGCTTGGTCCTTCCGAATCCTTAACTTGAATGCGTCGGTAGAAATGTTCAAGCCCCTTATAATCTCGATAAGCCTTTTCATACCCGTTGTTTTGATGTAGTGTAATTTTTATTTCTCCGGTCGGATTTCCCGCTCCAGTGAATTTTATGTTTTTTAAAAAGCGTTCGATCAAAACATCACTTCTATTTTTTTGAATGGTCGTTTGGATATCTCCATTAGCATCCGTTCGAAGCAGTGAATATAACGAATTTGTATCACTTGTAGAACTGTCGCGCACCCCTCCAAAAATTTCAGTTGCTTTCGGATAGTATCCCTCAAAGTCATCTCGCACTGAATCTCTATGCGAATAGTTGGCTCTCATACCGGCTTTAACTTCCGAGATGAAAATTTTCGTTATTTTTTTTCCGTTAGCAGTAGTAACCGTAACCGCAGAATCCGCTTTAGTTCCTGTATCTATTCTCAAACTGTCGATTGCACTTTTAGCCAAGCCAGCACCCGCAGTCGTCGGGGCAGCTGCGGTTCCAGCTCCTTTTAATTCAGTTATAGCATCGGTAAGTAAATCAGTCATCGTAAGCGCTGAGCTGTATTCAATTTCGATCGAACCAGTAATCGCCCCGTAATTCATTGTGTTTAGATAAACACTATCTAAATGGAACGAACTTCCGTCAACGACAGTCGTATAAGTAAACATCACTGAATCTTTATTATCATATAAAGTATTTGAATATTTAGTTTTTGCTCTCATATTTAACATATGAACATCGCCTTGATCGACCGCCGAAATATTCAAGTTACCATTTTGGGCTGATCTCGTAGTGTGTGAAATTATCGGTTCTGCGCTATCGTTCAACGCTTGATTTGTTTCTAAAAGCGGAGTACGATTCTCGTTCGTTGTTTCGATTGGGCGTTTGTAAGGAACTCTTATCGCTGACGCTTCCCCTCCGTCAAGCGGATCTACAAGTGAGGAGTTTGTTATTCCGTTCGGATTGAAAGGCAGACCGTAAACAAAAAGCCCAGTATTTCCATCGTTAGGATCAAACGCAAGACCTTGCAGTGCATTTTGATCGACCAATTTCGGCGCATATACATCAAAGTGGTGACTCAAAGGCGATTCAAAGTTATAGTTGCTATAAGCCGGGAAATCCCCAGAATAGTAATAGGTCGAATCGACACCTAAACCGTTGCTATCGCGGGGCGCCCGGTGTTCCGTAGGAGTAGTAGGAGTAGGAGTAGTAGTATATCCCGAACCGGGTTGAACCAAACCGTTATCGTTCGTGTTCTCGATACCCGTATTCGGGTTAAACGCGATATCCCCTTGCCATTTTTTGACTTGCCCATCTCCGTTCGGAGCAAAGCTCTTTGGCGACATAACGTATTCGTGGGCTACCCATGCGGCGTTCCCGCTTTTAATTGCCAGCTGGACGCCCTTGGCTACTGCTAGGATAATGAAAATAGCGCAGATGCTTGCGATCACCTTCGCTTTTTTTGTTATTTTGCGTTCTCTAAGTTTTTTTCTCTCATCAATCATTTTGTCACCCTCGAGTCTAAATTTTACACTACTCATATTTTACTCTTAAAACGGCTTTCTGTCTACATTTCGGCACTAAAAAAAGCCCTTTGCGAGGGCTTTTAAGGTGTCATCGAGATTGTCCAGACGAGATGTGTCGTATATGGCTCACCAACTTTTGGCATCGCGCTACGCGGAACGTTAAGTTTTACGCCAGAAGTTCGGGTCATTTCGCTGTCGATTTTATCGACAACATTGTTCGTAGCCGGCAGAAGTGGCTGCGCGTCATAATTGTCGTCCGGAGCTTGTAGAGTCCCAAATACATAACTCCAGCGGGTTTGGTCCGGAATCGTTACAGCTTGATCGTGCGAAAAGATAGTAAGCGATTCGCCCACTTCTAAAGTGGAATTTGCTGCTAATTGCGACTCCGATGGGTCTGCGCTCTGATTCCAAGATAGATTTGGAACGTCACTTGTGGTGACGCCGTTAAAGGTTAGACTTGCCCCACTTAGCGAGTGCGTCGAAGTCGACATGAACGGCTCCGGAAGTGTGACTTCTAATTTCCAGTTGCTCAGGCCTTTCGAATAGTCAGCGACTTGCACGAAGGGATTTAGCCAGCCCGGAGCTGCCTTGTTCGGAATGGTCCCAGGAATGCGGTAAACGTCGTAGGACGCGCTATCTGCGTAGTTCGCGACAACCTCTCCAAAGTGCAGGTTCGGCGCGAAAAGCAGCTTCACGTAGCCGTAGACCGAGTTGCCCACCATCGCCTGCACGCCCGACGAGTCGATGTTCATCGTCACGTCGGTCCCGGGTTGCACGACCCCTGTGTCCTCCGAGTCGAGGAATTCAATCTGGACCTCCGTAACCGCCGAGTCCGTCACTGAATCCGCTAACGCCTCGGTCGGGTCGAACGCATTGTTCAGGCTAAAAAGCGAGATCGGGAAAAGAAGGACGATCACGAGAATGCTTGTTAATATGGTGTTGATAAGTTTCGAATTCATCGCGCGTCCCCCTTTCTCGTGGTCTTTCACTCTATATTATATCACGGAACGTTAGATACTTTAAGTAAAACGGCCGAAAAAATTCACTTGCAATTTAACCTCGACAAATCCCACCCTGTTTTCGCACTTTCGAGCTACTAAAATCCTCTACTGTGTTTTAAGGCCTTTCTTAGTGATTTCGAAGGCTGAAACCCCTAAAAATCGCCTTAAAACACAGTAGGACGTTTTGACCGGCCAATTTGAGTTAGAAAACGGCAAAAGTCCCCTGATTTCCGACTTTGAACTAGTATATATTCTATACTAGCTCAAAGTCGGAAATCAGGGGGACATTTTTGCGGATTTTTCCGGTTTGGAGCGGGTATGTACTCAGAATGCCCGAAAAGTTCACAAAAAGAGGTAAAAATGGACAGTTTGAGTACATATAGAATCTATATGTACTCAAACCGTCCATTTTAGGGTTATATTTTAAAGTTTTCGGTCATTTGGAGTCACATTACTTAGTGATCAGCGTTCCGATACCTTTGACCGAGAATAATTCGATGATTAGCGAGTGGTCGATGCGGCCGTCGATGATTGTCATCGAGTTTAGTCCCCACTTCATGGCTGTAATGCCGGCTTGGATTTTGGGAATCATCCCGCCGTTGATTACGCCGTCTTCTATTAGCTCTTTAGCGCGCTCAATCGTCATTTCGCTGATCATCGATTCTGGATCGTTGACGTCAAGCATCACGCCTGGAATATTGCTAAGCAAAATAAATTTCTCAGCGTTCAAGGCCGCCGCTATTTCAACCGCAGCCGTATCGGCATTGATATTGTAAGTCTGCCCGTCCGCATCCACGCCTAAAGGTGCGATAACTGGAATATAGCCTTTATCAAGAGCCATCTCGATCGCTTCAGTATTGATATGCGTGATATCGCCGACATAGCCGAGCCGCACATCTTTTTGCGCCGCCACGACCATTTTTCCATCAATCCCTGACAAACCGATTGCCTTAGCACCTGTGCGGTCCAAATCGACCACCAAGTCCTTGTTGACTTTACCGGTCAGCATCGCTTTCACAACATCGATTGTTTCGTCGTTCGTCACGCGCAACCCATCGATAAATTCGTTTTCGATACCCAGTTTTTCAAGCATTCCGCTAATTGCTGGTCCACCGCCGTGAACGAGCACGACTTTGACGCCAATTGACTGTAACAAAGCGATATCCTTCATAACTGAAAGCTTCAACTCGTCAGTTTCCATCGCGTTTCCGCCGAATTTGATGACCATCGTTTTTCCATTAAATTGCTGCATATATGGCAGCGCTTCGAGTAAAATCGAAGCCATTTTTTTCTTCTGTTCCATTTTAGGCATCCTCTAACAACAGTTTCATCAGCAGCGCGCCCTGTGCGTAAAGGCGGTTGTGCGCTTCGTGGTAAATCAGCGAGTGCTTCGGATCGTCAATAATCTCCGCAGTCACCTCTTCCCCGCGGTGCGCCGGCAGGCAGTGCATAAAGTAATAATCGTCCTTGGCAAGTTTCACCAGCTCCGAATTCACTTGGTACTTCCCGGCAAAAACTTTCTCGCGCTCGCCAAATTCTTCCTCGTCACCCATCGACGCCCACACATCCGTAAAGATAAAATCGGCATCTTTGACGGCATCCGCCGGCTCAATCACAATCTCAACTACCGACCCAGATTCTTCGGCAATTTTCTTCGCCTGCGCAACGATTTCAGCGTTCGGCGCATATTCCGCCGGTGTCGCAATCGACACGTCCATCCCTAAAATTGTAGCTCCTAATAAATAAGAGTGCGCCATATTATTTCCATCTCCGATATAAGCGATTTTCACGCCCTCAGTCGTTCCGTGAACTTCTTGAATTGTTTGGAAATCTGCTAAAATCTGACACGGATGGTGCAAGTCGGTCAACGCATTGATGACTGGAACGCTCGAATAATGAGCCAATTCTGCCACCATATCATCGCTGAAAGTTCTAATCATAATCGCATCAACCATTCCCGCCAAAACGTTCGCCGTATCAATCGTCGGCTCACCGCGCGCGATTTGTGTATTTTTCGCATCAAGCACGACTGCATTTCCGCCTAAACGGTACATTCCGCTCTCAAACGAAACGCGAGTCCGCGTCGAAGATTTTTCGAAAATCATCGCTAAAACTTTCCCTTTTAGGGCCTGCGAATATTTTGCGGGGTTAGCGCGGAAGTCACTTGCCAAATCGAGAATCGACAGGAATTCTGCCTTTGAAAGTTCGGTTAAATCGAGTAAATCTTTGTTGAAAATTGGGTTAGCCATTGATAGCCTCCTTAATCGCGTCGACCGCGTGGTCGATCTCATCCTTCGTAATCGTCAGACTCGGCAGGAGTCTAAGCGTCGTCGTCCCAGCCGTCAGGGCCAGCACTTTTTGTTCTCGCAGTTTCTGGAAAACCTGGGCAAGTCGCTCCGGCGTTTCCATCTCAATCCCGATCATCAGACCTAGACCGCGAACTGTTAAGCCTAATGCCTCGAGTTTTTTCGTCAGCGTTTCGCCTTTGATTTTTGTCTGGTAGCTAAACGTCGGCAGTTTCACGATGTCGAGCACTTTCGTCGCAACGCTCAAAGCGAGTTTGTTCCCGCCGAAAGTCGTGCCGTGCGTTCCCGGACTAAGAGCTGGTGCAATCGCAGCTTTTCCGAGCATCGCCCCAACCGGAACCCCGTTCCCAAGGCCTTTAGCAATTGTGATGATGTCCGGGTCAATGTCGAATTGTTCCCAAGCGTAGAGCGAACCAGTGCGGCCAATTCCCGTTTGGACTTCGTCGATAATTAAGAGCGCACCGACTGCTTTTGCGTGAACCGCTAAGCTGGTAAGCCAATCGCGATCAGCGACCAACACGCCGCCTTCGCCTTGGACAACTTCAAGCATCACGGCGGCTGTGTTTTCGTCGATAACTTCTTCAAAACCGGGAGCGTTATATTCTAAATATTCAAAGCCGGTCAACATTTCGCCGAAACCTTTTTGGATTTTTTCTTGCGCCGTCGCCGCCATCGCCCCGAAAGTGCGTCCGTGGAATCCGTTATAAAACGTTACGATTTTGCTTTTTCCACTCGCGATGCGAGCTAGCTTGATCGCAGCCTCGTTGGCTTCCGCTCCGCTGTTACAAAAGAACGCTTTATAGTCGTAATCGCCGATTAGTTTAGCTGCGACTTCTTCTTGAATTTCGCTCTCGTAAAGATTTGGAACATGCCAGATTTTATCAACTTGCTCATGCAAAGCCTGCGTTAAAGTCGGATGATTGTAGCCTAAATTCGCTACCCCAATCCCGCTCGTTAAATCGAGATAAGCGTTTCCGTCTTTGTCGTAAACTGTATTTTTGTCGCCACGGACTATTTCAAGTTCCGAGCGTTTATAATTCTCGAATAAATTTGTCATTTTATGTCGTGTAGAGCGCGTTGATTTTCACGTAATCATACGTCAAATCACAGCCCCAAGCCTTTCCTTTTTCTGCGCCCTGTTTAAAATCAATCACGATTTTCACAAAGTCTTTTTTGAGTTCTTTACTCATCGCCTGAACGTCAAACTCGATCGGCGTGCCGTTTTCAAACACCTTAATCCCTTGCAAGTCAACGTCGCAGATGTCTGGATCAACCTCAGCTCCCGAATAACCGACCGCACACATGATTCGCCCCCAGTTAGGGTCTTCGCCGTACATCGCCGCCTTAACGAGAGATGAGCCGACAACCGCTTTCGCCGCCATCCGCGCGTCTGAGAAATCAAGCGCGTTGACAACTTCAACCTCGATTAATTTCGTCGCGCCTTCGCCGTCTTTCGCAATCATTCGGGCAAGTTCGCCCATCACAAGTTCAAGCGCCTCTTTAAATTCTGAGCCTGCTTCAACACCTGAGGCACCGTTTGCTAAAACGACCACCGTGTCATTCGTTGAAGTATCGCCATCAACCGTGATTTGGTTGAACGTCACGTCCGTCACTTCTTTTAATAAATGATGAAGTTCGGTTGGGTGAATTGATGCATCAGTCGTGATGAATGACAACATCGTCCCCATATTTGGGTGAATCATCCCGCTCCCTTTAGCACAACCCGCAATCGTATATTTCCCGTCAACGTCGACACAGACTTCCTTCTTGAAGGTATCTGTCGTCAAAATCGCATCAGCAAACAACGAACCTCCATCTTCCGTGATTTCGATTTGTTCGATTCCCGCTTCAATCGTTTCAAGCGGGAGTTGAACTCCGATAACACCAGTTGAGGCGACCGCAAAATCGTCAGCATTCAAACTGTATTTGCTAGCTGCAAACTCGGTCATTTTTACTGCGTTTTCTAAGCCTAATTTTCCAGTCGAAGCATTAGCGTTTCCCGAGTTGACTACCACTCCACGCAAACTAGGATTTTCTAAATGCTCACGAGTTATGCGAATCGGCGCTGCCGTTGTTTTATTAGTCGTGTAAACGCCCGCCGCACTTGCCGGTGTGTCACTTAAAAGAATTGCTAAGTCGGGTTTCCCACTTTGTTTGATGCCACTTGCCAGACCGGTTGCTTTGAAGCCTTTTGGCGTTGTGATGTTTCCGTTAATTATTTTCATTTATCTCTCCTATAAGAAGGTCGGCAGGCCGTTCAGCCCGTCCGCTTCGTTAAAGCCAAACATTTTATTGAAGTTTTGGATCGCCTGACCGGCAGCCCCTTTGACCAAGTTGTCAATGACACTGACGACCGTAATCGTGTGCGTGTCGGCATTGACACTAAAGCCGATGTCGCAGAAGTTAGAGCCGACGACTTGTTTAATCGAAGGCATCACACCCGGCGCTTGAACGCGGACGAACTGCGCATCTTTATAGACTTCGTTATAAGCCGCCTCGACTTGTTCCGTCGACGCGTCGCATTTCGCAAAAGTTGTAACCATAATCCCGCGTGTCACAGGAATCAGTGAAGTTTGGAAATGGATATACGGCACGTCTTTGTTCCAAGTTTGAAGTTTGTTCAGAATCTCCGGAATATGTTGGTGATTATCGACCCGGTACATCTGCATATTTTCATTGATAAACGAATAATGGCTCGTCTCGCTCAGCTTTTTACCAGCCCCCGAAAGACCGCTTTTCGCGTCAACCGTAATCGTATCCGGTTTAATAAGACCTTTTTGAACCAGTGGCGCTAAGCCCAACAAAGTCGCCGTCGCAAAACACCCCGGGTTCGAAACTGCTTTTCCTGTGACCTCATCGAGGTCAGCTAAAGAATATTGAGCTTTGTCTAAAATGGCTTGAGGTGCTGGATCTTTTCCATACCATTTTTTATAGTCTTCTTCATTTAAACGAAGATCACCACTTAAATCAATAACCGGGAAATCCGCTTCGATGAACGGCACCGACTGGTCTTTACTGACCCCGCTCGGAGTTGCAAAGAAAACAGCATCGCTTTCTTTCATAATTTTATCAGCATCGAAAAGTTCGATTTGGTTTTGATACTTGCCTAGTAGGTGTGGGTAGTGCTCGCTGAGCTCGTTTCCGGCGCTTGAGAAGGCGTAAAGCCCGTTGATTTCGACGTGCGGATGCGTATCCAGAAGCCTCAACAGCTCGATTCCGCTATATCCTGTGATTCCGACAATTGCTATTTTCATTATGTTTCCTCGCTATTTGTAAATAATATCAATATTATATACCGTTTTCTTGCATAAAGCAATATTTTTTATTCAGAACTGTGCATATCGAGCGCTATTTTGCGCTTTCTACTATACTATCGTTCTTTGTATAAAAAGTAAAGAAATTTGCGCTTTTTCTTATAATTTTGTATTTTTATACATAAATATTAATATTTTTGAAATAAATTGACTTAATATTTATGCAATGTTATAATAATTAAAATCAATTAAAAGGGATGTGGTTCTTCTTAACGATTGAGCGCAAGCGAAGAGTTTAGAAGTATCCCATACGTAACAAAGTGAAGGAGCATCACAATGAGCGAATCTACAAATAAAAAAGTTATCCTTGCCTACTCAGGCGGCCTGGATACATCAGTTGCCATCAAATGGTTGAGCGACCAAAACTATGACGTCTACGCAGTCTGCATCGACGTCGGCGAAGGAAAAGACCTGAACTTCATCCAAGAAAAAGCCTTGAAAACAGGTGCCGTGGCAAGTTACATCATCGACGCGAAGGAAGAATTCGCCTACGAATACGTCGGTTACGCCCTAAAAGGGAACTTGATGTATGAACAAAAATATCCATTAGTCTCAGCTTTGAGCCGTCCGCTAATCGTCAAAAAATTAGTTGAGGTTGCTAAAATCGTTGGGGCGGACGCAATTGCCCACGGTTGTACCGGCAAAGGTAATGACCAAGTTCGTTTCGACGTTGGGATCAACGCGCTTGCGCCTGAGATGGAAGTGATCGCGCCGGTTCGTCAGTGGAAATGGAGCCGCGAAGAGGAAATCGAATACGCTGCGAAAAACGGTATTCCGATTCCTGCCGATCTTGATAATCCGTATTCAATCGATATGAACCTTTGGGGCCGCGCCATCGAAGCCGGTGTTCTTGAAGATCCGTGGGAAATTTGCCCAGAGGACGCTTTCTTTATGACGAAGTCAATCGAAGAGGCGCCTGACAAGGCTGAATATATCACAATCGATTTCGAAGGTGGTCTGCCGACTGCTTTGAACGGCGAAGAATTGCGTTTGGATGAGTTAATTCTGAAGTTGAACGATATCGCAGGCGCTCACGGCGTTGGTCGCATTGACCACGTGGAAAACCGTTTAGTCGGAATTAAGAGTCGCGAAGTCTACGAATGCCCTGCTGCAGTTGTGCTTTTGAAGGCTCACAAAGACCTTGAAGATTTGACTTTCGTTCGCGAAGTTTCGCACTTTAAACCGGTGATTGAGAATCAACTTGCCAACTCGATTTATGAAGCGCTTTGGTTCAATCCGGCGGTTGACGCGCTGAAAGCTTATGTCGATGCGACCCAAACGGGCGTTAGCGGTACTGTTCGCGTGAAACTTTACAAAGGGAATGCGATTTGCGAAGGACGCGTTTCGAAAAATTCGTTGTATGACGAAAAACTTGCAACTTACACGTCGGCTGACGAGTTTGATCAAGCGGCCGCGCTTGGCTTCATTAAGTTATACGGTTTACCAACGAAAGTTAACAACCAAGTGGCGACGAAACTTGCCCTTGAATCTGGCGCTGACGAAAAAACGATTGTCGGCAAAGCTATTTCTGAGAACGTGCAAAACGCTAAATTACTTACATTAGAGGATTAATATGAGCACAAAATTATGGGGCGGGCGCTTTGAAGGCAAGCCCGAAACCTGGGTCGACGAGTTCGGCGCATCAATCGGTTTTGACCAGGCGTTAGCCGTCGAGGACATTACGGGGTCAATTGCCCACGTGACGATGCTCGGGGCGACGGGGATTATTTCTCCTGAGGAAGCGGCTACGATTAAGGCCGGTTTGGAAGATTTGTTAGCGCGCGTTGACGAACTTGAATTCACCGTGGAAAACGAAGATATTCATATGAATATCGAGAGTTTGCTGCACGAGTTGATTGGGCCGGTCGCAGGGAAATTGCACACGGCGCGCAGTCGTAACGACCAAGTCGCAACCGATATGCACCTTTGGATTAAGAACCAAACTTTGGAACTGATTTCTGAAATTGAGAAGCTGCAAAAAGTGTTTATCGCTAAGGCTGAAGCAAATGTCGAAACGGTCTTTCCGGGAACGACTCACCTGCAACACGCCCAACCGGTCAGCTTTGCTCACCAGTTATTAGCCTATACGAATATGTTTGAGCGCGACCGCGAACGGTTTGAATTCAGTTTGAAACACGCCGACATCTCGCCGCTTGGTGCTGCTGCTTTAGCCGGAACGACCTATCCGATTGATCGCCATAAGAGCGCTGAATTGTTAGGATTTAGTTCGGTTTACGCCAATTCGCTCGACGCTGTTAGCGACCGCGATTACATCATCGAATTTTTGACTAACTGTTCGATGCTGATGATGCACTTGTCGCGATTTGCCGAAGAAATTATTTTGTGGACGACCCACGAATATAAATATGTGACGTTGAGCGACACCTACTCGACCGGCTCATCGATTATGCCGCAGAAGAAAAACCCTGATATGGCGGAGTTGATTCGCGGTAAAGTCGGGCGCGTTTACGGCGACTTGATCTGTCTCTTGACCGTGATGAAAGGTCTGCCACTTGCCTACAATAAGGACTTCCAGGAAGATAAAGAAGGAATGTTCGATGCGTACGAAACCACGGCGGCTTCTGTTAAAGTGATGGCCGGGATGGTTGAGACGATGACGGTCAACGCTGATGTGATGAAAAACGCTTGCGTGAGCGACTTCTCGAACGCGACTGAACTTGCCGATTACTTGGCCGCTCGTGGAATTCCCTTCCGCGAGGCTCACGCGATTGTCGGAAAACTCGTTTTAGACGGAGTTAAGACCGGGCGCAACCTGCAAGATATTCCACTTGATGAATACAAGGCGATTTCGCCTTTGATCGAAGATGATATCTATCACGTGCTCGACCCTTACACAGCGGTCGAACGTCGCAATTCTTACGGCGGAACTGGTTTCAGCCAAGTCCGCGAACAACCAGCAATCTGGAACAGTAAACACAAGAACGGGGCGATTTTGACAAATTTTTTAATTTTTAAGCTAAAAAATTAAAAAATTTGTCAAAATCCCCCTATTTTATAAAATACAAAAGGACGAGCCTCTATTTCTCGTCCTTTTTCATATATTAAACTACTTCGTTTACTAAACCGGTGTTGATATCAATTTTAAACTGGGTGCTTCCTACCATAAAGTAGATTAAATCGCCATTGCGCTGAACGACGGTGTAAGATGAGCCGTAACTTTTCAGACTGTTCGCTGCAGCTTTCAAAACGGCGTCCTGGGTCATACTTGGATTCCAACTCAAAATTTCGTTACCGATATGAGCGTGATCATAAGTAATAATCGCATTGTGATTGGCATTAAACTGATTTCTAATCTGATGCAAATAATTATTGTAAGCTGTCTGCAAAATCGCATCTTCACACTTGTTCGCCACAAATGGCAAAACACCATTCACGTGTATCAAATCTTGGCGGAGCGCACTAGCATTAAACGCACCAAGCACACCTCGAGCTTTTCCTTCCGCATCAAACTTAGGCGCCGGTATCGCGGCGCTCGCATTCGGAGTTGTCACGGGTTTCGGAGCCGGAGCTGTCGTCGGCGTTGGAGCCGGTGCCGGAGTTGGCGTTGCAACTTCTTCCCCGCCTGTAACCGGTAAATTCGCAGCAGGGTCAGCCACTGGACTTGCCTCGGTCAACTCGCGCGTCCTCACAACGCTCACTAGCTCGATCAACTCAGCCTGAGTCTTCGCCATTTTTTGTTTATCATCCGAGTCGATCAACGCCTGAATCGATTTTTCGAGCGCCTTGAACGTCTTCGCTTCCGCCTCGTTTAATTTCCCTTTATCCTTGTAATCTAGAAATTCTTCCCAGGCATCTTTCAAATTCTTGCTGGCAAGTTTAACGTCCTCACTGCGGGCGTTCGTGTTCCCTTCCGTCTTTTCAACCAGCGAAATAAACTTCGTGTTGAACGCCAAAATCGATTTATAACTTCCGGTCGCAACAATCCGTTTCGCCTTCTTCACCTGGGCTTTTAGCTCAGTTTTTTCTTTATCCGTAATCGAATCACTGGCAAGTAACGCCTCGGCCCTAGCCTCGTAGTTTTCAATTGCCACGCGCGCACTGTCGAGGAGCTGTCGTTCGTTGACGGCGGTCGCTTTATTATCCAATTGCTGCTGGCTGACGCCGGCGAAGGCAAGTCCCACGATTAGGGCAACTACCGCAAGTCCTAGCGGCATCGTAAACGTAAAAAGTTTGCGTTTACGTCTGGAATTTTTATTTTCGTTCATAAGACCGTCTCCAAACTAAATAACTACTTTATTTAATAGTAACTTAATTTCTGAGATTTTTCCAATAATAACGCAAAAAAATTGCCACCCGAAGGTGACAATTAATTTAGCTATTTTTTCTCAAATCCTTGATTACCCTGACCAGCGAATTTCGCAGGCGGCGTCGCAGATTTAGTGATTACAACTTTGTAGGCTTCAAGGCGCAACCCTTGACCGGCAGTACCAGCGTTACTGGCGTCTGACGACTTAGCGTCGCCCCTGCCACCTTCAACCCAGTTCATCCAACCTTTATTTTGCGCATGCACGCAGTAATAAATGTGGTAACCAGCTGCGGTTAAACGATCGCTCAATTTAAGATTGATCGCTTCGACGCGAAGGCTTTGGCCCGAAGTTCCGTTGATACCGTTGGCATAACCTAACCAGCCTTTGTTTTGCACGTGAGCATCGACGATGATGTCAGATGATGCTTTGCCATCCGAGCCAAGAATCTTGATGCTTTCCATCCGCAGACCTTGACCAGCAGTACCTGCACCGACTGTAGCAACGTCGCTCAAGTTTTGGAAATCTTTGTGGTTGATCGTTCCGTCGAAGTAACCGATGTCACCTCTGTTTTGAACGTGAGCACCGAACGTAAGTCCAAGCGACTCGACAGTTAACGCTTCATGTACCACGACTTCTTTGTCAGTGATAACCGAAGTGTTTCCAGCTTCATCTTTGACGCGAGCTGCCACCGTCGTCGTAGTCGAAACTTCAAACGGCGCAGTGTAGTCAACCCAATTCGAACCGGCATCTAAGCTGTATTGCAACTTAGCGTTCGCATGTTCAGCTGGCACGAAGCCTGCCAAAGCGAAGTCGAGCGTTACAGTTTGCGCGCCTTCCGCGTTATCAGTCGCATCGATCAAAGCAGTTGAACCTGCTCCAATTTGAACTTTATCAACCGTTACTTTAACGACGTCTGACGCGTTACCGTATTTGTCGACCGCTTTGACAAAGTAGTCTCCGCCTAACAATACTGGCATTGTGTTGTCAGTTTCGAAGTCTACCCAGTTCGCTTCGCCGTCGAATGACACGACCAACTTATCAGCCCCAGCAGGCAAGTCGCCGTGCAATAAAACCGGTTTGTTCGTCCACTTGCCATCATCGACCTTAGTCGAAGTGATCACAGGTTTCGCAATCGCAGCAACCTTGCGGTGGATTTCAAGCTTCTTGCTCAAACCAGTCGCAGATTGCATATTTTGGATACCGATTTCAAGCGGCGTCACCGTTTCAGCCCCTGGTGCCCCTTTAAGAAGCGGATATTCAATAAGTTTATTGTAATCGAAGAGATCCTTGTAAGAATCGTTCCAAGTGTAACCGCCATAATTACGCGTATCCGCGATCATACCGTTGATGCGAAGAAGCAGATCCTGGTCGTCAAACGCGACAATGTTAACGCCTAAATTGTCTTGGTTCGTGTAAACCGGAATCGTTCCATCCGCCTTCGGCACTCCAACCGTGGCAATTGTCTTGCCATCCTTATCCGTCGTTACCGGATTTAATTGAAGCGTTGGATTTTTCTGTAATTCAACAGCTACGTAATATTGAACCGTTCTCTTTTCGATTGGACCGTCAGGGACACCGTCACCGTCGTTATCCCACTGTTTGGTAAGATCGTAAGCGACCATAACCGCACGTCCCGGTTGGTTAAACATCGGCATTTCGTACTCGAACGAGCCGTCCTTCGGATCGATATTAACTGCGTTTTCGGGCAAGTCAAGATCGTTAGCTGTATCACCTTTACCATCGTGATCAGCAGTATCTAAGTAACCCGCTATGCGCAAGTTAGACACCCCACCGTTTTCAGCACCGTTGACTTTCCCTTGGATCTTGTAAAGATCTTTGGCAGCGTCATATAGATTATGTTTATTGGCATATTCTTCCGTGATGAATGTTTGATCAGCAGAACCGCTACCCATATTATAGAAGCGAACCTTTTGGTCCGGCGATGGATAGTAAATCACATCGTGACTCGTTGCATTTCCATCCGCATCAGTGACGACAACTTGCGTTGCCCCAAGGATGTTACCCGGCGAAAGTTGCATGCAAAGTTGCATTTGCGAGTACTCAAAGTTTCCGTCTTGATCAACGTCACCCATTGCTAATAAGTTACCTGTGATTTCTTCGAACAAGTAAACTTTTTTACCTGTATTTGTGTGCAATTTGATTTTGACGTCATTAGCACCCATATCACTCAGGTAAGTACGGTTATTGTAAGCTTGGTTAATTTTAACCGGCAAGTCGCTCCAATCAAACGATACATCCGGACCAGCCCCGTGTGTGTACTGCGCGTCATTCACCCAGTAACCCGGGTTGCTAGCGT
Source organism: Lactobacillales bacterium (assembly GCA_031261175.1). GTDB lineage: Bacteria > Bacillota > Bacilli > Lactobacillales > Streptococcaceae > JAISJW01. Next base: position 39,838 of record JAISJW010000001.1, read on the forward strand.
TATCGAAAATCGAGAATTCGATCGTTCCGCCTAGTTGTTGGCTCGGATCAAGTTCAAGACCTTTGGCAAGTTCTGCCTTCATTTCGGCAACACTGTTGAAGTCATAAGTTTGCATGACCTCAGAACCACCATTTGGCGGCATTACTCCGACTTTAATTTCTGGACGACGAGCGTTCAGACCACTTGTTCCGGCCGAATCTTCGCCCGGACCTTCACCGAAGTCATGGACATCACCAACGCGAAGCACAGCTTTTTTGTTAGCTGTTCCTGGCATAAATGAAACATTGCTGATGACAGGAGCTTTAGTGTCGACTTTAATCGGAACAGTCTTCGTTTGCGTTTGATATTTACCTTCGACAAACGTTTGACCTACTGTTTGGGCAAGGTAAGTTCCATCAACGACAGCGCTTGATCCGTCTTCGCGATCGATTTCCCCTCTCCAAACTGAGACCATACCTTGAATGAAGGCACCGATAGCCAAATCGTAGTCGTCGTTATATTCACCTTTGCGTCCAACATTTTTTTCGCCGACTTTTTTAACTAATTTACCGTCAGTATCTAAAATGTTAAATTCAAGGTTTTTGACTGCACGAATAATCGCTGCGTTGTCGGCAAGTTCATCGAACTGACCATCGCCATTTGGCGAAATTGCTGCAAAATCAGGGTTCACATCGTAAACAGGGATTTTAGATAGCGTGGCATCTAAAGCGTACCCACCGTTTTTGTCATTGTCAGCTTCAAACCCGAATTCAGGATCGTCTTTTTTCGGTTCAGCATATTTGTAGCCGATCAAGACTTGCCCAAGCGGGTTATAAGTAGATGAGTTGATCAAAGAGTGCGAAGCGTAAATCGTGCCTGGTTGGTCAGCTTCGGGGTCAAAGATGTTCCCTGCTTTCCCAGCGGCAAGATTTTCAGGCGTTTGCTCGATCCCGGTGAAATCACCATAGAATCCCATAATTGGGAAGTTCAAAGTTTGCGCGTTATCGCTCTTCGGTTGAAGCGTTACGAAACCTTCAACGAAATTTTGAACCGCCGCAGCGTCATTGACGTCAACTGAGAAAGTCAATACTTTTTCTTCGCCTGGGGCAAGTGTAACTTCGCGGCCTCCCTCTTTAAGGTTGATATTTGAACCACCTTGAGCTTGACGATCGACTACCTTACGTTGAACGGGGTCGCCGTTTTCATCAAAGGCATCAGGCGTGTCGTAGCCGCTATAGAACAACGGATTATTACTAGCTACTTCATATTTAACTTCTTTAATGTCGTTGTTTTTAACGTGAACGCTAAATGTTTTACCAGTTTCAAATTGTTTCAGCGCTACTTCAGGAGAATATTCTGAAGGGACGATTTTTCCGTCCTCATTAGCATCCCATTTGATTGAAGTGTTGTTCAAGATCGCTTTGTCGACTTGAATCAGACCAGCACCTTGTTGACGCGGAGAATTGATTGCAGCGTTTGGCGCTCCAGCAGGAGCTGCTTTGTGCGCTAATCCAGAGTCGGCTTCAGGCGTGTATTCCCAGAATACTTGCGCTGTAACTTCAGTCGTGTTTTTAATTTCTTCGATTTCGGCTTGTGAATTGCCGCTCGCGTTGTTTTTCGCATCAACGTCAAGATCTGAATAAAGACCTTTGGCAATTTTTGCGCGCAACGCTTGTAAAATCAAAGCTTCTGATCCGGCAACTTGTGGAGAAGACATTGAAGTCCCACCCATCGAGATGTAGTGGTCATCGTTTTGAAGAGAGTAAATCCCTTCGCCGACACCCATGATATTCGGTTTGAAGTTAAGGTCAGGGTCTGCTCCCCAAGAAGAGAATCCGCCGACTTCACCGACGTTGTTAGCAACGACTTCTTGGTAATAAGGTTTGCTCAAAGTGTAGTCAGTTGAACCCTTGTGAGCGTCATCTAGTTTCGCTTCATCTTCTTTAATTTGATCGAAGATAGCTTTACCGTCATCGTAAGTCATACAAAGAACAGGAATCGTAATTTTCAGGCCTTTTTCGCCACTTTGTAAATCTGTCCCCGTCGTATCAAGAGTGAACGCTGGAGCTTCGCCGCGTTGGTCATCGATTAGAAGGACCGCTTTCGCACCAGCTTTTTGCAACGTGACAACTTTATCAACAAACGGCACACCAGCCCCGCGCGCAGCTAAGACAACTTTGCCGGCAAATGCGTCCGAGTGTTGGTTGTTGAATTTATCAATGGCGTCAGGTGTCATTTCATCAGGACAAAGCGTTCCGGGCAATTCATCAACTGCAATCGGTTCGCCTAGTTTGTTTTTCGTTGCCGTTCTACGGGTAACATAAGCAAACTTGAATTTTTGATCAAATTTCCAACCTTCTTTGTTAAGGATGTCGTTTTCCATAAACTGCAAGTTTGCATCGTCACCCAAAATTGGATTTCCAGTAGCGTCGCCAAGTTTAGTGAATTGGTTAAACGCATAGGCGTTGTTTGACGCTGCAACTGTAAGAGCTTCCGAAGCAACTCCGGGCGTTCCGACAGTGTTTTCTTCATAAGTAGGGAATCTAGCCATGGTACCGCCACCACCGGGGGCTCCATAACTGTAAACTCCACCATTACCAGCTGACAAGACGTATAATACGCCTGTTTTAGTTAGTTCATCTAAAAGGAATGTTTCTAAGTCGTAATCGACGTTACCTTGCGGTGAACCCATCGACATATTGACGATATCAGCACCTAGTTTAGTAGCATCTTCCATCGCTTTACCAACACAAGAAGACTTAGCCCCTCTAGTATCATCAGCGAAGATTCGCATACCTAAAAGTTGAGCATCAGGTGCAACCCCAATCATTGAATTGCCGCTACCGCCGTTTTCCCAGTCGGGATTACCATTGGCACCGACAATCCCTGCAACGTGTTCGCCGTGTTGCTCTTCCATCACTTCGTCCTTGATGTTTTGAGTCGAATTCGAAGCGTAGTTGAAACCAAACGGCATTTTCTCAGAAAGATAAGTTCCGTAACCAAGCTCTTTAATTTTCGCTTGGATATCCTCTTTCGATAGTTTCGGATCTGGAACCGGGTTCAAGTCGCGGTGAACGTGGCTGAATTGGTTATCGAGAACGGCTACAACCATTCCTTTACCAGTGAAGCCCATACCCCAAGCGCTTGACGAGTCGCCTTCAAGACCAGTTGAAACACCGATCAAAGGAAGAGCCGATGCTGGTCCTAAGTGACGAGCGATTTCATTACGCTGTGAATCAGCTGAAATTGTTCCAAGGTCTGGATTCAGTTGAACATTGCTGTTTGAATTGCCCGTAGTTGGCGTTGTTGCGTCAGGCACGATGTAGTTATCGACATAAACCTTCTCAACCGAAGAGTCCTTCTCGATTTTCTTCATTTCATTATACGAAGCCGTTGTCGCAAAACCGTTGACTAGATAGGCAAGTGAACCTTGCGAATCGTTGACCGACGTGCTATCATTCGTAATCTTTTGAACGCGTTTTTTTACAGCCACTTGGTCTTTAAAAATTGCGCGTTCTTGTTTGACTACTTTACGTAATTGTTTAGCAGTTTTCGGGCGTTGTTTAATAATTTCAGATGCCGAAGAATCTTTTAAAACAACGAAAACCGGAACTTCAGTATTGGAGATATCTTCGCTATCCCCTTTGCTGTTAGTTTTGAAGCCGCCAGATTCGGCGATATATTTTTTGATTGCCGCAACCCGAGCATCATCCTGAGCTTTAAATTCATTGGCGAAGTCAGCTGCTAAAGCTTCTTTTCCTGCTAATTTATTAACTGCGCTAGCGGGGTTTGTTAAATCGCTAGCCGTTGCAACAATCGCAGTAGTGCTTGTTGCAAGCATATTTGCTGCTAAAATACCTAGCAGCACTATGCTTTTCATATTTTTTAATGACATATGATTTTTCCTTTCGAATTCGCGCAGGATTATTTCAATTTAGCGGGCGCTGGCGCACCCTTAGGTAGAATTTGAACTTCATAGGCTTCGACGCGTAGTCCTTTACCAGAAGTTCCGGCAATTGCCCCATCCTTAACCCAATCTTGCCATCCGACATTTTGCACGTGAGCACAATAGTAGATGTCATAGTTTTGAGTTAGCGATTGATCTAAATCAAGAGTGAAAGCTTCAAGGCGAAGGCCTTTACCTTCAGTTCCGTTCTCACCTGATTTAGCTGCTTGCCAACCGAGATTTTGCACGTGCGTTTTAATGCTGACATGCTTATCTAATTGCCCGTTTTGGAAGATGCGAACCGCTTCGAGACGAAGCGCTTGACCAGTTGTTCCGGCGATGTCTCCGTGATTTTGAGCGTTAATCCAACCTTTGTTTTGAACGTGAGCTGAATAAGTAATAACGTTTTGCACGTTGAAATCTTGCTCAGTGATCAAGTATTGAATTCCATCATAACGAGTTTTACTTTGAACTTCAATTTGTTCGTTAGCTAAAATCGTAACCGGTTTGAATGTTCCGTCAGTGTTAGCTTCAAACGTTTGGCTAGTCAACCAGTTATCAGTTGAATATTCAAAAGTTGTATTAGCTTTAACGATATCAGACGTTCCTTCAGGGAAGTTCACCGCTACTGATTTGTAAAGCGGATTAATTTGGTTCACGATGCTTACAACCGGTGAAGGTGCAGCGTGTGGTTTAAGGTTTTTGCTTTCAAATTTAACGGGTTCAGATTCGTTTCCGTAAATATCGAACGCTTTGAAGTAAACCGGACTAGTCGTTGAAACTGCAAGCGGATTAGCTGGATCGAAATCAACCCAATTTGCGCGGCCGTCAGTCGAAACTTGATAACGCGTAATTTCTGAGTTTGGCTCAACGCTAACGTGTTCCGTGCTGACCAATTTTCCTTCAGGTGCATCAGTCGTGATGACTGGTTTAACCGCCGCTGCAGCTGGTTTGTAGTGAACGTTCAATAATTCATGTTTCGCTTCAGCACCCATACCACTGTTGAACGTAACCAAATGGTGCGTTGTGCTGCCTTTTCCGTCTTCATCCGGCAAATTAACCGTTGTCGCGAAATTATAGCGGAAAGCATTTTCGAGATTGGCAAGTTCTGCGCTATCAAACGCGTAATCGTTGTATATGCCAGGCGCTGCGTGCGTTTGTGAGGCTAAAATGATATCGTTGTTGACGTAAACTTTCGTTCCGCCAGCTGGCTCATAAACGTCACCTTGAATCTTGAATTCAGGATTGTTAGTATAGACGTCATATCCTTCATCGTTTTTAACCCAAGTTGCACCAGTTGTATCAAGGTTGTATTCAGTCGATTTAATCGCTGTTACGATTTGAAGAGACGTAACGAAAGGTTCCGTTTTCTCGTCTTTCATCGTTGTCTTAAAGCGCAAGACTGAAATATCGAAGTTTTTAACGTTTGGAATCGTAAGAGAGAAGTTTCCGTCGGCATCAGGATTAACATCGGTATATTCTTGATTGTCGCCATAAGCATACTCAAGCGTCTTAACACCATCAGTATCAACGCGTCCAGTTATAACAAGATCTCCTGTTTTGGTTTCTTCGTTATAGTTTTTGTAAATAGGATTATTTTTAAGCGTTTCTTCGGTAACTAAATTGTTAGACCAAATGCTAACATTGTTCAGTGTAACGTAGTCGCTAAAGTGAGGAAGCGAGTTATACCAATCAGACTCGTCACCTGTCAGCCCCATATTGTACTGAATACCATTCGTTTCTGACAAGTCAAAGCCCCATTCAGTTGGAATAGTATGTTTACCCATATCAGAGATTCCGTAGTTGGTAATCGTTCCAATATTTGGTAATGAAATCGGCACTGGGAAATTCCACAATTTCGTACTTTCGAACCAACCATCGTGATTTCCGTGCGTGTACTTGCCATCCTCGTTTTTCGCAATCAACTCAAATTGCGGATTGATTTGATAAGTTTCCGGGCGGACGGCAAGTTCAACGATTGTATCTAGGCAGTAAGGTTGACTTGTCGATCCATCAGCATTTTTATTGATTTTATCGATTTGGAAGTACTTAGCATAACCAACAGTTCCGTCAGCTCCATGACCACTTGTGTCACCTTGAAGCGTCGTCGCGAAATCACCTTTGGCCGAATTTGTTCCGCCGAAGAAGAACAATCGCCCTTCGTTGATCAACTGTTGCATTGGTTCATCATTCGAGTAATCGATATGGATATGGGTTTTAATTGTATTTTCAATCGTTTCTTCAGGATCTAGATAACGAGGGAAATTGTCGAAAATAATTGAATCAAGTGGGTTAAACGGGATATATGCTTCTGACACGCCCGGGATTGTATTTGCTGCGATTGTTTCATCTTTCAACAAGTACGCAGTATTCCGTTCAGGATTTGTAAACTCGATTTGGTTATTTCGCGTGTAAACGAATTTGAAGCTGAATAGCGTTTTGCCAGTCGTCGTTTGAAGCGTACACTCATCCGGGCGTTTCGCCTCAGTTGTGAAGTCGAACGTGTAAGACCAGTAACCGGTTTCCGGATCAACTTGAATCGGATGCTCTACTTTACCATCCCAGATATAGAAGTCGTTATCGTAAGTTCCGGCAATTGTCCAAGATTTGTCGGCTACGGGATCTATTTCAATAGACGGATCTGTGAAGAAATCAGGGTAGCTCAACAAGTTGATGAAGTTAACTTCCAGTAAGTAGTCGCCCCCATCAGCAGCTCCTGCAAACGGCTGGAACTTCATTTTATCTTCAAAGTTTTTACTCGTTTTACCAGCATTTGAAGTGTCACCTAAAGTTTGCGTATAACTTTCAACCGTTGTGTTATCGATTGCGTCAGTACCTAAAACTCTGAAGTTGTTAACTCCATTTTTAGCTGATTGCCCAAGAAGGAAGTCGCTCAAATGAATGTTGAAGTGGACAGTTTTAGCATCAAGACGAGCTTCGTCTTTCGCATCGCTATCGAGATCAAGTCCGTAGGCAGTTCCATCATCAAAGGCTAAACCGATTTGTTTGTCAGGACTGATACCAACACCAGCTCCATCGCTTAAAGTTCCGGTTAAGTAGTATTTGCCGTCTTTTTTAACGATTTCAGCAGTTACGCTAGGTCCGGTATTGTCGATTTTAATCGGAAGTTTTGTAACTTGCTTATGTTCTTTAGCTGAGTCATAAGTCGTGTAGTTAGTAATTTGGTAGTAATATTGACCTTCTGGAAGAGGGTCGTCATTGCGCGTTGAAGGATTGTATTTCGTACCATTCCAAGCGCTATGCTCAGTCGAGATGAACTTGCCTTTTTCAAGGTGATTCCATTTGTTGATATCAGCTACCACGTTACCTTTGTCGTCAACTACTGACAAGGCGGCGTCTTCAGCGTTACGAACCGTGAAGAAATTAATTGTACTAAGGCTATTTGAGTAACGTTCTAAATCTTTATTCGTAATCCCAACTTTACTCGGGTCAATTGAATAGAATTGCGATTTAGTGCTTCTGAACATTGTTTCGTAGAAGTATTCATCTTTGACCGACTGCATACCCGAAGGGATCGGATCGTTACCGAAGCAAGTTCCGATGTAAGTGTTCCCTGTTTTTTCAGCTGAATCCCAAAGCGGTTGATCGATTGAGTTTTCCTCGTTGTAATCACCGTAGAAACCGGCGTAAGGAATAACCAAATCAACATCTTGTTTCGTCGATGCATCATTTTTAGCCGCAAATCCGGCAAAGCCTTCAACCCATGATTGGCTTTCGAACGAAGCAGGCAAAGTGATTGTAATAGTAACTAATTTCGTTTTATTATACGAATCAGTTCCAAGCGTAAATTGGTTATCAGATAAATCAGTCGTAATAGTCGCCCCTTCGATAGGAACATCGTTAAGAGACGCGAAGTAGTCACCAAAACCAGGTTTGCTTAGCGGATTTCCTTCGCTTGGCAAGCTATTTTTGTATTGACGAAGGTGAGACGTCGTTCTCTCTTGGGTATAGACACCGCCGTGATCATCAAAGTTGTAAGTAACAGGGTCGCTACCATTGTTTGTCAGTTTGACTTTAAAAGTTCTCGTTTTTTCAGTGAAAGCTTTAAGCGCAAAATTTCCGCCTAACTCTTTATTCGAATCATCGTCGGCCACAACGACAGCTTTTGTTTTGTTATTAACAGCCGCTTGAACATTCATCGCACCCGAACCTTGTTTACGCGGCGAGTAGACAGTTGTGCTATCACCGACTTTGTAAGTCTTAGGTTGAGCAGTTGTTGTCAAGGCAAGTTTAGCATCTTTAGTCAGATTAAAACTATCCACTTCGTAAGCGCTATCTCTGTGTTCAGTCGCTAATTTTTTAAGATTGCTGACGATTAGAGCTACAGCCCCGGCAACTTGAGGCGTCGCCATCGATGTACCACCATCTACTTTGTGGTTGTTGTTTTCTGCGTTATCTTCTTGGTTCCAAGTCGAGTAAATGTTATTACCTGGCGTTGAAATATCTGGGTTGAAATCAAGTTCAGGATTTAGCCCCCAACCTGAGAAACCAGTCATGCGGCCGCCGTTATCAGCTTTCGCCGAAGGGTTTATTTTCCAACTTGCCGGATCGATTTCAAGCGTATTGTCGCCATCCTTGCTAAGAGCTGCCATCAGTTTTTGACCGTCTTCACGGCTGATAACTGCATAAGGAAGCGCCACGTCTTTCACCGCGTCAAAGGCAGGATATTTATCTAATTCATCATCACTCAAATCTGAAATAATGATCAGACCCTTGATGTTTTCTTCGTTAACCATGGCAAGTTGCAAATCTGGATTCAACGGATTCATCGTTGTAACCATAACTTTTCCGGCAATTGAAGTTTTTTCTTTTGTTTTTGCGATGTCGTCCATAAACATATAGCCTGGAAGGCCCGCTGTTGGAGCGTCGATTTCAACACCTTTGATTGTTTTTTCAAACGAATCCGCCGTATCGATGACTTGCCCCCAACCCGGTGAAACGATTTTCGCTTTCGGATCAGATCCGACGAAATTCGCACAGGCTACGATTGAAGTTTCGTGCGCAAACAACGCTTTGAACGAGTCAGAAGCCACGATGTTGTCGAACGTTACGCGTTTAGTATCGTTGACCGAACCCGTCGCGTTGACTTGCATTACGTTTGTATTGTTGTAACTCGCAACCGTGATGGCATCAAGCGCAGTCCCGGGCGATTGAGTCGTGTTTTCTTCAACTGTGTTAAACAATGAAAAGTCGTTCATCGCTGAACCAGATGAGAATAAACCATCGTTACCTGCGGCAATTACCGGTACAACCCCAGCTGCCGCTGCTTTTTGGATAGCGATCAACTCAGGTGAAGAGTGACTTTGCGTGCTGTTTTCGCCCATTGTCATCGAGATGTTAATCGCGTCAGCACCAAGCGTTACCGCATCTTCAACCGCGCGGACTAAGTCAGTTGCAACTGCAAGTTGTGAAGCGTTGGCATTGATTTTAAGATCCAACAATTGAGCTTGAGGTGCGGCACCTTTAATCCCGCCGTTTGCAGTATCGCCATTGGCAGCTGCAATTCCGGCTACGTGGGTTCCGTGACCTTCAGTGTAGTCAGAACTATCAGTCGTTTTATTCGAGTAGTCATAAGAGAACGGAATTTTGTCCGATCGCCAAACGCCGTAACCAAGTCCTTCTTCTTTACTGATGAATTTAGCCGCTTGATCAGCGTCGATTTTTTCACCTTTGATATGTCCAGGAGTGTCGCCTTCTGCCGAATCCAATTTGAAGTCAACGTGCTCGGCGTCAATCCCGGCATCGATAATCGCGATGACAGTTCCTTTACCTCCAGCAAGACCAGCTTGGTTTTGCACGCTATCAGTTAGGTAGCTTAGGCTATTCGAAGAGTTATCAGCTAATTTATAAGTGTTGACACGAGTGACCGCTTTGACACCTTTAATTTTTTTGATTTTTTTCACTTCGGCGCTGCTAGCCGTAACCGAGAAACCGTTGATCAGGTAACCATTAGAAGTCCCGATAGCGACGTTGCTATCAAGCTGATCTTTGATTGTTTTTTGATTGAGGATTTTTTTATTTGCAGCTCTGTGCGCTTTTTTTACATATTTAGCCGAACCATCAGATAGACCAACTTCTTTTTGAGCAGCAGGTTCATCTAATTCGACGTAGTATTTAGCGACAGCTGAGTCACTTGTCCCTTTTACTTTTGGAGTTGCTTTTTGCCCAGTTGCCGTGCCGACTTTAGATTGAAAATCTTTAGCCATATTCGCAGCTTTTTCAGTATTGCTTTTGACAAGGGCATCTTTGAATTCACTATCTGTTTTTACGTTAGTTCCGACAACGATATCAGCACTATCAGATAGATTTGTTGTCGGAGCGTCTTCGGCAATTGCCGGAACCGCTTGGATCAATGTCGTTATTGGACTTGCCAGAATGATTGCTAGCAAGACAAACGGTGAGATCTTCTTGAACATGTATATTCCTCCTAAGACTAGGGACGTTTTATTTTAATTTTGCGGGCGCAGGTGCACCCTTAGGAACGATCTTGATAGCGTAAGCTTCAAGGCGAAGGCCTTTACCAGTGGTACCCGCATCTGCTCCGTTTTTAACCCAATCTTGCCACCCGATGCTCTGAACATGAGTACAATAGTAGATATCGAAATCATTTGCGTATTTTTCAGTTAATGTCAGGCGTAGAGCCTCGACACGAAGTCCTTGACCAGCCGTTCCACCTTGGCCTAAGCCATCTAATTTACGAGCATCTGTTGTTTCCCAGCCAATGCTTTGAACGTGGGTTTGAACGTTGATGAAGTCAGCTAGATTTCCGTCGATTTCGTGAATGCGGAACGCTTCAAGGCGTAAACTTTGACCCGAAGTTCCCGAAATTTGACCGGCTTGGACGTCATCCATCCACCCTTTACTTTGAACATGTCCTTGATAAGTGATTTTGGGAACAACTGTTACGTAGCCGACAGCTTTAACAGTTTTCTTAAATTTGTTTTTTAAATAGTAGGTAACTTTGTGTTTACCAACTTCGTTAGTGTTGAAATTCATTCCCGTAACTGCAGCCGAGGCGTCTTCACCTTCGCTAGTTGCGCTAACAACCGCTGCTTTAGGATCAAATTTATCACCTTGGTTGATAACAATATCTTTGACCGCAAGCGTTGGAATGTCTTCTTTTTCATTGAAGTGAACTTCAAAGTAAGTTTTGCCAGTTCCGCTGATTGAGAACTGTTTGATATCGTATTTCAGTTTATTAACCGTTGAAATTGTATCGTTTTCGTCTTTTGACCCAACGTATGTAAACGTTCCTTCAGTTTGATCAAGCACCCAATCCTCAGCTGGTTCAACACCTGCGCGAAGCTCTTTAGGAATCCCTAAATCGTCGAGCGAGATTGAGTAATTGCCGAATTTTGTCGGGTCTTGGTTTTCGGTGTAGTGCAAATCATCATTATGCACCGAATCGTTGATGAACGGATTTTCAGGATCAACGCCCATACCGTTATTTTTGCTGTTACCAATGTTGGTGTTGTATTTTATCGAAGTAAGCGGACAACCGTACAAGCCCACAGAATTGAGTTTTGCAAGAGTGCTAATGTCAAGCGACTCAAATTGGTTCATCCCCAACTCAAGCTTGAACAAATTCTCAGGCAATTGCGTGCCATCGATGTGAGTTATCCCATTTCTACCCGCACTAAGTTCGTTCAATTGGCTTAAACCTTTAAGGGCATCCAATTCAGTAATTTTGTTACCTGAGATATCGAGCAAGAAGACCGATGAAGACTTAATGCCGTCGATTGATTTCAAGTTGTTATTAGCTAGATTTACTTTTAGACCTACTGGATCCATTTGATTGCTAATATCAGCGAGCAATTTAGGGTTATCTTCTGATTTGCCATCATTTGGGAAATGGATTTTATCCAACGATTCAATTAGATTACCATCTACCTCGATAAACATTCCGTAACCCCTTGGTTGCGTGAAAGTTCCATCGTGATTCTCGGTACCCACTGTTGAACGATAAGTTTCAAAGGCATCTAAATCGATTTCTTTTAAGTTGTTTCTTGAAAACTTGTAATTGGCATTAGCCGTAAATCTATTGGCATCTTCCTCGGTATATTTCGAAATGTTGAGTTCGCCATCTTGCAATTGCCCAGTTTTCTCAACTGATATTTTTGACAGATTATCGTCTGTGAAAATCATATCAGAAAAGTGAAAATCAGAAATATCAGCGTGGATTAAATTAGTAAAAGAGACAGTTATTTTATTAATACATTTATGCAAATAACCGATACCCGTTAAGTCGTGAATGTAATTAAGATAATTTTCTGAGTTCCCATTTTTAGCAACCACCGTGCTGTCGTTACCTGTATTTTCTCTCCAGTTCACCATGTTTGCGATATAAATATTAAAAGCTTTAGCCGGTGCTGGCTCATACTGTTCATCAAGCTCATTTTTTTCAGCCTGAGTTACTTGCGCTAGGGCAATTGGGAAACGCCCTTTTACCGCAGATGCGTTTATATATAGTTGACTAATTTGTTTTCGGGTTTTACTCTCTCCAGGATCTTTCGTGGTGTCATAAGTGAAAACTTTAAATGTTCGTGCCGGGGTACCCTCCGGAGTAACTGTATCTACAATTTCATCGTATCCCTCTTTTGGATTGATATGAATTGCCGAATCAGGAGTAACATATTTTTCAGTTTCCGTCGCTTTCATTTTTTCCAATAATTTCTTAGGAATAACTTTTACTTTGTAGTCGTTAGCCGGAGCATATTTTGTTGTGATGCTAGCTGTTTGCTGAGACCACAATTCGTTTTCTATCACATCATTCGATGGCTGATAATTGGAAGTGAGTTTCACCGCTAAGTTTTGGACAACATTTAGATTCGCGCTTCCCCATTCATCTTCGTTAAACAGCTTAGTTGATAGGAATTTACGGAAATTACGATCCGGGAAGTTTTCTTTATTGATAACGACATTATCAGAGCTTTGCGCTAATTCTTTTTCCGAAAATTGATTCCATGTATTCACCGTATCGATGTTTGGGTGATTTTCAAAGAAGGCTTTCGAATAAGAGTCATTTGCCGTGTCTTTGCTCAATTTATGAATTGGCAATCCACGAACATTAAACACTCCGCCCGCTACGCTCCAATCTCCAACTGTACTTGTATCGTTCTTAGGTTTTATCTGGCTTCCTGTGTCGTCGACAGTCGGAAAATCATCGGGGTCCGTAAAGTAATCATACACCCACATACTAATGCTTCCAGCATCTTGGCCGTTGAACGCCTTTTCCGCGCTCATATCCGCTAATTGGAAATCATAATCATCAGAATCTGCCGGGTCGTAGTCGCTCCAAACGGCAGGATCGACATTTGCGATCGTCGAGTCCGTTTGCGCCGGTGATTCTACCGCAGCCTCTTCGGCAATTGCCGTCAGTGGCAAAGCCGCTATAATTGCGTTGGCAAGTAACAACCCTGTAGCCGCTGCTGCAAACAACGTTTTTGTATATTTTTTCATGAATGAATCCTCCTCTAATGTGAGCGTTAGATTTTTTTTAATAACGTTCTAAATAATACATTAATTATTAAGTTTTGTCTAAGTTTTGATTAATATTTAACCAAATATTAACGATAAAATACCGCTTTCATTGCATAAAATCACATCGTTTTTGCATAAAACTTGAATTTTCTAACCTTCCGTGTTACTTATCGCAAAACGAACTCTTTTGAACCCTTATAAACACTAGCTTCTCGAATTCACACTGCATTTTTACAACTTTTTTCCTAATCTTAATATTTAAATATACAAGAAAATATTGCGCGGATAGTTTATTTGCAAGTTCTTTCGGAACCCGCTCAAACTCGGAAATCAGGGTGCAAATTCGCGAATTTTTTCGATTCTGAGCTAGTTTTGACCAACGCAAAAAAAATTGCCACCCGATCGGGCAGCAATCTCTCTTATTTAATTTGGAATTTTTTCTTAGGCGCTTTGTCCTTAGGCTTGAAGTCCTTTGGTTTGCGGTCTTTCGAATTGTGGTCTTCTTTGCGGTGACGCGAAGGTTTCCCACCAGACGGTTTAGACACGTGTCCACCACTGAACTTGCCTTTTGGTTTGTTTTGATTGCGCTTGCCGTCGCGGCTCGATTTGTTCGAACGGCGATGTTTGTCAGGAAGTGAGCGCTCAGGGGTGATTTTCACCTCAACAGTGCTCGGGGCAAGTTGCTTGATCAATAAAGCAGCCATTTCAAGGTCGCTATATTCACTTGCCAATGCTTCGGCAGCTTTATAGTATTTCTTCAAGTCAGACTTCTCGAAGACACCTTGGATTTCGTTGATGACACCCTCAATTTGGGCATCGAAAGCTTCTTCATCCGTTGGCGGACGCAGACCTTTCATGCGAGTTTTTGTCAACTCTTCGATTTGAGTAAGGTAGCTCATCTCGTTAGGTGACACGAAAGTGATTGAATTGCCTTCAGTTCCGGCGCGCCCAGTTCGACCGATACGGTGAACGTAGCTTTCCGGATCCTGCGGGATATCGTAGTTGTAGACGTGACTCACGCCACTAACGTCGATTCCGCGGGCCGCAACATCGGTTGCGATCAAGAGCTCAATTTTACCTTCTTTAAATTGACGAAGCACACGCGAACGTTGTTGTTGGTTCATGTCGCCATGCAGACCATCAGCCTCGTAACCGCGCATTTGCAGACCTTTAATCAGCTCGTCAACGCGACGTTTAGTGCGCCCGAAGACAATTGCCAATTCCGGTTTTTGCACGTCGATCAACTTAGTCAGGTGATCGAATTTTTCGTTTTCGCGAACGCGCACGTAATATTGATCGATTAAATCAGCCGTTAATTGCTTAGATTTCACCGCCACGTGGGTCGGATTCTTCATAAACGTAACGCCGATTTTTTTGATTTCATCAGGCATCGTTGCTGAGAACAAGAGCGTTTGGCGTTCAGCAGGAACGCTGCTCAAGATGGCTTTGATATCAGGTAGGAATCCCATATTCAGCATTTCGTCTGCTTCATCGAGAATCATAATCTTCAAATCATCTAGTTTCAAAGTTTTGCGGCGCAGGTGATCGAGCAAACGACCAGGTGTTCCGACTACAATCTGTGGACCATCCTTTATAGCCTTGATTTGACGTTCCATTGAAGAACCGCCATAGACCGCTTGGATTTTCAGTTTCTTGCTGCGACCTAGGCTCCACAATTCTTCCTGGATTTGAATAGCCAATTCGCGAGTAGGCGCTACGATTAACGCCTGGATTTTTCTTAGGTTGGAATCGATTCTGTCGATAGTTGGCAAGCCAAATGCTGCCGTTTTCCCAGTTCCCGTTTGCGCTTGCCCGATAACATCGTTACCTGCCAAAACTAACGGAATTGTCTGTTCCTGGATTGCGGTTGCTTCTTCGTAACCGACTTCTTCGATTGATTTTAATAGCTGTTCACTCAGCCCTAGTTCAATAAATTTCATAACAATCTATTGTAACACAAAAAGGGGAAATCCATAAGCGATAACCCCTTTTCCTTAATTAATTAATTGCAAACGCTTTCGCGTCTTAAACCCTTGGGCAATGTGGTTGACCTTAGCGACTGAGTTTTGCGTCGCAAAACGAAGAGCTTAGGGAAACCTATGCGTAGCGTAGCGAAGCGTCGTGGCGGCTACAGGATTTCTCCATCATTGTCAAAATAGACCGGAGCCATCGAAGGATCGTGCCACATCATTATTGGCAGGCCTGCTTCATCTAAGATTAGCGATTGATGGGTTGTGCCGAGCGCCGCAAAGGCGCGTAGACTTGCCCGGATGATTTTTTTTAGGATTTTCATACCCATTTAAAAGTTGATTGGCGCAAGTGCGATAATTTGTGTGGCAGCGTCTTGATTTGCGGCTGTTACCACGATTATCCCCACTGCTACTACGACTGCTGCGACAAAAGTTGCGATTTCTAGTTTAGTTGTTTTCATTTTTACTTCCCTTTCCCTATAAAACAATAATAAGTTGTAATATTACAATTATAATTATAGCAAAAATAGAAATAAATAACAAAAAGAGTCTTAATAATTGCAAATTTGCAACCTTAAGACTCTTTGGTCGATGTTTTACTGGTAACAAGAATCTGGGGAGATTATTATGAACGGTCCCAGCAAAAGATCATTTATTTATAATTTTAAATCATAAATACTTAATTAAATTAGCAATCACGGATGACAAGAACGATTATTCCGATTAGCAAAATCGCGATAATAACGAATATCGGGATTACCGAGGAGAATGAGTAAATCCAGCTAATAATGGAATAAACAATAGATGCCGCGATAATCAGAACCCACGGCGCAACGCAAAAGATCAAGAACGGGAGAATAAATGGCGGCGGCGTATCACCGTAATTGTATTTTTTATATCTGACTTTACTCTTCATTTCGAGCCCCTTTGTTGAATCAATAACATAATTATATCAATTTCAAAAGGATATTGTTTTAAGATGAGCTTAACTAATCGGCCTATTTTTTCACAAAAATTTCAACAGTTGCCTGTGGAGCAAGTTTTGCCGATTGGAGTGGTTTTAATTGCCCGATTTTTCTTTTGAATTTTCCTGTGGAGCAAGAAATAAAGTTGCAAAACTCTTAAAAAACGTCTTAATTTTTGTTATAATTAGGGAAACGGAGGTGGCTGGAATGGCACTGGACAATTTTAAATACTCGACGGGCGTTGGTTTCAAGCGGTTGCGCACGGCCTACAAGCTTTCGCAGGAGGACGCGGGCGCAGACGTGCTGGGGCCGACGACCATGTCGAAATTCGAGAACGGGAAAGTCGACATCAAGCTGTCGCAATTTTTCCAACTGATGGACAACATCGGCAGTAGCCCGCGCGAATTTTTCGGGCAAACCAGCGCTTCGCGGGCCAATGCTTTCTTTACGGAAATCAAACGAATTATTGACGAGGCCGATTTAGTTGGAGTTGACGCTTTGCGCTCTGAAATTGCTGAAGTTTTTGTTCATAACGAACACTTGCTGTCGCTTTATTTGGCAGTTGCGGATGTCGTTTTGACGGACTATAAGATTATCGAAAGTTCGAGCTATGACGATTCGGTTGGCGTGATTAATTCCCACTTGGCTGATTTAGGGCTTGGGACGACACTCGATTTCGCGATTATCGTGAACTGTTCTTATGTAATCGACGAGCAAATTTTGCGTGATATTTTCGCTGATTTTAAGGCTAATTTTTTCGGCAAGAAAAACTATGTCATCTATGACAGGTTGACGCTTGGCGTTTGTTTTAGCATTTTATGTCGGATGATTGATGATGGTCATTACACTGATGCACTGCGGTTGATCGATGAATTCTCGGATGAGTTTGGCATCGACCACGTCAATTTCAAAGTCGACTTTCTTTCGTCTAAGGCACTGATTTTACTGATGCAAGGCCGGATGGCCGAAGCCAACCAACTCATCGCCTCAATCAATATGGGGATCGTTATCCTCTTGCCCCTTGACGCCCAACGAGCAATCTCGGAAATGTTCTTCCAAGCTCGCGAAAAGATCAAAAATGACGAACTTATCATTTTAAAAGAATGGCGCAACCTATTTATTCCTGAATAAACGCAAAAAGAGACCGATTTGGTCTCTTTTATATTGGCCTAATCACTTTTAAGCCGTTTTTGGGACAATTCAGCCCTCGAATTGCAAAAAAAACGCGTTAAAAGTTAATTCGCGATTTTAACCACTCATCGCGGTATAGAATTGACCAGTATAAATCGACAAATTCTTCGTTGTTATACTTGTCGCCATCTTTGATGATGCAGTGATGCTTCATTCCGACGTTTTTCGCAATCTTGGCACTTGCCTCGTTTCCCTTTATGTACCCAATTCGCATGTGTTTAAAGCCTAGTTTTTCGAAGCCTAAGTCGACAATTGCCTGAGCTGCCTCGGTCATGATGCCCCGCCCCCAAAATTCTTCTTGCAAAGCGTACATTAAATCAGCTTTTTTCACGTCGTTATTCATGCCGATTATTTCGATTAGCCCGATTGCTTCCCCGGTTTCTTTTAGTTCGATAACGTATCTGCCGAGTGGGTCGCCGACGTAATCCGTCGCGAGCAATTCTTGCATTTCGATGATGTCAGTTCTCACGCGGAACCCGATGAGCGAGATAACTTTTGGGTTGCTCCACATTTTCAGCAAATCCTGCGCGTCATCGAGTCTGAACGTCCGCAATGTCAATCTAGGCGTTTCGACTATCTGATTTTCAGCTAATAACAGTTTTAGTGATTTCTCTTTCACTGGGTGGACTCCTTAAAGGATCATTTTGATATTTAGTTTTTCTTTTTCAATTTCGTTTGGCGGAAGTTCTAAGCCGCGGTCGATGTATGAAGTGTCGCCGTGGCGATCGACGCTTAACTTGCCCGCTTTAAAGTCGACGATAGAGACGCTCGCGTTGAGAATCTGGTTGTTGCGGCTCTCGTTGTCGACGAGCCAGAGGAAGAGGCCAATCGTCATGCCGTGGCTGACCACGATGATGTTCTCATGGCCGGCAGCCTCGGCCTGCTTCAAGATATCCATAAATCCACCGTGGACGCGGTTAGCTAGGTCCTCGTAATTTTCCGACCAACCCGCTGTGTCGACTTCGTAAATCGCGTTCGCCAAATCTTTGTATGTCGCCTGTTCGGGATCACCGAGATGGTCGAACGCACTCGTTCTCGGGAGAACGCCGAATGCTTCGGAGTCGAACGCGCCGTCCATCGATCCAAAGCACCACTCGCGGATGCGCTCGTCGCGGCGATACTCGATTTCGTTTTCCGGTTGGAACTCCATCATAATATCAGTCATCGTTTCAATCGTGCGCCCCATGTCGCTCGAATAGGCAGCGTCGAATTTCAGCCCAGCTGCTTTAAGGCCCCTTCCAAGCGCTCTAACGCGTTCTTTCCCGGCTGCCGTCAGCGGCGAATCGCACCAACCTTGCGCGCGCCCAATTGTGTTGAAGCGCGTTTTCCCGTGACGAATCAAATACATTCTTACCATATCAAATTTCCTCCTGTGTCGTTAGTTTAAGTATACCAACTTGGTCGGGATTTTTCAATGATTTTTGAAAAACCGCCCTGGATGACAGGATTTTTCGGAAAAAGGTCGATTTTTGGCAGTTGAGGGCGGGTATAAATTTTATACCCGCCCTCAACTGCCAAAATAAGGCCAAAAATCAGAAAATCTTGTCATCAGGGGCGGTTTATGGATTGCTCAGTAAATATTCGTTTAGACGTTCGTTTAATTTTTTGTCGACGTAGATATTTTGACCGTCGAGTTCTTTGATGGCGGCGGCTTGACGTCCGCTCGACAAAAGCCATAGTCCGTCCGCCTCATATAGGGCGTCCTTCGGAACTAATTCATAAGCCGTCGTGTAACCTGACTTCTCTAAAAAGTCGAAAGCGCGTTTTTGCGTCGTTCCTTCAAGAACTCCACTATCCAGGCGAGTCGTGACAAACTTCGAGCCGAAGCGGGCAAGTAAATTCGACGTCGGCCCTTCTAAAGCGAACCCGTCACTGCTGATAAACAAGACGTCATCGGCTCCGCGGCGTTTCGCCTCGCGGCCAACTGCTTTATTTACTGCATAACTCAAAGTCTTAGCTCCTTGCAGCAACCAAGGCGAAGTCTTCGGCACGCTTGTCGAATAACCGCGATCAAGCGTCACTACTTTGATCCCATCAATCCGCACTGTGCGTGGCGTCGTGAATTCCATAAAGTGCAACCACACCGTTGGCAGGCAGATCCCGGCATCCAAACATTCTTCCGGCCCGCGCGTTACAACGAGCTTGATTACGTATTCTTGGCTTCCATTAAATTCATCCAATTTTTCAAACGCCTCAGCCGCTTCCACAACTGCGCTCTTCAAAACATCGAAATCCAATTCATCCGCCAAATCCAAAATCACAGCCGACTTCTCAAGCCTCGCGATATGCGCATCCAAAGATTGCACTGCCCCACGAGCCAAGCTGAAACTCTCAAAAATCCCGTCCCCACGCGTGATTCCAAGATCGCTCACAACGACTTCTGGCACATCTTTTGTCGTCATTTTCAACTCGCCCGTGCGAGCGTTCACCATAAATACTCTCATTTCCCTACTCCTCGATAAAAATTTCCGGGTCGACGCCCTGCTTCAACGCGCCGAACACGCACCCGCAGTACCCCTGCCGGTAGATCCCGAATTCTTCCGACAACTCCACGCTCCGGTTGTAACCTCCGCGCTTTTTAAAATCGCTAGGCAAGTAATTCGCATACCGCAAACCGAGCTCATTGATATTCGCCGTATTTTTCATCGGCGAAAGCGTCAGCGACGTCGCGAAATAATCGAACCCTAATTCGCTAGCCAATCGCGATGCCTCAGCCAACCGTAAATCAAAACAGAAATCACACCGAGCACCTCGTTCAGGTTCATCCTGCAAACCACGCGCCACAACCTCTGCCTTAAACTCTTCAGGCTTATACTCGCCAACAATAATTTTAATATCGCGCGAATACTTAGTATTAAATTCTTCAATAAAACGAATCTGTTCCGCCAACCTCAACTCATACTCCGAGCGAGGGTGAATATTTCCATTATAAAAATAAACCGTGACGTCGCACCCCTCACTTGCCCGCTCTAAGGACGCGGTTGAGCACGGTGCGCAACAAGTGTGAACAAGCAGCCGAGGCCGCCCGTCCACACTTGCGATTGTGTCTTGGAATTTTCTGTCGTAGTTGATTTTAGTTGAATTTCCTAAATCTTTCATAGCGTTGCGCCACCAAATCTTCGACTTTCCACTTCGTGAAGTCGTTTAATTTTTCGATCAAAGCCGCTTTCAGATCAGCGTTGATGTCCTCTTGCGTGCGGTCAGATTCCGTAATCACGCGCTCGATAATCCCCATTTCAAGGAGCTCGCTCGCTGTAATCTTCATCACCTCAGCCGCCTCTTGAACGCGCGAATCGTCCTTCCACAGAATCGACGCGAACCCTTCCGGCGAAAGCACCGCATAAATCGAGTTCTCA
The DNA here is from genome assembly GCA_031261175.1 of Lactobacillales bacterium. GTDB lineage: Bacteria > Bacillota > Bacilli > Lactobacillales > Streptococcaceae > JAISJW01. Next base: position 60,746 of record JAISJW010000001.1, read on the forward strand.
AGCATCCAAACTTCGTTTGTCACGGCAAGTGCCAGCGCCCCACCAGAGCCACCTTCGCCTAAAATGATCGAAATCGACGGAACTTTAAGGTCGGCCATTTCCATCAAGTTGCGGGCAATTGCCTCGCCCTGTCCGCGCTCTTCAGCGTCCAGACCTGGGTAAGCCCCTGCCGTATTGACAAAAGTAATCACGGGACGGTTGAACTTCTCAGCCTGCTTCATCAAACGAAGCGCCTTGCGATAACCTTCGGGCTTAACCCCGCCGAAATTACGTTTCAAATTTTCTGCTAAATCACGACCTTTTTGAATCCCGATGACCGTTACCGGTTTTCCATCGAGCAAAGCGATCCCTCCGACACAAGCTGCGTCGTCGGCAAATTGACGATCCCCGTGGAATTCGTGGAAATCATCGAAAATTGCCTCAAAATATTCTAAAGCAGTAAAACGGTCTTGCGCCCGCGCATTCTGCACTACTTCCCAAATATTACTCATTAATTCCACCCCTTACTATGAATTGCAAGGATATTCCCTAATTCATCTCTTAATTTCGCGCGTTCGACGATAGCGTCAACGAAGCCGACGTCTTGCAGGAATTCCGCTTTTTGGAATTCATCCGGCAATTTTTGGCGGATTGTGCTTTCGATTACGCGGCGTCCTGCGAAGCCAATCAAGGCTTTCGGTTCGGCTAAAATGATGTCGCCTTCCATCGCGAAACTTGCCGTAACGCCCCCGGTTGTTGGGTCCGTCAAGACGGTCACGTATAAAAGTCCGGCGTTCGAGTGTTTTTTCACGGCTGCTGACGTTTTCGCCATTTGCATCAGCGAGAAGATTCCCTCCTGCATGCGTGCGCCGCCTGAGGCAGTAAAGACCACAACGGGCAAGTGAAGCTCCGTCGCGCGCTCGAATGCCCGCGTGATTTTTTCGCCGACGATGGTGTTCAGGCTTCCCATTAGGAAGTTCGGATTCATCACCGCGATAACTAGCGGGTGGCCGTCGATCGTGGCACGTCCTGTTAAGACCGCTTCTGAGTCGCCGGTTTTTTCTTTATTTTGGGCAACTTTTTCAGCGTAGCCTGGGAAGTTCAACGGGTCACGAGTTGTTAAATCTGTGTCCCACTCTTCGAACGAGCCAGTGTCGACCGTGTATTTCAGACGACGACGAGCCGTGATGCGGAACGAGTAGCCACAGTGCGGACAAACGCGTAGACTGCCGATTTCCTTCATATATAAAGTGCGTTTACAACCCGGACATTTCGTCCAAAGGTGCGAAGGCACTTCAACTTTTTGTTCTGGTGCTTCGGTTGTATCCGATGCGTGATTTGGATTCAAGCGCAGCGTGCGCCCTTTTTTGTTTTCAAACAAAGCCATTTTCAATCTCCTTTGATTAAAGATTTTGCACTAATAATTATACCAAAATTTCCTTTTCATTTCATTTCATAACATTTTCACTTAATATTTAGGATGGGCAGCGCCATAAAAGGGGCAAAAATGTTATAATTTGTTGACTAATAAAAGGGGTAAATCATGATTACTATTTCTGAATATTTAATAAAACGGTTGGCGGAAGTCGGCTGTACTGACATCTTCGGCGTGCCCGGAGATTATAACCTTCCGTTCTTCGACGTTTTGAGCGCGTCAGACTCGAAATGGATCGGCTGTGCCAACGAACTGAACGCCGGCTACGCTGCTGATGGCTACGCTCGCAAACGCGGCTTCGGGGCAATTCTAACGACCTACGGCGTCGGTGAACTTTCGGCAATTAACGCCATCGCCGGCTCGTTTACGGAAAACGTTCCCGTCTTAAAAATCGTCGGAGCACCCGCTACGGCTTTGGTTGCACGCGGCGCAATCGTCCATCATTCTTTGGCTCAAGGTCAATTCGATACTTTTGAAAACTGCTTTAAGAATGTTACGGTTTACGCCGCAACAGTGACGCGCGAAAACGCTGCATTCCACATCGATGCCGCTATCGAGAAAGCTTTCGCTGAAAAACGTCCAGCTTATATTTCAATTCCAGTTGATTTATTTAGCGCTGAAATTGCTGAGCCGGAATGTCCGTTAGTTCTTGATTGGACACCTGGTTCAACTGATGTTAGCTCTATCGTGGAGCTACTTGCCAAGGCGGAACGCCCTGTGATTTTCCCCGGTTTTGCGCTTAAACGCTACGCCGGTTTAGTTGCTAAAGTTGAGGCTTTGGTTGACAAGTTGAACTTGCCGTTCGCGAGCTTTTTGATGAGTAAAGGCGTTTTGAACGAGGCGCACCCGAACAATTTGGGGATTTACTTCCACAACGCCGGCTCAGATACGGCGCAACAATACATTGAAAATAGCGATTGCGTGATCTTTTTAGGCGAAAAAATCAGCGACGGTCCATCTAATAAATTCCAAGCAAAAATTCCTTATGATAAAACGGTAGTTGTGACGAGTGAGGACTTTAACTTGCCCGCAGTTGTCGATGCTTTGCTCGAGTTGGATTTACACTTCGACGCCGAGTTTACACACGTCGAAGCTGCTCCGATTAAGACTGAATTTTCTGATGCGCCTTTGACGGTCGAAGGATTCCAAAAAATGGTCTACGACTTCACACGTGCAGGCGACAACTTATCTCTCGAAACCGGCACGACGTCGTTCGGCTTGAGCGTCGACCCCCAACGCGCTGGCGTGAACTACTCGATGCAAATCATCTGGGGCGCAATCGGCTACTCGCTGCCCGCAACGCTTGGCGGAGCAATTGCCGCACCTGACGAACGCCACTTGCTTATAATCGGCGACGGCTCGTTCCAATTGACGTTCAACGACTTAGGCCTAATCACGCGCCAAGGCTTGAAACCGATCATCTTCGTCGTCGACAACGACGGCTACACGATCGAACGCGCCATCCACGGCCCCGAAGAAGAGTTCAACGACATCGCTCGCTGGAACTACGCAGCGATTCCCGCTGCACTCGGCGTCGCAGCTGACGTCCACGAAGCCACTAGCGAAGCTGAATTGGCCAAGGTATTGGTTGATGTTTCGGCCGCCGCTGACCGTGCCCACTTCGTCGTCGTCAAAACCGACAAATTCGACTACCCCAACACATTGAAACGCTTTACAGGTAAATAGCATAAACGAAAAGCCAAGTCACCTGCGACTTGGCTTTCGTTTTACTTTTGATTAGATGATTTTTATGTTGCCGTTCCGTAATTTGTTTACAAGCAAATCAATTTTTAATTCTATGATTTTTGCTGTCAACTTAAAAATCTCATCACTCTTATTAGTCGGGTCATCAATCCCGAAATCTTCTCGATATTTCGCTGTGACGTAAGGGCAATTAACATTACACCCCATTGTTATAACAATATCCAATTCTGGTAAAACAGAAACCAATTTGGACTCGAAGTTATCAACGATTTTATATTCCTCTTCAAGCAGTTTTATAGCCTGCGAATTTACCATATCATTCTTTTCGGTTCCTCCGCTATAAACCTCAAATATATCGGAATACTTTAATCTTGCAATTCCTTCTGCCATTATTGAACGGCACGAATTATGAACGCAAATAAATCCGATTTTTAATTTTCTCATGGCACACCTCGCTAATAGTAGTAGTCTAATCTATTATATCAAAAATAGCGAGTATGTCAAAATCAGGATTAAGTGATTTTGATGTAGTTGTCCATTTCTTCCTCGCCGGTATTTTTGTCGCTGACGACCGCGCCCACTTCGTCGTCGTCAAAACCGACAAATTCTACTACCCAAACACTCTGAAACGTTTCATCGGTAAATAGTATAAACGAAAAGCCAAGTCATCTGCGACTTGGCTTTTTTATTACGTAAATTTCTGCAATTCTCGTATGAAATCGCCCTTTTCCTACCAGATTTACGCAAAGCGGAAACACATCGCCTTCCTCTCCCGAAGAGGTGTGAACATTTATACCGGTGGTATTATTATGACCCTCGTCTTTTTGATTGCACTTATATGATTATTAAAGCTAATCGCGAGCTCTATAAAAAACAGCTAACCCCTTGTGGAATTAGCTGTTTTTTTAGTAAGTAGGCAATCCATTTTCTAGGAAGTCGACAATATGGACGATTGGGATGCCATCTGTCATGCCGATATCTTCGAGTTTACCGGTGATGACTATCTTTTGGAATGAGTCCTTGATGGCGATTAAGTTATCCGTTTCGTGCGTGTTCTTGGGCAATTCCAGCGCTACTTGGACATACTTGGTCACGCCGTCTTTGACCACAACGAAGTCCACTTCCTTGTTATCAAGCTTGCCGACGAATATTTCATAGCCCAGTCGTCTCAGTTGGAGGTAGACTAGATTTTCGATTTGACCACCCAGATTCCCAGCAAAACGTCCAAGCACTTTATTGCGCAAACCAACATCGGTGACGAAGTATTTTGCGCCACTGCGCAAGCGTTCTTTGCCACGAATATCGTAGCGACTCACCTTGTAGAACAAGAACGCCTCTTCAAGTAGTTCTAAGTAGCGTGAAACACTTTTAGTTGTCGTCTTCATATTGGCAGATGTTAGCGTGTCGGCGATGGTTTTCACCGATATCAACTGTCCGATATTATCTAACAAAAATTTAATAACACGTTTTAGGACATCGATCTCTCTGATTTTGCCGCGTTCAGCTATATCATTCAACACAATTGTATCAAAAACGCTATGCAAGGCATTCGTTTTCAGTGCCGCTGTTTTTTGCAGGACAACGGCGGGAAACCCGCCGAATTCAGCGTATTCATCATAAAGTTGATTGGTTGTCACTTCATCTGCCGTTTTGTTAAATGTGGTAAACTCAGTGAATGATAGCGGCAACATCTCAATCGTAATTGTTCTACCTGATAATAATGTTGCTAACTCTCCTGATAACATCTTACTGTTAGAGCCTGTAACATAGATATCGCTAGAAAATGATACTCGCAGGCTATTAACAACGCGTTCCCAATCTTCAACGAGCTGAATCTCATCGAACAGGAAATACGTTGTTTTGCCGTCTATAACTGTTTCCTTCAAATAGGCAAACAACGCTTTAGCCGTTAGCAGGTGGTCATAATTCATATCCTCAAAATTTATATAAATTATATTTTCTTCTGCCACTCCGTTTTCTAGCAGGTGGTCTAAGAACATTTTTAATAGGAACGACTTGCCTGCTCGGCGAACACCGGTGATTACTTTGATAAACTCCGAATCCTTTGCTTCAACAATCCAATCTAAATATATTGGTCTAACTATCATATCTACACTTCCCTTCTTCTGGTATATTATACCACGAAGAGAAGTATACTTCCACTATTTTATATAATTCCTCGATTGAGTAAGTATAACCTTAGATTGCCGAGAAAACGACACCCTTTCCTTGCTGCCGCACCCAATATTTTAACCGTTGCACCTGATGTCGGCACATTAGTCGCTTGCGCAAAACTAAAAAGGCCTTCGATCACTCGAAGCCTGCTAGCCCACACTGGTAGGCGGCTCGTGCGGTTGTTAATTGTATTAAGGTGTGATAGTTATGTCCCTCGGCACGGTTGGTTCAATACCTTAGGAAGTTGGGTAAACCCTGAGCAGTTGTTTTTTTTGCGAGGACTTATGTTTAGGAGGGAGTAGCGTTTGAGTTTTGATTGCGGTTGTGAATTTGAAAATGTTAGGTAAAGTAAAGGCATCGACCTCAGTATGTCGATGCCTTGTTTGATATAATATCGTTCACCACAAGTCTGTCCGGCAAGATCAAAATTGCACTGTTTATTTTTTGCCGCGATTCCCCAACGTGCTCATAACGCCAATTGCTACCACGTTTGCGATTGTGCTAAGCGCTATCACGCCGCCAACTGCCAGCTCCGCAAACCATGCTACACGCTTGGCTTCAGGTGCCATCGGATTCTTTTTGCTCATAACATCACCCTACTTTCTAGCAACTTCTCCAGACACTCAGCCCGCTCCTTAGCTGACGACTCGCGCGATTCTTCTTTATTAATTTTCAACATAATAATCCTCCAATTTTCACGTCAGCAAGGTCAAGAGCCGACCATTGAGGCAATTAAGAAACCACCTTTTAAGATGAAATTATTCTTGTATTTAGATAGATATATTCGCTCTAACAGACGTTCGAGCATATAATTTTGCAGTACTAGTTGAGCCGAGATTTTCTTTTCTTTGGAGATGTTTTTGATAATCGATTTTAGCTGCATTGCATTTTTCAAAGTAGTACCTCCAAGTATGACCTGACTTTTTCTTCAACTTTTAGCATCTTTGCATATTCCGATAATAACGGAATGTTTTTATTCGACTTAGTTACATATCTTTTAAACGCTTCGGCGATTACGCCAACTTCAACGTTGCTTCTAGGTCTCAAAATATCGCAGAGCGTTTTCTCGCAATTGTAGGCCATAAGCTTATTACCTGATGGCGAATCTACTTTTTCTACGCCCAAACTATATAGTGATTCAACCGCTCGGTTTGCGATAACGCCTTCGCTCTTAACTTTTTTTAAATTATAATCATTGGGAAACGTCATTGAATATGATAGTGGCGTCCTATCCGTAAGGTCATGCAAAAACAGTGCGGTTTCTTTCGAGAAGATACCTTTCTTAAATCTAGCTTGTAGATTGATAAATTCATCTTCCCATATTCCTGGTAAAGTATAGATGCCGCGCTCAACTCTTTCAAGGAGCCCCTTTTTCACTAAATCAATTAGATACTGGCGAGGTATTTTAGCAGCTTGCACCATCGCCGTTGTCACAATACCGTTATTCTGTTTAGCCATATCGATTACTAAATCTGCATTTGACATTTATCTCACCTCGCTTACTTTTTACTTATACGCCCTTTATTATATCATATAAGGGTTTAAAAGTAAAGATATGCATCTAACCCTCAACCTTAGTTCCGGCTTTAAAATCGAAGATTAGTTCGTCTTTGCCGATTACTTCAACGAAATCAACAAGAGCAGCCCAAACTTCCTCATCAAACTCAGTTATAAGCTCAAGTTTTGACAGGTCATCAAGGAATAACTCGATTTTCTCTCGCCGTCCTTTTCGCAACGTTATCTCAGCATCAACTTCCGTCAGTTGTTTCTCTGCTGCTTCTAACCTTAAAATAAGATTGTTGTATTTCACTTCGTATTCACTTTGGTTAATCGGTCGCCGAGCATTATCATTAATGCACTCATTGATGAGCGAGTCGAGAATGTCGACTTCGTTGCTCACTTCAATTACCTGCTTCCTCAATTTTTCAGTTGAGAATAACAACTCTTTAACTTCGTTGAAGTTGTCAATCATCTTTTTCTTATCACCGATTATCTGGTTAACAGCCTTGATAAATTTCTCTTTAACAAAGCCATCATCAAGGCGAGGCGTCGAACACTTTTTGCCCCGCGAATACCTTTTGTTGCATTGCCAAATGCGACGTTTGTATTTACTGTTCTAGTACCCGATGTTTTCGTCGAAGTTCGAAATTATTGCCGGCGCGTTTACAAATTATTTTCATAACGAAAAGCCACTATTCTCTTGGGCTATTTGTAAAATTTTTTCTTTATTTGTCTTAATCTTAATCCACCAACTTTCGTGCTAAAACCGCAACTACATCTTAGCACAAAAGTTACGCAATTCAATATTTTTATTTTTTTATAAACCTAAATCTCAATCATAATTTCGCCTTTTATCTAAAAACAGGTTGGTTCTTCACTGTGTAGGTGAAGAACCAGCCTGTTTTGGCCTAGGCCAAATTGCGATTTTGCATTTCCTATAAAGCTTTATTATAAATCTAATAACGCATTTTCGTTTTCATCGAAAAAGCGATCGAAGTCACTTGCAAACAATTTGTCTTGGACAATACGGAATTTTTCAAATTCGGTTTCAGCGTAAAGTTTAGCTTCTTCGTGCGATATTTTTCCGGCATCACATAGAATTTGGTTTCCGTTGAATTCCAAGAAACCATCGAGGCGACTTGCCCAATCTTCCATCGACATGGGGATTTTGCGCTCGGCTTGGTATTCGGCGAAATCCAAATAGAGCGATACTATTCTCTCTAGGAACCGCATTTCTTCTTCATTTAGATAATTTTTGGCAATTGAAACATCTGCTTTAATTATTTTCCCGTCAGGTGCTGCTCCCCACGACGTTAGTCCCATATTGTTTGATTCCGCATCGGCACGCTCGACAATCAATTCAGCCGCAGTGTGTCTATGTACGGCATAGTGAAGTTTGTTTTGCACTAATTTAAAGAACTCACGCGTTTTAGCGGCATCCCTATCATAGTCAAACGAGGTTGCATAAATATCTGTCACTTTTTGATAAAATTTGCGTTCTGAAAGTCTGATTTCTCGGATAAATTGAAGTTGGCGTTCAAAGTAATCATCCGTGAACATGTGGCCTTTCTTCTGACGCTCAACGTCCATAACCCAACCTTGAATAGTATAATCTTTTACAATTTGCCCTGCCCACTTGCGGAATCGAACGGCACGCTCATTGTTTATTTTGAAACCTACTGCAATTATTGCTTGCAGATTGTAGTGTTTCGTATTATAATTTTTGCCATCTGCGGCAGTTATCCGGAAATTCCGGACAACTGAATCTTCATTTAATTCATTGTCATTGAAGATGTTTTTTAGATGCTCGTTGACAGTTCTAATATTAACCCCATACAACTCAGCCATCATCTTTTGCGTCAACCAAACATTCTCATTCTCATAACGCATTTCAACACTTGTTTCGCTATCGCCAGTTGCTGCAATATACGTCAAATATTCTGTGACACCGCTCGTTAATTTTGCATTTTCGCGTTCGCTCGCTTTCAAATAATTCACCTTCTTGTACTTTTCTAACACTAATTATATCATACTTCTATTGCCGCAAAATATTTCCTTTCGGATATTATCTGGGTTTAATTGCCCAAGGTTTTGCTTTCACTCATTTGCTGTTACCTCTTTAAAACCGTTTCGTAAAGGCCGTTTTATCACCATCTGTGAAGCCAGCGTTCTTATAAAAGCGCAACGTTGATGGGCGCTTGGATCCAGTAGTAATTGTCAATTTATAGCAACCAGCTCGTTCAGCTTCGGCGGTCGCGTGGTTGAGCAACTCCGTTCCGATATACTGTCCTTGAAACCGAGGAAAGGTCACTACGTTTTCGATGAACGCATAGGGTCTCATCGAATGAGTCAAATTAGGCACGATAACCAATGTTACCGAGGCTGCAAATTCGCCATCGACTTCCGCCACATAAATATTATAATTATCATCCTCAGCAAAGATCTCGATATTATCAGCCCAATCTTCGACATCTTGCGCTTGCAATTCGTAATCGCCGCAAACGCTATACAACTCAATCAACTTCACAGCGTCATCCGCCCGCGCTAATCTTATTTCCATTCTTCACTCCTAAATTACGCCCTAGTCGCATCCAAGCCGTTTTTTAACTAATTCGAACCTCGAATCAGTTAAAAAACGGCTTGGATGCGACTAGCCTAAAAATCAAACAGACTAATTTGGTCTTTTTCGCTCATTCCTTGCAGAATTCCGTTGTCATTCATGTATTCAAGGTGGGCCTTCGTCAATTTCGTACGATTTTTCAGGTCTTCCTGCGAAATGAACTCGCCATTCGCCCGAGCTTCAACGACCGTTACCGCCACGTTGTCACCCAACCCTGGAATCGCGATAAACGGCGCTAACAAAGCCTTTTCTTCCTCGATAATCGTGAAATTCGTCGCATCACTCTTATACAAATCGACGTTCATAAAGCCATATCCACGCTCAATCATCTCATTCGCAAGCTCAAGCGACGTCAAAATCTGTTCTTCCTTGTTCGACGCTTCCTTGCCCTTGTCGACAATCTCCTTCATCGCCTGTTTGACCGCATCGCGGCCCTTAACCATCGCGTTCAGGTCGTAGTCACTTGCCCGAATCGAGAAGTAGGCGCTGTAGTAATACAGCGGCATGTGGACTTTGAAGAAGGCGATCCGCAGCGCCATCAGGACGTAGGCGGCGGCGTGGGCTTTCGGGAACATGTATTTGATTTTCGCGCAACTTTCCATGTACCACTCCGGCACGTTGTTCTCACGCATCGCACCCTCATACTTCTCGCGCTCGTCGTCGCTCAGCTTCGCCCATTGGCCCTTACGCACTTTTTCCATAATCGTGAACGCAGTCCCCTCATCGAGCCCGGCGTGAATCAGGTAGACCATAATGTCGTCCCGACACCCAATAACTTCGGCAAGTGTGCACTTCCCAGCGGAGATCAGATCGGCGGCGTTACCCAGCCAAACGTCGGTTCCGTGGGACAGCCCCGAAATCTGAAGGAGCTCGGCAAATGTCGTCGGACCCGTTTGTTCAAGCATTCCGCGCACGAAATTCGTTCCGAATTCCGGCACGCCAAAGGTTCCGCTCTTCGAGCCGATTTGCTCTTCAGTGACACCGAGAATTTCCGGTGAAGCAAAGATTTTCATCACATCGGGATCGTCGGCAGGGATCGTTTGCGGATCCGAATATTTCATATATTCATGATACGCTTTTACGGTATCATTTTTCAAAAGATCGCTCAGGTAGCGAATCATCGTCGGGTCATCATGCCCGAGAATATCGAGTTTCAGCACGTTATCGTGAATCGAGTGGAAGTCGAAATGGGTCGTTTTCCAAACCGATTTTTGATCATCCGCCGGGAACTGATAAGGCGTGAAATCGAAGATATCCATATAGTCGGGAATTACGATAATCCCGCCCGGGTGTTGGCCGGTCGTGCGTTTGACACCGGTCATACCCGCAACTAAGCGGTCAACTTCGGCTCCGCGGAACACCTGGTTGTGGTCGCGTTCCCAAGCCCGGGTGTAGCCGTAGGCCGTTTTCTCCGCGACCGTTCCGATTGTTCCCGCGCGGTAGACGTACTCTTCCCCGAACAGCACCTTCGTGTAGTCGTGGGCATTCGCCTGGTATTCGCCCGAGAAGTTCAAGTCGATATCGGGTACTTTGTCGCCGTGGAAGCCGAGGAACGTCTCGAACGGGATGTCGTGCCCGTCTTTTTTCATCGTGGCCGAGCATTTCGGGCAGTCCTTGATCGGCAAGTCAAACCCCGAACCGCAAGAGCCGTCGGTGATAAATTCACTGTGTTGACATTCCGGACAATAATAGTGCGGCGGCAGCGGATTGACTTCGGTAATCCCAGTCATCGTCGCAACGAATGATGAGCCGACCGATCCCCGCGAACCAACTAGATAGCCGTCCGCAACCGATTTATGCACCAATTTTTGAGCGATTAAATACATGACCGCAAACCCGTTTCCGATGATCGAATTCAGCTCTTTTTTTATCCGGGCTTCAACGATTTCGGGCAAGTCTTCGCCGTACATTTCGCGAGCCGTTTCATAGGTTAAGTTTGTGATGTCATCGTTGGCTGTTGGCATATATGGTGGGAATAAACCTTTTTCCCAGCTCGAAGAAAGTTTTTCTTTGATCGTGTCATCGACTCTTGACATGTCTTCTTCGACTGATCCATCGTGGATTGGCACAACTTTTTCAAAGCGTTCCGCCATTTCGCGCGTATTTTTCACGACGATTTCATAGGCTTTTTCTTCACCTAAAAAGGCGAAATCTTCAAGCATTTCATTGGTCGTTTTAAAGTGCACTTGCGGCAATTTCTTGTTCTTCAACATCGACATTCCCGTGATTGAATCAACGAGAATTTGGCGATAAATGCTATCGCTTTCGTTGATATAGTGCACGTCACCAGTCGCAAGCACAGGGATATTTAATTCTTCACCGATTTGAACGATGTTTTTGATAATGGTTTCAAGGTCATCTTCGCTATGCAGGATGTCCTGCGTTAGAAGCATCTCGTAAGCTCCTTTAGGCATTACTTCAAGGAAATCATAGAATTTCGCTTTGTTCAGTGCGACATCATAGCCCTTATCCATCGCATTTTTGAACACTTCCCCGTTTTGGCAAGCACTCCCGATAATCAAACCTTCACGGTGTTCTTGGAAGACCGAACGCGGAATTCGGGCTTCGCGGAAGAAGGTTTGCGTCGCTCCGTGACTGACTAATTTAAACAGATTTTTTAATCCGATATGGTTCGTTGCATAGATCGTCACGTGGAACGGACGAGCATTTTTATAGACGTTCGGACGGATGGCATATTTTTCGAAATCTTCGATATTTAATACAGCAGCACGTTCGACAACATCAGTCTTCACGCCGTTTTCATCAATCTCATAAACGGTCTCTTTAAGTTGATTTAGCATCTTCATAAAGACTTCAGCCGTCGCTTGAGCATCGTAAATTGCCCGGTGAGCATTCGTCAAAGTGACTTCGTATTTTTTCGCGAGGAAGCCGAGGTTGTGACGACCATAAGCCGGGTTGACAAAGCGGCTCAATTCCAAAGTGTCGATAACGGGATTATCGATTTTAGCGATATTATTTTTCGTGAATCCGGCATTGATAAAGCCAACGTCAAATTGCGCATTGTGGGCAACTAAGACGGTGTCTTTGATGAATTCTTTGAACGCTGCAAAGACAACATCTGCCTCTTTACCACTTGCGATATCAGCATCGCTGATGTGGGTAAGTTCAGAAATTTGGCGGCTCAAAGGCTTGTGGATATTGATGAATTCCGAGAAATTATCGATTTCCCCGCCCTTTTGATATTTCGTCGCTCCAATTTCGATTACGCTGTCATACACGCTCGAAAACCCAGTCGTTTCCACGTCGAAAACGACATAAGTCGCATCACTCAAGGCAAGTTTCAAATCAGCTGTCACGTTTTCGGTGATTGGCACGCTATCTTCGATCATATTAGCTTCTAGGCCATAGATTATTTTAACGTTATTTTTTTTGCCGGCGGTGTGGGCTTCTGGATAGCCTTGAACGCAGCTGTGGTCGGTGATTGCGATCGCGTTCATCCCCCACTTGCCCGCTTGAGCTACGAGGTCGGAGACCGAGTTGACGGCGTCCATCATGCTCATGTTCGAGTGAGCGTGGAACTCGACGCGCTTCTCGTCCTCCTTCGCCGTATCCTCGCGGACGATCGGCGTAATTTCGAGCAAGTCGCGGAAGTCGAGCACAAGGTCGCGGGCGTACTGATTGTAGTTGACCGCACCACGGACGCGGACCCACGAACCCTTACCGATTTTCTCGATGATCGCCTCGTCGACATCGCCCTTGATGAATTTTTGCACGGTGAAAGCGCTCGTGTAATCCGTAATTTTCAGAGTCACAAGCTTCGAGCCACTATTGAATTCGCGGAGCTCCTTGAAGAAGACGTAACCCTCGATGGTCACACGCTTTTCTTCCTCGGTAATCTCCTTCATCGGTGTAATATTTTCGCGGCTGATGTCGCCACCCATCTTGACTGAGCCATCCCAGTCGTTGATGTTTTGTTTCTTCGATTTATAGTTTCCGCCGTTCCAACCACCACCGTTGGATTGTTGCGACGGTTTCGGAGCAGCTTCTTTTTTGATTTGATATTCTTTGACCGCTTCGACGGCATTTTGGACTAATTTTTCCTGAATTTCCTCGCGCTCATGCTGAACTTTTTCCTCGAACTCTTGAGCCGCTTCAACGTTGACTTCGGCTGTTATCGGAAAGTCGTGGAAACCACACTTCGCGTAGATTTCTTTGAGCGCCGGAATGTAGCGCTCTTTGATCGGAACAAGCGCAACTTCGGTTTCGACTAGCAGGTGGAGCGCTGACTTGCCCAGCTCGTCCTGGCGCACCAGCGGCGCGTAGTTTTTCAGCGCGTTCGCCGCAAATGGCATTTCGGCGTCGAGCCAGCCCTTCGCGAAGTAAAAATAGTTCGTGATATGTTCGTCAGAATGTGGAGTCGGGCAAGTGATGACCAGCTCGAGATTCTGGCAGCGATCCTTGTAAGCTAGACGCAATTTATCGTAGAAAAAATTGTAGGTCGTGAACGGCAAAACCGAAGTGAAATTGACGAAAAAGCGCACAAAACCGCGGGCGTTCGACACCTCGACGTGGTCAATCTCGCCGTCGCGCAGACTCGGGTAGCTCTCGATCTCGCTCGCTATGCCCAAATCCTCCAAAAGAATGCCGTAAAGCTCTTTTTTGTCCGCCATTTTCTTCCTCCTGCACTTCGTTACGTATGGATTTCACTTGTAAATATAGAAGACAATTATACCATATTTCGGGGCAAATAAAAAGCCCCGAAGGGCTTTGATTGAAGATTATAAATGCCAATGAGCATCCGAATATATTAGGTGAAATTTGTAAATTCGGTGAGTAGGATCATTTTTAAACTCTATACTCAAAATGTGATCCTCAGGTTCGCGCAGTGCCTCATACAAGTCTATATCAAGGTCACCACCATTTCCATTTTTATCCTCTTTAATACTAACATCTATTTCGAGTTTTCCATTCGACGAAATATACAGACCAGAATAAATGTTGTTAAACACCAATTCTTCCCCATCCAATTCCATGATTGCAGGTTGATCGTAATATGAATATTCCAGACCATCACCTCCAATATCTCCACTAGCACTAGCTTTGAGTTCTTTACCTAAAGAATCATTATCGAAGAATCCAGGTGACTGATCTTCTCCGAGAAAATACTCCAAAACCCAATCTGAATGATCTATAGATGCTTGATATAAATTTCCTTCCCAATCATAGGTTTCGACCTCAGTTGGAGTGTTTGTTAGCGTCCACAATAAATCAGCTACATATTGCTTGCCAACGCTTGGTTTTGCTGTGGAAGGAACGAACAATTTAACCGCATCAGATTTCACGGATGAATCAGCGAAAATTCGATCGATATAAGTATTGATAGCCGGACCATCAAAGTCATTAACCACGGTATCGGTAGTCGGGCCAAACACATAGCTCCATTTAGCACCGTAAATCGGCCCATTGGCACTCGAGTGCGCCATAATTGTCGTTGAACCTGTTGGTTCAGTTCCGTTGTGCCCTAATTCTGCCGAAACAAGCGAACGATCTTCTGTCAGCCATTCGAAACCAGAAATATCATTTAAAATATTCCCTTGCGTAAAAATTAGCTTGGCGCCGTTGATCACATCGCTTGAATTATTAACGTTTACAAACTGAGAATTCAAAGTCAAACTCAAATCCCAATTATAATCACCATTAGTAAAGTCGGCTACTTGCGCAAACGGATTCAAATAGCCCGCAGTTCTAGCTGCCCCACCCTCCTTTGAGTCGGCTTGGGCATATATTTTTTGCACGCTATATGTCGAATCATTTTTATAATTCGCTTTAACCTTGCCGAAATCGAAGTTAGGTGCAAACAAAAGCTTCACAAAACCCTCGCCATCGTCCTGTTCAACTTTGAGTCCGGATTTGCCGACCTTCCCATCGGTCGTGGTATCTACTAACAAATGCGTATTCGTTCCCGGTTGCACTATCTCTAAATCGCTCGAATCAAGCTCGAAAGTTACTTTTCCGTCGGTGTTCGTCGATTCCGCTGCCAAAACATTTGCAGGAACCAGCAGACTAAGCGTTGCCACTGTACACAGTGGCAATTTTAAGTACTTAAAATCCATAAATCCATCTCTCCTTGAAATTTATCGTTAATTTAATTTTATTCCAGAAAATTAAATTATGCAAAAAAATACGCAAAAAAACTCCCCGCCGGGAGTTTTTTAGAACAGATATAACAGATTGAAGGAAAAAATTCTGCGTAAATATATGAACATTAGGTATGAAAACGCCACTTTTTAGTTAAATTTACGCGAAAAGCTCAACCACATAGAGCGCACAAACTCAGCGATATTCTTTTATATTCTCAGGCATGATTTTTAAGTTGATAATTTCTTGGAGCGATTCTATACATTGCGAATAAGTCGCTTCATCAAAAATGAAACGGCTCGTTAAATTTTCATAGTCTGATTCGAACACTTTTTCATCGATAATTTCTTGCAATGTTGCGTTAATATCGAATCCTGGTTGAGCCGACAAAGTGTCTTTGCCGTACAGTTGCCTATCGCGCGCTACCTCGTCAATTAGTCCAAGTAATTCATCAGGCTTAACCAACCCGTTAATCCAAATTTTATGAACATCGTAAATATGCCGCGAATAGCGGTGATACTTGCCCGCTTTATGGTAGTCGCACAGAGCGAACAACTTGTCGATGAACGTCCGCGCTACGCTTTGGACATTCATTTCGAAAGGCTCTAAATCAAAGCGCTCGATAATTTCGAGCTCGTCGTTTTCGCGTAGAAATTTAGTGATGTAATTATTGACGAACCTTTTCTCAATCGGATAAGGACGAAACACGGCAATCGTTTCAATTATAATATCCGGGACCATATGGTTATCGGTTTCGAATTCGTTAGGAAACTTAACGTGATATCGATTGAAATCGCGGTCGGATTGAACGTGTTCTGGATTGATGAACTCCAGCCCCGCTTTTTCAATTGCCGTGATGATTCCATATTTGACTCGCTTGCGCAGCCCTTCACCCGCCTTGTTTCCCGGAAATTCCATCGCGAGATCAATATCTTCCGAAAAGCGATTGATTGCGTCATAACACTTCGACAGTGACGTTCCACCTTTAAAGACCAGCGGAACTTCTAGTTGCGCTAACTCCTTCAACAAGACCGAAACGTAATAGTCTTTTTCAATTTGAAAATCTGTTAAGTCTACATCTTTGATAACCGCATCCACTATCTCTAGAAAGGCCTCTTTATTTTCGTGTAAGTTCATTGAATACCCCCGATTTGTAAAACAACACTTGCGTTTTTAGCGGATAAGCATCCACTATCTCTTCCATTTTTTCCTTATCCAGCTCAACGTCTTTTAAGTAATTATTTATATTTCCTGCGGCCCTCTCCAACTCGAATTCACTCAATTCATCAAAACGGCCAAATAAATCTAGCACTTGCATTAGCTTATAATTTTCCTGAGTTACCATTCTTCTCGGCGCCTGAAGTTCTATTTTGACATTAACAACTTTCTTCTCTCTTTTTGCTCCCTTGATTTCATTTGACACAATAGTTTCGATACTCGCAGTCTGCGTAGTTAGCCCTATTTGATTGGAAAAATTAATTCCGGTA
The DNA here is from genome assembly GCA_031261175.1 of Lactobacillales bacterium. Taxonomy (GTDB): domain Bacteria; phylum Bacillota; class Bacilli; order Lactobacillales; family Streptococcaceae; genus JAISJW01. The sequence goes on from JAISJW010000001.1 coordinate 77,745, forward strand.
ATGTAGCCGATCGTTTTTTCGCCCTTCTTCAAATACATAGCATCTATAATTTTTCTCGTCGATAAAAAAGGTTTTTTCAAAATATAATTTTTCTTCGGTTTGAAATACACCCCCCGCTCGGCGCGGACGATCATTCCACTATCGCACATGCGCTTCAACTGCTGGCGGATCGTTCCTGCGGGCAAGTTGTGAAACCTCGCGACCACGTCTTCTGTCAAAATCGGCTCGCCTTCTTCGTATTCTTCCATGATTTTATAAACTATTTTCGAACTCATATTAGCACCTCTTTTGTAACGTTTTTTATACAACCATATATATTATAGTTACATTATACATCCAAGACTTCTCGAAATCAACTGTAACGTATTTATGTTAAGATATTATTTTTTAGTTACAAACAAAAAAAAGCCCACGCACTAGCGTGGACTTAAGGGTTTAGCCTTGCGAAGCTTCAGTTGAATCAGTTTTTAGCGAATCAGCAGAGTCTTTCGTGCGTTCGCCGTGCGAGCCGCGTTTAGAACCTTCCGAGCGAGTTGAACCTTCTGATCCTTCGCCACGTGTAGTTCCTTCAGAACCTTCTGTGCCTTCGTCAGATCCAGAACGGAAATCGCGTGCGCCTTCGGCCGAGCGTTGCGTTACACTTGCCCTGTTTTCACTGTGGTGTCCGCTCTTCGTCTCGCCTGCGTTAAAGGCGATTACACCCACTAAAGCGACCGCTAAGACGGCGCTCGTGATCCAGCCTGCGAATGGTTTCAGTTTCTTTAAGTTGTTCATTAATTTTCCTCCTTTTTGAACTTGAGGAAATTATAACACGGCGAACCTTAAAGAAAGCTTAATGAAGTTTTGCGAGTATAAACTCGACAAAAACAGCTGAAAACCAGCCGAAAAATGAAAGTTTATACTCGCAAAAAATCAAATCTTCTGATAAGCCATCCGCGGCGTCCCATCGGCGACGTAAATAACGCCCCGATAACTGAATCCTGACTTCTCAATCAACCGGCGCATCGGCAAATTCAGCGCGTGCGTGTCAATTCTAAGCTCGCCAAAGTCCAGCGCGTCAAACATCGTGCTCGCGACACCCTGACCTAAGTAATCACGGTGAATCGCGACCCGGTGGATTGCCGTATATTTCCAATCACTCGGCAGCCAGTGCCCTTCGATGAAGTAGTAGTTGGGATCGCCGTCCGTCACAGCAGCCAAGTAGGCGACGACTTGCCCGTCACGCTCTTCGACCCAGCCGTAGCCCCGCTCGATATCATCCAAAATCGTCTCTTCGTTCGGATAATCGGCCTGCCACTGCGGCGACCCGATCTCCCGTAAAGTCAACTTCGCCCCCTCGATAATCTCCGTTATCGAAGGGACGTCCGTTATTTTTGCTTTTCTCATTTCAGTCCAAAAAACTCCTTCGTGGCAAGTATCGCCTCGATAAATTTGTCAGCCTCGTCGAGCGTGTTATACAAGTAAAAACTTGCCCGCGCTGTCGATTGCTGGTCGATATATTTCAACAGCGGCTGCGCACAGTGGTGCCCAGCTCGCACGGCAATTCCCTGCATATCAAACGCGCTTGAGACGTCGTGCGGGTGAAGGCCGATGATGTTGAAGGCGATAACGCCTGTGTGTTCAGCAGGGTCGCTCGGGCCGTAGATTTCGATGCCCGGGATCGCTTGTAATTTTGGTAATAGATAATTTACGATTTCCTGTTCGTGGTCGTGGATGTTGTCCATTCCCAAATCGTTCAAGTAATCAATCGCAGCGCCTAAACCGATGGCTCCAGCAATGTTAGGCGTGCCTGCTTCAAACTTAGAAGGAAGCGCTGCCCATGTTGATTCTTGTAGGCCGACAAAGTCAATCATCTCGCCACCGAACTCAACCGGATCAAGTTCTTCTAAGAGCGATAAACGGCCGTACAGGACGCCGATACCAGTTGGCGCACACATTTTGTGCCCACTAAATGCGTAGAAATCAACGTCTAAATCTTGCACGTCGACGCTCATGTGCGGCACGCTTTGTGCCCCATCACTAATCATATAAGCCCCGACAGCGTGGGCCAACTCGCCCAATTCTTTAACTGGATTAACCACGCCCAAAACGTTAGAAACGTGAGCGACCGATACAATCTTCGTAGCAGACGTAATCTTAGCGCGCGCATCATCCATATCGATGCGACCTTCAGAGTCCAACTCGATATAACGAAGCTTTGCACCTGTGCGCTTAGCCAACTCCTGCCACGGAATCACGTTCGAATGGTGTTCCATATAGGTGATCAAAATCTCATCACCCTCGTCCAAACGCCCTTCTAACATCCTCGCGATAAAGTTCAGCGAAGTTGTCGTGCCACGCGTGAAAATCACCTGGCGACGATCTCCCGCGTTGATAAACGCTCGCACCTTGTCGCGACTTGCCTCGTAAGCCTGCGTCGCCCGCTCGCCGAGCGTGTGCACCCCGCGGTGGACGTTCGAGTTGTCGTGCAAATAGTAGTCCGAAACGACGTCTAAAACCGCTTGGGGTTTCTGAGACGTCGCTGCGCTGTCTAAATAAATCAACGGTTCATCGTTGACGATTTGGTCTAAGATTTTGAAATCTTTTCTGATTTTTTCACTATTTAATGTCATAATATTTTTTGAATTTTTTCCTCAAGCGCCGCGCGGAAACGTTTCATTTCATCCCCCGGCAGCCCGATAAATAATTGTTCTAGGAACGCGCTCGACAATAGACGGCGTGCTTCTACTTCGGCAATTCCCCGCGTCATCAAGTACTGAATCTGAGCTTCGTCTAACTGCCCGCTCGATGCGCCGTGGCCGGCTTGAACTTCGAACTCGTCAATCAAAAGCTCCGGCTTCGTATAGCCCTTAGCCTTATTCCCGATAAGCATAATGCGGCTCGTTTGAAAATTTTTCGCAAACTTAGCGCCTTTTTCAATTTTTCCCGTCGCGTTCAAAGTCACACGTCCCGCACCTGATGCGATAGCGTGTGCGCGAATATTTCCGACCGTCGCGTTTTTAACGTTCGTAATTTTCGCGTTGACCTTGATGTCAGCATCAGCCGCTAAAACGACGATATTATATTCGTATTCGGCGAAATCCTCGTCCAAAACGCGCGCGAACTCATAGTCGCCCGCCTCATCAATGAACGCCCAATACTTGCCATCTTTCCCGTATTCTATCATCAGTCTTTGTCCTTGTAATCGATTCCGAGTTCTTGGGCAATTGCTTGGTAGCCTGTCGACTCAAGTTCAGCGACTAGCTCCATGCCGCCGCTTTTCACGATGCGTCCGTCCATCATAATGTGGATGACGTCCGGCGTGATGTGGTCAAGCAGGCGTTGGTAGTGCGTGATCAACAACGCGCTAAACTGACCGTCGCGCATTTTGTTGACCCCTTTGCCGACAACTTTCAACGCATCGATATCAAGTCCTGAATCGATTTCGTCGAGGATCGCAAAGCTCGGTTTCAACATCAACATTTGCAGAATTTCGTTACGTTTCTTTTCGCCGCCCGAATAGCCGACATTCAAATAACGTTCCGCCATTTCTTCCGGGATGTTCAGGAAGTCTAGGTTTTTGTCGAGTTCCTTGATGAATTTCATCACACTCACGCTCTCACCTTCCGGCAGGCGCGCGTTCATCGCGCTGCGGATGAAGTTCGCCGTCGTGATCCCCGGAATTTCCGCCGGATATTGTTGGCTCAAGAAAAGCCCCGCGCGAGCGCGCTCGTCGATTGGCAAGTCTAAAATCGACGCGCCATTGAACAGGATTTCACCTTCGGTAATCGTCCATTTCGGGTTACCGACGATAACGCCAGCGAGCGTTGACTTGCCCGTTCCGTTCGGTCCCATGATGGCGTGAACTTCGCCGTCTTTTATGTGCAGATTGAAGCCTTTGAGGATTTCGTCCCCCTCGATTTCAACGTGTAAATTTTTAATCTCTAAAGTAGCCATGACAGCCCCCATTTATTATATTTTAATGCCTAAAATTATACCATAAATCGCCAGTTTTAACAAAGGCACGGTTTATTTTAATGTTTGCTTTAACAACGAAAAAGCGGAACCTTTTGAGGGGTTCCACTTGTGGGTACGTAGAATTGCTATCGCAATTCTGCGGATTATTTTTCTAAGCTCTTCGCCACGCTGCGCGCGCCTCAATCGCTAAGAAAAATATATCTTATTTAGCCAATGCTTTTTTCGCAGCGTCTGCTAATGCAGTGAATGCAGAAGCGTCGTTGACAGCCAAATCAGCTAACATTTTGCGGTTAACTTCGATTTCAGCTTTGTTCAAACCGTTGATCAATTTAGAGTAGCTCAATCCGTTCAAACGTGCAGCCGCGTTGATACGTGCGATCCAAAGACGACGGAAATCACGTTTCTTTTGACGACGATCGCGGTATGCGTAGTAGTATGAGTTCATTACTTGCTCTTTAGCAGTTTTGAACAATGTGTGTTTGCTACCGTAGTAACCTTTAGCTAATTTTAGAATGCGTTTGTGGCGACGACGTGTAACCACTCCACCTTTAACTCTTGCCATTTTATTCTCTCCTTAAATTCTTATTTTAATCCAGCAACCATTTGACGGATGCGACGGAAATCACCTTTTGAAACCATCGTAGCTTTACGCAAGTGACGACGTTGTTTTTTAGTTTTCCCGTGGAAACGGTGAGATGTGAAGGCACGGAAACGTTTTAGTCCGCCTGAACCAGTACGTTTAAAACGTTTAGCTGATGCGCGGTGTGTTTTTTGTTTAGGCATTGTATTTCTCCTTGTTATTAGTTATATAATTTCGCACTTACGGCGTAAATTAACTTAGTTTTTCTTCTTGTCGGCAAGTGGTGCAACGACCAAGAACATACTGCGTCCATCCATTTTCGCTTTTTGTTCAACATTTGCGATGTCTTTAACTTCATCAGCAAAGTGATCAAGTACGCGTTGACCGATTTCCTTGTGGGTAATCGCACGTCCTTTAAAACGAATAGATGCTTTAACTTTATTTCCTTTTTCGATGAACTTGCGAGCGTTACGCAATTTCGTCTGGAAATCATTTTCGTCGATTGTTGGCGAGAAACGAATTTCTTTAAGCTCAACAGTCGCTTGTTTCTTACGGTTATCTTTCTCTTTACGCTGTTGGTCGTAACGATACTTGCCGTAATCCATGATTTTCGCAACTGGCGGTTTCGCTGTCGGGCTGATTAGCACCAAGTCCATGTCAGCGGCCTCTGCCATTTTCAGAGCCTCGTCGCGCTTGATAATCCCCAGCTGCTCGCCGGCGATCGAGATCAAACGAACCTCGGTAGCTCTAATGTTGTCGTTTAAGTTAAAATCTTTAGCTATTGTCTTATCTCCCTTTCTAGTTCTGTGACAAACAAAAAGCCTGTCACAAGATGACAAGCTCACACATAAACCAACCCGCCTTCTGGCAAGTCTTCGCGGTATATGTTGCCAAGAATTTTTCACGCTTGGCGAGAAGTGAACTTCTACTTGTTAAATAATACTCTTGCTATTATACACTAGTAGAAGCCGCTTTTCAAAGAAAACGCTAATTTTCTTAATTTTTAACCATCATCTCCCAGTTTTGCATGAATCTACATAAATTACGTATGAAATCGCCCTTTTTCTACCAAATTCATGTCGTATACTTTTTATACTGCATGAATCCGGTAGAAAAGCACCTTTTTTGAACGTAATTTATGAAAATTCATGTCAAACCTATCAATTTTTGACGGCGACGATGACTTTTTCTTCGCCGATTTCACCTTTTTCGTAAAGAATGGTGAATTGCAGGTCGTATTGCTGCGTATAGAAGTCCTGCGTTGGGATAAACGCGACATCACCCTTTTGGATGTCTTTTTTGCGGAGCTTCCAGTCGCGGTAATTGCTGAATTTATCGACGGTCATAATCTTCCCCTTCTCGTCCGAGTAAGGATTATTTTTCGTCTTCTGCCATTCATAAGGGCTGATCTCGTCGTGGAGCAGGACGTACGGCACGTTCGACGTATATTCGTTCAGGAAATTGAAATAAATATGTTTCGGGTGCACCTTGTGCGCCGCATCAAGCGACTTGTCGAGCTTCTCCATATTGTTCATATAACCCGTATGCCGGTCGATATTCAAATGACCGACGTAAGCGACACAAAAGACAGTCGTTGAAACAACATAGGCAAGTGCCACGAGCGTAGTCGTGAACACTTTGCTAATTGCTTTGCTATCTAGAACAATCGCGATGCCTAGTCCAATCGAAACGAGCACGGGCCCGTGGAGCAAATTCCAGTGGTTCGCGTTAGGTTTGACGAAAAGCATCACCGGAAGCAAGCTTAGGAAAATTATCGCAAATAATTTATACAGGTCAGCCACGCCCACACGGTAACGGCTCTCAGCATATTTCTTATCGACTAAAAGTCGCGTTTTGTCTTTAATAACGAAACTGATGAAGAAAATCCACAAGAAAACGAAACCTACTATATAGTAGTAACCAAATTGACTTGTCGTGTTCCAATAAAGTTTATCGCCACCGACAAACATCATATAAACGCCAGACAGATAGTTTTTCAGAACAGTAACTACCGGATTTCCATCACTCAAATCAACCATCGAAGCTTGCGCCCGGTTGAAAATCATTTTCGGAATTGTCATCAGCCAAAAATGGTTCGTGTGATTCAGACTCGGTATAAACGACTTCAGCGCATAAATAAATTGCGGCAGCAGAATCACCGCGCTCGAAACCGCCAGCACAATATACTGCTTAACGTTCACCAGTTTGCGGTGAATTGCCCAGATCGTGAGAAGACTTGCCAGGGCAAGTAGCCACATCCAGCTGACGTTGTAGCCCCACGCGGTCAGGGCAAAGAGCAAACAACCGATGAGTTTGAAGCGGAACTTGCCCGTGCGGACGCCGAGGAAGAAGGCGATCACGGCGAGGTTCGAGATTTGGACGACGATGTTGCAGTCGAGGACCCAGCGCGTGTTTTGGATGTAGTAGGGTGCTGTGACCATCGAGAGCATCAGGCCGAGGCGCATATTTTCGGCGAAGCCTTCGGACATGTAATCGCCGATTTTTTCGAGGTAGAAGATGCCGAAATAGTAGGCGTAGATGGTGAAGAGGGTCAGGATGATGAACGGCAGGCGGAAGACGAATACGCTCGTTCCGAAAAGTTTGACGAACGGGATCAACAGGTACATGTAGAGCGTCGATTGGCCGAACCCGAAATACGATTGCAAGTAGGTCGGCATCGTGAACAGGTGCGAGTCAACGCCGAAGCGCGCCATGTTGTGCGTCTCATACATCAGGCTCGCCTCGTCGATAAAGATCGACGGAATCTTATAAAAATTAAACGTCACGAAAAATGCAAATCCTAAAATCAGGGCAATTGAAAGACAATTTTTGAAGTTGAATTTTTTGTGGTATTTTTTGATCGGGATTATGCAAAGTCCCAGCATCATCAACGTAATTAAAGTTGATGTGAAAATTGATAATAACATATAGCTCCTAGTGTTCTTCTTTATGAAATAAAGAAGAATCCACCCCCACGCAGTGGGGTGAATTCCGGCTAGCCGCTTACGCGACCTAGATTTGATTTACATATAATACTATATAAATAGGCACTTTGCAAGCGTTTTTTAAGAATTTCACGAAGACATTAAAGTCGTAAAAAGTAAAGAGTTTTTTGATTATTTATTACCGAAAATATTATATATTGTCACTATAAATATCGCATAAATAAATTGCGCAATCAGAGTAAGCAGTTCTAATAAACTCCATCCAAAAAGTGTACATATTATCGCAAGCATCCCGATAACAGCTATAACTATCATTAACAATAATAACGATACTATTTTAAATATTTTCACGATAATTTTCCTTTTCATTACCTAGCAAAAACCGAAATGCGAAAAGTTCGATATTTTAACCATGTTGTACAATGACAATTGCGGTCGTTCCATCAGTCATGTAGAAGGTGATTTTATACTTGCCCGCAGTTTCATCAAGCTTCATTTTCTCTCTCGGGGAAGGATGTTTTTCGGGATGTTCGTTTTTTACTACAACAGTGTTGGTGTCTTCTTTAACATTAGTAAATTCATGTTCAACTGTTATTTTGTCGTATATGGTATCGTCATAATAAGCAAGAAGTGTTCCTTTCCAATTATAGGAATTTTTGGCATACTCGATTTTTTCCGCATCTGAATATTTAACGAAAATAGCCCACGGTCCCATCGTATCGGGATGGACAGTTACCGTGTCACCTACTTGTTCCCATTCATATTCAGGCTCGGCCAAGGTAGCTGGCGACGTAGCATCGTATGTTTTTTCCCTTTCACAACTGTTAAAGGCCCACAAACAAAGGCAAGTAATGGCTATCATCGCGACAACGACAAGCACGCAGCCCATTCCCATAATATATTTAGCAATAAATTTCATAATTATTTCCTTTTTTATAAAAATTAAAACTTACTCCGAATTGACCTTGCTTCGTAGAAATGCCCTGTTTTTGTCACAAAAAGGTAAGTCGACTTACCTTTCCATGACAAAAAATAGGCAAAAATCGTTACAAACGTCTTTTTGGAGTAAGTTTTCTGCTTGTATATTTGAAAATATCGGACTTTTCGCGTTTTTTTCATATTTTCACCTGAAAATACGGAAAAAATGCGAAAAGTCCGCAAATTTTATTTTTAGAACGCTTTTGCGCCGATATCTGTGCGGTAGAACATACCGTCATTTTTCAAATCGTTTAATTCGTTGTAAACTTTTTCTTGGGCTTCTTTCAAAGTGTCACCTTCAGCGAAAACTAAGTAAACGCGGCCGCCATTTGCGACTAATTTACCTTCGGCGTCATTGGCAACACCAGCAAAAATCGCAGTAGAGTCAACAAGCTTCGTAGTATCGGGAATTTTAGCACCCTTATCATACGACCCAGGATAACCGTCCGCCGCAACCACTACACCAAGCGTGTAACCGTCCTCTTTAAACGTCACGACCGGTTTGCGATCGTTCAACAAATCATCGATAATCAAAGCAAAATCGCTAGTCAGACGAGGCAAAACAACCTGCGTTTCAGGATCGCCGAAACGAGCGTTAAACTCGATAACTTTCGCGCCGTCCTTCGTCGCAATCAGCCCAGCATACAAGATTCCGCGGAAGTAATTGCCATCCGCTTTCATCCCTGCCGCAGCTGGCTTCACGATCTCTTCGACAGCCTTGTCGACCATCTCCTGCGGAATTTGAGGAACCGGAGCGTACGCGCCCATCCCACCAGTATTCGGCCCGCGGTCGCCGTCATACGCGCGCTTGTGGTCCTGCGCGATAACCATCGGATAAACCTCTTCGCCGTTGACGAAGGCAAGTAGCGAAAATTCCTGACCGTCGAGGAAGTCCTCAACGACAACGCTCGCACCGCTGCCACCAAAAGCGTGGTCAAGCAGCATATCTTTCAGCGCTTCAACAGCCTGATCAAGCGTCTCAGCAACCACTACACCTTTACCAGCGGCAAGTCCATCCGCCTTGATGACGATTGGCGCACCCTTAGCTTCAACGTAAGCGCGGGCAGCTTTGTAGTCAGTGAACGTTTGGTGGTTAGCCGTTGGAATATTGTAGCGATTCATCAAGTTTTTTGCAAAGTCTTTTGAGCCTTCGATCATCGCCGCATTTTTGTGCGGACCGAACGCCTTAAGGCCAGCAGCCTCGAAGTCGTCGACGATTCCAGCCATCAAAGGAATTTCCGGACCTATGAACGCCCAGTCGATATTATTTTCTTTGGCGAACGCAATCAACGCTTCGTGATCATCTTCGGCGATATCAACTAATTTGATGCCGTCACTTGCCATGCCGGGGTTCCCCTTAGCACAGTAAACTTCGCCCACTTTATCAGATTCTTTAAATTTCTTTCCGATGGAATGCTCGCGCCCACCAGAACCGATTACTAAAATATTTAGCATTGTAAACTCCTAATTTTAATGTAATCCACTAGAGATAAGATTTGCGCGAGGACAAGGAGAGTTAGGCGACGTTGCTTGACAGCAACGAGCCGAAGCTCGACGATGTAATCGCGCAAAGATTATCCTAGTGGCGGAAATGACGAACCCCAGTGAAGATCATCGTCATTCCATATTTGTCGGCAGCCTCGATCGACTCCTCGTCACGAACGCTTCCGCCCGGCTGAATGATCGCTTTGATCCCCGCTTTGGCAATTTCTTCAACGTTATCCGCAAACGGGAAGAACGCATCTGAGGCAAGTACTGCCCCATCCAAGCGGTCTTTGACTTGCTCGATGGCAATTTTAACCGAACCGACGCGGTTAGTTTGACCCGGACCAACGCCTAATGTTTGGTTGGCGTTCGAGATTAAAATACCATTTGATTTAACATATTTAATTGATTTCCAAGCGAATTCCAAAGCTTTTTGTTCTTCAGCTGAAGGGTTGCGTTTTGTCACAACAGTCCAGTCGCTAGGTTTTTCTTCGATGACGTCTTGGTTTTGAACCAGCAAACCACCGACAACGCCAGTGTATTCAGGTTCGCTTTCGCTCGCCTTAGCTCCTGCGAAATCAAGTTCTAAAATGCGTAGGTTTTTCTTTTTATTAGTCAACACTTCAAGCGCTTCGGCAGAATAACTTGGCGCGATGATGATTTCTAAAAAGATAGGGTGCATTTTTTCAGCAGTCGCCTTATCCACTTCGCGGTTTAACACGACGATTCCGCCGAAAATCGAAACCGGGTCTGCCGCATACGCGTAGTCCCACGCCGCTTCAATTGTGTCAGCTTGGCCGATTCCGCAAGGGTTCATATGTTTCAAAGCAACCACGGTTGGCGCAGTGAAATCGCGAGCGATACGAATTGCCGCATCGGCGTCGCGAATATTGTTGAATGACAATTCTTTCCCGTTCAATTGTTTTGCTTGGGCAATCGAGTAATCAGTCGGAAGTGCCGATTGATAGAAATCCGCGTCTTGTTGCGGGTTTTCGCCGTAACGTAAAGGTTGCAACAAATCGTAAGTGATCGTTAGTTTTTCAGGTTTAGCTTCACCGACCTGAGCCGTGAAGTATTCAGCGATCAACGCGTCATAAGCGGCTGTATGACGGAAAACTTTCGCCGCTAAGCGTTTGCGCGTGTCCAGTGATGTCGCCCCACTTGCCGATAGCTCGTCTAAAACGACCGAGTAGTCAGCCGGGTCAACAACCACAGTAACCGAAGCGTGGTTTTTCGCCGCTGAGCGAAGCATTGACGGGCCGCCGATGTCGATGTTTTCGACCGCGTCAGCATAAGTCACGTCGGGTTTCAAGATCGTTTCTTTGAACGGATACAAATTCACGCAGACGAAGTCGATCGTTTCGATTCCGTGCTCTTTCATCGTGTCGACGTGCGACTGCAAATCGCGTCGTCCTAACAATCCGCCGTGGATCATTGGGTGCAAAGTTTTCACGCGCCCGTCTAGCATTTCAGGGAAGTTAGTCACGTCGTCGATTGCGATTGTCGCAACACCGTTATCGTCCAAATATTTTTTTGTGCCGCCGGTCGAGATGATTTCGACCCCCGCTGCTACTAAGCCTTGCGCGAATTCTAGCACGCCCGCTTTGTCGCTTACACTGATTAAAGCTCTAGTCATTTTTGCTCACTCCTAATTCTTTTAGTACCCTCGGGTAAATTTCGTATTCTTTCTCGTGGATCCGCGCCTCGAACGTCTCAATCGTGTCGTCCGCGAGAATCGGAACCCTCTCTTGGGCAATTATCGGCCCGGTATCGACACCACTGTCGACATAGTGCACCGTGACCCCGCTTTGCGTAACGCCGGCTTCCCAGGCATCTTCGATGCCGTGCGCCCCAGGAAATTCGGGAAGATACGCTGGATGAATATTGACGATTTTGCCTTCGTAGGCGTTTAATAAAGTCTCGCTGATAATTTTCATATAACCGGCTAAGATTACGTAATCTATTTCGTATTGATCCAAAAGATCAACGATCGCTTGTTCAAACTCAGCTTTCGAGCCTTTATCCTTGATTGTCCAAGCGTAGCTGGGCACTCCAAGTTTTTCGGCGCGCTCTATTACATATGCGCCCGGTTTGTCGCAGAAGAGGAATTCAACTTTGAATTGCTCTGCGATAACTTGGAAGTTGGTGCCGCCCCCACTTGCCAAAACGGCTATTTTTTTTGTCATTTTATGCCTCGTAAACGACCGGCGAGTCAGTCTTCTCGATGACTTCACCCATCACAAAGTATTTTTCGCCGCGAGCGTCAAGGTCGGCCTTCAGAGCATCGAGCTTCGCAGGCGAAACCGCAAGCAACATACCGATACCCATGTTGTAGATCTCGAACATTTCAGCATTCGGAATCTCACCGTATTTTTCAAGAGCTGCGAAAATCGGCGGAATTTCCCAAGAACCAAGCTTGATTTTAGCTGCCAAGTTGTCCGCGAACATACGCGGAATATTTTCAAGGAAGCCACCACCTGTGATGTGGGCAACCCCGTTAAGCAATTCTTTTTGAACCAAAGGCAGAAGAGCCTCAACGTAAAGACGAGTTGGAGTCAACAAGACCTCGCCAAGTGGCGCATTCAGCTCAGGAAGAACCTCTTTACCTGTGAAGCCGTTCTTGTCGTAGAAGACCTTGCGGACAAGCGAGAATCCGTTCGAGTGAACGCCGCTTGAAGGCAGACCGACCAAGACGTCGCCCGGTTTAACGTTTTCGTGACCGTTGATCATCTTCGATTTCTCAACAACACCGACCGCAAAACCAGCCAAATCGTAATCGTCATCGCCATACATACCAGGCATTTCGGCAGTTTCCCCGCCGATCAAGGCGCAGTTCGATTGCACGCAACCTTCCGCAACGCCAGCGACCACTTGCTCAAGTTTTTCAGGAATGTTTTTCCCAGTCGCGATATAATCAAGGAAATATAAAGGCTCAGCGCCGACCGCGATGATATCGTTGACGCACATCGCCACGCAGTCGATCCCGATCGTGTCGTGCTTGTCCTCTTTCAGCGCCACCAAAAGCTTCGTCCCAACACCGTCAGTTCCCGAAACCAAAACCGGCTCCTTCACGTTAAGCGCGCTCAAATCAAAAGCACCGCCAAAACCACCGATAGCCCCCATTACACCTAGGCGTTCAGTCCGTTTGACGTGTTTTTTAATCCGTTCAACTACTTCGTAACCTGCTTCAACATCAACACCAGCATTTGCATAAGCGTTTTTAGTCATTACATTTCCTCCATTTGGTTGTTTATTCCCTATAATTATACCAAATTCTCAGGCCGTTAAGTAGCGCAGACTTAAAAAGTGGGCAAGTCTTAACGCTCCCGGCACCCTAATCGCATCAGAGCCGATTTTTAACTAATTCGAGGCTCGAATCAGTTAAAAAACGGCCTGAAAGCGATTAGTATATTTCTAACTCGCTCCTTTTTAACAAAAAACGCGAGAAATTGATGTTTTTGGTTAAAAAAGAGCGAGTTTAAATTTTACAGGATGATAAAGTGGTCGCTCATCAGTTTGGATGCCACTATTAAAACTTTGTACTTTTAGGAAGTTTTAATAGTTATAACACACTTAACTATTAAAACTTTCATTTTTTAACCAGTTTTAATAGTTAGCCTTCGATATTTTGCTCTATATGCAAATAAAAAAAGCAGGCATTAAGGGTTGTATACTTTCTAATGGGGTTTGTTCGAAAACTCAAAAGACATATTGATTCCAATTTCTGATAAAATGATTTTACACTACTAAAATCAACCACAAGAAAGAGGAGAATCAATA
>JAISJW010000030.1 GCA_031261175.1 Lactobacillales bacterium
GTAGAAGTGATCACAATACAAAAACTCAAATCCGTCGATGTCTCAACGAATTTGAGTTCTGCTGCTTAACTCTATTTATCAAAAATTGGAAAACCCCATCAGTTGACAAAGAGCCAAAAAAACAAGCCACCCGCGCTGGGTGACTTATCATTATTTATTCTCATCTGAACGGTATTCGAGCGCCATTCCTTTGAGGAAATAGCGGAAGATTTGGTCCCCGCAGATTTTGTAGTTGCGGTGCCCTTCTTGTCTTAAGACAGCGCCGAGCTCGCCTTTGGTCGCGCGGAATCCAGCCGAATCAAGGAAGCTCAAAATATCATCCGTCGTGTAAGACATCGCGATTTTGATTTTTTTCAGCGCCACATTATTGATCGAAGCGTAATTTTTTATCATATAAGAAGGCGCTTCGACGTTCCCGTCCTTGTCACGCTTCTCGCCGCGTTGCGAAATGATAAAGCCGTTCAAAAAGACTTCGAGGTCGTGCGAACTCAGCTTCTCATCAGCCGGCGTGTCCTCTTCTTGGCGCGTCAAAATCTCAAGCAACTCGGGCTCGGTCAAATCCAATCCACCTAACTTGAAAATCTTGATCATATCTTTGTTCTTGATGTCGAGTGCGTAGCGCAGTCGAATTAAAATGTCATTATTGTTCATACCTTATATTATACCAAAAAATTCGCAAGCGTGTTGACTTGCCCGCTATAAATAGACTAAAATTGATTTAGAAATTAAAAAATGGAGAACCTAAAATGCTAGAAACTATCGAATTTATTGAACTTTGGGACGAAAACCTGAAATACCTGAAAGATTTCTTCACCGAGGATGAGATGAACCGCATCCGCCGCGCCGTCGAAATCAGCTTCACCACGATGACCGACGACTCCGACTACCGCCTCTGGACCTACCGCACCGTGGTCGAAGTCATCAAGCTCACGATGTTCGACTACAAACAGGAAACCCTCCCTTCGGCAATTCAAAAACGTGACGAGCGCGAGGAAAAACTAAAAGTCGGCGAAGCATTCTTCAACCCCGAAGTCCAATCGGTGATGCACGAAATCCGCCACTTCGGCAACGACGCCGTCCACACGCTACTTTGGAGCGAAAACCATCCCGAGAAACTCGCCTACGCCGACCGCGGAATGATCGAAATCCTCAAAGCACTCATCAAAGAACTACGCGACAACCCGACACTCGAAACGCAAATCGAACGCTACAAAGCCAAAATCGAGAAAAAAGACCTCGTAATCGAAGAACTGCGCACCGCAATCGAGTTCATCAAAGGAAAAACTGGTGAGATTGAAGACCAATCCGAGGCAATTCTTGCGCTTCAAACAGAACTTACTGAGCTGAAAAATACGCTAAAAGAGCAAAATGCGATTATCGAAACGATTCCGAAACTGAGAGTCGAACTCGAAAAAGAGAAGGATAACGTCGTCCTTTACAACGGAAAATACGAAGATGTTCTGAAACAGAAAAAAGAACTCGAAAAAGAATTGAAAGCTGCTCTTAAAGCTCCTAAAGCCGCACCTAAGAAGTCAACTGCCGCTGTGCTTAAAAAGGATAATGAGTTATCCGATGAAGATTTCGTAAAAAAACAACGAGCTCTACATCCTCGTTTGAAGATTAGCGATAAAGAAATTCTGATTAGACGAGATGAAGCAATCGAAAAAGAAAAGAAAAAAGCCGAAAAAGCAAAAAGCGATCGCGAAAAGAAAAAACAGGCTAATAAAGTCAAAAAAGCCCTGAAAAAATAACAAAAAGGATTTCTCATCCGTTGAGAAATCCTTTTTAAATCGTTATTCAGTATTTTAGGAGGAGTCAGGTGCGAATTTCAGCCTAAAATTAACTGTTTTTCGCACCTGACTCCTCCTAAAATTAATATTAAGCTTTTAACTCGTTTTCTGACTCGACGAACACCATGCCTAGCGCGCGTGTTACGACGAAGATTGTTAATAAAGTAACCGTAGCACCAGTCGCGACATCCGACAAGAAGTGCGCTCCGACAACCATGCGTGAGAACATCATGCTGACAGCGTAAGCTCCGCATAAAACAGTCGCGATTTTTTGCAATTTGAACTTATTGCGTTCGATGAAGAATGGCAAGTAAAGCAGCATAGCGCCTTGACAGCTATGTCCGCTCGGGAACGATTTGTGTCCATTGTTACCGTTAATGTGCCACCACGAAGTGAAGTGCGCGCCGTCGACCTTGTAAGTCAGGATTTCGTACGGGCGGAAGCGGCCCCACGCGCCTTTCATCGTATCGACGATTTCCGGAGCGATGAACGTTACCGCCACGCCGCCGATTGCGACGATGACTAGGCGTTTAAACTGCTCAGGCGTCTTGTTGCGCAACCAAACGTAGGCAAGTGCCGCGCCGATGACGAAAATGATTCCGGCGATTAGCATTTCTTTGCCAAACGGAATCACCAGCGCGTTTGCGTGGTCGTTGTCCGCTTTCCCAAGCGGCAGTTTGTCTGCGATGTTTGCGTTCATGATCGCTGTGTAAGTCAGCGCTTCTTTGGCGTAAGTCACCGCCGAAAGCCAGGCGAAGCCGAACCCGCCAGCGATTTGGATCCATTTGCGAATTTCGTTGTTTGGCAAGTGAAACGCCGCGAATGCCACGACTAGACCTGCGATGAACGGTAAAAGTTTGCTCGGGAACATCCCGTATGACTGCCAAATTGTCGCCCAGACTGAGTCTTGGTTGGTCAATGCTTTGGCGATCGACTCGTCGAAGATGCCGCCTAGTATAAGTAGCGCCGCGAAGACTGCTACCACGATTAGAATTTTTTTGTTTTCTTTTTTCATTTTATTTATCCCTAATTTTATTTTTGTCGTGTTCGACATTTTCAATTTTAACTCATTTATTAGGTCGTTGCAACGCACTATTTCACGACTTTCAGGGCATTTAAAAAGATTTGCGGGCAAGTCAACCCCCGCAAATCTCGTTTTGAATTATTTTTTGGTTTTCGCAATTTTTGCAAACGCTTTTCACGCTTTCAAAAAGGTTTTCTTATTTCTTAAAACTTATTAACCCATGCGATAAACGAGTCCGCAATAAGTTTTAGGAAACCGTCTGTGCCTTCGTTTACAACTTTTCCATTCTCATCTAAGACTGATACAACGTTTCCGATATAGGCTTCAGGTTGCTGCATCATCAAGATGTTTAGGAACACAGCTGATTGTCTTAAATGATGATTCGCTCCGAACGCACTCAAAGCGCCCGGCGACACGCTCACCACCGCGCCCGGTTTCCCGTCAAACGGTTTACGCACGTCACGCGACGCAACGTCCAACGCATTTTTCAAAACAGCGGGAACTGAGCGATTATATTCTGGTGTGACAAACAAAAATCCGTCGAGCGCAAAGATTTGATCGCGCAGCGCTTGCCACGATTCCGGCACTTTATTATCCAAGTCGAAGTCCTGATTATACATCTCAAGACCACCAATATCGACAAACTCCACCTCGAACTCGCCCGCAAGCAAGCCCGCAACGTGTTCAGCGATTTTCTTACTATATGAATCCCGGCGCAAACTCCCCACCAAAACCCCAATTTTCTTCTTAGCCATTCAAAGCACCTCGTTTTATATGATAACTTTATTTTACCACTAAAATCTGATTGCTTCAAATAATATCGGACTTTTCGCGTTTTGTGGTCATTT
>JAISJW010000010.1 GCA_031261175.1 Lactobacillales bacterium
ATTTTTTAATTTTTCGTCCAAAAAATTAAAAAATTTGCCAAAATCCCCCTTTTTATTAAACACTAACTGTTTTTTTCACTTTTCGCTTCGGTTTCAGCACTTTTGAAGCCGCTTCTTCGGGTTTTTCCACCACCAAAGTGAATTCCCCCTTCGTCGCTCCAATCGTAACCTTGTCCCCATGACGCAAAGTCCCGTTAATAATGGCTTCACTCAAACGATCTTCAATCTCGTGCTGAATCGCACGCTGAATTGGCCGTCCGCCGTATTCTTTATCGAATCCGACTTGCCCTATCTTCGTCACCGCCGAAGCCGTAACCTTCAAATTGATCTCTTGCTCAGTCAAACGCTTAACAACGCGCCCGACCATAATCTTGACAATCTTATTGATGTCTTCCTGCGTCAAGCTGTGGAACACGAGCATCTCGTCAATCCGGTTCAGGAACTCAGGTTTGAACGTCTTCTTAAGCTCCGCCAACACGTGTTTTTGCATCGCGTCGTAATTGTCCGATTTCGATTTCTGATTGAAACCAACCGCCGGCTCATCCTTAAGCGTCGTCGCACCCAAGTTCGAAGTCATAATAATAATCGTATTTTTGAAGTCGACCTTGCGCCCCTTCGTATCGGTCAAATAACCATCGTCCAACACTTGCAGCAAGATATTAAACACGTCGAGATGGGCCTTTTCGACCTCATCGAATAAGATAACCGAATAAGGTTTCTGACGAATCTTCTCCGTCAATTGCCCGCCTTCTTCAAAGCCGACATACCCCGGCGCCGCCCCAATCAGCCGCGACGTCGAGTGCTTCTCGCCGAACTCGCTCATATCGATTCGGATCAGCGACTCCTCGCTGCCAAACATCGATTCGGCAAGTGCCTTCGCGAGCTCAGTCTTTCCGACCCCCGTGGGACCTAAGAACATAAACGAACCAATCGGCCGTTTCGGATCTTTCAGACCGCTACGCGCCCGGCGAACCGCGCGAGCAACCGCCGAAACCGGCTCATCTTGGCCAATCACGCGTTTGTGAAGTGTTGCTTCAAGTTCCATTAATTTAGTCGATTCTTTCTTGACAAGTTGCTCAATCGGAACCCCCGTGGCAAGCGACACAACTTTCGCAACGTCTTCAGCTTGGACCATTTTTTCCGGATTATCATCCGCATTTTGGCGCGCTTCTTCGCGTTCTAAACGCTTCAACAAACGTTGTTCGCGGCGGCGCAGAGCGTTTGCTAATTCGAAATCTTTTTCGACAATCGCTTGATTTTTATCTTCGCTTACTTTTTCGATATCGGCGATAATTTGACCACTGCGTGATTTTTTCTCGCCTTCTAAACGAACCATCGCACTCGCTTCATCAAGAAGATCGATCGCTTTATCCGGAAGCAATCGGCTCGTCATATAACGAATCGACAAGTCGACCGCAGCTTTCTTCGCATCATCACTCAAGACCACGCCGTGGAATTCTTCGTAACGGTAACTTAGACCTTTGATGATTTCGTAGGCTTGTTCACGAGTTGGCTCGTCGATATTGACCTTCGCGAAACGACGCTCTAAAGCGTTATCGCGCTCGATATATTTTTGATATTCGTTAAACGTTGTCGCTCCAATAATTTGCAACTCACCACGAGCTAACGCCGGCTTCAAAATGTTTGAAGCATCCATCGCGCCTTCAGAACCACCGGCTCCGATTAAAGTATGAAGTTCATCGATGAATAAAATTACGTCATCGTTTTCATAGGCTTCTTCGATGATACCCTTCATGCGTTCTTCGAACTCGCCGCGGAATTTAGTTCCCGCCACAACACTCGTCAAATCAAGAAGCATCAAACGTTTATTCTTCATGTGATTTGGCACGTCATCGCGAATGATGCGCAAAGCCAAACCTTCAGCCACGGCTGTTTTACCAACACCGGGTTCGCCGACTAGGACCGGATTATTTTTCGTCCGGCGCGTCAACACTTGAATTACGCGATTGATTTCACGATTACGTCCAATAACCGGATCGATTTCATTGTTGCGAGCCATCCGCGTCAAATCGCGCGAAAAGCTATCAATCATTTTCGTCTTCGAACGATTTTGCTCCTGAGCGTAACGGTTCACCGCGTGCTCTGGTTGCTGACGACGTCGCCCACCGCCCATACCACCACCGCGACCTTGAACATCAGGTCCAACTCCGATAATCTCAAAGATATCCTTGCGCATCCGCTCCATATTTACGCCGAGATTTTTCATAATCCGACTCGGCAAAATATACGGGTCACTAATCAAAGCCAACAATAAATGTTCGCTCCCGATGCGGTGACTTCCCATCCGCAACGCTTCATCGCGCGCGACTTCCAAAATATGCATCGCCCGCGGACTCAACTCTAAATCCATTTCCATCGCCGCGTCTCGCAAAGACCCGATCCCGGTAATATTCAAAACTTCGACTTTAACTTTTTCAAATTCCAGTCCCGATGCCGCCAAAACTTGCCCGGCTAAAGATTGCTCGTCGCCGATCAGGCCAAGCAGGATGTGCTCGCTCCCGATCAACAAGTGGTGCATCACCTTCGCTTCGTTTTCGGCTATGTTGAGCGCATTGGTCGCGCGTTCGCTAAATTGTAAATCGTCCATACAGACCTCTTTCTATTTAAAACCCCCTCGTCAGAGGGGGATAATTTTATTCGCCGTAAGATACAGGAACGCTGTAACCCGCCGGCTCTTCAGTTGGTGCTTCGTTTGTTGGATAAGCCACGTTCGGCACGTAAGCCGCTGCTGCCGGAGCTTCAGGAGCTTCAGGAGCTTGGGCAAGTGGCGCCGCTGGCGCTACCGGTGCGACTGGAGCAACTGGTGCGACCGGAGCCACAGGCGCTGGCGCAACTGGATTAGCCGGTTGCGGGCTCACGTTGTTGATAATGCTGTGCGCCGCTGTGTCGAACAATTCGTTCGATTTTGCCACGTTTTCGTGAACTTCGTTAACCACGCTCGCTGCCGGGCTCGGTGTAACGTTTTGTTGAGCGAAGAAATTAAGTTGATTTTCATCCGCATTCGCTTGTTTAAATTCGTTGTTGGCTTCTTGCACGCTTTGCAGAACGCTCGTAAAGTCTTGCGTATTCGCTGCTTTCGGCGTAACCGCTTGTCCCATCGGAATCGCTGCCGTCTCAAACGCCGGCACCTTATCTTCAACCGCCTTCGGAATCTTCGCCTCGTAACCCTTAACCGCAAATGCGCTTTCTTGGGCAAGTGGCGCCGCTGGCGCTTGCTGTGTAGCAACTGATGCTGCTTGTTGGGCCGCGATAGCTTCGTTGAATTTAGTGAAGTCAAGAATTTGCGTATCTTGCGAAACAACTGGCGGAACTTCTGGAACGCCAGTAAATTTGCCGGCTTCGTTGACTTGTGGTTGCAAGTTCGCAACGTGGTCATCGATCGCTTGTTTGAACGTTTCCGCTTTGTAAACCAAGGTTTTTTCGATATCGCCTTCGTTAGTTGGCACTGGCGCTGCTGGCTCAAACGCTGGCGCCGCAGGTGCTGCGAACGCTGGAACTACCGGAGCGACTGGCTCAGGTGTGAACACAGGCGCCGCAGGTGCAACCGGTTCAGGAGTGAACACGGGTGCTGCCGGAGCTGCAGGTGCGATTGGTAAATCGAACGCGCCTGTATCAACCGGGAATGTAGCCGCTGGCGGAACAGGTGCACTCGGAACCCCGTGAGGCACTGGCGCAGCCGGTGCCGCGCTACTTGCCACGCTCTTTTGTTTTTTTACGATTTTTTTCACTTCCGCTTCGGATTTTGTGCCTTGTTTTGTGAAACGGACTAGCATTACTAGAAATATTACTGCAAGGACCACGCAAATTACTGCAAGCCCTAAATACATTACGTTAGTAGACATTTTTCCACCGCCTATTTTTAATTTTTATAGCATAATTATAGCACCAATGAAAATTTTTTACAATAATTTGCGCGCCTTTTTCTTGCTCAGAAAGGCAAATAAAATGATGTTCGCGATTAGGAGGACAATTATCGCGATGAAGAAGCAAACTAGGAAGGTATCGAGTGCCTGTAATTTGGCGTCGCGCACGATTTTGAAGGTCTTCGTGTAGGTCCATTCGTCGCCGGTATTGGCATCGGAGATGTTGACCGTCGCCTGATAGTTCGCTTTGAGCTCAGCCGAAGTGAAACGGCCTTTTTTCCAGAACATCTCTGTCGAATATTCAGAATTAGGGAGTGCCTGCATATTGCGTTGGCGCTGGTCGAAAACGATTTGGCGCGTGTCGGTGTTGATGACGGTTAACGTGTAAGAAAGCGAAGAATAAAGGTTCCCTGTCTTGTTGGCGAGATTCATCGTGAGCTTCGCACCGTCGTTGGTCTTTCCCCATTCGACAAGGCCTGTCACCGATTTCAACTCGATTTTTCCGTTCGGGTCCGCTTGACCCTCGGACAGTTTGATCGACACCGGGATTTTCTCCCCGTCGTATTCAAAAATCACCGCCCCCATCCGGTCGCCCGTGAATTTTTCGCTCGGAATTTTGAGCGTGATTTCATAGGTCGCACCGCTATAAGCTTTGAGGTCGACCCGGTCAGCGCCCGTTGCAAACTTCGTGAAATCGAGATCACTTTTGGCGTCCGTAAATTCAAAATTTCCGTCCGCGTTGGTCGTCGCATTTCCGAAAGACGCCTTGATCGCCATCTTGTGATCGGTGTTATTAGTCAGCTCAACATAGAGCGTGTAAGACTTCTCGGGCTTGACCGCGATATCAAAATATTCGTTACTCTTGCTCCCCACGCTCTCGTCAAGTTTGGGCAGAGCAAAAAAATCCCCTTCTTCGGCAAGTGCCGGCTGCGCCGGAATTAAGAGCGCAAGTAAAAATATGATACTGATTATTTTTTTCATTTTTTCATCTTTTCGAGCCGGCTCTTAGCGAGCATATCGGCTTGTTTATTTTCTTTTTCGGGAATGTGCTTGATGATTAAAGTTCCGAAATACCTTTCGAGTTCGTTGAACTCGGCTAAGTATTCCTTGAAATCTGGATTGTTGGTGTGATCGTTTGCGATAATATCGTTGACCGTTTTGTTGTCAGTTTCAATAAAAACAAGTTCTTCCCCACCATAATAGTCGAGAATAAAAGCTAGCGTTTCGATTAAGTTTTCGAATTCCGCTTGGTTATTATTGAGTCCATGCGTTAATTCGCGTGACTCTTGAAGTTGTTCGTTATCTTTGAAAATGACCTGTCCGCCTGCACTTAAAAGGTTTGTCGGGTCGGTCGCTGCATCTATTTTTACACGCATTAAATTTCCTCACTAAATTCGAGAATCGACTTCATCCGGTGATTAGTCGCCGATTTACTGATGCCGATTTCTTCGGCGAGTTCTTGCATACTCATCTCAGGATTTTCTAATCTTAAGTTGGCAAGTTCCTGCAATTTTTCGCTAAGCGATTCTAAGGAACAAGTATTTTTGATTTTTTCAATCGCTGCGATTTGCTTTTTCGCCGCATCTGCTGTCTTGTTCATATTAGCCGTTTCGCAGTTGATTAAACGGTTCGTCGAATTGCGGAAATCACGCACAATTCTGATGTCCTCGAATTTTAACATCGCGTTCGTCGCTCCGATCACAATCAAAAATTCGCTGATCGCTTCGGCACTTTTAATGTAAGCGATATAGCCGTTCTTGCGTTTTACCCCGCGCGCATTCAGGTTAAAATGGTTCATCAGCTCGATAATATCCTCGTTATGCGTTTCATATAACGAATAAATTTCAAGGTGATAATTCGCGTTTTCAGGGTTGTTGATCGAGCCACTTGCCAAAAACGCCCCTCGCAGATATGAGCGCATTTTTTGCGGGTTGAGGCGGATTTCGTCGCTGATCCCCGTGTCAAGCGTCATCGAATCCATGATGTCGAGCTCGTTCAAAAGGTCGTTGACGTAATAGCGGATTCTTACTATATAAACGTTGTTTTTTTTCAGCTTCATTTTTTTGCGCACGAGCAGCTCGCTCGTTACGCCGAAATATTCTTTCAGGAGCGTGAAAATGCGCCGGGCAATTGCCGAGTTTTCGCTTTGGATGTTCAAGTTGAAGCGTCCGTTACTTACGCTCAGGGCGCCGTTCATTTTGATGAGGGCCGCCAGTTCTGCCTTCGCGTGCTCGCGGTGGACTTCGATGGTTGTTAATTCTTTTTTGACGTCTGCCGCGTAGCTCATGCTAATCCACTCCTAGGTAATCTAAAATCGTATCGACGAGCTTCGCGCCGTTGTGGTAAATCCCACCGTCTTTAAGCTTGGTGAAATCGTCGGCAATTAACTCGATTTGTTGTTCGTTGAAACTTTGAGGGTCGTGGGTGACTTGCACAAGATATTCGTCGCGCTTTTTCGTCACTTCGTAATCGGTTGGGATTTCTTTCGTGTTGACAAGAGCCACGTCGATTGTGTGCGCACCCATGTGTTCGTTGATTACTTTCGCGTGGTGGCAGTCGGTAAACTCCTCCGTCTCGCCCTTTTGCGTCATGATGTTACAGATATACATTTTTTTCGCTTTAGTTTTGTGCATCGCCGCTTTGACTTCGGGGATGACAAGATTGGGCAGAATGCTCGTGTAGAGCGATCCTGGACCCATGATGATAAGGTCAGCTTCCTCGATGGCGCGGACTACACCACGCGCCGCTTTAACTTCGTCGTGGTCATACGTCGGCACAACTTTCACCGATTTGAGGATGCCTTTGTGATGGGCAATTTGGCTCTCGCCCGCGACTTCAGAGCCGTCGTCAAACGTGCCAATTAGAGTTAGCGCCTGCTCGCTTACCGGCAGCACTTTTCCTTTGCATTGCAGCATTTGCGACAAAATTTGAATCGCGTCATACGTCGAATCTTTCATCTCGCTGATCGCTGCAATCAAGATATTTCCGAGCGAATGTCCGCCGAGGAAAGTCGGATCTTTTTGGAAGCGATATTGAAAAAGTTCTTCGTAAAATTTCGGCATATCACTCATTGCGACCATAACGTTTCTCAGGTCGCCTGGTGGCATCATATTTAGGCTCGTGCGAATTTTTCCGCTTGAGCCGCCGTCATCAGCGACCGTTACAATTGCAGTCAAATCGACGCTTTCATTTGCCAAGTTCTTGATGACAACAGGAAGCCCCGTGCCACCGCCGATTACGACGATTTTCGGTCGGTGGATGCGATAGGTTTTGATGTCGCCACCGTTATGAACCGCCGCACTCATGAGCGATTCACCGTTTCTTTGCGTTTACCGGCGTCGCGTTGATGGTTGTGGGCGATGTAGCCGCGCTCTAAAACGTCGGCGTATAAGCGGTTGGCAATTGCCACGCTTCGGTGTTGTCCCCCCGTGCAACCGATTGCGATGGTAAGCGATGTTTTACCCTCTTTGATGTAGGCCGGTAAAAGCATTTCGATCATTTCGAGGAATTTCGCGTAGAAGATTTGCGTTTCGTCGAAGCTCATGACGAAATCACGTACCGCCTCGTCGTTCCCAGTTAAAGGTCTTAGTTCCGGAATGTAGTGCGGATTCGGTAGGAATCTGACGTCCATTACGATATCGGCATCTTTGGGCAGGCCGTATTTATAGCCGAACGAAACCACTTCGACGTGGAATTTCGACTCTTTGTTTTTTTTGAAAATTGAGCCAAGCTCTTCGCGCAGTTGACGCGGCGAGATTCCGCTCGTATCGATCACGATTTGCGAAGATTTTTTTAGCGGATCTAATGCTACCCGTTCCGCCTCAATCCCGACCGTAATCAGACCATTTTCAGCTAACGGATGGTTGCGCCGCGTTTCTTTGTAACGCGCTACGAGTTCATCGTCATTAGCATCCAAAAATAGCACGTCGAACTTGATATTCGGCGCGTTTTCTAAATCAGCTAGCACCGATGAAATCTCCTCGAAGAACATCCGCGCCCGTACGTCGATCACGACCGCCACATTGTCGACGTCGTTACTTTTTTGTATCATCTTGAAGAACATTTTCAGCATCGTCGGCGGTAAATTGTCGATGCAAAAATATCCCATATCCTCGAAAGCCTGAATCGCGACGGTCTTCCCCGCCCCGCTCATCCCCGAAACTATCACCAAATGTTTTTCGTTCATCACTTGTACCTCCGTTTCGAACATTATACCACAGACCCGGGTGTTTGTTAAGATTCCAACCCGAAAAAACCCTCCCGGCAATTCCTGCCTTCCCCGCTATGCCGCTCTGTTGATTTCAAGAACCTTTTCGCTCGTTTAACACCTCTAAATGCACCTTTTTCGGTAAAAAAAGGAAGTTTTGGGAGTTTTTTGCGAGATAACGGCGCATATAAAAACTACATGCACCGTTACCTCGCAAAAAACAAGAAAAACTTTGAAAATCTCACAAAAAGGGTGCATTTTAATCTAACTCACTTAGAAGTAGCCACTTGCTAACTGCTGAGAACAGTTAGAGGCTCGGTGTTACATGAATTTCATTTCATCGTTTGAAATAATAATAACATTTTTCAACGAATGCAATAGTTCCGCATAAATTCCTGTAAATCTTAAAAACTAAAAAGCTAGGGCGGATGGGCCACTAGCTTTCAAGCATTATTTATTTCTTCCGTTAGCAACTAAATCTAAAATTTCAGAGTCATCTGTTAGTAATTTATTAAAAGCTAGTTTCAAAGAGGGCAAATCACCATTGACTACTTCCCAAATGTCTGCTGGATTCATAGAACCATATCTGTGAGCAAACCAATTTCGCATACCTCTTATCGCTCTCCAAGGTATCTCTCCGAGGACGAATTTTACATCATCGCTTAAATCAATACTGTTTTCAGCAATCTGAAAGACTTCCATCGATAATGCATTAAAATAAATATCATTAGTCACAAATGCCTTGAAATCAGCACCAAAGAATTCTACTGTTTTCTCTGTTTGATCGATATATTTCAATATTACTTCTATCACTTGCCTATTGATTAATTTAGCCAAACAATAATACCTCATCTTTTTTTACTTTTTTTGCAAAATTGGGATCATTATATCTTTTCGAAGGCAAGTCAAGTGTATCCAACGGAAAAACATCCACATTTTTTTCGAGCGCATTCTCCAAATCTTCTTGAAAACCGAAGAACGCTAGTCCTCTTGCGGTGGTTCCGTTCCGATCGAAGATTAAGTCAATATCGCTATTTTCATCTGCCTCACCACGCGAATAAGAACCAAAGAGATAAATAGTTTTTACATTATATTTATCTAAAACTGGCTTTATTTTCAATTTTATTGATTCAATAGTATAAATCATATTTTTCTCCTTCCCTTTTATTATACTTATTATAACATAATTCAAAAACATCTGGCAAACTAAAAAGCTAGGGCGGATGGGCCACTAGCTTTTTGAATTTTTAATTAAGTTGGCTTAAGCGAACTCTTCGCAGCTAGCGAGAACGGATATACCAGAATGAAGCTCCACCCATCAA
>JAISJW010000012.1 GCA_031261175.1 Lactobacillales bacterium
ATGACCACAAAACGCGAAAAGTCCGCATAATCTCTTAATATAGTAATCCGTAGCGCTCGAACGCTTGAACCAGTCCCCCTTCGACATGGCTTGCAGTCACGTAGTCTGCGATCGACTTCAATTTTTCGTGCGCATTCCCCATCGCGATCCCGTAATCGACTGCTGAAAACATCGGCACATCGTTCAACCCATCGCCAAAAGCGTATGTCGGCAAGTGCTCTAACCCCAGCTCCCTAATCAAGTGTTGGATGCCCGTCGCTTTTGACGTTTCAGCCGAAATCGTATCGATTGAATATTTCGTCGTCCGGTAAATTCCAAGTTCCGGAAAAGCATCTTGGTATTTCTGATCCAATTCCGGATCCTCAGAAATTATCATAAGCAGTTCAACTAATTCCGTTTTATACTTCCCGGGAATTTCCTCCGGATGCGGTGAGTTGATTGCGTCATAGCACGTTTCCATCAGCTTGTTTTTCTTCTCAGCCCAGAAGCCGTCGCCGTTATAAAAACAAATATCATGCCCTAACGAGTGGGCAAAGGCACGGAATCTCTCCATAAATTCCGGTCTGAAACTTTTCGAAAAAATCTTTTTCCCTTCGGCGTGGACGACTTGCCCGTTCAGCCCGACGATCGAGTCGATCCCCGTTGCTTCCATCGCGTGGGTCACTTCCCCTATTGAGCGACCTGTCGCGATAACTGGCAAGACACCGCCATCGCGCAAGGCGTGGATTGCACTTGCCACGTCCCGGTCTACCTGGCTTTTTTCGTTGAGTAAAGTTCCGTCTAAATCGAAGATGCAGACTGCTTTGTAGTTGGACATGATTTTCTCCTAATTGTTTTCGTATGAATATTTAACTTCCCACATAAATGTGTCGGTGAAGCCGTGGCGCGCTTGGAAATCGCTGAAGAATTCCTCCGGCGCATCCGTCGGATGCACATCCTGGATCACTTTGGCAAGTTGCTTCGCGTATTTCGGGAAGACTACGGCGCGGACATTAGCGCTGATAGCAGCTGAATCCGATGTCGTAACTGCACCAATCATTGTTGCTGCAGTTTCATCAACGATTTGCATTTTTTCTTCGTGTGAAATTTCTTTAACTTTTTTCTTGAATAACATAACTTTCTCCTTTTTTGTTTTAAGTTGGTTTTAGTTGTTATTTATTTTGTTTTCCCTAGGTATAAACAAAGTATATCACTAAAAAGTTTGTTTGTAAACCAATTATTTGGAATTTTTATGCTTTTCTTAATAATTAATTGGTTTTTATAGTTTAAAAACCAATTTTCGTGATATAATTAGGTTATGAAATTATCAACTAAAGAACGCCAAAAAGAAATAATGAACTATTTAATCACCCACGAGGTGGCGACCGTAGGGGAACTTGCCGAACTTTTCGCGGTGACAACGGAGACGATTAGAAAGGATCTCACGCTGCTTGAAGACGAAAAAATGATTGACAAGGGGCACGGTACGGTCAAGATCGCGCACACGTTTTACGAAAATCCGTTCGACATCAAGGATACTTTGCTCGTCAACGAGAAGATTAAAATCGGTGAACGCGCGGCGAAGCTGGTTATCGATGTGCAGGTTATCTACATCGACTCGAGCACGACCGGGATTAAACTCGCAAAAATTCTGAGCATCGCTGACCTGAAAGATTTGACGATTATTACTAATAGTATCAACGTCGCAAAAACGCTCGCGAGTTCGCCCCACCACGTCCTAGTGCTCGGTGGCGAAATGCGAAAACGCAGCCAGTCCATCGTCGGCGCCTGGGCCATCCAAGCCGCTTCAACAATCAAAGCAGATATCGCCTTTATGGGCTGCGACGGCTTTTCGGCTAGCGGCGCGACCAACCGCACCTTCCCAGAAATCGCTTTGAAACAAGAAATCATTAAGAATGCTAAGTCAGTTTATATGCTCGCCGACAATTCCAAATTTGAAACCGAAACGACTTACACGTTCGCAAATTATGAAGATATCACTGGCATCATCACGGATGTTGAACCATCTGGCCTCGGAAATATCCCTAAAAATATCGAAATTTTATACTAAAAAACATTCTGTCGAATTTATCGGCAGAATGTTTTTTTATTATTATAAGCCAGCTGTGTTGATAAATAGTGGCGTTGATTTGTTACCAGATAGGTCTTCAAAGCTGATGTAACCGCGGTAACCAAGGTTATACGTGCGAGTGAAAGTCGTTGCGCTCACCGCCGCGAAACCAGTCGGTGTCTTGATCGGTTCGTTCGCTTCAACGGTCACCTCAACCGAGTTCGGACCAGTTTTAACGCGGCTTGCAACCTTAACAATCGGTGCAGTGCGATCAAGTCCACTAGAGACAACTTCAACGGTCGCGCTCACGCCATCTTCAGTCGTAAACGTCACGTTTTCCGTCACGTTATCATTGTAAGTTTTCGCAAATGTCGTGCTGTCAACCTGCGTCCAACCTTCGGGCGCAATTGCCGCGCGGGTTGTTGTTACAATTGCCGTCACTTGGTTTTGCTGAGCAGGAGCGTAGCTGACGCTCGCCGAAAGTGGCAGGTAGATGTTGTTAACCGATAAGTTAAGCGTGCTGACGTTTCCGTGGTTGTCGTCCAAAATGACGTCATAGAACGGAATGTTGGCCGAGACGTGCAGTTGGAAAATTTGCGGAGTCAGGTAGTTCCAGCCTTTTGGCGTTTTGATTGGTTCGTTCGTAAGTAATGTTACAGTTACCGAGCCAAAAGTACTGTCGGTAGTCGAGTAGAACAAGCCGCCAGTTGGAGCCGTGTGATCGATTTGGTCGATTTCGATTGGAACTTGAACGCGCGTGCCAGTCGTAGTCAAAACGTTCACGAATTCTTCGACGTTATCGCTATACACATAGGTGAAAGTTTTGTCGTCGACTTTTGTCCAGCCATAAGGTTGAGCGATTTTAATGTTAGTTTTAAGCGTCGCTGTTTCAGTGTTGTCGTTCGTATTGTAGGCGTAAGTGACGTCAGTCGCAAGCGGTTGGATGTTGTTGATTTCAAAGCTCACAACGCCCGGATTCCCCGCCCAGTCGCCAAACGTGTACTCGAAGCCGCCGTTGCGATTGTAAACGCGCGTGAATTTTTTATCGGTCACTTTAGTCCAGCCCATCGGTTCAGGCACTGATTCGTTCGTTTCCATCGTAACCGTCACCGATCCGTCAGTGATTTCGCTATCAAACGAAACCGTCGCCGTCGGCGCCCAAAAATCAAACCAGTTGATTTCAACATTGGCAAGTGTGATCATGCTCGGCGCTTTCGCGTTGCTCAAAACGACACCATCAACGATGTTGTCTTCGTAAACGCGAGTGAAAGTTTGGCTATCGACTTGCGTCCAACCTTCAGGCGTTACTACCGGAATATTCGTTTTAATCGTCGCCACAACCGAATCGTTAGTCGGCTTCGTCGAGCTGAAGCTCACTGTGTATTGCGGTGGCAAGTATTGCAGGCTCGGATCGTCGTTATCAACCGTCGTAAATTGATCCAGAACGTTGCTCGTCTTCGCTGTCAGATCAGCGTGACTTGCCGCTTGGGCTTGATTTGCGATGGCAAGTGTCGCTACGGCTGCTACTAATAGTAATAAACTTTGAATTGCTTTTTTCATGTTGGTCCTCTTTCGTTTTATTAATATGTTTAAATTATAACACGCACGTGTGAGGTGTTTGGGCGGTGTTTTCGCGTGAAAACGGTGCCACGGCGGGAACTTGCCTATTGAGCAAGTTTTTGATTTGCGGACGATTTTTCACTTGCCAAAACGCGAAAAAAGTTGCCGAATAGGCAACTTTAAAGTCCTTAATATTTTAATATTTTATTGCCGGCGCGTTTTAAGGCGTTTTTAACCAAGCAAAAACAAGCCACCCCGAAGAGGGGTGACTTGCCTAGTTATTTATCTTTTAAAAGATTTTTTTCGATAATAAAGCGCGGGCGGCGCTTAACTTCGCTGAAAATTTTGCCGATATATTCGCTAACAATCGACAGGCACAGCATTTGCACCCCTCCGATGAACCAAATCGAAATCATCATCGACGTCCAACCGGGATCGGTCACGCCAGATAATTTATCAACAAGCGTTTTGATGATTAAAACGATTGAAATCAGAACCGCGATCAGCCCCACATGGAAAATCAGGCGCAGCGGACGAACCGAAAAGCTCGTAATCCCCTCAAGAGCAAGCCCAATCATCTTCCCAATCGGATATTTGCTTTCGCCTTCAAGCCGTTCAGCCCGTTTGTAATAAACATTTGTGTTCGCAAAGCCAACGAGTGGCACCATCCCGCGCAAATAAATATTGACCTCCGGCATCGCAACCAAAGTCTCGACAGCGCGCCGACTCATCAACCGGAAATCCGCGTGGTTATTTATCGTATTAGACCCGAGCCACTTCATCAGCTTGTAAAAAGCCTCAGCACTCATTCGTTTCGCCGCCGAATCGGTATCGCGATTGTTTCGCACGCCGTACACGACTTCGTAGCCATCGTGGTACTTGTCGACCATCTCCTCAATCACGCTCACGTCGTCCTGCAAATCGGCATCTATCGACACAATCATATATCAGCCTCCTCGCCTGCGGCGCTAAGCCCGGCAAGTAAAGCCCCTTGGTGCCCGAAATTTTTTGATAACTTCACACCAGTGACGTTTTCGTTCGCCGCATCTTCGATCGTTTTCCAAGTCAAATCGGTCGACCCGTCATCGACGAACATTAACTTCGAATCGGGGGCTATTTTGTTTTTAATTGCCAAGTCTTTTAGCACTTGTGAGAGCACCTCGATTGTGCGCGGTAGCGCCACTTGCTCGTTGTAGCTCGGGACTACGATGATTAGTTTTTCTGCCATTTTTCCTCTATTCAACCGTAACCGACTTCGCCAGGTTACGAGGTTTATCGATGTCGAGACCGCGTTGAAGCGTTGCGTAGTAAGCAATCAGCTGGGTCGGAATCACCATGGCAAGTGAAGTCAGGTATTTGTGGACGGTTGGGACGATGATGTCGTCCGTTGGAACCGCACAATCTGCAGCTACAATCGTGATGACCTTAGCTCCGCGACTTTCGACTTCCATGATGTTTCCGCGCGTGTGTGAAGCGGTATTAGCGCCTGAAATAATCGCTTGGACAGGCGTACCTTCTTCGATCAAAGCGATCGTTCCGTGCTTCAATTCGCCGGCCGCAAAGCCTTCGCACTGGATGTATGAAATTTCTTTTAGTTTAAGCGAACCTTCCATCGCAACGAAGTAATCCGCGCCGCGACCGATGTAGAACGCGTTGCGCGTACCAGTTAATAGGCCTTCAACGATGTTCGCAATTTTTTCTTTATCGTCTAGGGTTGCGACCATTGAAGTTGCGACTAGCGCAAGCTCGTGTTCAAGGTCGAACTCCTTAGCGGCTTCGTAACCATTAGCGGCACCGACTGCTTTGGCTAAAACGGCCATGACAGCGATTTGCGCTGTGTAGGCTTTCGTCGAAGCGACCGCGATTTCCGGACCTGCGTTTAACAATAACGTGAAGTCAGCTTCGCGACTCAACGTCGAACCGGGACCATTGGTAATTGTCAACGATTTGTGTCCGAGCGCGCTTGTTTTTACGAGCACTTGCCTAGAATCTGCAGTTTCGCCTGATTGCGAAATGTAGATGAACAAAGGTTTTTTGCTCAAAAGCGGAATGTTGTAGCCGAACTCGCTTGAAAGGCACAGTTCAACCGGTGTTTCCGTCATTTTTTCAAAGAACTCTTTTGAGGCGTAACCGGCGTGATAGCTTGTTCCGGCCGCCACGATGTAGATGCGGTCAGCTTCGGTCACGGCATCGATGATACCTTGTTCGACTTGATACTCTCCGTCGACGACGTATTTTTGGATGATGCGACGAATAACGCTCGGTTGCTCGTCGATTTCCTTTAACATATAATACGGGTAAGTGCCCTTACCGATGTCGCTCAAATCAAGCTCAGCCACGTAGTGTTCGCGCTCGATTTTAGCCCCTGAAGCGTCAAAAATTTCAACCGATTCTTTTTTCACGATAACCATTTCGTTGTCGTGGATTTCAACAAAGTTTTTCGTTTCGCGAATCATCGCCATCGCGTCACTGCCGACCAAGTTGTAGCCTTCACCCAACCCAATCAAAAGCGGCGATTTATTCTTCGCCACATAAAGCGTTCCTGGCTCTTCACGGTCAACCATTGCAAACGCAAACGAACCTTGAATCAATTTCAACGCTTTCGCGAAAGCTTCCTGCGTTGTCGCCGACGTTTTAGCCATCTCACCAATCAAGTGAACCGCGATTTCCGTATCAGTCTGCCCGACAAAAGTATCAGCCACTAAATACTCTTCCTTCAATTCCTTGAAGTTTTCAATCACGCCGTTGTGAACCAAGACGTAGCGCCCTGTTTCGCTCACGTGCGGGTGAGCGTTGTCCTCACTTGCCACCCCGTGAGTCGCCCAGCGAGTGTGCCCGATCCCTGTCGATCCGTTCACTTCGATGCCGATTTTTTCTTGCAGTTTGGCGATTCGCCCGACCGCTTTGATCAGCGTTTCCGTGCGCGTTTCATCCGTTACAAAAATCCCCGCCGAGTCATAGCCCCGGTATTCAAGTTTTTGCAAGCCCTGGATTAGGACGTCTGTTGCGTTGCGTGTCCCTACGACACCTACGATACCACACATGTTAGTATCCTCCTAATAAATTATTAGTCCTTGTGCTCGGCTCGCGCGTTGTGAATTTGTCGCTCGCCTCTGGAGTGCACACCCCGATACATACCCGCCGAAAACTCGATAATGTATCTCCTCGTCGCCCGCTTTGGCAAGTGGGCCTGGCGCTAGCTACTTTGTAGCTTTCATTAAATAAGAACTCCTATAATTATAACATATTGGGCAAGTAACTCGCTCTTTCTTCACATAAATAGCCCTTTTTTCTAAAATCTTGTTAAAAAAGAGCGAAAAAAACGGGCTTAATTGCCCGCTTTAGATTTTAATTATTTAGTGAATTCGATTAAATCTTTCGACATCCGCGAGTTGTTCAGCGCGATGACCTTCGAACCGAATAGCTGAAGCACGTCGTATTTCAGGTCGAAGCCGAAGCTTTGGTTGATCGATTTTGTCGGATACATCTGTTTCACCATCGCATCGCTAAACTCGATTGTCATCAGATAAAGCGCGTCGTTTTTAACCTTGTAGTAGTCGCCTTGATTCTCTTTCAGGTTTTGAACTTCCGCCGCTGTCAGCTGTTTCTTATCAACGAGCATATAGACTTTGATGTCTTTCCCCGTGAAGTGGTTTACGCCATCGGCCTTCAATTTCCCAGTGTAGCGAATCGTGAACGGTGCCTGATTTTGATAGTTGGCTTGCGAGAACGTAAACTCGCCGCCCTTGACGCTCAAACTCACCGGCGCACCCTCGATGCTCGCCGACCAATCGCCGTTCAACTTCATCGAGAACGGATAAAGCTTGAACCCAATAACCAAGATGGCAAGTACCACCACCACCAGCGCGGCTGTCAAGATTGTTTGCAGTTTTTTCTCAGGAGTTGCTGGCGTTGTGCCGCGAACTTCGAAGTTCGGATCAGGCGTGAAGCCTTTTAACTCAGGGTCAGCTGCAACGATTGCGTTGACTTTGTTTTGTAGTAATTTTTCTTTCGTCGATTGGCGAGCGCGGACACTTGCCGCCTTGCGCTCAACGCGTTCAGCGCGCAATAGTTGTTTGCGACGGAATTCTTCGTTTAGGAGCAATCTCGCTTCGACTTCTAATTTGCGGTCGATATCTTGTGTTTCAGTCATCTCTTTTATTACCTCTTTATTTAAATAGAGCGCAAATGCGCTCTATATTTTTATTTATTGTCTAACTGTTTTTGAACGTGTTGAGTGTAGAATTGGTAGGCTTGCGTGTAGATGCTTTGTTGTTGCTCAGCCGGATATTTCAGGGCTTGTTCGCGAGCGTAAGCATCAGCTTGGGCTTTGAATTCAGGAGTGTCAAGGAAGCTAGTTGGAGCAGCTGGCTTGAACTCAGGCGCCGCAGGCGCTACCGGAGCAGCGGGTGTCGGAGCTGGTCCGCCGACAGGTGTCGGTGAATTGCCATCTTCTTTTTTGTCTTTTTTGCGACGTTTAAGAAGGATGATAATCAAGATGATGATAATGATTAATAGCAACGCGCCGATGATGGCTGCGATGATCAACCAAGTGTAGTCAGCGACTAGGCCGATGGCCGTATCATTGAGTTTCTTAGCTTCTTCAGCCGAGATTGTGAAGTCTTGCTCGAAGTCCCATTTTTGGCCAGTGACTTTGTTTTCAGCGTGCATCTTCATTTTGTAAGTGCCAGCTTGGAAACGTTGGTTTTCCCAGTCAACTAACACGTTGAAGTTTGTGTTAGGTGCGACGCGGTAACCAGTGTAGCTCGATTGGTGCAGGATTTCGCTCGATTTAGCTTTGTAGATTTTAGTGTCGTAGCTCATTTGGTTCATAAGCGCTGGAGTTGCATTGCGCAAGTTGACCGCTACGGCATTTTTAAAGTCTTTTTGGTAAGCGAACGTTTTAACTAGTTCAAGGTCGCCCTTAACTGTTGCTTCGCTCTCTTGCAATTTGATTCCGATTTCGTAGGCGAATTTGTTAGTAATCGAGAAACTTTGACCGCTGTCGGCTTCAGATTTTTCAGAGTCGTATTCGCTATCTGGAAGAGTGATGCGGACCGCACCAAGGATCATCCCGTCGAATTTTTCGCTGGGAACTTTCACGTGCATTTTGATGCGCGCAGTTCCGTTTGCTGGAATCGATACTGTTTTCGGCGCTTCAACGACTGAAGAAATCGGATATTTCATCGATTCGTCTTTATCGTCAGCGTTCTTAGTATAGTAGATTTGCCCGTTGTCGCTTGTGTAAGCCGGGTTGATTTCCAGGTTGATCGAAACGTCTTTATCTTTCGAGTTCGCAACTTCAAGCTCGATGTCCTGTTCGCTATTTGGCGTCACCATCAAGTCGTAGTAGCCGTTCGTCGACTTAACTTGGTTGTCCGGCAGAATCGGTTTCACCGCGACCGGCATCCCGTCCGCTTGCACTTTTGGCAAGTAGGCGATCGCCCCAATTGAAAGAGCTAGTGGCATTACTAAGGCAACTGCTCCTAATGCTAATTTTTTGAAATTAACTTTCTTCATAATTTATTATCCTCACGAATTTGTTTTGTAGTCCTTATTTTGTAAATTATAACAATGTTTGACTTTTTTGTAAACATATTAACCTAAAATATTTGTGAAAACGGGTGCAAAAAAGGCGCCGGAGCGCCCTTTTCTAAGTTTATTGGTTCGTTATGGTCAAATTCCAGTTGAACTTGCCGTTATATTTATCTTGTTTTACTTGGTCAAAACTGTTCGCGTGGATGTTCATCCAAAGCTGATCGCGTGGCACAATGTGCGTTCTGACGTAGCCGTCATCGGCAGCTTGGAACTCTTTGATAATCCTCACATCGAGTTTCATCGGGTCAACCGCCTCGCGCTCGTCGTAGTGAATTCCTGTCAAACTAGTCAGGGTTACACCTTCGTTCTTCGTCGCTGCGAATTCCGAAATCGTCGCTGTAATCGCGTAATTTCTTTGTTGGCCAAATCCAGTGTAATCGTGGATTTTTAGCAAGATATCATTATCGGCGTAAAGTCGTTGCTTCCCGAGTGATTGCAGTCCGTCCTCGAACTTCACGGCATCTGTTACTTCGAGTACGATTTGCCCTTCGACTTTCAGGTTTATCGTAATCGTTGTCGCGTCTTCGGCCAAAGTCATCACAAACGGATTTGGGCTCAACGTGCTCAGATAGTTGTTGAAGTCCTCGGCTAAGAAATAATGCTCACCGTTGATCTTCGAGTAAATATCAGCGAGCACACCCTGTAATTCAGGCATCTCTGTTAACAGATTAATTTCTTTCTTAGCGTGTAGCGTCACGTCTTCGTAGGAAATTTTGGCATCAGCGTATCCGTGGTCAGTAGCTCGATATTTAATTATGTCGCCGTTGTCGTTGACGAAGTTAACGTTGACATTAACAGGAATTTCTGTGATTTCTTCCTCAATATCGCTCAATTTGAAGGTTTGTTCCGTATAGTTACCTTGACGGTCAGCTACTAGCACGTGCATGTAAACTGGCGTCGAGCCATATTGAGTCTTGATTTGATTTTCCAAATCAGCCCAATCATACGAACTCATAATCCGATCTTCGCGCACTTGATCATCGACCACGCTGTAATCAACCTTGTTGAACATAGGTGCGATTTTAGTACTAGCTCCAAAAGCAGCTTGAATCCCAGCAGGCGTATATTGATATTGATCGCCAGCTTTCGACGGGTCGAAGATAATTTCACCGTTGAACATCGCATCGAATGCGCTTGGCAAAAATGCATTACCAATCATATCGCCAACAATTTCATTTGGCGTTTTGGTAACTTCAATCCCATTAACAACTTTCGACAGTTTCACGCCCGCATAACTATAGAACATATTTTCATCAATGTTGTAAAGTTTCTTGTCGGTTTTCGGCGCCCCGTCGATATTGTTTTCAGGGTAGTATATATTTCCGGCTCCATCCATATAATAAGATTTCTTATTCGCTGCACTATCGTTGCCTGGTATGCCCTTCGGCGCGTAAACGTAATAGCGTTTTTGGTAGATTGGAAGTTGCAAAGCTTCTGTTCCTTGTTTATCCAGCGTTCCGCTTTCCGTAAAGAACTTCTTGCTCGCATTCGGACTGCCTTTCAGCCCGTAGTTGCTCGGCGAAACCGCCACCAAGACACCAGCCACATCCGAGTACGCCTCGTCGTAGATAACGTCCGAGTAGATACTTTCATAGCTCGTCACGTAGTTCGGGTTAACCGAAGTCGCCGGCAAGCCAGCGGCATTTTGCTCCGCCATCGCTTCAAGCGCGAAGTAGTGTTTGGTGCCGACATCTTTAGCGGTAACTTTTAGTTTACCATCAATATCGCGCAACAGATCCACATCTTTCGGTTTATCGACGTCCGCCACCCCCATGATTTCAAGGTGATCGGTATCAATCGTTTGGACCATTGAGAATAATAAGTTGACCAGCAATTGAAGTTCGGTCATCCGCACTTCGGATTCCGGTAACTCACCACTGACGATAATCCCGCCAAGCAAGTCAATCGACCCTCGGTTTCCTAACGAACTTACTAACGAATATTGATTGAAGTAAGTTGAACTCGTACGCCCTTGCAGGTAACCAGCTTTACCATCAGGCGTTGTTATAGGATGGTCTTTATGAAATGCATCTACATATTTGTGGACGCCATCTTTCAACGTGTGATAAATTTTTGAATTGATTGCGTTGGAAATCAAATCGGCGCTATCCATATTTAAGTCCATCAAATACGGATAAGTTAGAACCCGCGGGCTCTCCTTCATGTTATTAGCTGGAACTTTCGTTTCGTTTAAATAATTTGTTTGAATTAAAGAAGTATTCATCTGCAACGGCGATGCTGGACTTGCTGAAGCACTCATCCCGTTGTTACCATATGCCATTAATTTAGCAAGGTTCGGCATTTTCGCCGTCCCGGGTCCGAAGACAATTCCGCGTCCGGCATCGACGAATTTTTTAAGTTCCGCTAAGACCGAGTCTGAAATGTCACGGTTGTTATTTTCCGGTGCGTGACCTAAATAAATAACATCGTATTTATACTTACCATTTTCATCTTTCAGATAACTTGCCGCACTCTTGCCCTGACGCACCACACCTAAAATCGGAGTAGCATTGTAAGCTACACTCGTATCTCCTATCGTTGTTCTAAGCATGTAGAAACCGATTTGACGTGAGCTTTCTGGCAAGGCAGTATTGTATGAATCATTTGCCTTGTATGTCAATTTTTTACCAGTCGAGTAAGCATACATTTCGTACGGACGGACGTCGCCATTATTATAATAACCGTAAACGGGGTGACCTTCATAAGCAGTTCCGTTGACGGCTGTTCCGTGCTTGGCACGCGCAAAGTCAGGGAACAAACGCAAATCATCAACATAACGAGTGTACATTTCGTTGGTCGATTTTTTAGCCGCGGGAATATTGTTCATCGCCACCCACTCTTCATAAGTGACCAGACGATTTTGGTCGCGAACCATATACTTTTCATCAACTCCAGAATACAAGGCGTAATCGCCACTTAAAGGAATTGGATGCGCGATTGTTGAGGCGATTTCCGGATTGCGCGTATTATCGCCCGTGAAATCGAGATAAGCGCCTTGGCTGATGTCGGTCATATCGACTTCATCGAAATCGATTTTTCCTTTCCAACCCATGACGTTTTCAATGTAGTAACTAGCGGTATTCGCTCCCACGACGCCGAAATTTCCGCCGTCATTGATGACATCTTCTCCACTATCAACACCCGTGGTCGATTTCGTACCCGGATAAATATTTAAAACTTTAATCGAGTCTTTGTTGATAACTTTCGCTTCATCAGTCGAATCAACAGATGAACCTAGAACATCAATCATACGATAGTTCATTATAGGTTTACTTGAATCATTTAGTATCGAATCACTACTATCAAAAAATACACTGAAGTAGTTTTCACGGAAGTTTTGGAACGTGTAGTTCGATAGCAAATTAAAATCACCACTGTGATATGTGCTATCATTCGCCGGACGGGCAGTGCTATCGTTTAAGGCGCTATCTTGGAATAGTCCAGTGTAGCTCGTCACCTTCCGATTGTTTACCGGATTCGTTAAATTCGCTGCGAATTGGAACGAATCAATAGCCTCGGGTGCCTTGTTTTTATAAGGATCATTCGCTATCGATTGATTTTTTTGTTGATCCGAGGTTAGGTTCCCCCAGTTCTCAGCTGTTCTCTCAAACCATTTCTTCGTTAAAATCTGAAGCGGCGCATCGTCAGCCTTTGTGCTAAAAAGATGTGATGCAAATTTGACAGCCCCAAATGTCAAAGCAGCACTGACCGCAATAACCAAGATTGCAGTTCTCAGTTGCTTACGGCTTTTCGCGCGCGATTTTCTTCCTTTCAATTCCATTTTTCTCTCCTCCACTTCGTTGCGTATGGGTCTTACCCGAGCTCTTCGGTGCGCTCCGCGCACCTCAATCGCTAGGACGACCACATCCATTATATGTGTGCAAACAATTTAGTTGTATAATTCCTTGCATTATTCTAACAAATACGCTACACATATCCAAATATTTTGCCTACGAATGCCTACAACCGAAATTTCCGCCCCGAATGACAAGATTTTCGCAATTTTGCCCTTATTTTGGCAGTTGGGGGCGGGTATAAAATCTATACCCGCCCCCAACTGCCATATATCGCCCGTTTTCCCAAAAATCTTGTCATCCGGGGCGGTTCATAGGTTTCCCTAAGCTCTTCGCTTTGCTTACGCAAAACTCAATCGCTAAGGTCACCCACAACTTCC
This sequence comes from Lactobacillales bacterium, assembly GCA_031261175.1. Taxonomy (GTDB): domain Bacteria; phylum Bacillota; class Bacilli; order Lactobacillales; family Streptococcaceae; genus JAISJW01. Next base: position 13,383 of record JAISJW010000012.1, read on the forward strand.
CCGCCTTTGCCCTTTTCAAGCCAACAAAAAAACACCCCCGCGAACGCGAGAGTGATTTCATCTAAGATTAAACTTCTTCGATTGCACTTACTGGGCAGTTACCTTCACAAGTTCCGCAAGAAATGCATGCATCTTCGTCGATGACAGCGATGCCATCTACCATTTCGATACAGCTAACGGGACAATTGTCAACGCACGCGCCACAACCAATACAATCTCCAACTACACGATATGCCATGTGTATAGCCTCCTGATTTTATTGAAACTACGAATAGTTTACTCCTATATTTTACCATAGTTTGCGGCTAGGTTAAAGCGATTCCTCAATTTTTTTAATACTATATTCGACAAGTTCGGCAAGTCGGTCGGCTTGGCCGAGCATTTCGAGGTAGCCCGCGACCGCTTCGAAGCCCGTCGCGACCCGGTAACTCGTGACGTCAAGGTTTTTCGCCTTCGTATAGCTCTTGGCGTTGCGGCCGCGTTTGTAGATATCGAGCTCTTCGGCGGTGAACCACTCATCTTCGAGTAGACCCTTGGCGATCTCGGCTTGCGCCGCGCCGCTCACGTATTTCGTCGCCGCTCGGTGGAGCTGGTTCGGCCGAGTCTGACCTGTTTCAATCAAGTAATGTCTGATTAGGTTTTCGTAGGCGCTATCGCCAATGTAGGCTAAGGCTAGCCCGTTTAACAATTTCACATCTTTTTTATCCATATTAGTATTATACCACAAAATTTGTGTTATAATTTTTCGTATGAAAAGTATTTATTCCAATGAAAAATTTAACCAAGCTGCTGCCTTTTATATCCGGATCGAAGTCTTCGTGAAAGAGCAAGGCGTGCCCTTTATCGATGAGTTTACCTGCGCCGATACGGATGATAAAGAGTATTTGTTTATATACGATGGCGACATTCCAGTCGCAACTGCTTATATCAACAAGTTTTCCGATTCTCTGTATCAAATCGACCGGGTCGCAGTGCTTGCGAGCCATCGCGGATTAGGGTTGGGCGACCGTTTGATAAGCGAGTTGCTTCCGCTAGTGTCTGGCGATGTCTTTCTCCACGCTGAACTCGACGTTGTCGATTTTTACGCAAAATACGGCTTCAAAACGACCGGCGACGTCTTTTTAGAGGACGGAATCGAGGTTATAAAAATGTCTACTGTTTTTTAACGCGATTTTTAGTGATTTCGAGCTGCGAAACTCCTAAAAAAGCCCTTAAAAAACAGTAGTCAAAAAATATCACCCGAAATCGCGTTGATTTCGGGTGGTATTTTTTATTTTATTGATTAACTGGCTCGTTAGCACCCCTAGACGCTTCTAATAACTTGTTCTTCACAGTATCTTCCATTGCTTGCATTTCAATTTCAGCAGTAGCACGTTTCGAGCGACCATAAATCGCTCGAGTCTTCCTTCTGCAACTAATCTTTCACAAAAACACCAAAGCAATTGACACCTAATTCAAAGTACTGGCATTTTTCGGTCGTGAATTTAGTTTCGGCAAACTCACGAAGCTGTTTTTTCGAATAATATCTTTTATGATCTTCGATTGAATCAACATCAATTACCTTCAATTTGAAAGCCATAAATTCCAGAATCGGCTTAGCCATCCACGTTGGGACAGTGCAAATTAAACGCCCTCCTGGTTTTAATATGCGATGACATTCAGCCAAAATCACTTCAGGTTTTTCTAAATGCTCGAACACCGCCAAAAGCGTTACGTTATCTGCTGATTCATCAGCAAGGTCTAGCCCCGCATGCAAATCATCGATGTGGTTCAACTTTATCTTGCTACCATCATTAATAAAATCAACAGGTACATCCCGGTCAAACCCGTAGCCAACGCTTAGATATTGCTCAACATTATTGAGCAATGTACCATCGGTCCCACACCCGATGTCGACCATTACACCACCTTGATGTTTCTTCAAAACCGATATTACTTTTTCGTAGCGAAACCAAGCTATTAATCGTTCCATTTTATTATATTTCATTTTTTATACTCTCTTTCTTTTTTCATCTGAACTTGTCTTCCTAGATAGGAAGACAAGAAGGGTACCCTTCTTGAAATTTTCTTGTTAAATTTATTGTCGCTTCGTTGATTGCCTTAAAATATAAAGAACAAATCCGAACAGAACACTTTGCAAACTAACCGCTAATACGAGCGACGCCGTTATGGTATAAAGAACCGAATTGTACATATTCAATTCGGAGAAACCACCCTTTCCCCACTCGATGAATTGAGAAACCAAGGCAATTAAACTAGCCAAAAAGGCAAGTGCTCCGACAAAAATAAACGTATTATCTTTATTGGAAATTTTTTCAATGAATTTATTCTTCACACAGAACAAACCCGAACTGACACCATAAAGTTTCGCTATAGTCCAAAACTCAGTTACCGTGACTGCTAAAACGATAAAGAAAGCACCATATATTAATGAGTTAATTTTATAAGAATCTTCAATTGCGATATCAAAGAACGAACTAGCAAAAGCAAATACCCCGATTAATGCCAGAACAGCTGCGGGGATTAGATATAACCAATTAGGGGCGTATGCCAATAAGAATTTAAGGTGGCGCCATCCATCGTTCCATGTGTTCAAATGAGGCGCCCTAGTGCGACCATCTTTTTTCAAAGCAGTCGGGACTTCAGTGAATTTCAAACCGTGAATTGATGCTGCAACTACCATTTCGCTTGCATACTCCATTCCGGTTGTATGTAAATTAAGCTTCTGCATACTCTCTTTATTGTACCCGCGCAGACCACAATGGAAATCTCCAATCGGAATTTTAAATAAAACACGCCCGACGAAAGATAGAACGGGATTTCCTAAGTAGCGATGAAGCGGAGGCATTGCACCCTTCTCGATTCCGCCCTTAAAGCGGTTCCCCATCACCAACTCATAACCCTCGCGCAATTTTTCGACAAATGGATTCAAATTCGAAAAATCATAGGAATCGTCCGCATCGCCCATAATCACATAAGTACCTAAGGCAGCGTTTGATCCTGCAATCAATGCCGCCCCGTATCCTCTAATCGGCACATCGATTACTCTCGCTCCATTAAGGCGAGCGATTTCCTGACTACCATCATCGGACCCGTTGTCAGCGACTAATACTTCCCCAGCAATATTGTTTTCCGCTAAATAAGCAGTCGCTTTCTTGATGCAAATTGCCAGCGTTTCGCTCTCGTTCAAACACGGCATTAAAATCGTTAATTCGATATTGCTTTCACTCATTTTTTTCTCCTCTACACAACTCGGTTAAAATGATAACTAAGCAAGATCATCACAATCGTAACAATTATCGCAATTAGACACCCTGCCAAGTACAATCCAAACAACAACTTATTTTTTTTATTAAGCGCAATCGCTGTATAATTCATCACCAAAGCAGTCCCTAAAGCAAGTGGGATATAAAATTCTGGCAAGTACCGTTGATTATTTCCTAACATATCAAGCGTTACAACACTTAAAAGCGGAATGGCAATTAAGCCCAAGAAATAAATAATCTTAGCTTTAAGCGGCATAAGGTTCTTAACGACAAATCCTGCGAAAATATTGATATAGAAAACTGGAAGCAAGAGCAACCCTATTGAACCGACGATTCTAAAAGGATTCCCCTTTTCATCTACCGGTGCATTCAACATCCACTTATCAGCAATGTAATAATAATCTAAACCTTTTTGTTTAAAACTTTGGAATTTATTAGCGACCACATTGATCACTGTTAAATTGTATTTAACGCCAAATTCTAGTGGCGATCCAAAGCGCACAGCATTGAACCACATTAAACCACCAGCTACTACGGCATATGGCGAGAAAATTGTTATTATTTTTTTGATATTCAACGTTTTATTTCTAAATTCTGGAATCAAAATAAACAAATAAGCAAATGAATACAGAAGCGAAACTGGACGACAGGCAACCGCTAGAGCTAGTGCTATACTTGCCCAGAAAAGCGATTTTTTGCTCTTGTTTTCTGTGTATTTTATCAATGCGAAAATACCGAGCATATCGAGCATCACCGCCGACGAAACCGCTACTTCGTAGATCTGACTTCGGCTAGTTAATGCTGTGATATAACTTAGGGCGAAAACCAACGGGAAGCCTAAAATATAAGCAAACCAAGGTGCGTTGGGCGTAAATTTCTTAGTTAATCGATCGTAAATTTTGAACAAGAAAATCAGTGCGATGACCGTTGCAATTAGCACGAATATAGCAGATGGTAGTGGCTCGCCTCGCAAATAATAATACGGCGTGAAAATCAGAAGTGTTGGTGCGATTCCGAAGTACTGATAAAATTTTCCTTTGTAGAACGCGAAATCCCACGGATATGTGGCGACTTTTTGCGAAATTTTCACCTCTTGCATCTGATACATATCGTAAATATCATCAACGTGATAATACGCATCGGGCATTTCCGCTTCGAGATTCAATTGCCCATCCAAAAGAGCTCGAGGCGTGAAGTAATTATATTGATCCTTATCTTGGGCGCGCAGTTCCACCTGATTCACACCCTGAGCTACGACAATCCCAACTAGCACTAGCAGCGTGGCAATTAAAAGCCACGCAGTTTTGCGAATATCTTTCGTTTTGTTTCTGAACGAAAATGCCGACATCAATTCTTCGTCTGCTTCTTCGATTAGTACTTTACGTGTCGTGATGAACATAAACAACAATGATGCTGAAAAAGTAATGATAATTCCTGGCAGCGTGAAGTTAAAACTTTTTTTCACATTAATAGCTACAGATTTTACCGCTTGTTTATCAACTACATAAATATATAATTTTTTTGTTTTTCCGGTACTGTTGAAGTTCCTTACTTGCCCACTTTTATAGGTTTCTACCCGGTCAAGCAAGCCTGTGCCGACCGCCGCGTTTAACCGGGATTTTTGATCTTCCCAGCAGGCGACGTATTTAATCGGCTCCCCACTTTTCGATTGGACGCTTAGAGTCGTTACCACCTTGTCGATATTTTTAATTTCATAACTCGGGAATTTTTTCAGGTACTGTTCTTTAAGGTAGGAATTGTCCCGGAACGCGACGTAGGTCGAATCGTTATAAACTCCTCCAGTTCCTTTTTCGACCGCATCGAAATTTTGATATTCGACCGGCTTGTTGTTCAGGCTCAAAACTGCGTCGAAATTGAACACGAATATATTTACTAACGCCGTGAAAACTAGTGGAATTACTAGTAAAGAGACTATTTTTTTCTTCATCTTTGGATTCCCTCAATCGCTGTGCTTATTTAATCATTTTTTCTAAAATTTTTATAGTAATTATACCACATTGCTTACTCCCTGGGAATACTTACTAAGGAATTAGTCACCCCCACTGCGGGCAAGTCAAAAACCCCAAGCGACCAGAAATCGCTCGGTGGTTCCCTTCTTAAATCAATCTTATCTTTTATGTAGTAAAATATGAGTTTTCATTGCGCCTGGATATATGTGTGTGGCCGAACTAACTACTTTATAATTTTTTAATATTTCCGGACTAACATAAGAGCTAGCGTTTAATTCGCTTACATCATATTCTCCTTGAAAGGATATAACAACAAAGCTAATCGATTTATCTTCGATATATTTTTTTTGAGCCTCTACATTTTCTGGCCATATCCTTGGATCGATATATGGTCTTTCAAAAAAGCGATGATTAGGAATTATTTTCGCTGCTTTGAAAAAACCTTGATCAATCATGTAATATTGAATCATAGTCGGATTTTTTTCTAACTTGTGCATTTTTTTTGCAAAAATAGATTGTGGCGTTGCCATTCCGGCTTTATCAAACTCCCCAATCCAATGATTAATTATAGGCGTAGTAGCAAATATCAACACCATCGCAACCACAGTAATAACTATACTACCTCGCGCATCAATTGGCTTATCCCAACGCAAATCAAACCAAACAAAAACATAAATCCACGCAACGGTAACAAAAGGCATAAACACTAGGAAATAATATTCATTATGACTTAAACCCAAATGCGAAATCATTGCAGTTGGAACAAACATTAACACTAACGATATAAGTAACTGAATCTTGCGCGACTTCGCTTCCTTTTCTTCAGGTAAATACGCATTGCCTAAAACTAAGAAAACAGAAGCGCCAAACAGAATAGCTAACAACCCTGTATAAATCAAGTGGTTCGCCATACTCCATCCAATATTAGAGAGCACATAAACAAACTTGTTCGTTCCCGAATTGCTAACTCCATAACTCATATTCACCGCGAAATAATACTCAATCATATATTTCAGCGAATTCGTAATGACAAAGTATAGCACAACCAGTGATGAAACCCCCGCAAATCCGGCAAGTGAAGCTCCGATTACTTGGATTATTTTTTTGAAGTTTTTAGTGAACAAGAGCACTCCACCGATAAAGATAAAGAAGCCGACAAACATTCCGATGTCGGCGTATTTCAGCCAGAAGACTAGGCCGAGCATTACACCGTCAATCGTCGCCGTTTTCAGGCTATATTTTTTAGAATCAATGAATGTCATTAAATGAAGCAGTAGCAAGCAAAATAATGGGAATTCCATTTGTTCTGGCGCACCACCACAAACGTAACTGAAGTTAACTATCATTGAAATAGATGCGATGAAGGCGATTACGAATTTGTAGTTTTTCGCTAGGTTTGCTTTGAAGAGCTGCGCGATTTTCCCAGTTAATTTATAAATAATCGCCATGCTGGCGATTGAAATAATAATTTCAATTAGCCATAGGCCTATGTATTTAGGGAAGATGTTGGCGATCGCATAGATTACATAAAGCACCAACCCGCGTTGTTCAAACGCATCGCGATAAGGAACTCCGCCGTGCAAAAGAACGCTCCCCATCGTGTACATCGCGTTCGTGTCTTGCCACGGATTTAGCGCGTAGAGCGGTGAATTGCCCGAGAAGAGCAGATAGATTACCACGGTGGCAATTGATAGCAGCACGAAGAAATAGTTCGCTTTTAGTTTCGTTATAAATTTGTCCAAAATTTTTCTCTTTCCTTCTGTTGTATTCCTTGTTCTTTTAGAACAAGGAAGCAGGGCCCTGCTTCGAAAATTTATTGTAATTATACCACCTGTGGCTCGGTTAGGGAATACTTTTTCTCTAATTACTATCATCATTCAGCAACTTTATCAATTCATCCTTCGTAGGCAGATACGTAAGATATTTACTCGCAAAAATTTGGTTATTGTTTTTTTGTAACATCATTTCAACAATGGCATCTAGTCACGACGGTGACTGTTCCGCGTTTTATTTCTTTGTCGATACATCCAGGAGAGCGCCCTAATTCGCGCGCAATGCGCCTGTGACTATGTCCTTGTCCCAATAAGAATGCGATTTGTCCGCGCTCCCAATTGTTTAAGTGTTTACCTTTTCCAGGAAATGTGGTAAGATTAAGTTCAGTCATAATAGAAAACCTCTCTTGTAATTTGTTGTCGCAAATTAATTATATAAGAGTTTTCTATTATGACTCTTTGTTATGCACTTTTTTCTTTTTTAGTGGCTACGTTGATTATACAACGCGCTATAAATAAAACGCTAAAAAAGCCCTTAAAATAAGGACTTCAAAAACAAAAATATATTTCTTTTATTTTCTTGATTTTAGCGCGATTGCAATTAATTTTTTGGCGTAATCCGCCATAAAAATCGGAATATTTAATAGATCATCATCCAACGATAAATTGGAAAGTGAGAATCGCACTCGTAGCTTCGTCTCATCAGGATATAGTTCCTTAAATTTTTTAAGACTAGTGCTTTTTATATTACTCTCCGCTTTCACCTCAATCGGTATTATATAATTATCGTATTGAACTAAAAAATCTACTTCATAGTTTGGGTTTTGTTTGCTCCAGTATCTAGGAGTCACTTCCAACTGATTATCTAACGCCTCTAAAACATAATTCTCGCTAAAAGCACCTTTAAACTCCGTAAACAACCGATTCCCTTCGATAAGTATCGCTGGCGATAATCTAGCCAAGCGACGCAATAAGCCTATATCGACAAGGTATAATTTAAACGCGCTAACATCATCATACGCACTAATTGGTAATCCCGGCTTTGCGGAACAGAATATCTTGCTAACTAGCTGAGCATCAACCAACCACTGAAGTGCATCTTCGTACTCGCGAGCTCTAGCACCTGGTTTAACTAATTTGTACAAATATTTTTTATTTTCGCGAGATAGTTGCGATGGAATAGAATTCCAAATTGCCGAAATTTTCGGATGGGTTGATGAGTTTGGATACTTGCCGAAATCTATTTGATACGAATCCAGTATCCCAGAAAGCACCCTTTCGAGCAAACTGATATCCTGCTCTAGAACCCAAATTTTTACAGCTTCAGGCATTCCACCAGTTATGTAATAGAACTTTAATTTCTCATATAATTGATTAAAGAACGCTTCTGGAATTTTCTCTATCGAATTCAAATTTGCTATGTAGTCCGCTAAATTGTCATCGCCGCTTGCCCAAAGGAACTCTGTGAAAGTCATCGGATTAACTCGCAAGAAATCTACCATTCCGACCGGAAACGAAGACGGTTTGGCAAGTGCCACTCCCAACAGCGACCCTGCGCAAACAACGTGATATTCATTACCATTTTCATAAAAATATTTCATTGAATTTATAACGTTAGGGCAATCCTGGACCTCATCAAAGATTATCAAAGTTGTTTCTTTGTTGATTTTTTCTCCTTTCGCAATAGCTAAATTCGGAATAATCCGTTTAACATCTTTAGTATTTTCGAAAAAATCCTTATATTCAGGATTTTCATCGAAATTAAAATAAACGTAGTTTTCGTAATGATGTTTTCCAAACTCTTTCAAAACCCACGTTTTACCAACTTGTCTCACTCCTTTGATAATAAGCGGCTTACGATACTTGCTATTTTTCCAAGCAACTAAGTCGTTAATGATAGCTCTTTTCATTCCTCCACCTCTTTCTGTTTAACTCTATTATACACCTATAACGACGACAAATCACGAAATTATATATAATTATGTGATTTTTTTCACGCTTTTATTAAAAATAATGTGATAAATCACTCCGCCATAATAAATAACTACTAAAAAAGCCCTTAAAATAAGGACTTATCGTTTTATTTTTTTATAAATCGCAAAGGCGATGATTCCAAGCAAAGTACCTGCGCTAATTATATTACATATAAAAGGTAATAACGGCCGCTGATATTTGGTTTTGATAACCTCAGCACCGTTGGCAATTGCCAAAATGGTTCCACGCGACGATTTGCTATATTTCAATTTTTTTCCATCTTGATCTGTTAAAACATAACCCGAATAATATTGAATCGGTAGATCTATTTTCCCTGAAACTTTTTCTTGGAAAGCGAACTCGCACCGCGTTCCTGTGATTTCCAGATTAGCATCCAGCATTTTTCCATCGTGGTAAACATATTGATAAATGATAGACTCTTTCGGAGGCAATTGCGCAACACCTGCAATCGAATTATCATCAAGCGGCCCTCTCCCGCCATCTATAATATCGTAAGTATAATAATCCGAATTGTCCTTCTTGATTTCCCCTACACGTTCGCTGTAATCTTCATATGTTATATACGGCAATTCTGGCAATTTAGCGCCATACCAAGCATCATAGGTTGTAAAATTCAAAACACCAGAAATCGCTATAATAGCAACAATTGCCCAAAACACATTTTTCTTAGATATCACATAACTTACAAATAGCGCTAAAAAAATAGTTACAAACACGACATATCGCGCCGGAAACTGGATTGTATTTACAAACGTTCCGTTCAACAATTTCCAAGGTGCAATTTTAAGCAACGTCATGATTAAAACAAATCCTAAAATCAGCGATCCCGTGTAAAACTTAGAACGTTGCTCTTTCATTTTTACAACGTAATAAATCAAAGCAACAATGGCAATTAAACCTAAAATTCCAACCGTTATCGCTGGTTGTTGAACTTCGCCAGCTGCGTCGGTATATCTAAAAGTATTTTGTCCATTAGTAATCGTCGAAATAACAAAATCTTTAGTGCTCGACAGACTTCCTTCGAGCGGATTTAGCTTGACGCCGATCAACTTGCCCGAATCTTTTGTCGCCTGAAAAAAGCTCCCCAAGAAGGCAAATGAAAGTCCCGTAAATAACGCACCTGCGCAAAGTAACGGTTTAACCGCTATCGACTTTTTGAACAAAGCGACCACAAACATCGCTAATGCAAAAATCAGAGCGAAAATCGCCGTTAATAAATGCGCATAAAATATTCCCGCAAAACTTAACGCTAGGATAATCGCTTCTTTGCTCGACCCTTTCCGGTAAAGGAGCTCATAGCAGGCATATAGGAATAACGGCAGAAAGGTTGCTGCAAACAACATTCCCAAAGAATCCATCAACTCTGCTTGGATGAATCGAGTCGGACTTAGCGTGTATAACGCAGTGAAACTCGCCGCAAAAAGATTTGAATTCGAAAATTTCTTAGTTGCATAAAATGATAGCCCTGCAGTTACTAAAGTTATAATGCTCGTTGCAATGATGAAACTTCCGATAATAGTTTGAGAAATTAACGCTGCGAAAACGTAGATGTATGTGAATATAAATGGATAAAAGAAATTAACCCCATAGCCAAGAACGACAAACGAGTGATAGCTTACCATTGGGAACATCTCGCCCGCTTTCAAGTCGATTATTAGCTCGTTTATTCGACTTAGCCAGAAACCACCATCCCAGCCAAATGTAATATTAGCGTGACTTAACATAGGGAAAACAAATACCAGTGTTACAAAAATGCAAAGCGCGATGGCTTTCCAATTATTTTTGATAGCGTTCAAAATTTTTCTCTTTTCATCTGTTATATTCATTGTTCTTAAAGAACAATGAAGCAGCGCGCTGCTTCAAATTTTATTGTAATTATACCACCACGCGGGCTTTTAGGGAATACCTATTAGCGAATTAGCTAAATATACTATTTGTACACGCCGCTTTAAAGTTAAGAAAAAGGATAGCTCTCGCTACCCTTTCATTAAAATTTGAAAAGTTGATTTACAACATCCCGTCCAATTTGCCTCGAGCTATTAATTTCGGAAGCAGTCGTTTATAGTCGCGATTGTTGTGATGCACCGCAACTGCTAGTATCTCCAAGCGCTCTTCTACATTCACAAAAAATAGCTTGTAATTGTAATTAGGAACTTTTATCCACTGAATATCTGGCGCTTCATCTAAATTTCTCCCTATATTGGGATTTTCACTTACTATCAATGCAGCATCCTCGACAGAAATTAAAAATCTGTCGCTGTATTATGCCGATACTGTTTCCGTTAAAAGTAACGCAGCTTCCAACATCTCGGCATAAGCAATCTTATTGAACCTGAATGCATAATTTTCTTTATGCGCTAAATTGTTCATCCACTCTAATCCTCTTGCGGGCCGATTTGATGGCATCTTCTAGAGAAATAGTTTTCTCGTTTAAGACAACGGATCTATAAATTCTGGAGTACATAATTTCTCTGAATTCCTTCGTTTTCATAAACTCGTCGAGATACATAGGGCCTCGTTTTTCTAGTTCGTTCATCAAATCACCACCTTTCCTTAATTATAGCATAGTTACCAACTCATCTAAACTTTCATCCGCTCATAATTCTCACCTCTTTCTCTTGATTTTTTTACCCCTCTACTCTATATATACGTATTTTTTTGCGTTTTGTTACATTTTCGAGCAAAAAAGTTCGATTATTTTTTCCTTACTGTTTTTTAGGGCGTTTTTTAGGAGTTTCGGACCTCGAAACTCCTAAAAAAGCCGTTAAAAAACAGTAATCTATAAAAAAAGCAGCTACGAGTTATAGCAAAAACATCATAAAGTGCCGAATCCTTATATTTATAGGGTTCTAAGATTAAATTCTAGACATCAAGACCACACACTCAACATGGCTCGTCTGCGGGAACATATCCACCGGCACAATCCGTTGAATCATGTAGCCGCCTTCGACGTATAATTTCAAGTCGCGGGCTTGCGTTGCCGGGTTGCACGAGATGTAGACGATGCGTTTTGGCGCAGCCTTAAGGCTTGCGAAGATGAATTTTTCGCTCAAACCTTTGCGGGCTGGATCGACAATCAGCACATCGTAGTCAGTTGCGCCGATTAATTCACCAGCGTCGCCAAGCAGGAATTCCGCGTTCGAAACGCCGTTCAATTTAGCGTTGCGGCGAGCGTCTTCGACGGCTGATTCGACAATCTCGATACCTGTCACTGATTTCGCACTATCGGCGATGCTCAAAGCAATCGTTCCGATTCCCGAATAGGCATCGACAACATTATCGTCCTTAGTAATCCCGGCCAACTCAATCGCTTTTTGGTACAAAACAGCGGTTTGCTCGCTGTTGACTTGGTAGAATGAACGGCTCGAAATCAGGTATGACTTGCCTAGCAGTTGGTCTTCCAAATGGTCCGTACCGTAAACGACCTGCTCCTCGTCGCCAAGAATCGCGTTTGTCTTGTCAGGGTTGATGTTGACGACGATCGACACGATTTTCGGCACAGCGCCGACGATAATGTCCGCAATCTTATCAAGCTGAAAAATCTTCTTCTTTCTGATAACCAAAGTCACCATCATTTCGCCCGTCGAATCCGAGCGACGCACGATGATGTGGCGCAAATTGCCCGTGTGGTCCTGCTCGTTGTACGCCTCGACGCCAAAGCGGTCGAGAATGTCGCGCACGGCGATGACCGCCTCGTCAATCTCGGGCTCCTGCAGATAGAACGACTCCATCGGCACGAGCGTGTGCGTGTTCTTGCGGAAGAACCCAGTCGCCAAGTGATCGTTCACCCGACGCACCGGAACTTGCGCCTTGTTGCGGTACCCGTGAGTCCTCGCAGCCCCAATAACCGGCTCGACCTCGACGTCAAAATTGCGCATTTGCTTCACAACCTGCGCGCGCTTGAACTCGAGCTGCGCGGGATAATTCAGGTGGGCAAGTGGAGCGATCCCCGTACGGATCAAGTCCAAGTTGGCATCTTCAACGCGTTCGGGCGATTTCGTGATGAATTCCGTCACCTTCGCAAAGCCAAATTTGCTCAGCGTTTTCAGCACGCGGATGCGGACCTCCTCGCCAGGCAGGGCGTTCTCGATGAACAGCGGGTACCCGTCCACCTTCGCGACCCCCATCCCCTCGTGGGACAAATCGATAATCGTTACTGTAATTTCGTCATTTTTCGCTATTTTATTTTCCATACCCTATTATACCACATCCGGGCAAGTCGGCAGGCGTTCAAAATTTTTTTAATTATTTTGCCCAAAAATGTAACAAAACCGATTTTTTTACGTATATATATAGTAGGAGGTGTTTTTTTATGAAACTAAATTACAATGAAGCACTGTCACATAAAACTGGACTGGCAAAATATTGCCCCGGAATTCAAACTCAGCAAATACACATTACTAAATTCGGTGTGGGGCGGGCTACTGCTGCCGATCGCCCCTACATCACTATTCACAAATCGAAAGAACCTATAGAAACTTGCACTGAGTTCATCAAAAATGAACGAGTAATGCTTCCAGAGTATTGTTTCTCACAGGTTTGTCGTGACTTTTCGGTTGAGGATATTACAGCAGCTTATGTTGAATTGATGCGCGGTGGCTATGATAAGGCGCGCATATTGTCGCATGTTCCCAATCGCCGTTTGGAACGAGACCTCGCCTTTTTACGAGGTACTCCTGATAAAATCGAATCCGTGCGTGAGGTTCAGTTTTATTTTAAACTGCGTGATGATAAGTTTGAGATGCCCAAGTGCAATCATACATTTTTCTTGAATCAACATCAGCATGATTTAACCAACCGTTGGTCAATCCGCCCAGATTTTTACTGGGATCGATATAATGTAGCTGTCGAATATCAAGGAGAGAAAGGTCATTTTGATAGTTATAAAGGAATTGACCGTGATCACGCCAAATTATCCGTGTATGCCGAGATGGGAATCAAATGTTTCCAACTTAATAAGTTTATAATGGATGATCCTATTCGTTTTAAGGCTTTTTTGAAGAGTTTGAAATCTGCTTTGCGTTAATCAGGCCCCAAATGACGAGATTTTCTGAATTTCGGCCTCTTTTTGGCACAAAAGGGCCTGGTTAATTTTTAACCAGGCCCTTTTGTGCCAAAAATCGCTTGTTTTTCTAAAAATCTCGTCATTTGGGGCCTGAATTCATCCAATCCCTAAGTTGAGATTCTATCTACTCGAAATTGACGATTGTTGCGCCGAGACCACCTTCGGTTTGAGGTGCAATTTCAAATGATGAAATCCGGTTGGATTTTCGTAGATATTTAGTCACGGCATCACGCACCGCTCCGGTTCCTTTGCCGTGTACGATTGTCACGCGCGGATAATTATTCAAAAGCGCGTCAGCGATATAGCGATCGAGCAAAACAATCGCATCTTCGTAACGTTCACCGCGCAAATCAAGTTTAGGCGAGAATCCGCCGGCACCGTTTGAGCCAACGCGGGTCGCAATCGCCCGCTTCGGCTTAGCCTTTTTAGGCTGCGCTAGCGCTTCAACCTCATCCATCGGGATGTTCATCTTCAAAGCACCCATCTGAATTGTGTATTCATCATTTTTCGTGATGTCCACAATCTTCCCGCGCTGCCCGTAACTCGTCACCATCACTTCGGTTCCGACCTTCAGTCGCTTGGCTTCCTTAGCCTTTTTCAAAACTTTATTTCGACTTAAATTCGACCCAAGCAAATTCGCTCGACCGGCTAAATCATTGAGTTCGTGTTCTTTATTAGCCTTGCGAATCTCGTCGATCAAAGCCTTCGCTTCACGACGCGAATTCTCGACAATCTTGCGAGCCTCGTCCTCCGCCGCAGCTCGTTCGCGTTCGCGATTTTCTTCAGCCATTTTCAGCTCATGCCTTAACGACTTCTCGTGCTTTTCAGCCTCCGCCAGCCGCGCTTCAAGCGCCGACCGGTCACTATCAAAACGTCTCCGCGACTTTTCAAGCTCACCAATCATCTCGTTAATCGTCTGACTATCGTGTCTGATCAGTCCCTTCGCCTCGTCGATCACATCAACCGACAAGCCCAAGCGTTTCGAAATCTCAAACGCATTCGAACTCCCTGGCACCCCAATCAATAGGTGATAAGTCGGGCTAAGACTCGCCACGTCAAACTCCATCGACGCATTCAGCACGCCAGCCGTGTTATAGCCATAAACCTTCAGTTCTGGATAATGCGTCGTCGCCATCACATAGCTTGCGCTAAGCGAGTTCAAAATCGCGATGGCAAGTGCCGCCCCCTCCTCGGGGTCGGTTCCAGCTCCTAATTCATCAAGCAAAATCAATGAATCCGAGTCAGCTAATTTCGCAATTTCGACAATATTTGTCATGTGTGAAGAGAACGTAGATAAGTTTTGTTCGATGGATTGTTCATCACCGATGTCGGCAAAAATCTCACTAAATATTCCGATTTGGCTTTCAATTCCAGCTGGAATCGCAAGACCTGCTTGACCCATCAATTGGAGCAAACCAAGAGTCTTGATGCTCAAAGTCTTCCCACCAGTATTGGGGCCAGTGATAATTAACGTCTTAAATTCATCACCCAAATAAATATCATTTTTAACGATATGTTCCGTATTTAATAACGGATGAAAAGCCTGCTTTAAATTGATTTTTTTATCCCTAGAAATCAAAGGCACATTCGCTTTCAAAGCCTTAGCATATAAACCCTTAGCATTGATTAAATCCAAGTGTCCAAGTAGCGCCGAGTTCTCGCGAATCTCCTTTATATACTCGCGCACCTCGTCACTTAAAACGTGCAAAATCCGCTCGATTTCTTGTTTTTCACTCGCCCGTAATCCTCGTAAATTATTGTTTTTTTCAACTACATTTTTCGGTTCGATATACAAAGTCGACCCGCTTGCACTCTGGTCGTGCACGATCCCGCCGAACACGCCGCGGTGTTCCGCTTTAACCGGCAAAACGTAGCGATCATTCCGCATCGTTATCAAGGTATCGCTCAGATAACGCGCATCTTTTCCACGCGTCCAACCGCTCAAAATATCGCGAATCGAACTTTCCAAACTATGGATTTTATGACGAATTCCAAACAACGCGTCACTCGCTTCATCCAATACCTGGGCGTTTTCGCCGATGCTCGTCCTAAGCAAATTGTTAACCTGCGGCAGATTCACCAAAGAATCGACTAACCCATACAACACATAAAAATCAACAGTCCGCTCTTTCAAATCCGCAAAATAACGCTGCAATTCGCCGACCGAAACGAGCGTCGTCATAATTTCAAACAGCTCTTTCGCGTTCAAATCCGCCCCTATTTCAAGGCGCTTCAAAGGCATCCCAAGATCCTTCAATTTCGGAACCGGGATACCTCTAAATCTCAGCGCATTCAGCGCGTCAGTTGTTTCATTCAAGGCCGACTCGACCGCTTCAATTTGCTCAAAAGCGGCGAGTTCACTTGCCTCTTTCGCCCCTAGTTCGCTTGCGCAGTGGGCCTTCAAGGCCGTCGTGATTTTCGCGAATTCGAGCGTTTTATAGATATGTTTATTCATAATTATTTCAAAAGCGAGCTAAGGCCCGGCGTGTGGTTCAGGAGAATTGGGGCAAGTTGCGACCCCGCTAAAACTTCAGGTTGGAAGACGTAAAGCAGGGCTAAAACCGTGAAGGCGATCCCAAAATAAAGGACTAAAGACACGGCAGCACCGACTAGTTTATTGGCTTGTTTCAACAATGGAAGTTCGAAAACGATACCTAAGGCGTTGAACGCGACGGCTAAAACGATGCGACACATGATCAATAAAATAAAGAAAATGATGACCGGATAAATCAAGTGAGTCAGCGTCGGGTCAATCGTAAGTTTGAATTTTTCGACCAATAATTCCGGCGGATACATTTTCGCAACAACCGGAACGACGAAAATCGACAAAATCCGAGCTGCGATGATTGAGACAATCACGCTCAAAATTCGCGAAATAATTCGATAGATTCCCTTTTGCAGGCCGTAGCCTAGAAAAGCTAAAAACGATACGATTAAAACGATATCGACGATCATTTTTCCTCACCAAATCTTTGGATGTTGCGACGCGCGGCTTCGTTGACGATGCGCTGCGCCTCAAGGTGGTTTTTAACCTCAGGATTTTTTCCGTCGATAACTAATAAATCTTTAGCTACCGCTTCGATCTCCTCGATTTGCTTGATTCGGCTTTCGAATTTAGCCGATTTTTCTTCGGCTGCGTTCAATTTTTCTTGCAATTTTATTTGATCGCTCAACGCGTTAAATGCCGAGAGAATTGCCGCCTGCTCAGTCGATAAGTCGGACGATTGCAACTGGATTTCGCTGAGTTGCTCATTCAATAGTTTCGCGACGAATTCCATGTGGGTCGCGCTGTCGTTTTTGCTCGACAAAGTATATGTTGTGTTCCCGATTTGGGCTTTGTAGCGTGTGATGTTTTCTGTCATTTCCGGTGTCCCCCGATATCCAATAATATACCTCATTATACTAAAAACCTCGCTGCTTGCGCAACGAGGAAAAGGAAAAAATTTAAATAGGAGACAAATTAAAATCCAGAAGACATTTTGCGCAAGTGGTCGATTTCGGCCTGGCGCAGTTCTTTTGGAAGGAAACGGCGAATTTCATCGTCGTTGTATCCGATTTGGATGCGGCGTCCGTCAGTGATGATCGGGCGTTTCATCAAACCTGGATGTTCGATCAGCAAATCGATCAGTTGGTTCAACGACAAGTCGTCGAAGTCCATGTCCAGCTTCTTGTAGATGCTCGAACGGGTCGAAATGATATCGCTCGTGCCATTTTCAGTCAGTGAAAGAATATCGCGGATTTCATTTCTAGTCATCGGTTTGGAAAACATATTGCGCTCTTTGAACTCAATACCGTGTTCAATAAACCAAGCCTTAGCTTTTCTGCATGATGTGCAACTAGGTGCGACGTAGAGTCTAATCATAACCTTCACTTCCGTTTCTTTTGTGACACAGTTGGCAAGTCAAAACCTACCGTAGTTCTTTGTTTATATTCTTATATTATACCTAAAAAAAATTTTTGTCTAGACTTTTTAATAAAATAAATAGAATTTTTTGTGAATTTTTTGTGAAAAGGGGGA
>JAISJW010000005.1 GCA_031261175.1 Lactobacillales bacterium
ACGTAGAAGTGATCACAATACAAAAACTCAAATCCGTCGATGTCTCAACGAATTTGAGTTCTGCTGCTTAACTCTATTTATCAAAAATTGGAAAACCCCATCAGTTGACAAAGAGCCCAATATTAACACAGCTGTAATTTTTAATGTTTTTTTCATTCTTCATCACCTTTTTACATTATTATTACAACAATATTAACATATTTAGAATATAATTGCAAAATTGCGATTATATATTAAAAAGCCGCCGGGCAATTGCCCAAGCGACCTTAAAGATATTATTTGATATCTAATGTTAAGTTGTTTTGCATACCAACGTTTTCGTAGTCTGGAGTTTCGAAGTAGCTAGAAGTTTTGTAGTCTAGGCTGTAAACGTTGTTTCCGTTGATAACGCCGAAGTAAGAATGACCTGGAAGTTGATCAACCGGTACGTAAGGGTTAGCTGCAGTTAGGTAGTCGATATCTGTACCTGGTGCGGCAGTTTCCTCAACGATGACTGTATATTTGTGGCCAGCTTTCAATTTGAAGTCGAATGGAATTTTGTTTTCGCCTGCAAATTTACCAGCACCAGTAACAGTTTTCAAAGTTTTAGGTTTGAATGCGTGGTATGAAGTTTTGTGGTCTAATTCGCTAGCTTGGTTAGCGTTAGTTCCACCAACGTTCAAGTCACCTTCGATGATTGAAACATCGTATTTGATATTTTCAGCACCGAATGGTACATTGACGTTTGTAACTGTGCGGTCAACATCTGAAGCATCGAATGTTTCAGCGATGTATGATTTGCCGTTATATTCATCGAACTCGCTACCTGCGATATCCGCTGCAGCTGCCGATTTAGTATTTTGAAGAACTTTGTGATCTTCGTGTTTGCCGACTTGGAAGGCAGTGATATCGTGAGCGTTAGCCATTGTTGACTCGTAGCTCAACCAGAAGTAACCGTTGTCGTGGACCCCAGTTCCCCAAGAGTTTTTAACTAAGAACGCGCCGTCATTTGCCGGACGAACTGCTTCGTTGAAGTTATCTTTAGAGTAGTTATCGTCGTAACCTACGATTGAAACGATGTGGTTAACACCCATGATTCCAGTGTTGTAAATTTCGCCTCTGTAAAGAATTTTAATGCGGTTATTTTTGTTTGCAGCGTAATCATACGGGATGTTCAAAGCGTTGTGTTCGTTGTTGTAAACGTTACCCGCTTTAGTGTGGGCTGTAAAGTTCGGGAACAAGAACAAAGCGTTGATGTAAAGCGAAGCAGCACCGTATTGTGAAACTAAAGTCTTAACTTCTTGCGTGTGCTTAGCGACGTTTTCGCTTGTGATATCAGAAATTCCTGAAACGATTTCAACGTTTTTCACGTCGTTAATCGTGTCACCACTAGCATGAAGAAGTTTGATTGTATCTAGGCTTTCGTGACGTGTTGTCGCAAGTCTTGTTGTTCCGTAAGTTTCGCCATCACGTTCAACGTATTCGTAAGATGGGAATGTTTTTTCTTTAACTAGACCAACTTGGTGTAATTGAAGGTTGTCGGCAGTGATTGTTGGATCGCCACCGTCGCCAAGAACGCTGTACCCGCCGTACCACCAGCTAGCTGTTGGGTTGCTTGAAGCAGCATCGTCATCGAAGTCGTCCCAACCATCGGTAACTAAGTTCGACCCAGCTACGTAGTTCAAGTAGTTTGGTGAATATTCTTCACGATGACCAGTTTGCTTGATTTGGTTGATCGCCAAAACGTCAGTCGCCGAGTAAGCCCAGCAAAGTCCTTGGTTCCCTTGGTCGCGAACCGGTGTTTCTAAAGCAGTTCCGCGAGGATCAATTTTTTCTGGCAATTGAACCGGATTCCATTTTTTCGATTTGTTACTTTCGTGAATACGGCCTTTGATGTCAAATTTGTGTTCTTTAACAACCGCTTTTTTGTAAGGCTGATTTTCATTGACATTCTTAGCTTTCGTGCCTTGATCTAAACCGATTGGTTTCCAAGTCGCGAACTTACTGTGGTCTTGAAACCCGCTGGCAAGTGCCTGTGTCGGTAAACTTGATAGCACTGTTGCTGACGCTAAAATTACCGTTGCTGCAATTTTAATTGATTTTTTCATTTCCTGTATCTCCCCAGATATTTTTTTGTTTGCATTATATTATCACAATTCAAAAAGATTTGCTTATAAATATTAATGTTTAAACGTTTTCAGTTGTATTTTTGCTATATTTGCAATAATACGTTATTTTAAATCTAATGTAAGGCTATTTTGAAGAATGATGCGAGCGTAATCATCGGTAATAAAGTAATTTGAAGTTTTGTAGTCTAAACTATAAACATCATTTCCATTGATTACTCCGAAGTAACCGTGCCCAGAAACTTGATCTGCCGTAACATAAGGATTATCCGAAACTAGGTAATCCACATCAACATCGCGCGATGCTACTGACTCTTCAACGATAACTGTGTATTTATGACCCGCTTTAAGTGTATAGTCAAACGGAATTTTTTGTTCTCCTGCAAATTTAGCTGACCCCGTAACAGTTTTCAGCGCTTTTGGTTTGAAACCGCGATATGAAGCTTTATGATCGAAGTCACTACCTTGATTTGGATTAGCTCCACCGATATTCAATTCACCCTCGATGATTGTTGCTTGATAAGTAACGCCTTCACCACCAATTGGAACGTTGATATCAAGCGCTGCGCGGTCAACATCAGCAGCATCAAACGTTTCAGCTACATAAGTTTTACCTTGGAATTCTGGGAATTCGTTCGCCCAGATATCCGCCGCATCAACCGATTTCGCGTTATCAAGAACTGTGTGCTGTTTGTGCGGCCCAACTTGGAAGGCTTCGATGTCATTGCGGGCAATTGTAGCCGCTTCATAACTAACCCAGAAGTAACCACCGTCGTGAATGTTGGTTCCCCAAGAGTTTTTAACCAGGAACGCTCCGTCACTTGCCGGTTTAACGCCCTCGTTGAAGTTATCCTTAGAATAGTTGTCGTCATAGCCGACGATCGAAACGATATGGTTTGTTCCAAAAACGTTGAAAGTTCCGTTGTGCGGAATTGTAATATTACCGTGGTGATTTTTTTCCGCGTAATCAAACGGCACGTTCAAAGCGTTGTGTTCCTCGTTGTACGGATTCCCGCCCTTGATTTTCAGCGGCGTAACGCTCGGATGAATCAAACTACCATTAATATACAGCGTCGCTGCTCCGTACTGGGCAATTAAAGTCTTAACCTTTTGCGTGTGTTCGGCTACTGAATCACTAGTTATATTTTTCGAAATCCCTGTAACTTTTTCAACATTTTTTACTTCATAAGTTGTATCCGCTCCCGCTTTTTTAACTAATAAATCATTTAATTCATTAAGTGGAGTTTCCGATATATCATACGTTCCATACGAAACACCGTAATTCGCATCATATTCAACCGATGGGAAATCAGCTTCTTTAACTTGCCCCAGTTGGTGAAGTTGCAAGTTATTGGCAAGTAGCGTCGGATCACCTCCGTCACCTAAGAGTCCATATCCATTCCCCCACCATTCCGCGTACGGATTAGTCGATGCGCTATCAGCGAAATAGTTATCGTATTCCGCTTCACTTTCAAACGTGTTCCCTGCTTTGGCATAGTTGTAGAAGTTCGGTGAATACTCGGCCTTGTAGCCTGTTTGCTTGAATTGGTTGATTGCTAAGACGTCTGTCGTCGCATATGCCCAACATAAACTTTGATAACCTTGGTCACGAACCGGTGTTTCCTGCGCTGTTCCGCGAGGGTCAATCGAATCCGGAAGCGCAATCGGATTCCATCGTTTCGATTTGTTACTTTCGTGAATTCTCCCTTTAAGGTCAAGCTTCTTGTCTTTAATTTGCACCTTCGAATAAGGTTTGTTTTCCACAGCCTTCCTCAAATTCGCGTGTCGATCCAAGCCGACCGGGCTCCACGTCGCAAATTTTCCGTGGCTTTCAAACCCGCTGGCAAGTGCCTGCGTCGGTAGTGTCGAGAGTAGTGTCGCTGATGCTAAGATTAGCGTAGCTGCAATTTTGATTTCTTTTTTCATGTAATGTCCCCTTTTCTTGTTATTACATTTTTTCCTTTTGTTTGAGCAATCTTAGCACGAGTGTTTGTTAAGGTTATTAAATTTTTATGTTTTCCTTAAGATTCGACCTAAATTTAAACAAGGTATAATGTGCTTTATATATTGTGATATAGTTTAAAGTTATATCACTCTAGAAATAGTGTTGTTTTTGCATAGCAAAAAAGGTCCGCGCGAACGCACGGACCTTTGACTTGCCTAATTATTTATAATCTAGTGAAATGTTGTTTTGCGCCACAACGTTCGGGTGATTCGGAACCCCGAAGGCTGCTGCATCATGCATATCAACGCTGTAAATGTTGCTGCCGTTGACGACACCCATGTAAGACTGACCGGCAACTTGATCCTTCGTGATGAATGGATTTGCTGCAACTGGGAAGTCCAATATCGTGTTCAGACTAGAAGCTGTTTCTTCAACAAGAACCGTATATTTGTGACCTTTTTTGAATTTGAAATTCAAAGGAAGCTTGTGCTCGAAAGCGAATTTCGAAGAACCGCAAACCGTTTTAAGAACGTTTTGTTTTAGGTTTTTATATGGTGCAACGTATTCGAATGGACTATCCGGATCAGGATTCGCACTTCCGATGTTAAGGTCCCCCTCAATAACTGACAATTTGTAGGAAACATTTTCGCCACCTAAGGTAGCGTTCACGTTCGTTACAAAACGATCAACATCGCTTGCATCAAAAGTTTCCGCTAAGAAAGCTTTGCCTTGGTATTCTGCCTGCTCGCTCAGAGCGACGTCAAACCCAGCTGTCGCCGTCGCATTTTGCGCTAATTTATGCGCATCGTGCGGGCCGAATTGGTAAGCAATGATGTCATAAGCCGCCATAATTCCTGATTCGTAACTAATCCAGAAATAGCCGTTATCGTGGTAGCCTTTGCCCCAAGAGTTTTTAACCAGGAAGGCACCGTTACTTGCCGGACGCACTCCTTCGTTGAAGTTGTCAGCCGAGAAGTTGTCGTCATAGCCGACGATTGTCACTTGGTGATTCGTGCCGAGCGCCATCGTTCTGCCAGGTTGGCCATTATACGTCACATTGACCACGCCGTGCGCTTCCGCTAAGTACCCGAACGGAATATTCAGCGCGTTGTGTTCGTTATTGTAGATTTGAGGTTGCGGTTCGTCAATCGTCACCGCGTGATCAAGAAGCATTCCGTTGATACTAAGTCGTGCAGCCCCGTATTGGGCAATTAAAGTCTTGATCTTTTGCGTGTGTTCAGCTACCGCGTCACCCGTGATTTCTTGAAGCGGTTGAACTGCCTGAACGTTTTTCAGGTCATATGTTTGGTCAGCAGTCGCTTTGATCGTCAGGAATGAATGATAATCCATTGGCGTATTCGCAAGTTCCGGGAAACCGTAAACTTCGCCTCGCTCGCTATCCCAGGCGCCTGTTAGGAAATTGCGCTCCTTAACTAGGCCAGTTTGGTGGACTTGTAAATCGTTTGACAATAGCACTGCATTCCCGCCTGCGCTTAAACCAATATAGCCGCCGCCATCTGGACCTGCCCACCATTCGGCAGTCGGATTGCTTGAAGGCATATCTTTGTTGTATTGATCCTTAGTTTCACCAACGTTGAAACTGTTACCCGCGTGCGAGTAGTTGAAGAAGTTTGGCGAGTAGATCGATGTGTAGCCGGTTTGTTTTTTCTCGTTGATCGACAAAATATCAACCCCAGAGTAAGCCCAGCACAACCCTTGCGTACCTTGATGGCGTACTGGCGTTTCTAAATAAGTCCCGCGCGGATCGATTTTTTCGGGCAATTTGCACGGATTCCATCGTTTCGAATTATTGCTTTCGTGAATGCGCGAGTAGATATTGAAGTTTTTTTCGCGAACTACCGCCGGACGATACGGATGGTTTTCTTTGCCAGGATTCATTGTATAACCTTGACCCAAATCGTCCGGAACCATATTGAAGAATTGGCTGTGTTCAGCGAAAGTCGACGCCTGCGCTACCGGTGCGATAAGCGACATTCCTAAACTTGCCGTTAAAATTGCTGTTCCTAATTTAATTGCTTTTTTCGTTTTTTTCATATCATTAACCTCCCCAGGATAATATTGCAATATTACCACAATGTAAGCGTTTTTGTTTGTTTATTAAGAAAATAAGATAAAGGCGTTTAACTTTGCTAAATGTGCAAAGAAAAAGAACTTCCGGCATGGAAGTCCTTAATTTTATTATTTGTAGTCTAGCGAAATGTTGTTTTGGGCAACAATGTTGTCATATTGACGGAAGGCAAGAGTTGGTGAATCGTGCATATCAATACTATAAGCTTTTCCATCGTTGATAACACCAAAGTAAGACTGACCAGCGACTTGATCTTTTGTCGCATAAGCAGTTGCTGCAAGAACGAAGTCCATTTCAGTGTTCAAGTCAGGTGCCGTTTCTTCAACAACTACCGTATATTTATGACCTGCTTTGAAGTTGTAATTCAATGGAACTTTGTGCTCGAAGGCAAACTTAGTTGAACCGGTTACCGTTTTAACAACGTTTTGATTCAAATTGCTATAAGGTGCGACAAAATCCATATCAGCTTTTTCATCTTGAATTGGAGTACCTAGATTTAGGTCGCCATCAATAACAGATAATTTGTAGGTCGAATTTTCTCCCGCTAACGAAACGTTAACATCCGTTACGAAACGATCTTTAATCGCCGCATCGAAAGTTTCAGCTATGAAGGCTTTCCCTGTATATTCGTCAGCTGCATTAGCTTCTACATCGTATCCCGCTGCTGCTTGTGAGTTTTGAGCTACTTTGTGATCTGTATGAGCACCCAATTGGAAACTCATAATATCGTTAACCGCAAGTGTTCCCGCTTCATAACTCAACCAGAAATATCCGCCATCATGAGCCGATGTTCCCCAAGAGTTTTTAACCAGGAAGGCACCGTTACTTGCCGGACGCACTTCTGGGTTGAAGTTGTCAGCCGAATAGTTGTCGTCGTAACCAACGATTGTAACTTGGTGGTTCGAGCCGAAAACGTTAGTCGTATATGGTTTGTCGCGATAAGTTACCGTGATTTTACCATTAGTTTCCGAAGCGTAATTGAACGGCACGTTAATCGCGTTGTTGTCGTTATTGTAAACATTCCCTTCAACTGCATCTTTCGTGAAGTTAGGGAACAACAGGTAACCGTTGATGCTAAGCGTTGCCGCACCGTATTGGGCAACTAAAGTTTTAATTTTTTGCGTGTGTTCTGCGACTGAATTGCCCGAAATATCTTGAAGAGCCTGAACACCTTCGACGTTTTTAATGTCGTAGCTTTGGTCGGCCAACGCTTTCGCGCCCAGGTATGAATCGTAAGCCATCGGAGTTTCCGCTAAATCAGCGAACCCGTAAACGTCGTTATGCGCGCTGTCGAATAAGCCTGAAATGAAGTCGGCTTCGTCTACCGGTTTAACTTGGTGAACTTGCAGGTCGTCAACGACTAGCAAGGCGTTCCCGCCGTCACCTAATTTCAAGTAGCCTGAGTTGCTAGGCCACCACTCCGCCGTTGGGTTGCTTGACGCGCTATCTTTGTTGTAATCAGCTGGGTCTTCGCCAACGTTGAAGCTGTTTCCGGCTTTGGTATAGTTCAGGAAGTTTGGCGAATACATCACTGTTTTTCCCGTTTGTTTGCGGTGGTTGATCGCTAGCACGTCCGTGCTCGAGTAAGCCCAGCATAGTCCTTGTTGGCCTTGGTCGCGAACTGGCGTTTCTAAAAACGTTCCACGCGGATCGATTTTTTCCGGCAATTGAACCGGATTCCACTGTTTATTTTTATTGCTTTGGTGGATGCGGTTGTTCAAATTGAAACGCGCTTCTTGAACAACTGGTTTTTTGTACGGTTGATTTTCTTTAGCTTGTTTTGCGTTAAAGTTTTTATCTAGGCCGACCGGCACCATGTTGGCAAATTTGTGATCTAGGCTCGCTGCATCGACAACATCCCAAATAGGCATTGTTTGCGACAAGCTAATCGTTGCTACTAATGCGATTGCTAATTTTACTGATTTTTTCATTTTTACATCTATCTCCTTAATTTATGTTGTAATATTACCACTAAATATATGCATTTTTCAAACTATAAGTTTATTTTGTTAACATTTAGTTGTAAATTAGCAAATAAAAAGGGCTTTCTGTGTGAAAGTCCTAAATAATTTTATTAAAGAAACACGAATGCGCTCCGGTATGACATGCCGCCCCCGTTAATTGCTCAACTCTGAGTAAAACCGTATCCTTATCGCAATCCGTATAGAGCGATTTCACCGTCTGATACGCCCCACTCGTCGCACCCTTGTGCCACAACTCGTTTCGGCTGCGCGAATAGTAGTGCGCCTGCCCGGTTTCGATGGTTCTCAAGTATGCCTCTTCGTTCATATAAGCAAGCATCAACACGTCCCCCGTCGAATCCTCAACGACAATCGCAGGCACGAGCCCACCTTGCTTTTTAAAATCTAAACTCATCTCACGTTCACCCCCGCTTCTTTCAAATCTTTTTTTACTTCTTCAATCGTCACTTCACCGTAGTGAAAAATACTTGCGGCAAGTGCCGCTGTCGCCGGCGTTTCTTCAAACACTTCAACTATATCAGCTGCTGATCCGCAGCCACCGCTAGCGATGACCGGAACATTGACCGCCGCACAAATCACATTAGTTAAATCTAGGTCATAACCATTTTTAGTTCCATCAGCGTCCATACTTGTTAGCAAAATTTCACCAGCTCCGAGATCAACGGCGTGTTTAGCCCATTCGACCGCATCTAGTCCGGTATCGATTCTGCCACCTGCCACAAAAACGTTCCATTTATTTTCGCCTGTCTTTTTAGCATCAATTGCAACAACGATACATTGCGCTCCGAATTTATCAGCGCCCGCACTGATGAGTTCAGGATTTTTAACGGCAGCGCTATTTAGGCTAACCTTGTCAGCTCCAGCGCGCAGCATTACATTCATATCTTCGACGCTTCTGATTCCGCCGCCAATCGTGAATGGGATGAAAACTTCAGCCGCTGTACGTTCTACGACGTCAACCATTGTCTTGCGCTCATCACTTGTCGCTGTGATGTCGAGGAATACCAACTCATCACAGCCGGCATCATTATAGGCTTTTGCGATTTCAACTGGATCACCGACATCCGTTAAATCAACGAAGTTGACCCCTTTGACCACGCGCCCGTCATTGACATCGAGGCACGGAATAATTCTTTTAGCCAACATTAGCGAGTTCCTCCAAGCTGATATTTCCATTATAATAAGCTTTACCGACGATCGCTCCGTGCGCACCAATTTCAGCTAATTCTTCTAAATCTTTAAGACTCGAAACGCCACCTGAAGCGATAATTTTCGTAGTCGTCAGAGCTTTAAGTAACGCTTCATAATGCTCGATATTTGGGCCGGTTAAAGTTCCATCGCGACTGATATCCGTATAAATTATGGTCGAAACACCGATTTTTTCCATCTCTAAGGCGAACTCAACATAATCCGTTTCGCTCTTATCAAGCCATCCTGAAATCGCAACTTTTCCATCTTTCGCATCAATTCCGACCGCTATTTTGTCCCCATAAATCGCCACAGCTTCGCGCACTAATTCTGGATTAGTTAAAGCAGCCGAGCCGATAATAACCCGGTTAATTCCCGCTTCAACATAATCGCTAATTTGTTCAAGCGTGCGGATCCCGCCACCAACTTCGATAAACATTTCGGGCACTTCTTTCTTAATTGCTTTAATCGTCGGCGCGTGAACTGCGCGCGCTTCAAGAGCCCCGTCGAGGTCGACGACGTGGAGGTGCGTTAACTTGCCCAAAAAGAACTGGCTCGCCTGCGAGACAGGGTCGTCATTGAAGACCGTCATCTGCGCGAAGTCGCCTTTGACCAGGCGGACCGCTTTGTTATCTTTCAGATCAATTGCCGGATAAATTTCCATGAGAACACCTCGAAACATTTTCTTTAAATTATAACACAAAACGGCTAGCCCACGAAGAGCCAACCGCTGATTTTTAAAATTCTTCGATGACAGCAACTGCTGCGACGAATTCAACACCTTCTTCTTCCGCGATTAATTTGCGATAGAAGTTTGCAATGGTAGTGTTCGCGTACGGAAGTACGTAGAACGCTAGGATTCCACAAGTGATGGCAGTCAAGATGTACCAGCCGATGAATGAAAGTTGAAGAACGAATAATTCACCTTTGTGACCGCGCGTTAATTCTTTCGAGCGGTTAAGCGCTGAACGGTAGTTACTTTCTGGGTCGTCATTGATTACGTACAACGCGAACGTGTAGCGTAATTGCGCTAGAATTGCCGGAACGATACCGATTACGATTAGCAGTAATGACACAACCGAAGCGATACCAGCATAAGCTGCAAGGCCTGTTGCCCAATCACTCCCTCCGCCGGCAGCAGCGTTTGCTGAGTAGGCGGCAAATCCTGCAATAACAGCTAAAACCGTTGTAATGATACCTAAGACGATACCGACGTAAGCTACTATGCCCCATAGGAATTGGAATAGTGAGCGCCATAGAACGGCTTTTAAGACACGCAGATATTCTTGGTAAGGACGACCGTAGTCAGCGAATTCTACTTTTTCGCCTTTTGATAAGCGAGCTGCAAAGAATTCAATTGTCGCTTGGAATGGAATTGTGACAAAGAATAACACCAAAATCGATGCGATGGTTGAGATGAAAGCTAAGTTCTCGAATGTTTTTCCACTTGTAACATATGACACTGAAAAGCTAACGCCACCCGCAACGATTAGTGCGACGATGTAAACCAGCCAATTGCCACGCAACTGGGCTTTCGCCGCCGATTTCAATTCTGTTCTGTTCATTTTAATTTCTCCATATTCTATTTCGTTGTAATAATACATTATAACTATACCACAGCGAGCGAAATCTGTAAATATTTTCCAGTATAAAAAGCCCTAATCGTTTTTATCGTGTTTTTAGCGCATTTCGAGGTCTGAAATGCTAAAAAAAAGCCTTAAAAGCTAACAGGTGATTCAAGACCGCAAAAAAACCGCTAAAATTAGCGGTTTAGCCAGCGATTTCGAGAACGAATTCGCTATTGTTATCATAAAAGTTTTCGATACGGGCAACTGCACCTGGCTCGATGTTTTCAAGCGCGTGAGCAATCTCGTTGTAAGCTTCTTTGTAGGCGAATTTCTTAGCCCAAAGGTTATAGCTATGTTCAACAGCTTCGCGCATGAAGTCATATTGATGACGGTAGCGGTTAGCGTATTGGATAAGTTGTTCAGTGATGTGGATTGTGCGAACAAGCGTATCAGTTTTTTCGTGCAACAACGAAATATCCTCTTTACAGTAAGCTGTAACTTTGCGGATTTCGTCCATGTTGACGCGGATACGGTTCAACTCGTCATACAAGTCTTCGACGCGGCGAGTTGCCACATTGAAGAACTCCAAGTATTCCGAAGGAAGGCCTGGAACGCGTTGTTTTTGAACGTAGCGTTTGATGTTGCGCAATTCGAACTCGAATTCGGCTTGAGCTTTGATCGCTTTCTTCTCGTCGCGCCCAAGTTGCACAAGTTCGCGCTCGATTGTAAGCTGTTTGTCTTCCATTTCTTTCAATGAATCGAACAACTCGTGGTACAAGTCTTCGACCTCAGAATATGGAACTTCGTGTTCAGTAACTTTCGGTTGGATTGCTTCGAAACGCTCTTGCAAGTACTCGATGCGCTCGCTAAATTTCTTAGTTTGCGAAATTTCGTTTTTGTTCAAGACATATTTCTGTGAAACGTGGTCAAGTTCGATCAATAACTGACGGTTATTCTCTTTAATATGTTCGATAAACGCTGCAATAACTGACTTGTTGCTGCGAACGTATTTCTTAGCGTTGATTTCAATTTCAAGAACTTCGTAAAGTCCGTCGATATCACTAGCGATTTCACGGTTGTTTTCTTCAACACTTGCGATCGAATCGTTGTCAATTTCTTGCAACTCATCAGTCGTTTCGTCGATATTATCTTCAATAATAGCAACGTCACCCAAGAAGTCACCTTCAGGGAAGACATATTTTTGTTCGATTAGTTTGTTGTAGCTTTCTTTCAACTCTTCAACTTGAGCTGGGAATGCCACTTTAAGGTCGTTGAACAAGCCAGGAACGACTGCGACAACGTCTTGTAAATCGTAGGTGCGGCGTTCGGCATCGGCTAGGATTTCACTTGCCTCCACTGGGTCGCCCGAACTGTTTTTCTCAACGAATTTAACGAAAGCGACTTCGACTTCTTTCAGCGCTTCCTGCATTTTCGCGTAGGCTGGGCCGAATGAAGCTTCTTCTTCGATTAACTTAGTTTTTAATTCTTCGTAAGCGTCAAGTGCTTGTTGGACTAACATCGAGTTGCGTTCTTCAGTTTCGCGCAAGCCTTTAAGGTCTTCGCGCAAGCTCAAGACTTCTTGTTCCATTGTTGCGATCAAGTTTTCCGCGGCCACTAAGGCGTGGTTGGCTTTGATCCAGCGGAACGATCCGTTCAATGTTTCAACTTCGTAGATACTATGTTCAACGTCTGCGAATAATTCGGTCGACAGGATCAACCATTTTTGGTTCCATTCGCGGAAGGTTTTTTGGCTTTCTCC
The DNA here is from genome assembly GCA_031261175.1 of Lactobacillales bacterium. Lineage (GTDB taxonomy): Bacteria > Bacillota > Bacilli > Lactobacillales > Streptococcaceae > JAISJW01. The sequence continues at coordinate 12,637 of JAISJW010000005.1, forward strand.
GACTAAGTGCATTCGCTTGACTTCGTCAACCTCTTCTAAGATCGGCAAGTCAAAGAGCAATTCCTTACGTCTTTCTAAATCATCTATCCGACTAGCGTTGCTCTTCTTAACCGAGATACCGACAAGGTATGAGATTAAGACGGCAATTACTAGCACTAGAACTATCCCTATAAAGGCATTCATTTGCTAATTCTCCCCAAAAAGTGGCATGCCACCATTTTTTCATATATGAAAGAAATTATACCATATTTATGTAGACCTTTTCATGCAATTCCCTAAATCTTAAATTTTATCAAAGCCACGGCGCGGTTACTGATATAATAAGGGTAATTGATGGAGGGCTTGCGCATGAACTTAGCAAAATTTGTAACATTTAGAGGAATAAATACGTTGGTCACAATGATGCTTTCAGTCGCCGTGGGCTATGAGGTCTACCAGCTGACCGACTCTGCTTTGTGGCTCGGCTTCATCGGCCTCGTCCAATTCTTTCCGAAAATTTTGTTTATGTTCTATTCTGGGTTGATCGCCGACAAATATGACCGCCAAAAAATCTTAATCTTTTCGCAAGTCGGCCTGTTCGCTATCTCGATGACGTTCGGCATCACCTCGTTCACACACACCTTAACACCTGTGCTAGCGCTAGTACTCGTCTTCGCCTACGGCACGGTCTTCGCCCTTGAAGGACCGTCAACCGTGGCAATTCTCCCCAACCTCGTCAGCGCCGAATACTTCCCAAAGGCGACAGCGACCGTCAGTTCTGTAAACGAATTCGCAACTATTCTAGGCCCTGCAATTGCCGGCTTCATCTACGTCATCGGCCCTTGGGCTGACTACTGGACGATTTCAGCGGCGAATTTAATTTTGATTGGGGTGGCTTTGTCGCTTAAACTTCATCACAAAACGGCTGAAGAAAAAAGTAATATTCCCGAAAGTCCGCTCGCAGGATTTCGTTATATATGGAAGAATAAAGGAATTTTCGGTGCTTTAACTTTAGATATGTTTGCCGTTTTGTTCGGAAGCGTGACAGCGATTTTACCTATTTTCGCTGATAAAATTCTTAAGGTTGGCCCGGTCGGCTTCGGCTTTTTACGGGCTGCGCCTTCACTCGGCGCAATCCTGATGGCAATTTTTTTAATTCGTCGTCCGATTCAAAACCATACCGGGAAAATTATGTTTGCGGCCGTTACGGTTTTTGGTTTGACTACTATTATATTCTCGCTAAGTCGCAACATCTTTTTGTCGATTGGCGTCCTAGCAATGCTTGGTGCGGCTGATATGCTTTCAGTGGTCATCCGCCAAACTTACGTTCAAATGAAAACGCCTGATGAGGTGCGCGGTCGCGTTTCCGCGGTCAACTTAATATTTGTCGGCGCCTCTAATCAACTCGGTGAATTCGAAAGCGGGACACTTGCCGCCTTTAGTGGTGCGGTTCCTGCTGGTGTTATCGGCGGTTGTTTAACCCTTGTCGTCGTCGCCGTTTGCTATTTCACTTTCGACGACCTCAGAACTCTGGAGAAAATTTAATATGGCTGAACTTTTAAAAATAGCCGACTTCATCGCTTCTGAATGTCTGCTTCCAATTTTCTTTTTCTCAATCGGACTCGACCTCGTCCGCGAATTCCGCGATGGCGACTTGCGTGACTTGCGCCGCGCCGCTCTGCCTGCCCTCGCTGCAGTCGGTGGTGTCGTCGTTCCCGCCTTGATTTATTTAGCCGTCGCTTACGGATTCGGCGGCGACCCTAGCGGTTGGGCCATCCCGACCGCAACCGACATCGCCTTTTCACTAGCTGTCTTGTCACTTTTCGGGAAACACTTAAATCCCGGCTGCAAATTGTTTTTAACCGTTTTAGCCGTCGTTGATGACGTTATCGGCATCCTAATCATCGCCATTGTCTTCTCAAGCGACGCGCCACCGCTAACCGTTATCGCAGTCGCAATCGGCATCTTAGTCGGAATCATCTTCCCGCCTAATTTGAAATGGTCGAGCATCATAACGTTTGTGAGCGACAAAATAGTCGTTCCGATCTTCGCTGTAATTTCGATCATCGTTTCAATCTTCGATATTTTCACCGGCTTTTCAAACCAAGCAATCGCCCTTGTTACACCCATCGCTATCATCTTAGCCTTAGTCATCGGCAAACCAGTCGGTATTATTCTATTCGCCTGGATCGGCGCCCACCTTACTCCGCTAAAACTGTTTCACGGCCTCCGCGTTCGCGACCTCATCGGTACGGCGGCTCTCGGCGGCATCGGCTTCACAGTTTCATTCCTGATCGCCTCACTCAGTTTCGCTGACTCGCTTGAAGTCGCAATTGCCCGCCTCGGCGTTATGGTCGCGTCAGTACTTGCCGCCCTGCTCGGCATCGCAATCTTAAAACTTAAAACTCGTTAGGAGAACTTATATGAACACCACAACAACAGAAGAAGCGGTCGACAAGCACGCGCTCGTCTTCGGCCTGATCTCTGCATTTTTATGCGGGCTCGGCTTCACCGTCGTCGCCCCCGTCCTACCATTTCTAGTCAAACCCTACGTTTCCAGCGATTCGCAGCAAGCCTTGATGGTGACGTTCCTAGTCTCAGTCTACGCCTTCTGCGTCTTCTTCGCCGCACCGGCATTCGGCGCCTTGAGCGACAAATTTGGCCGCCGCCCCATCCTGATTTTCTGCCTTTTAGGCTCAAGTTTGGGTTATCTAACGTTCGGCATCGGCGGCGCGCTCTGGGTTCTCTTCGTCGGCCGCATCATCGAAGGCATCACCGCCGGCGAAATCGGCACGATCTTCGCCTACTTCGCCGACATCATCCCGGCAAGTCAGCGCACTAAATACTTCGGTTGGCTTAGCGCGACCGTTGGTCTTGCGACCATCATGGGTCCAAGCATCGGCGGTCTTTTAGCTCACTTCGATAACCGTCTACCTTTATTCGCCGGCGCAGTCGTAACTTTAATCAACGCTTTATACGGTCTGTTCTTGATGCCTGAAAGTTTAGCCAAAGACAAGCGCCTCGACTCTATCGAAATCAGCCGTCTGAACCCTTTTAGCCAATTAGTTAAATTGCTTTCAATGCGCAACATTTCTTATTTGTTGCTTTCTGGCTTCCTCGTTTGGCTCCCCAACGGATCGCTCCAAGCCATCTGTCCCCAGCTTTCACTCGACACCTTCGCGTGGAAACCGATTATGATCGGAATTTTATTCTCCGTGATGGGAATCCAAACCATCTTCTCGCAAGCAGTCATTATGCCTCGTTTACTGAAACGTTTCAACGATCAGCAAATCGCACGAATCGGCCTAAGCGCCGGCGTCATCGGCTACGCCTTACTCGGCGTCGCAACGCTCGCCGTTCAACCAGTCCTATTCTTCGTCGGCATCTTCGTCTTCGCCTTCAGCAACGCCATCTTTGGCCCTGCCTTCAACGGTATGCTTTCGAAATCCGTTTCCGCTAGCGAACAAGGACGCGTCCAAGGTGGCTCACAAGCCATCCAAGCCCTAGCCCTAATGTTCGGCCCGCTCTTGGGCGGTCAACTCTACATCCTGATTAGCCACAGCGCTCCCTCATTTACGGGTGCAATCCTCGTCTTAATCGCTATAATCATCCTAGCTAAAAAAGCCTAATCGCATCCAAGCCGTTTTTTAACTAATTCGAGTCTCTAATCAGTTAAAAAACGGCTTGGATGCGACTAGCGCAAAAAGACCGTCTCCTTTTTACAGGAGGCGGTCTTTTCACTTGCCTAGATTTTAAAGTTTTGAAGTATCCGGTTCGCGGTCCATCAATTTAAGGAATGGCCACCAAATGATACCGACAATAGCGAAGTCGATGATTTGAAGTAGCGAGCCTAGAACTGAGTTCGTCGCAAGGAAACCTGAGATGACGATTGGAATAGTCCACGGCACTTGCGCACCTGTCGTACATGGCACAAGGTTAGTCCACATCGCGAAGTAGTTAACAGTAGTAACCACTAGCGGCGCAAGCAACCAAGGAATCAACACTTGAGCGTTCAGCACGATTGGAAGACCGAAGATGATTGGCTCATTAACGTTGAATAGACCTGGGGCAAGTCCTAGACGACCAATGTTACGCATTTGCGCTTTTTTGATTCCGAATGCTAGGATGATTGCGACAACCAAGGTCATACCTGTACCACCTAATTGAACAGTGAATGTGTCCATGAAGGCTTTAGTAACGATTTTCGCACCATCGCTGTGGTGGATAACGTTAGAAGCAAGTTTTTTCTTGATATCTAAGTTTAATAGCGAGTTTGTGTTCCAAAGTGGTTCACAGATTGAGTTGACGATGATTTGCCCGTGTAGTCCGAAGAACCAAAGGAATAGCGTCAAGAACATCGCGATCATTGTACCTGGGTAAGAAGTTCCGATACCAACTAGTGGCATTTGGATCCATTTGTAAACTTCGTCAGCCACGTTAGTGTTGAACACGCCGCCTACGATTGCATTGACAAACATAAAGAAGGCAAGTGCACCGAAAGCAGGGATCAAAGCTGAGAAAGATTTTGCAACTGCAGGTGGAACACCGTCAGGCATTTTGATTACGAAGCCTTTTTTAGTTAAGGCGATGTAAATACTTGCCGCGATGAAGGCTGCGATCATTGCTACGAACATTCCTTTTGCGCCAAGACGACTAAGGTCGATGGCTTGGACTTGCCCTAGCACTTTACCAGTTTTTTCGTCAACGTAGTCAGTAGTTAGAGGAGTTAGGATTAGGAACGATGCGAACGCGACTGCGCCCCCGAAGATTCCTTCAACGCCTTTGGCTTTTGACAAGTAGTATCCGATACCGAAAGTTACGAACACTGCCATGATTGACATTGTTGCATTTTGTCCAGCCCCGAAGAGGTTGCTGAATGTTGATTTCAACGAATCTGGCCAGAATGGCAAGTTGTTGAATACCACGACGAACGAACCGAACATTGTTAACGGGAAGGCTAACATGAAGGCATCGCGTAGTACAGTTAGATAAAGATTTCCACCAATTTTATTGGCGATGGGCATCATTTTTTCGCCCAGTGTGTCTAAACGACTCATTTTATTTCTCCTTAGTATTTTTTTACTTCATTTATATTATCATAAATTGGCGGGATTTGTAAACGTTTTTTTGGTAAAAAGTCAAATAAAAAGCTCTATAAAAAAATAGTAGCAATTACGCTACTATTTTGCACTCTTTTCCTTCTCTCGCTTGGCGTGTTCCCTGTCTGCTTCGTACAAAACGGAGACGCGTTTATACCATTCGTAAATCTCAATTACGATAACTTTTATCGCTGCGTAAACCGGAATCCCGATGATGACACCGACCACTCCGAAAAGTTTACCAGCCGACAGTAAAACGAGCAAAATTGTTACCGGGTGGATTTCGAGTGAATTGCCGAGAACCATCGGTGAAATCAAACGTCCTTCGACCGTTTGCTCGACGAAGAAGACGATTAAAACTTTGATAACCATGATCGGATTAACCACGAGCGCCACAAAAATTGCTAAAACGATCGCGATGAATGACCCCAGATATGGAATCAGGTTGAGGATGCCGGCGATGACGCCGAGCGCCACTCCGAATTTCAGGCCGATGATTTGGTAGCCAACTATGAAGAGCACGCCTACTGAAAAGGCTACGATCAATTGCCCGCGGACGTAGGCCGAGATGCGGTCGCTGATTTTACCCATGACTTTCGCAGTTGGGCGTTTGTAGCGGCGCGGCAAGAAGCCAGTGATGTAGGGCGTGATATTTTTTCCGTCTTTTAGGAGGAAGAACAGGATGAACGGGAACGTGATGACGGTCAAAACGACGATGGTCAGGACGCTCAAGACGCTGTGTACGCTCTTCCACGTCTGCCCACCGAGCGTCGTGAACAACTTGCTGATCGAGTCCATACTCTTCTCAGAAATCGAGCTGATCTGCGAGCCGAATTGCTTCAAAACATCCTTGGGCAAGTGGTGCATCAAATTCTTTTGAATTGATGTCCAGTAATGCGGGAAGTTCGTTGCGAATTCAATTAATTGAAGTTCGACAAATGGCACGACGGCTACGACGGCCCAAATGATGACTGCTATAGCTAAGACAAACAGGGTGATGATCGTTACCGTGCGCGGGATTTTTTTCTTTTCTAAGATGTCCACAAGTGGATTCATCAGGTAATAGAAGATGCCAGCGGTGATGATTGGCGCGCTAACGACGGCGAGGAATTGCCCGATAGGTGACCAGATGTAGTGCAGTTTCGATGCCACATAAAGGCAGACTAGCACGAGCAGGACTGAGACTAGCAGGCGAATTACGCGGTGGTTGATGGCGTCGACAAAGACGATGCCTTTAGATTTTTCTTGTTCCATTATTTCTCCATTCTTTCAGGGATGCGACTGAGTAAGTAACGCACGATTAGGTAGATCACTAGCAAAGTTACTAGGTAATTTCGATAATCGCTCGGCATTCCGATTTGCGTGTGGACGATATACATTGCACCTAGACCGATAGCAAATCCTGCTAATTTCAGGGCGTAGGCCGAGATGATCGTTTTGACTTTTTGATATTCGATTGCGATGAATAATAGGTTGATTTGGATTGCAAGCAGGATTATAACGAGCGCTGCAATCAGGTAAAAACTTCGGCCGTGAATCTCTTTGATGTAATCTCTTTTAAAGACGAAACCTAAGGCTAAGCCCATAAATAGGGCATCGATGTAGCCAATTGCCCGCTGCGGTTGGATAACGCTGATGAGCGAGGCTTGGTTGACTTTATCGATTATGTGTTGAATTTTTGCGTATTGCGTCAGTATGGCTATGAGCGCTAGAATTGCCCAAATCGGCAGTCCGACCAAAGCGATTTTGAACATTTTGTGCGCGCTGACGTGGGCGACGACTTTGATGGCCGAGATAACGAGCGCCGCGCCGATGACGTAGACGAAGATGAGCCTCAGAAAGTCCAAGGTTTTGTGGCTGCGTTGGTGTAGGTTCATATTTTTGCGCTTCCTAGTGATTTTCCTTCCATTATAACACAAAAAATTCCTTTGAAAAAGGAACTTCCGGCAAGTTATATTCACTTACTGTTTTTTAAGGCCTTTTTTAGGGTTTTCGAGGCTCGAAATCACTAAAAAGGGGCTTAAAACACAGTAGAAGATTTTAAAGTAAAATAAAAACGGCCTGAAGGCCGTGAGGGTTGTTCTTATGGGGGCTAACGGGATCGAACCGCTGACCCTCTGCTTGTAAGGCAGATGCTCTCCCAGCTGAGCTAAGCCCCCGAATTTAATGAGCGACGTCCGTATCTCGCAGGGAGAAACCCCCAA
>JAISJW010000008.1 GCA_031261175.1 Lactobacillales bacterium
AACGTAGAAGTGATCACAATACAAAAACTCAAATCCGTCGATGTCTCAACGAATTTGAGTTCTGCTGCTTAACTCTATTTATCAAAAATTGGAAAACCCCATCAGTTGACAAAGAGCCATAAAAAAACACCTGCAATTCGCAAGTGTTTTTAGTCCCTAAAGTGTATTACTCAACGTCCAGGTCAAGCTAGTATTGTAGCGGCCTCGTTGGACATTATCAACACGCGGCACGACAAGTCGTACATCGTAGTTCTTAGTTTTATCGGCTTTGTTGACGCCGGTAGTTCGCACGCTATCGCGTTCTTCAAGAAGCAAAGCGCGACGCTCGCCGACAATCCCTGAATCGGTTTCGTCTTTAATCGTCTTACCTTCGTCCCCGAACAGCGCCGTCGTCAAGCCCGCAGTGCCGATCCGAGAATCAGTACCATTGGCAATTAAAAGCGCATCGTCTTCGTAGACATAATTTTTCTTGAACACCGTCGAAGTGATCGTTCCGTTAGTCGCTTCACCCGCTTTGTCTCGCGAACCATCGTGATTCAAAACAGTAATCGGAGTTCCTGTAATCGGAATTGTGCGAGCCCCCGGAACTGTTAAGCCAGGGAAGTTAGCTGCTAATTGAGTCTTCGTATAAGAATTATTAACGGCCGTAAATCCGTCAACTTCGATATGCGTTTTCTTCAAAACGTGTCCCGTTGTTGTATGTTGGAACTGCGCGTCCTGCACGACTGTCAGCTTGAAATCCTTCGCGGCGTCACCGCTGTAATCACCCACTTGGGCAAATTGCGGCACGGCGATGATATCACCCGAACCAAATTTAGAATCAGGTTCACCCATCGCTACGTAATTTTTTTCAGCATAGTAAGTGGCGTCGCTAATCGAAATTGTGTTAACCCCGAAGTCAAAATCGGGCACGAATAGCAGAATCAAACCATCAACGACTGGAACCGAATCAACCGGTGGTCCCGGTACGTCAATGACCGGACCCGGTTTCGAATCAGGCGTAGGACCTGGTTTCGGCACGATAATTTCCGGAATTTCATCCGTTCTCAGGAAAGCGACCGTTCCGTCACTTGCCCCCGTTGTTGTATCTGCTAAAGCAGTAGGGGCAAGTCCCGCGCTTAACAGCGCGCCGCTCATAATTGCGGTTGCAATTGTAAGTTTTTTCATTCTTTCCCCCTCCATTTCTAATTTTTTAAACTGTTGCTGTCAGCGTCCAAGTGAAGCTAGTGTTATAGCGTTTAGCTTGCGGACGGTCGTTGCGGTCAACGTTCAACCACACATTTTCATTTTCATAGGCATCAATCGCTGCTTCGCCACCATCAGTGATCGACCGTAGTTTGTTAATGATACCAGGTCCATCGTCGGCATTAGTCATATCGCCAGTTGCGCTACCATAAACCAAAACTCGAAGAGCATCATTGGCCGCTTGCTCAGTAACCCCCTTGGCAATTGTCGCCGCATTTACTTGCGCTTGTGTAATCCCTAAATCAGCAAGCGATTGCGTAACTGTTTTTACGTGACTCGCATCGACATAAGCTGCATTGAACACAGCTGATGTGATTGTTCCATTTGTCGGAATGTGTTTGTCAGGGTTCGAGTTGTCAAGAACGACTAAATCGCCACCTGTTCCAATCGGCACAACTTGATCACCACTTAATTTACCACCAGTTGTTCCGTATGCAGCATCAAATGTCGCTACCGGAATTAGGTTATTCATAACGTTCATCGCATTTACGTGAACGCGGGCAAATGGTAAATTGTCGGTCGAATCGGCTGCTGTAAATGCGTAATCTTGGTGAACCGTAACTTTCCAAACTGTCGCAACGTCACCTGAGAAATCCGCTACTTGCAAGAACGATGGGATCGCTTTTAGCGCGCCATCCGAAGTTGGTGTAGCAGCTAAGCTAACGAAGTCGAACAAAGCGTAGTAATTTTTCGTTTGGTTTGAAATTTTATGAATGTTAAAGTCGAAGCTCGGTGCGTGCAAAATGCTGACACCTTCAACAGTCACTGTTGGTTCACTATCCGGAGTTGGAAGCGAATCATCTGGAGTTGAATCCGGTCCTTCTGGCGGAGTTGAATCCGGCACGATAATGCCTGGAATCGAGTCCATCTTTTCGAATTTAATAGTTCCATCAGTTTTTCCTTCAGCCGCAAATGTCACAGCCGGTGCTAAAATTCCCGCAACTAGCAACGCGCCCATTAGGCCTTTCAATTCTTTTTTCATAGTATCCACCTTTTCTTTCTATGTTAATCCCCTTTGTGCTAGGGAGGGCAAGTCAACCCCCGCCCTGCCTAGTGTCAAAAGAGATTAAACTCCTGGTCGGACAGTAAACGATAGCGTCCAAGTAATTGATGTGCTATAACGCTGTGCTAATGCACGGTCAGTATAAGGAACTGTTAATGTAACAGCGTTATTGATGTATTTAGCTTCGCCTGCTGTCGCAGTCGCTGCTTCACGAATTGAGCCGATTACGCTATTAGCACCTGCTCCATTAGTGATTACTCCTTCTTGATTAACAGTTGTTGTTGAATCATCATCTGGAGTTGTTACATCATTGTAAAGCGAATGAGGAACTTTTGCTCCGTAAATTACACCATTTAATTTTTGACCAATGGCAGCATAGTTTTCAATCGCTGTTTGATCACCTTTGTACAAAGATTCAATTAACGGAGTAAGGATATCTACACCATCAACACCCGAAGTGTAATCAATCCATCCACCTATTACATTTCCGTAATTGTTGTGGGCCGTTACGTCCGCAACATTAACATCAGTGCCTTCATTATAAGAGGAATCAAACACTACTGATGTGATTGTTCCGTTATCCGCAAGGCCATTAGATGTTAAAATCGTTACTGGAAGCTTACCATCCTTATTAGGTGCATATAATTTAACTGTGTTTGCTGCCCCTAATGCACTAAAATTAGAAAGAGCGACGTTTTGGTTATTGGTAATAACAGCAGAGTCTAAATTGATATTAGTTGCAGCTAGTGTTTTTCCGTCAGTAGTTGTAAATGGAGCATCCAATGCTGCTTTCAATTCCCAAGTAGTACTGTCATTACCCGAGAAGTTAGCTACTTGTGCAAAATGAGGAATAGCATTTAATGTTGCGAAAGCAGAATCAGATTCAAAAGATCCTCCAGGAGTAAGGAAGTTATCTAGCCCGTGGAAGTCGCCGGTTTGACCCGCCGCGTCGTGTCTTACAACTAATTCTTTAAGAGCTGGGTAAGTTTCCGTCCGCGAGCTGATTTCATGAACTAGGAAATCGAAACTTGGAACAGCTAACAGACGAACTCCACCGCCAAATGCATTTGGTGTTCCACCTGGCACTAATACCGGTTCATCTTCCGTTCCTGGTACGATTGGGATAATATTCTTTGTGTTTTGCGTGAAGCGAACTGTCGCGTCGCTACTTGCTTGATTGTCTTCCAATGCCGAGGCCGGGACACTTGCCAACAGCGCTGGCGCTAGTAACGTAGCGCCCAAGGCGCTTGCAATTAATTTCTTATTCATTTTTGTTTCCTCCTATTTTAGGCAGTTAAGCTAAACGTCCAAGTCAAGCTTGTCGAATAGCGTTCAGCACGTGCGCGGTCTTTTTGCGGCACAGTTAAAGTAACTTGATCATTTAAGTAATCATTTGGGTTTTCAGTCGCAATTTGACGGATGGTTCCGATTACTGAATTTTCACCTGCTAGAATCGAATCTTTTTGGTCAACTGTCGATAGCGAATCACCCGTTGCATCATCATCGCCTGGAGTTGTAATGTCCGCGCTTGCTCCATAGATTGAAGCGTTAACGCGTTGTCCAAGATTTTGGTACAGTGCCGCTGCCGGATATTGGGCTGTTGTAATCCACTCTGGAAGATATGTTAGAGCGGCTACAGCTGAATCACCCGCGATTGCTGCCACAAGCAACGGATTTACACCATCTATTCCGCCAGCTCCAATCGCCGTCCAATTAAGTCCACCTTCGATGAAGCTAGACAAATTAGCTCCAACATTTTTAGCTGTTAAACTGTCAAACGTTTTAATTGAAGTTGTATCTAATTTAGTCTCTTTAGCCGTAGTGGTTGTATCAAATCCTGGAGCTTCATAATTAGAATCAAAGACTACTGATGTGATTGTTCCGTTTTCGTCATTTAATAACTCTTTAGTTCCGCTATCATATTCTAAAACAGTTATTGTATCTCCGGCACCTAGATTCTGTTCGGTGTCAAATGTTGAAAACAGCAGATTGTCCGGATTGATCTCGAGCTCGTTGTTTAAAATTTTCGCACTCTTGAAATCGATTGTCGAATGTGTTAACTCATGACTGGTTGCATTAGAAGTAAATGGATCTTCCATCGTTACTGCTAGTGTATAGTGTTGGAATGGAGTTCCTGAGTAGTTAGCTATTTGTGCAAAATGCGGAACCGCATATAATTGAGCATAAGTAGAATCATTAGTGCTATCTACACCTGTATTATCATATAGACTGGAAGTTAGATGCCCCGCTTTGTTACTTGTTGTCTGTTTAGCTTGGTTAATGAACAGCAGCTCCTTAAGCGATTTGTACGTTTCATCACGTGTTCCGATTTCGTGGATGTTGAAGTCGAAACTTGGAAGAGCTAGAATGCGGTAACCACTGGCATTAATGTTAGGTTCTCCATTAGGAATTAAGACTGGGACATCTTGGCTATCGCCACGAGGTCCATTCGGTAAGATTGGCACGATGTTTTTCGTGTTTTGCGTGAAGCGAACCGTTCCGTCCGTTTGAGCCACTACAGGTTCAGCCGCCAGAGTTGGCACTGCCGTCAGCAGAGCTGGCGCTAAGATCGTCGCGCTCAAGGCGCTTGCAATTAATTTTTTATTCATCTTTTTTCTCCTATTTAATCTAAAGAGTGGCCGACAAAGTCCAAGTTAAGTTGGAATGATATTGTCTTCCGATACGCACCTGATCGCTTCTTGGAACTTTTAGGTAAACAGCACCTGTCGTTGTCGGTTCAGTGCTGCTTGCTCCGTTCGTTACTATATTAGCGATAGTTTGACCAGCTACAGCTGCGTAGTTGTTGCCAGCGGGGCTCAAGTTGTTTGCGACGGTATCTGCTGCTAAAGCAAATAGTGCTGAAACTCTGTTCCCATTGACAGCTTTGGTAGGCAGCGAAGAGCCATAAGTGGCTGCGTGCGCTATTACTGGTGTTGAAGAAGTTGTAATCGCCGTATCAGCTCCTCTTAACGAAAGGCCGCCTTCTGGCGTTGTGTCCAAAGCTATCGCTTGGTCCGTTCTTAGTTCCGGTGCTTTGGTATAGATATGAGTTCCCGCCAAGACGTGGGTATCGTTCTGGGTTGTGTCCGTGAACGCACTAGCTGTCACCGTAACACCCCAAGCTCTCGTACCTGCACTGTAATCTGCAACCTGAACAAACGGTGCGATGTAGTGAGTTTCTTTCGATCCGCCAGTCGCATCATCCGTTACTTTCAAATAATTAACTGGGTAATCATGAGTTTCGTTAGTATAATCAGCTTCGACAGTTCCGAAGTGGAAGCTAGGTGCAAACAAGAGCTGAACATAGCCATTCGCCACCGTGCCGAGCAAAACGGTGCCGTCGTTCCCTTTGCCTGCCCCAGTATCCGCGCCTATATCAAATTTGATTACGCCGTTTGTCCCCGGCTGAACAATTCCATTATTCTCGGGATTTGGAGCCTTGAAGGTTACGTCACCGTCAGTAGTCGCTGTATACGCCGCAAAGACGCTCGCGGGAGCGAGGAGACTTGCCCCGAGGGTTGCTAGGAGTATGCTTGATAGTAAATAATTTTTTTTCATCGTGATTTCCTCGTTTCTATTTGTTAGGCAGATTTACTGCGGTCTTTTCCCTTATACTAACATTTTACTCTTGTTTTAAGAATTCGTAAAGTTTTTATGCAAAAAAGTTTTCGAATAGTTTGGATGTCCTGTTTTAGGGGTTGGTTGAGGGGTGGCAAACGAAAAACCACCCTTTTTGAGAGTGGTTTCGTGTTTGTTTTAGAATTTTTGCAACCGCATAAATAGGAATTTGCGTGTCATCTGCTATTTCTTCAGCGGTTTTTCCGGCAGCTAGCATATCCTCAAGAACCATTTTGCGGCCAAGCCACATACCTTTGCGCATACCCTTTATCATACCTTCAACAACTTTAGGGTCAAGGCCGGCTTCGACGCCTTCACTGATTAGATGTGATGCGAACGAATGTTTATCTCCGCAAGACATCTTTTCTTCAACGGTCAAGCTATCCCAATCTCGAATATCATTCTGTCCGAATCCGCCATCCTCAAGGATATTATTCAATTCGTCGACACTTATTCCCAGCTTAACAGCTATGCTAACCTCGGATAGTCCTTCGTTGTGGAGTTTCATTATTTCAACTTGCCTATTAGCTTTTTCTCCTTCATCTGAGATAAATTGGTTGATATTTTCGAGATTAGTTTCCCTACGCATTGAAAAATACAGGTACGCTAATTCTTCGGGTAGCCATGCCATTTTTGTTCTCCTTGTATCCAATCTTTAATTTGAAAGTTTCTCAACGTCTGATAAACTTGAGTTGGTGAGTTTTGCTATTTCTTCAAAGGAAAGACCTAGTTTCAGCATGTTTGAAATGATTTCCTGCTGTTTGCGCACTTCACCTTGCTCTATTCCTTGCTCAATACCACGGTTGGTGTAATAAAGTTTTGAGTCTTCGATATCCGCGCGATTGCGCTCTGATCTACTAATCAATTTCTTTTCCTCCAACCTCCAAAATTTTCTCAACTTGCTCATTTGAGAGTTTGGTAAGCAATGCAATTTGCTCGATGGACATACCGGAATCAACCAAATTAGAAATTATATTTCTCTTGCCTCGTTCTATACCACGGTTCGTATAGTAAAGTTTCGAGTCTTCGATATCCGCGCGGTTGCGCTCTGCTCTACTAATCAATTTCTTTTCCTCCTTGGTAAAATTCAGGTGCCGGTAGCGGTCGCCAATCTTTGCAAGCCACCGCGGTGCACCCTTCGCAACGATTCCTTCTGTAAAGAATTTTACCATAAAACGAAGTAGATTTCCATTGGGGTCATCGGGCTTAATTTTTTTGAGCTCGACCAGGTGGATCTGCACGAGGTCTTCGAGCTCGTTTCCGAATTCATCGGTCATCTTGAAACTCTTCAAATTCGACACGTCATCCTTGAAATCGAGCTTGAAATCCATCAGGGCAATTACGTGGACCGCCTTGATTTCCGCATACTTGTGATGATAACTCTCGACGAAACTTGTCGCTCCGTAATACATCAGCCGTTTCACAAAATTTTCTTCGCGCGCGTTCTGCATTTCGACGATAACTGTTTCGCCGTTTATCAGTTTGACCTTCAAATCGACAATCGTGAATCCATAGTCGTCATCTCCGACCTCATCTAATTCGCTTTGATAATTGCGAACGTTATACGGATTCATCACGTGTTCGACGTCCGCTACTTTTAATCTCGTGATATCCCGGATAAAATCGATTAGGATATCCTTGTTCTTCTCGTCCGCAAACAATTTCTTGAAAACTAAATCGTTTTGCGGCATAGCTGGTTTTTCTTTCATACGCACCTTCTTTCTAGAGCGGAATTTTTTACCCCTCTATTATATATATACGTATTTTTTTGCGTTTTGTTACATTTTCGGGCCAAAAAGTTCGATTATTTTTTCCTTACTGTATTTTAAGGCGTTTTCTAGGGGTTTCGAGTCTCGAAAGTCCTAAAAAAGGCCTTAAAAAACAGTAGCATATTTTATCGTAAGTAAATCGCGGAGAAATCTGTTATACGGTACAAAAAAGTCGGCCGTAAAGGTCGACTTGGATTTTATGAGAGTTCAAGCATTCTTTCGAGCGCTAAATTGGAAAGTTTTGTTGTTTCTTCATCAACTGTAATCTTTTGAGTGAAGTTACCGTTCAAAATGTTGTCGAGGTTCCACGCAAGGTGCGGAAGTTTGATACGGTTCATCGTCAGGCACGCACAACTCATCGGATTTAGGTATTCGATTTTGTGATGCGGGTCATGCATCATGCGACCGACGAGGTTATTGTCGGTGCCAATTGCCCAGTGGGTTCCTTCGGGAGAGTCAGCGACGACGTTTAGGATGCGGTTCGTCGAGCCGTATTCGTCGGACGCCAAGACGACCTCGATTGGGCATTCCGGGTGGACGATGATTTTAATTTCCGGGTATTTGTGTCGCAAGAACGCTATGTGGTCGGGCGTGAATTGCTGGTGGACGCTGCAGTAGCCGTCCCACAGGATGATTTTCACGTCTTCGAGCGCGCCCTCGTAGACTAGCTCGCCAGTCAGCGGTTTGTAGAGCGCCATTTGCGTCAAAGGGATGCCGAGCGCGTAGGCGGTGTTGCGGCCGAGGTGTTGGTCGGGTAGGAAGAGGATGCGCTCTTTTTGCGTCAGCGCCCATTGCACGATTTTTTCCGAGTTGCTGCTCGTCACCGTCGTTCCACCGTGTTCGCCCACGAATGCTTTGACCGCCGCCGTCGAGTTGATGTAGGTGATCGGCATGATCGTGTCGCCGAATTTTCCGGCTAGGTCATTCCAGCAGATGCGCAGTTGCTCATCGTTCGCCATGTCCGCCATAAAGCAGCCTGCGGCCTCGTCGGGCAAGTAAACGTGCTGATCGTCCTCGGTCAGCATATCGGCGGTCTCCGCCATAAAATGCACGCCGCAAAACACGATGTGTTTCGCGCGCTTATTCGCTGCCGCGATTTGGGCAAGTTGAAGCGAATCGCCGGTCGCTTGGGCGAACTCGACAACTTCATCTTTTTGATAGTGATGGGCGATGATCAAAAGGTCATCGCCTAGCTTTGTAATGGCTGAGTTGATTTTGTCGGTTAATTCTTCACGCGACATTTTCAAATATTCTTCAGGTATTTGTTGCATTATAAGTTTCCTTTATTTAAGTTTGGCGAAGCTCGAGTTATAAGAAATATCGAACAAAGTCGGAGCATTGGTGATGCTGCCGATTGAGATATACTTAGCGCCGGTTCCGGCATAGTTAGCGATATTGTCTAAGTTGATACCGCCTGAAATTTCAGTGATGATGTGTGCGGGAGTTAGCGCGACAAATTCCCGCACCTCTTCAGGAGTTCGGTTGTCGAACATAATCACGTCCGCGTTCGCATCGATTGCTTCGAGCAGTTGTTCGCGCGATTCGATTTCGACTTCGATTTTGACCATGTGGCCAAGCCCTTCGCGGACCTTTTCAACCGCCGGTTTAATTCCGCCAGCGTAGGCGATGTGGTTATCTTTCAACATCACGCCGTCATACAAGCCGAAACGGTGGTTCGCACCGCCGCCGATTTTGACCGCTTTTTTGTCAAAGATTCTTAGGCCCGGTAGGGTTTTACGCGTATCGACAATTCTAATTGTCGGGTCGTTCAACGCTTCGACGTGGTTATGCGTCGCCGTTGCAATCGCACTCATGCGCTGCATCAAATTCAAGATGACGCGTTCTGCCGACAGCAAAGTGCGCACGCGACCAGTCGCCGTTGCGACCACTGTGCCTTTTGTTACTTTGTCGCCATCATTAACGAACGGTGTGAACGTCGCCGTTCCCGGTGCTAGTTCGTCGTAGACGACTTGCCCGATTTCAAGTCCCGCGATAATTCCGTCGGATTTCGCGAGGAATTGCCCGATGCCTTCTTCGTTTTCGGCGAAGACCAGGTCGGTCGAGAGGTCGCCGGTGAAGACGTCCTCGGTCAGGAATGCGCTAATTTTTTCTCTAATCATTTTCTTCCTCAATGTAGTGCGCGCCGATTGAGACAGGGCGGGCAAGTGCAGCCCGGGCAATTTCCTTCGAGATTAAAATCAGGTTGCTGATTTCGAAATCGATGCGGTTTGCGTTCGGGACGCTGTCGTCAAATTCTTCAAGCCAAGCCAGGAATTCGCGGATTTTTTCGGGGCGACGGATGATGCCGATCGATTCCCATGCGCGATTTTTTAGTTCTTCGAGCGTTGGCAAGTTTTGTTTATATATAGTAGGTTCTTGTTTTTCGGTTTGGTAATTTTCGTCTTTTTGCGGGCGGGCTATGATATCTTGAGCCGCTCTGCGGGCGAAGACTAGGCCTTCGAGTAGCGAGTTTGAAGCGAGGCGATTTGCCCCGTGAACGCCGGTGCGAGCGACTTCGCCGACTGCGTAGATGTTACCCAAGGTTGTGCGCGCGTTGAGATCAGTTTTGACTCCGCCCATAAAGAAGTGAGCGCCGGGCTTAACCGGAATTAAGGTCGAGTCGATCCACGCTTTGTCGAGGCTGCGCGATATATACGGGAAGCGCGCGCGGAAGTTTTGGACGGTTGAGATGTCGAGAAAAACTTCTTCGCCTTTTAGGAATTGATTGGTGATTTCGCGTGCGACCACGAAACGTGGCGCTAGGTCTTTGTCCGGATGGACGTCAGCCATAAAGTATTCGCCACTCTTGTTGACGAGGCGCGCGCCGTCGCCACGGACAGCTTCGGAAATTAATAATGACGATCCTGGTTTGTTTAACAATGTCGGATGAAACTGGATGAACTCCATATCAGCGAGTTCAGCTCCTGCTCTTTTAGCAAGTGCAATTCCGTCGCCGGTGATTGTTTTATCATTTGAAGTCACTGGGAATAATTGCCCGATTCCGCCAGTTGCAATGACGAGAAAGTCAGCTTCGATTGTGCGGAATTGCTTGTTCGCGATGACTAAAATTTTGGCTTTGTTGTCCTCGGGGAAGATTTCGACGGCGGTCGTGTTCGCTTCGATTTTGACTTTCGAGCTCAATTTTCTTTGCAGAAATTCGAGCACATACTTGCCCGTTTGGTCTCCGCCCGCGTGCAGAATGCGCGGATGGTGATGCGCGCCCTCCATGCCGTAGTCGATTGAGCCGTCGCCGAGGCGGTCGAAGGGAACGCCCATTTTGATGAGCTCGCGGATGATTTCGGCACCCTCGTTGACCAGGATTTGTGAAGCGTCCGGATCGTTGAGCTGAGCTCCCGCCGTCAGGGTGTCCTCGTAATGCGCCTGCGCCGTATCGTTCGGACCGACCGCCGCCGCAACCCCGCCCTGCGCAAGCGCCGAGTTGTTGTCGCTAAGCGCGCCTTTGGTTACGATCGTGACGTCGCACTTATCCTGCAAGAAAAAAGCCACAGTCGTAGCCGCGATGCCTGAACCTAGAATAATTACTTTCTTTTTCATGCGCTGCGCCTTTCACTGTGGTTTTTGTTTAATCTTCTTCTGTATCTTCTTCTGGAGTTTTTTCGCTGAACACGACTTTGATTTGCGTCAAGCGTGTGCTTTCAACGGTTTTAGTGATGTATTTAACGTTGTCGATTTCGATTTCTTCGTTTTCATCGGGGATGTGACCGAGCTTCGTGATGACGTAGCCTGCCATCGTATCGACGTCGTCCATTTCGATTTCGTTGTCGAGTTTATCCTCGAACTCTTCGTTGAACTCTTCGATTGGAAGGGTTCCGGGAATGATGAAGACGTCCGGCGTGATTTGTTCGTATTGCTTTTCGACGTCATCGCTCTCGTCTTCGATTTCGCCGACGATTTCTTCGATGATGTCTTCGATGGTAACAAGTCCGCTCACTCCGCCGTATTCGTCTAGCAAAATAGCCAGTTGATTACGAGTGCTTTGGAATTGCTTCATCAACTCGTCAATGAAAATTGTTTCTGGAACGAATAAAGGTTCTTGGAGAATTTTATGTAAATCGATTGAATCAAAGCCCCATTTGTAGGCTTCAACTAGAAGTTGTTTAGTATGGATGACCCCGATAATTTTATCTTTGTCATCTTCGTAAACCGGAATGCGGCTATAATTTTCGTCTAAGATTTCCTTGATGTTTTCTTCAAGGTTATCCTCAATGTCGATCATAAAGGCATCCGTGCGCGGAACCATAATTTCGCGCGCTAATTTTTCATCAAGGCTGAACACGCCTTGAAGCATATCGATTTCTTCGTCATCAAGTTCGTTATCATTCTCGATGATGTATTGGATTTCCGCGCGACTTGCCCGGTCGTCATCATCGTCGAATTTCATCGGTGTAACGCGGCTCAGGAAGTTCGTTGAGGCGGTTAAAAACCAGACGAAGGGGGTTAGAATTGCCCCCAGGGTTGTGATGATTCCGACGGTCGGAATCGCGAATTTTTCTTTCAGGTTGAGGCCGATGCGTTTTGGGTAAAGTTCGGCGAAAACGATGGTCACGTAAGTCAGAATAATCAGGACCAGGAAGGTCGCGACGGGGCGCGGGATGCCGATGTGCGGTGCGACGATGCTCGCGATGCTCTCGGTTAAAGTGGCACCGACTAAGATGTTGATCAAAGTGATCCCGACTTGGATTGTTGATAAGAATTTGTTCGGTGCGTTGACGACTTTAAGCAGCTTTTGCGCACCCTTATGGTTTTCCTCTTCGGCCATTTGTTCGAGGCGGTTTTTGTTGAGCGAAACCACGGAGATTTCGACCGCGACAAAGAAGGCGTTGACGATGGTTAGAACGACTAATAATGCTAGATCTTTTAGTAACTCAATGGAGTCAGGTGTCATTTATTTTTTCCTTTATAAATTTACAAGTAATAATGAGATAATTTTACCAAAAATAGGTAGCATTTGTCAATTTAAGGCCCGTCGTTTAATAAACTAGCCCCGAAATGACATGTTTTAAAAAAAACACCCCTTTTTTGTCGCAAAAGGGCTAATGTAAAATATATAATAGCCCTTTCGTGACAAAAAATGCCCTAAATTTCAAAAACGTGTCTTAAAAGGGCTATTTTCTAAAGTATCTGGGCAATTGCCCAAGAAAAAAGGCGCCTATCGCTAGGCTGCCTCGAATTTTTCTTTATAAATTTTAGATAAAACGCCGTTGATGAACTTTTTCGACTTCTCGTCGCTGTAACTGTCGGCGATTTCAAGCGCTTCGCTGATCGCGCCAAGCGGCGGAATCGTTTCCTGCTCGTAAAGCATCTCAAATAGCGCAACTTCCATGATGTACAAGTCGATTTTTTGCAGACGGCGCAAAGACCAGCCGGGCTGCAAGCTATCCGCGATTAAATTTTCAAGTTCGTAGCGCGATGCCAACACTCCATCGACCAAAGTCGTCAAGTAGTTCGGCACACTCAAGGTGTCAACGTCGTCATAGTTATCCAAAAACGCCGCCACTACTTCTCGCGTCGCCTGGTTTCCCGACTTCTCTAAATGAAAATCCATTTGATACAACGCTTTAATTGCCTTCTCACGCTGCACGTGCTGAGCAAGATTTTGCATATTTATACCTCTATTTTTTTACGCGTTTGATGTACGAACCGTCTTCGGTATTGACTTCCAAGAACTCGCCAACCTCGATAAAGTCTGGCACGTTCACGACAACGCCAGTTTCCATCGTCGCCGGTTTTTGCGAACCGCTGACCGTCGAACCCTTGATCATCGGAGTCGTTTCAGTGACTTCAAGGACAACCGTATTCGGCAATTGCACACCCAATACTTCGTCGCCGAAGAACATAATTTTCACTTCCATATTTTCAAGCAAGAATTTCAACTCGTCCGCGATCAACTCACCCGGAATTTCAACTTGCTCGTAAGTGTCAAGGTCCATAAATACGTGGTCCGTGCCGCTCGCGTAAAGATATTGCATCGTTTTCGTGTCGATTTGCGCCTTCGGAATTTTGATCCCTGAGTTAAACGTGCGATCCACAACCGCGCCAGTGCGCAGGTTTTTCAGTTTCGTGCGAACGACCGCATTCCCTTTACCAGGCTTGTGATGTTGGAAATCCAGCACGCGCCAAATATTCCCATCATAATCAATTGTCGAACCAATTTTAAACTTATTAACTTCAATCATTTTGTTGCTCCCTCGTTTTTCTTAACTTAAATATTATAACATTTTAAACCCTTTTGGGCAAGTCCACGCGCTCTTACGAGCGCTTTCTAAAGATTTCATACATCAAAATCCCGGCTGCGACGCTGGCGTTCAAACTTTGAACGTGCCCGACCATCGGAATTGTCACAAGTTCATCGACTTCTTTTTTGAGACCTGGACTCATTCCGCGGCCTTCGTTACCGATGATTAAAGCAACTTTTCCGCTTGCGTTCCACTTGTCGTAAGGCGTTCCGTTCATGTCCGTTCCGAACACCCAGAACCCGACATCTTTGAGTTTTTTGATCGTTTGAGCGATGTTAGTCACGCGGGCGATTTTCATATATTCGCTCGCTCCCGTTGACGTTTTCGCCGCGACACTTGTAACTCCAACCGCGCGATTTTTCGGAATGATAATCCCGTCAACCCCGCTAGCATCGGCCGTTCTCAGGATTGAACCTAAGTTGTGCGGATCCTCAATTTCGTCTAAAAGAAGTATTGTGGCTTGGTCTTTACTTGCCACGATTTCCAAGATCTCGTCGAGCGTTGAGTACGCGTACGGGTTGACGGCGAGGACGAAGCCCTGGTGGACGCCGTCGTCGGAGAGCAGGTTGAGTTTCGCTTTGTCGACCCATTTGACGGGGACGTTGAACTCGCGCGCCAGTTCTTTGATTTTTTCGACTTTTTCGCCGCGGAGCGTTTCAAGCACGAAGAGCTTGTTGCCCCGATTTGCCTCAAGGGCCTCAGTGACGGCGTAGAAGCCGTACACAAAATCTTTATTATCCATGCGTTAATTATACACTAGTTTGTGATATAATTAAAGCATGATTATTTTACAGACTAATAAACTCGGCCTGGAAATCGCCGGGGAGACGATTTTGCGCGACGTGACGTTTAGCGTGAACCATAATGACCGGATTGCGGTCGTCGGTAGGAACGGTGCCGGGAAGACGACTTTGCTGAATCTTTTGCTGGGGCCGGACGTTCAGAAAAAGCGCGATTTGAACATCGCTTATCTCAATCAAAATCCGATTTTTGACGATGATACGAATACGGTTGAGAGCGAGGCGCGCAGCGTGTTCACCGAACTTTTGGCTGCGAAGGCGCGGCTCGACCGACTGGCTGAGAATTTAGAAACACCGGAGGCAATTGAGTCGTTTGCGAAGTTGAGCGACGAGTTTAGTGCGCGCGGTGGTTATGAAATTGATACGCGGATTAAGATGATTTTGAACGGATTTCAGTTTCCTGAATCATCTTGGGGGAAGGCAGTTGGGGATTTGTCGGGTGGCGAAAAAACGCGTTTAAGTTTCGCTAAGATTTTGCTTGATTCGCCGGAGTTGTTGATTCTCGACGAGCCGACCAATCACCTCGACATCGATACTTTGAACTGGCTTGAGCGTTATTTGAAGAATTACGATGGCGCGATTATTATCGTCAGCCACGATCGCTATTTCCTTGACAAAGTGACGACTTCGACGATTGAGATTGCGAATAAAACGGCCGTTCGTTACAACGGAAATTATTCGAAATATTTGGTTTTGAAGGCGCAAAAATTGACCGAAGAAATCAATGCTTATAAGAAACAGCAGAAGACAATTTCTTCTTATAATGACTTCATCGCACGCAATATGGTACGGGCTTCGACGACAAAACGCGCGCAGTCGCGCCTGAAGGCTTTGAACAAAATCGAAGTTATGGACAAGCCCTCGACTTATGAAAAATCGATTAACTTTAATTTTTTAATCAGTAAACCGAGCGGAAATGAAGTTTTAAAGGTCGCCGATCTCGCTGTCGGGCACGACGGTTTGAAGCTCAACGAGCATCTCGATTTCGATATCTACAAGGGCGATTCGGTCGCTCTGATCGGTCCGAACGGGATCGGAAAAACGACTTTGATTAAAACTTTGCTCGGGCAATTGCCCGCACTTGCCGGCACCTTTAAGCTCGGCGCGAATCTTGAAGTCGGTTATTACGATCAAGAACAGTCGACATTGAATATGACGAAGTCGGTTTACGACGAGATTTCGGACGCATTTCCGAGTCTGAACGAGACGCCGATTCGCAATTTGCTCGGTGGATTATTGTTCAGCGGCGACGATATTAAAAAGACGATTTCTTTATTGAGCGGTGGCGAGAAGGCGCGCGTGGCACTTGCCAAGCTCGCTTTGAGTCACGATAATTTCTTGTTGCTCGATGAGCCGACCAACCATCTCGATATGGAGTCGAAGTCGATTCTTGAGAACGCGCTGATCGACTTTGAGGGCACGACTTTATTTATCAGTCACGATCGGTATTTCATCAACCGGACGGCGACGAAAGTTCTAGAACTAGGCGTTGGCGGACTGAAAATGTATGAAGGAAATTACGATTTTTATATCGAAGAAAAGGCGAAAGAGCAGGACGCGGCGGGCGAGTCTAATGCCGGGCCGTCTGAGCAAGCGCAGGACTATAAGCGCTCGAAAGAAGGCGCGCGTTTAGCACGCAATTTATCTCGGCAAATCGACGATATCGAGTTGCGAATGGCTGAACTTGATGAGTTGGTCTCTGTTAAGGAGGCCGCTTTGTACGAGGTTGACCCGACCGATTCGTATCTGTTAAGTCAGATTCAACGTGAAATTGACGAGGCACGCGAGCAATCTTTAACGCTCGGCGAAAAATGGGAAGAATTATCCCTAGAATTAGAAAACCTAGACGTCTAAAACGTCTAGGCTTTTTTGTATTATTCCTTTTTTTGCCGATTTGGGACATTTCGAGGCTCGAATTGTCCCAAATCAGCATTAAACTGAACATTTTTTATTTAGCTTCTTTAATAACAGTGATTTTTTTAATCGTTTGCGTTTCGACCGGCTTGTCACTCGAGTCAACTTCGACGTCAGCGATTTTATCAACGACGTCCATCCCTTTGATCACTTGCCCGAAGACCGTGTAGTGTCCATCAAGTGATGGTGCACCGCCGTGCGCATAGGCTGCGTAAATCCCGTCGGGAACTAGACCTTTAGCCACTTGCGACTGAACATTTTCGTCGTTTTGGACGATGTAGAATTGGCTACCTTGCGAGTTCGGAGCGCTCGATTTCGCCATCGCTAACGCGCCGCGAATGTGGTAAAGTTGGTTCGAAAATTCAACTCCGAAGCCTTTACCCCAAATGCTTTCACCGCCCATTCCAGTACCTTCCGGGTCGCCACCTTGAATCATAAATTCCTTGATGACGCGGTGGAAAGTCGTGCCGTTATAGTAACCTTTTTTCGCATGTTCGACGAAATTCTCAACGGCCTTAGGCGTAATTTTCGGGAATAATTTCAGCGTGATATCGCCCTGAGTCGTCTCGATTTTAACTTCCGTTTCGTCCTTCGCGACCTTCGAGTCCAGCTGCGGCGACTTCAGCTTCGCCACCGTATCAACCGCGTTCCACGCTGCGCTGTCCGCGTCTTCTTTTTTGCCGCAACCCGTTAAGGCAAGTGCAACTACGGCAAGTAGCGCTGCCGCGCCGATTAATTTTGTAATATTTTTCATCTTTATTTCCTTTTCGCTAATTTTTCTATTATTATAATAAAATTTTTAAAGGTTGGCAAGAGCCTAATAGCATTTAGGGCGTTTTTGTTGCAATTCGAAGCTCGAATTGCAACAAAAACGCCCTAAATACGATTAGCCGCGGAAATACTTAACCGCAGATTCAAATAATTGTTGATTGTGGTTCCCCGGAATGTTCTTGAACAAATTAATTTCGTTCGAACGTTCTGAGTGCCCCATTTTACCTAAAATTTGTCCGTTAGCCGAGCAAATACCTTCAATCGCAGCCGTCGAACCATTCGGGTTAAAGTGGCTATCCATCGTTGGCGCGCCGTCGAAATCGACGTATTGCGTAACTACTTGCCCACCTGCTTGAAGCGAGGCAAGTTCTTCCGCGGTAACGACGAATTTTCCTTCGCCGTGCGAAACCGGAATCGAGTGGACATCGCCGACTTTAACGCCCGTTAACCACGGCGAATTCACGTTCGCGATACGCGTTTCAACCATTTTCGCAACGTGCTGGTTGGCATCGTTGTAGAATAAAGTTGGCGAGTTTTCGTTCAGGCCGTCGAAGTTTCCGTAAGGGAGCAAGCCAGATTTCACAAGGGCTTGGAATCCGTTACAGATACCTAGAATTAGGCCTCCGCGAGCGATGAAGGCATCGATTGCTGTACGCACGCGTTCGTTCAATAAGATGTTGACGATGAATTTCGCGCTACCATCTGGTTCGTCAGCCGCTGAGAAGCCTCCGGCGAACATAATGATATTAGCAGCATCGATATTTTCAACCATTTCAGTGATTGAGTTTTCGATATCTAGCGTGCGGAATGGCACGATTTTCGCCACCGCACCGGCAGCCTCAAAGGCTTTCGCGCTATCGTATTCACTGTTTGTTCCTGGGAATGCCGGGATGTAAACAAGTGGATTTTCAATTTTTTCAGCACGCGTAATCACGTTCGAGTGAGCAACGCTTTCAATATTTTTAAGTTCAGTATCTTGTTCGAACAATGTCGGATAAACCGGTTCAAGCGTTCCTTCGAATGCTTGGGCAGCTTCCGCTCCGTCGATGACAACATCGTTGATTTGAATCGCAAATTCTGCAGTTGTTTTACCGATCAGTTCAACGCCAGCGACGTTTAAATCTTCGGCTGAAGTAAAGATAAATCCTGCATATTTCGCAACGATTAAATCAGTCGTGTCAGCCAGTTCAACCTTCGCACCGATGCGGTTACCGAAAGTCATCAACGATAGAGCCTCGGCGAAACCACCGCTCTTAGTTGAGATAGCAGCCGTTGCTTTATCTGCAACGTCTGAGAACTTGCCAAGGTTTGCTTTGATGGCAGGCCAGTTCAATTCCGCCGCGATTTCGACACCTGGAATGAAGTAGATGTTTTCGCCGGCAGCCTTGAATTCCGGAGATAAAACTGCTGAATCTTTAGCCGTCGTCACGCCAAACGCCACAAGCGTCGGTGGAACTTTGATGTCCTCGTAAGTCCCGCTCATCGAGTCCTTACCGCCAATCGACGGCAAGCCCAACTGGATTTGCGCCTCGATCGAACCAAGAAGAGCCGCAGTTGGTTTGCCGAAGTTTTCGGCAATTTTATCCATGCGCTCGAAATATTCTTGGTAAGAGAAGCGGGCTTTTTGCCAATTGCCCCCAGACGCCGCAAGGCGGGCAGTCGCTTCAACGACCGCAAGTGCCGCGCCGTGGTAAGGCGACCAGCTCGAAATGTAAGGGTCGAAACCGTGGGCAAGTAGCGAAACAGTCGTCGTGCGACCTTCCAGAACCGGAAGTTTTTGCGCCGAACATTCGACCGGAGTGACTTGATAGCGCCCACCCATCGGCTGATTGATCGTCGAGCGCCCAACGTTCGAGTCGAACATCGTTTGCAGACCTTTTTGCGACGCGTGGTTCATATCCGCCAAAGTTTTCAGCGTGTCAGCTTTGATATCAGTCGTTTTCTCTTGGTAGGCAAGTTCAACGTTTGAGTCGACGATTTTCGAGTCGACGACAACGCGCGCGCCGTTTGTATCAAGGAACGAACGGTCAAGGTCAACAACCTTTTCGCCGTTCCATTTCATAACAAGTTTAGGTTCTTCGGTTACGGTCGCGATTTGCACGCCATAGATATTTTCACGAGCACAAGCCGCGATGAATTTTTCAACGTCCTCAGGCGCAACCACAACGCTCATGCGCTCTTGCGATTCGCTGATTGAGATTTCCGTCGCGTTCAGACCTAGATATTTAAGCGGTACTAAGTCTAAGTTGATTTCAAGACCATCGGCAAGTTCACCGATGGCAACGCAGACACCGCCTGCTCCGAAGTCGTTTGATTTCTTGATCATACGAGTTACTTCAGCATCGCGGAATAAACGTTGAATTTTACGTTCTTCGATCGCGTTACCTTTTTGAACTTCTGAGCCAGCCGTTTCAACTGATTTCACAGTGTGAGCTTTCGACGAACCAGTTGCCCCGCCGACACCATCGCGCCCAGTTGCGCCACCAAACATGATGACAGCATCGCCCGGTAATGGTTTTTCACGACGAACGTGAGTTTTAGGTGCGGCACCAACAACGGCACCGATTTCTAAACGCTTAGCAACGTAGCCAGCATGGAAATATTCTTTAACGTAAGTTGTTGCAAGACCGATTTGGTTCCCGTAAGACGAGTAGCCGTGGGCCGCCCCCTTCGAGATGACTTGTTGAGGTAACTTGCCTTCCATCGTTTCATTCACGGGTTGCAGAATGTTTCCGGCACCGGTGATGCGCATCGCTTGGTAGACGTATGAACGGCCCGAAAGCGGGTCGCGAATTGCCCCGCCGACGCAAGTCGCAGCGCCCCCGAAAGGCTCGATTTCGGTAGGGTGATTGTGCGTTTCGTTTTTGAACATCAACAGCCAAGTTTCGTTCGTGCCGTCGATATCGACTTCGATTTCGACTGAGCAAGCGTTGATTTCGTCGGAAACTTCCATGTCGTCAAGGCGACCATTAGCGCGTTCATAGCGGCCGAAGACAGTTGCCATGTCCATCAAGGTTACAGGCTTCGCTTCGCGTTTAAGCTCAGCGCGCATCGCAACGTATTTATCGAAGGTCGATTGCAATTGCGCCTCGAATTTCGACGCGCTGAAATCGATGTTTTTCAGCTCAGTTTCGAACGTCGTGTGGCGGCAGTGGTCCGACCAGTAAGTGTCGAGCACTTTGATTTCCGTTTCGGTCGGGTTGCGTTTGATCGAACGGAAATGTTCTTGGATCAACAACAGGTCTGCGACTTCCATCGCCATGCCGTTGTCCGCTTTATATTTTTCGAACTCGTGATGAGTCGCATCCAGGAAGAAATCCAAAACGGGAATCGTTTTGTCAGAACTTGAGAATTCAGCTAGCTCAACGGCTTCCGTGATGTCTTTGAAGCGCGAATCAACCGGGTTAAGAAGGTAGTTCTTAATTTTGTCGAGTTCAGCCGCATCCACGTCATCGTTGACTAGGTAAAGTTGCGCCGAGTGTACTTTCACGTCGCGGTTTGCTCCTAGAAGGAACAGCGCTTCCTCAGCCGAAGCCGCGCGCTGGTCGAATTGCCCAGGAAGGGGTTCGATACTAAAAAACGCATATTTCGCCAAATAGGCCTCGATGTCTTCGATCAGCTTGTCGGTCACCTTTTCGCTGAAGACGTGGGCTTCGGCTTTGGCAAGGATGGCTGCGTCGACGTTGAAGGCATCATAGACTTGCACGAGCTTGATTTCTTTCAGGCTCGATAGCTGCAAATTATGATTCAACTCGCGTAATAATGCGTGGTCTTTAATTTTAAAATTCGCTTTTTTGGCTACAAAAATTCTCTTGTTCATTTTTCGTCCTTTATGATATATGAATTTTGAAAATAATACCCTTTAATTTTATCATTTTCCCCCGGATTTTTCAATTTAAGTAGTTAGGATTAAAATTAAATTAAAAAGACATGAATTTACATAAATTTGGTATGATATGAGCTGATTTCTACCAAATTCATGCACTATACTTTTTATCTTGCATGAATCTGGTAGAAAAAGGGCGATTTCGTACGAAATTTATGTGAATTCATGTCCCTAAGTCGGTTAGTCTTACAAACCCGCCCTAGATGACAAGATTTTCGGAATTTTGTCCTAATTTTGGCAGTTGAGGGCGGGTATAAAATCTATACCCGCCCCGAAGTGCCAAAAATCGACCTTTTTTCTAAAAGTCCTGTCATCTAGGGCGGTTTTGTTTATAATGCGATCGCAATTACGACCGCGATGGCTGAAGCTACTAGTCCGACGCCCCAGAAAACGAAATTGATTTTCCATTCCGACCAACCGACCATCTCGAAGTGGTGGTGGACCGGCGACATTTTGAAAATACGGTTACCCGTGCGTTTGAAATGCCCGACCTGAATCATCACGCTCAGCGTTTCCAAGATATAAACCAGACCAATCAAAAGCAAAGTCCACTCCTGATTCAGCAAAACCGAAATCCCGGCAAGTAAAGCCCCTAACGACAGCGAACCAACGTCACCCATAAAGATTTTCGCCGGTTTGTGGTTGAACACTAAGAATCCGGCAAGCGAAGCCACAACTGTCAGACAGAACACAGCGATATTGTGCTGCCCTTGGTGCACAGCAATTATAGCATAAGCCCCAAAACTAATGATTCCCAAGCCGCCAACCAAGCCGTCAAGCCCGTCCGTCAAGTTGACCGCATTCGAGAATCCGTTAATCCAAATCGTCACAAACGCAATCGCTATCAACGTAATCAAAACATTCGACCAACCGAAAATCCACAGATTATCGCGCTGCGCGTTGAAATAAATCAGCAACGCGAAACCTAAACCGCCGATCAACTGACCGACAAACTTCTGTCCACTTGTCAACCCTAAATTCCGGCGCAGCACGACTTTGATAAAGTCATCTAAAAATCCAATCACGCCGAACACAACCGCCAACGCCATCAGCGGCCACACGCCCCAAGTCTTATCCGAACGAACGAAATAATCGAACAGCGTTGTCACCAAGATAGCAACCATAAAAATCGCGCCACCCATCGTCGGTGTCCCCGATTTCACTTGGTGCCAAGCCGGCCCCTCATCACGAATCTCCTGACCGCGCTTCAACTTCACCATCCACATAATGAACAGCGGCATCAAAATGACCGTCAGCAGAAACGAAATCAACATCGTAAAAATCACAACTATTGTAAAATTCATAAATTACTCCTACTTGCCCGGCGCGTAGCGCCAAGCCCTTTACTTGCCAAGCACGACGCTCAGCACTTCATCTTTATCGAACTCGGTCGCGTACGGAATACTCTGCCCCGTCACGAGCCCGTCGCCCACAAACACCACCTTGATCCGCAGGAAGTCACACACGCTCTTGACCTCCTCCTTCGTCCAATCCGTCATATCCGGCAGCGTCCGATTCCCGTCCGTAAACAGGAAAATCTTCTGATTGACCTTCGCCTTTTTGTCGCCCGGCTTGAGCGACTGATTGATAATCGACGTCCCGTTCCCGATCACAACCGGGTGGAGCAGAGCCTGGCGGGCAAGTATCTGCGCGTCATTGTTCGACTTGCCGATATAGTTCCCAACGTCAGCCTTCGCCGCCGTGCTATAAGCGTTGGTCGCGAACGCGAACTCGTCCTCCGCGGCACCACTCTCGTAGGCGGCCTGCACGATCGGATTCGCCACCGAGGCCATACAGCCCCGCGTGTCGTAATTCTTCGGCAGTTTGCACGTCAGGAAGAAGACGTACTGCGGATCCTCCGTCGGAAAAATCTCGACGAACGAATACAGGTAATTCCCGTGAGGCAAGTAACCACCGTGGTTCTCATCGGCAACTTCGGCCGTCCCAGTCTTCGCCGAAGCGTGGAAACCGTTCGTTACGTAGTTGCTATAACCTGTCCCGTAATATTGGTCCTCGATCGTTCCGCGCATGATATCGAGCAGCTTCGCCGTCGTTTCAGCCGTCACCGGATGGCCCAGCGACTCAGGTGCGTAAACTTTTTCCTTACCCGTAATCGGGTCAACATATTTCTTGATAAAATGCGGTTCAAGCATTTCGCCTTGGTTGGCGATCGCCGTGAACCCGCGCAACATCTGCATCGTCGTCACTGTGATCCCTTGACCGTAGGCTGACATCGCCATATCGACCGGGTTCTGGAATTTCGGCAATTTCCCGCTTCCTTCGCCGAACAAACCAACATTCGTCGCCGTTCCAAACTCGAAACGTTTCAAGGAATTCGGCCACATCATCTCGTCCTGAGCCCGCATGCGTTGTTCAAGAGTTACCATCCCGACGTTTGACGAGTTGGTCAGGGCCTGCGCAAACGTCAGCATCCCTTTACCATTATCCCAGTCCTTGATGGTTCTATCTTCGACGTTGATTTTCCCCGAAAGGAATCGTTCCTGATCGTTAAAAATATTATTCTGGATCGCCGTCGCCATCGTGAACACCTTCATCGTCGACCCTGGCTCGTATGCATCCGACGTCTGCAGCGTGCGCCACATCGTGTTCTCGTCGAGTCCCTCTTTGTTATCGGGGTTGAAAGTCGGGCGTTGAACCATGGCAAGTATCGCCCCAGTTTTCGCCGACATCAGAACACCCGTCATATTTTCGGGCGTGTATTTTTCACAGCTCGCTTCGATTAAACCTTCGAGCATATTTTGCAGTTTTGAGTCGATCGTCGTGTAGATGTCTTGGCCATCAACGGCATTTTTCGTTTCACTCGAGCTTCCAGGTAATTCATTCCCGTATTTGTCAACGGAGCGGACAATTGCCCCGTCCTTCCCGGCGAGGATGGTGTTGTATGACGCCTCGATGCCGAGCGTGCCGGAGATTTTGTTTTCTTCGTTTTTGATGTAGCCGATGAGGTGCGTCGCGAAGATGCCGTTCGGGTAGCTGCGGGCGGGGTTATCGGTGAAGACAATCCCTTTGATGTTCGCGTTTTTGAGCGCCGTTTCGAGCATTTTTTTCTGCTCGAAAGTGATGTTTTTCGCCGCCGTTCCGAACTCGACTTGGTACGCATCAGCCTTCGCTTCTTGCAGGTTTTTCATGATTTTATCGGTTTCAACGCCGAGCACGTTCGTCATCACTTGGGCGAACGTGTAGTATTGATCTTTTTGGAGATATAGCGGTTTTCCGTGACCGTCGATGTATTTCGTCGAGATGATCGCAACCACGTTATACGTGCGCGTTTCCTCAGCAATCGGATTTTCGTTGCGGTCGTAAATCGTGCCGCGCGGTGCCTTCATCGGAATTTCACGCGTATATTGCTCTTTCGCAAGCTTCGTCAAATCCTGCCCATAAGCCGAATTGGTCGCCGCAATCAACGTCACGCGCACAACAATTGTCAGCATTATCAAGATCATCGCGACGATCATCAACTTCGAGAACGCCTGCCTCGAAGAGGCGACTTGCCCTCTTTTGTCCTTCTTTTTTTTCATATATATTGGCCATTTCTAAACGCAGTTTTTGTTAGAGTTAATTATACCTTAATGCGCGCGAGTTTTCAACCTTGCGTTACTTCAAAAATGGTGTTAAAATTACCTTATGACAGAAATTAAAGGTTTAATCCACTCAACAGAAAGTTTCGCCAGCGCCGACGGCCCGGGAGTCCGTTTTTTGATTTTCTTCCAGGGCTGCCCTTTGCGCTGCGCGTTTTGCCACAACCGCGACACCTGGGCTCTCAAGAACCCTAAGGCAAGTCTGCGCTCCGCCGGCGAATTGCTCGACGAAGCGCAAAAATACCAGGACTACTGGGGCGACAAAGGCGGCATCACCATTAGCGGTGGCGAACCGATGCTCCAGATGGATTTCTTGGTTGAATTATTGCGCGAGGCTAAGAAACGCGGGATTCACACGACGGTCGACACGAGCGGGGCGATGTTTAGCCCAACTCACGAATTATTAGATGAGATGCTTTCCTATACGGATTTGATTATGCTCGACCTTAAAGATATTCGCGATGACGCGCATCGTAAATTGACCGGTTCAACTAACGCTAATATTTTAGAGTTCGCGAAGTACTTGAGTTCAGTCGGTCAACCGGTTTGGATTCGTCACGTTCTCGTTCCTGAAGGAAGTGATGATGACGCGCAACTTGCCGAACTTCGGGCTTTTCTCGATACGCTTGATAATGTGGAACGCGTTGATGTTTTGCCTTATCACACTTTGGGAAAATATAAATGGGATGAGCTCGGCGAGCCATACCCTTTGGAAGGAATCACGTCGCCAACGAAAGAACGCGTTGAAAACGCACAGTCTATTTTGAATTGTTCAAATTAATGCGTTTTTGGGACATTTCAGAGTTCGAAATGTCCCAAAAACGCATTAAAGTGAACAATCTAATTTTATAAGGTGGTAAAGCAATGAAAATCAATCATAATACTGACGAACTTGTGTCGGACATGGCCGATGGAATTAAATTTCTTGAACCGTTAGAATCAGGCGTAACTATTTTTGGGAGCGCGCGAACTAAACACGATGACCCCTACTATTTAGCGACGGTTGAACTAGCCGGAAAAATTGCCGAGGGCGGCCTACCTGTCTACACAGGTGGCGGTGACGGTATCATGGGGGCAGCGAATAAAGGTGCGTTTGAGGCTGGCGGGAAATCTTACGGTTTAAATATCGTTTTACCACACGAGCAAGCTTTGAATCCTTACACGACGGCAAATCACACTTTCGATTATTTCTATTCGCGTAAATTCTGCTTGGTTCACGCAGCTAAAGCTGTTGTTTGTATGCCTGGTGGTTTCGGAACGCTCGATGAATTAAGTGACGTTTTGGATTTAATTAAAACCGATAAGTTACCAAAAATTCCCGTGATTTTATTCGACCGAAAATTCTGGACGCCGTTTCACGAGATGGTCAAAGACGCGTTCGAGGCCTACCACATGATCGACGAACATGACGAAGATATCTACAACATCGTCGATACCGTCGAGGAAGCTTTAGAAATTATATTTAAAAAAGGAGCCTAGCTTAGGCCCCTTTTATTATGTCATTTAAGATGTCAGGTTTAAGCACTAAATTTTCTTTAGGTACCCATGCTAATTTTTGTTCTTCAAAGTCAACGGCGCCTGAATTTAAGTCGTAAGAATCTGGTGTTCCGCGATATAAAAATAAAATTTCGTGCGTGTTTCCGTAAAAATTTTCAATCACGCGAACCTGTTCAATTTCGGTTAAATAAAGCCCTGTTTCTTCGAAAATTTCGCGTCGCACTGCATCGTGACTGTCTTCGCCGAGCTCGACTCTACCGCCGGGGAGACTTGCCAAACCGCTTTTTCCGATCGAAGTGAGGATTTCGCCTGCGGGGTTTTCGATGATGGCGCAGCAACGGATGTTGAGGCGGCCACCGGGTAATTCGATTGTTAAATTCATAATTTTTCCCTCCAGGTATATACAAAAAATTCGCGAGCGTATATAATAAGCATATCACATTTAGGAGGCAAAAACAATGTCAACAATTAATCCGCAAATCGGCGGGCAGGGCGGCTACCGTCCGCAGCAACAACGCTACTCGGCGCCGAACCCATATCAAACTAAAATGGAATTCAACGGCTGGATTTTCGTCGTGCGTCAACAGACTGTCGCGATTATCGAACGTCTTGGGCGTTTCCAAAAAATCGAAGAACCAGGAATTCACGTCCGC
The DNA here is from genome assembly GCA_031261175.1 of Lactobacillales bacterium. Taxonomy (GTDB): domain Bacteria; phylum Bacillota; class Bacilli; order Lactobacillales; family Streptococcaceae; genus JAISJW01. The sequence goes on from JAISJW010000008.1 coordinate 27,013, forward strand.
ATTCCTTTCGTTGACCGCGTGGCAACTCGCGTGAAACTGCAAGTGATGCAAGCTGATTTCGTGATCGAAAGCAAGTCGAAAGACAACGTGTTCGTGCAGGCAGCTGTCAGCGTGCAATACCGCGTCGACAAAACGCGCATCAAGGAAGCTTACTATGAGTTGAGCAATCCAGTTGCACAGCTGAAAGCTTACGTCGAAGATGCGATTCGCGCTTCGATTCCGAAGCTTACAGTCGACGAAGTGTTCGAGCGCAAAGACGACGTGGCGAACGAGGTTAACCGTCTGATTTCTGAAGAGATGTCAACTTACGGTTGGTCAATCGTGCGCACGCTGATTACGACTATCGAACCCGACCAAAAAGTTAAGGATTCAATGAACGAAATCAATGCGGCTCAACGTCAACGCGCTGCCGCTCAAGAGTTGGCTGAAGCTGACCGCATCCGCATCGTAACTAAGGCGAAAGCTGAAGCTGAGCAAGCCGAGCTTCAAGGGGTCGGTCTTGCCAACCAACGTAAAGCGATCGTTAACGGTCTGAGCGAGTCGTTCGATGAACTTCGCAACTCAGGTCTAGACGAACAATCTATCTTAAGCGTTTTGCTAGCTAACCAATATATGGATACGCTGAACAAATTCGCTGATGGCGGTAACGGAACGGTGTTCCTACCTTCAAGTCCGAGCGGCATCGAGGATATCCGCACTGAAATCATGAGTTCGATTGTCGGCAGCCATAAAGCAGCTGGTGCTTGCGCTCCGAAAGAATAATTCACAAGAGCAGGTACATCATTTTTATGGTGTACCTGCCCTTTTTTTTTTTTGCGAGTATAAACTCGCGTTTTTTTCGTGAAAATCAACCTTTTTTCACGAGTTTATACTCGCAAAAGTCTAAACCGCGTTTTAAGTGCAAAAAAACAAGCCTCCCGCGAGGGAGACTTGCCGAATTAAGCCTCTTTTTTAGCAGCGACTTCTTTGGCAGTCGTTGTAATCAAATCAACGGCTTTTTTCATTTTAACGTCGTGTTCAAGTACAGTCGGAGCTAGCAACTTGCGGACTTGATCTTCCGGCATGTTGTATTGCTCAGCGACAGTTTTGTACTCAGCTTCGATATCAGCTTCAGTCACTTCGATTTTAGCATCTGCAACGATCGCTTCGATAACTAGCGAAGTTTTCACGCGTTTTTCAGCAGCTTCTTTGGCTTGCTCAAGAAGAGTAGCTTCAGTTTGGCCAGTTACTTGCAAGAACATTTCTTTCGAGATGCCTTGTTGAACGTATTGGTTCAACTGTTCGTCAACCATGCGAGTCGCTTCTTGGTCGATCATAACGGCTGGAAGCTCAACGATTTCAGCGTTCGCAACTGCAAGTTCAATCGCAGCTTCTTCTTTAGCGTTTTCAGCAGCGGCTTCTTTTTCAGCTTTGATTTCTTCTTTATATTTAGCTTTCAAATCTTCTAAAGTTTCAACGCTATCGTCAACGTCTTTAGCAAATTCGTCGTCTAAAGTTGGAAGGATTTTTTCTTTAACTTCTTTGACAGTTACTTTGAATGTCGCAGCTTTACCAGCTAAATCTTCAGCTTGGTATTCTTCTGGGAAAGTAACTTCAACGTCTTTTTCGTCGCCGGCTTTAGTGCCGATCAATTGATCTTCGAAGCCAGGGATGAACGAATCAGAACCTAGAACTAGTGGGTGGTTTTCACCTTTCCCACCTTCAAAAGCAACGCCCGCGACAAAACCTTCGAAATCGATAACAACTGTATCGTTTTTCTTAGACTTGCCCTCTTTAACAGCGATTTCCGCTTGAAGCTCTTGTTCGCGCTCAAGGCGAGCGTTAACGTCCTTCGCCAACACGCGAGTGCTAGTTTTCGGAACTTCCAATTTTTTGTAAGCGCCAAGTTTAACTTCGGGCTTAACAGTGATGGCAGCAGTGAATACCCAAGGTTGACCTTTTTCGATCGATTTAACGTCGATAGCCGGTTGAGCAACAGGCTCAACGCCAGCTTCTTCAACAGCGACAGGGTAAGCTTGGTTCAAAGCGATATTGATCGCTTCGTCGTAAAGCACTTCTTCACCATACATTTTGTTGAACATTTGGCGAGTCACTTTACCTTTACGGAAGCCAGGCACGCTGATGTTCTTTTTAACTTTGTTGAATGCTTGCGTCAGCGCAGCTTCTTTGATTTCGTCCGAAATCGTGAAAGTAATTACGCCTTCGTTAGTAGCAGTTTTTTCAAAAGTTGCAGTCATTTAATGAATACTCCTTATTTAGTTTCGCGGTGTAAAGTAACTTTACGCTCACGTGGACAATATTTTTTAACTTCCAAACGATCCGGGTTGTTACGTTTGTTTTTGTTGCTCAAGTAGTTACGTTCTTTGCACTCAGTGCATTCTAATGTGATATTTACGCGCATTAGGGTCTCCTTTAATTTTTGGTTTTTTTATTACTTTGGCAATTATAGCACTTTTTTCTGGTTCGCGTCAAGTAAATTTGCTTGACATTTAAAATCTTAAAGATTTTAGGGGCTGAAGTGCGGGCAAGTGAAAGGTCGCCCTGCGCGGGCGACCTCTTATCGACTAATAGTCGTATTCGTAATCTTCGTCATCATCGGATCCTGAGCCGTCATGACCTTCGTAGTTATCGCGCCACCCATCGTGGTATCCATCGTCATATTCGCCGCCGATATCGTCATAGCTACTCATATACTCATCGCCATCGGCATCGTTCGACCCGTCTTCATAACCTCGGTCATAAGTTCCATCATCAGTGGTCGGTTCAGGAGTTGGTGGCGTCACTGGCGCTGGTTGTGTTGTATCCGGCTTCGGAGCAGGTGCAGTCGAACTGCTCGAGCTCGACGAACTACTGCTACTTGATGGTTTAGCCGGTGGCGAATAGTAACTATAAGCACCGGACGTATCATCGTCCGTCGATTCATCATTCCCGCACGCACTCAGCGCAACTAGCACCAAACCCGCTATTAAAAATAATAATAATTTTTTCACTGCAATCCTCTCTAATCCTTGATAACAGTTAAGTAATAAAGCGCCCTCGTCATCGCTACATATTTCTCGTTATGCGTCATTCCTTCAGGGTTTACAAACAATTTTGGATATTCAAAACCTTTACTTTCAGCAGGCGTAATAATTTCAGAATTGGGTCTAATTTCCATAACTTTTTTCGCAAATTCGGATTCCTTATCGCTGACAACCATAACAACTATGGCTTTTTCAGGATATTTAGTCATATTTTCAAAAAGCTCTTCGGTGGTTAGTTTTTCAACCTCGAATTTCCCTTCAAGAGGTGATTGAATATCCATTTTCAACGCCTTGCTTATATAGTCGCAAATCTGTTTAGTATTTCGATAATCAATGTCGAATTTCTTGATTTCTTCGATACCTAAATCCTTGATATCATCCCATGATGAAAGCCCGCGCCACGGAGTTAGGTTTTGATCTATATCCCCATAAATATTGAACACCGGATTATTATTTATTTTCTTTATCAATTTATATTCAGTAGGTGAAATATCTTGCCCTTCATCTATATACAAAGCTTTATTTCCGCACTTTTCACCTAGTGGTCCATTAACCTCAGATAGCGCAAGCATCAACAAGTACAAATCATGTCGGTAAAATTCATTATGCCCTAAATTAGCAATTTTAAACTCATCGCGCAAACGCTGAATTCTCTCGCCTATCAAAGTTTTTGTGACATATTGGAACGATTTGTAGTCAATCGTTTTTTCGATATAATTCGCATTGCTCTTCGTTTTGTATTTCTCCGCAACTGCTTTGTTGACTCCAAGTGCCCTAGCCTTGTCCGCAAGCTTAGAAATTTTTATGATCCAATCATCAGTTGTTGTTTTCTGCAAGGTCGATAATTGGTGAATTTCAGCCGCGATATCCTGTTTCTTAGATTCGATTTCCGCCGCGTATTTCTTAAAATCATTCTGAATTATATTAAAGAAGCTCGGTGCGTAAATTCTTTCCAAATACTCAGCGGGCAAGTCACCTTCGTTAGGATTAACGGTTATTTCATCAACCTTAAAAATCACACCGCTCTTGTTTTTTTCGCTATTGCTTTCCGCTATTTTGAAAGATAATTCGTGGTCATACTTCTCGATAATACTTGCATAATATTTCTCTAGCGAATATAGTTGAATGTTGTTATCTTTCAACTCCAATTCGCCAAAAAGGTTTCGCACATAATCCACAAATTCCTCATTCGGTGTAACTAGCGCAACTCGACTCCATGCGTAATCAGGATTGTTGTAAGCCAAGTATGACGGACGGTGCAGTAGAATTGCCGTCTTACCGCTTCCTGCGCACCCTTGAATGATAAATGATTTATCTATCTTTTCATAACTCGCTTCGGTCTGCGTTGAATCCATTGTTTTTATTATATTACTAAAATCAAATTTCATCCAGCATCCACACTCCTAATTCTGACTCTCCTGCACTTCTTTCTGCAAAAATCAACGCTCGTTGGTATCTTTCAAATTCTTCTGAAGTTCTTATAACTTCAACTTGAGTTAATTTCTGATTATCCAGTATAACGCCCAAAAGATTTGTAACACCTTCATGCGTTTTTTTTGCACGCAATATCATAGGCACTTCCGCACGCCAATCTAACAACTCAGCATCTTTCAACAATCCATCACGATTAATTTCATAGGTTACTCCGCTAGTCTTTTCGCCAACATAAAAAGATGTACCTTCATATTGAAATTTCATGTAATAAGGATCAATTATAAATTCTGATAAGCCATCCAAATACTTTTTAATACCCACGGCCTTTTCTTTATTCTTAACTGCCTCGCCTAACTTTTCAATGTCCGTTTCTATTTTAAACGCATTAAATTCAGGTTTTTCGCTTTCTTCTTTTAATTCCGCTATCTTTGCGTTAGTTTTGTCAATAGCATATTCCAGCGAGACATTTTCACTTTTAAATATTTCTTCTTCATCCAAAGAGTTTATATTATTTTTTATTACTTCTTCATCATTACTAACATTTTTAAATTTAAGCGCAGCATCTCGACTAGTAGTACTTCTAGAATTATTAACGTATGGAGTTTTTCCGACAACGGTTTGAACATTCTTATCTTTGGGCGGCGCTTTGGGAGAAACTGGTGGCACCTCACTTGCGCTTTCTATTTCAAAACTGGCATCCTCTAATTCGTTATTTTCAGCATAAGAATAACCATCACAAAAACCATCAATATATTCTTCATATAATTCTATAATGCCATTTGTATCTTCTGGTGTGAAGAATTCTTCATCCTCCCTTAACCACGTTGGAAAACCACCTGGCATACCTTCCACCAATGCATTTTCGCCATCTTCAAATCCCTCAGCATAAACGCCCGAACTTTTATTGCTTTGCTTTTTTGGTACTACTTCTTCAACCAATAAAATTTGCAGCAACTTGTATAAATGGGTTATTCCCTCTAAATCTATTCCAATGCTTCCCGCTCCAGTTTTAGGCTCATCCCCCGACCAATATCTTATATCGAATTTGAGATTTGTCCCATTATGCCCTGCAATGTTAACTTCTATATTTTTGCCGCCAGATTGAAATGATCCAATATGTTCGTTTACATATAGATAATTATCACTATTTCTTCCGTACTTATAATTCCCTGAATTTCTTGCCATGGTTTAACTCCTAATTTTATAATTATCTAAACATTATACTAATATCTACTATTTTTTTCAAATTCTACTGTAATTAATAAATAAAATATTGTACATAGTTTATTAAAAAATCCAACCGCGAGGGCTGGATTTTTTCGTTTAAAACAATTGACTGTGTGAGCCTGTTCTTACCAAATAGAGTTCTAGTTCGTTACCGACAATTTGATAAATCAATAACAAATCAGGTTCGACGTGACATTCACGGAATTCACCATATCTGCCCTTTAACTGATGATCACGATTCGCCTCCGGCAACTCTTTTCCACTAGCCAACAAATTCACAATCTCCCCTACTTTCGCGAGGCGTGTTGCCGATAGTTTTTTGATATCTTTTTTGAATTTGGTTGATGCCGATATTTTAAGGTTCATACTCAATACCTTCGTCTGCCACCAGGCTCGCAAAGCTATCGTAAGTTTTGTGATCGTGATTTTTACGCATTTCACGGATTTCACGGATCGCGTCTAGCGTCTCGGCATTTGGGTTATCTCGCCTAACCTCAAAAGGCAAACCCTGATAACGTATAGCTTGGCGCAAAAAAACGTTAATCGCCGTCGTCATATCCATACCAAGATCTTTAAAAATCTGTTGAGCTGCTTGTTTAACATCCGAATCCATTCTGATATTCATATTCGTATTAGACATAATAGATACCTCCTGTGTATCTATAATATACCTTTAAGAATCATTTTGCAAACAATACGTCTGAATCTTAATAGATTTTCAAATCGTCGTTTTTCTATCAATGCCACGTTTTAGGAGTTTTAAATTATATAAAACGCCACGTTTTAGGAGTTAAAATAGGTGGTTGATGCCACTTTTTATAAAAAAACCAACCGCTAGGGCTGGATTTTAGGTTATTTTAGACTTAGGGCACCTTTGGATTTACCGCCGCCGAGCGGCTCCTTGTTGGGAGTGCCGGCTTTGCGAGGGTATTTTTTAGGCGTTTTTTCTTTTTTATTTACAATGATAATTTCGCGCGGATCGGGCAATTCAAAATCGATTACTTTCTCGATTTTTCCGCCTAAAGTTTTGATTGCGACCTTAGCTTCGCTGAGTTCTTCAACTCCGGCACTTCCTTTTAAAGCCACAAAATCGCCACCAACCTTAACTAGCGGTAGACACAACTCGCTCAAAACGTTCATCCGGGCAACAGCGCGGGCTGTTACGACATCGAACTTCTCGCGTAACGCGGCGTTCTGACCAGCATCTTCAGCGCGGGCGTGAACCAACTCGACATTTTCTAAACCTAGCTCATCGCACAATAAACGCAAGAATTTCAGACGTTTATTTAATGAGTCGATAATTGTAATCTTCAAATCGGGATGCAAAATTTTGTTTGGCAGACTTGGGAAACCAGCGCCTGCTCCGACATCGCACAGCGATTGATCAGATAACGAGTAGTTGAAACTCAAAGTCAACGAATCATAAAAATGTTTCAAGTAAACATCTTCGTGCTCGGTAATTGCCGTTAAATTTATCTTCTCGTTCCATTCGACCAAAAGTTCAAAGTAGCGCTCGAATTGCCACTGTTGGCGTTCACTTAAGCCTTCGAAAAACGACTTAGTCATTTTCGATATCGACGCTTTCGATTACGACGTCGTAGACCGGACGGTCGCCAGGGCCGCGTTTTGTGCCGGCGATATCATCAACCACGTTCAAACCTTCGATCACGTGTCCAAAGACCGTGTGACGGTTATCTAAGTGCGGAGTTCCACCTTCAGCTGCGTACATTTCGGCAATTCCTTCGGGCCATCCACCTTGGATGAAATCTTCTTTAGAATAAGGAACGCTCGAATTTTGCACGATGAAGAATTGCGAGCCATTCGTGTTCGGTCCAGCATTTGCCATCGAAAGCGCCCCACGGATATTGAAGGCTTGATCCGAGAATTCGTCCTCGAATTTTTCGCCGTAGATTGATTCGCCGCCCATTCCTGTTCCAGTCGGGTCGCCACCTTGGATCATGAAATCCGGGATAACGCGGTGGAAAATCACGTCTTTGTAGTAGCCTTTTTTAGAAAGTTCGATGAAATTTTTAACCGTTTTCGGCGCAACATCAGGGAATAAAGCGATTTTGATATCGCCCATATTTGTATGCAAAATTGCAATCGGGTGTTTTTCGTTATGTAAATCTAATTGTGGTAAAGTCATTTTTCGCTCCTTATGCCAATTCGTTTCCGTCAGCGTCTTTGCTCCATTTAGTTCCGGGTTGCGAAGTCAGGATCAGAATCGCTTCGACAAGAGCCCAGATATAGACGGCAATTGTCGCAACTCCGCAAGTCACCACTCCGCCGATAATAGATACTAATAATTGGATTACTGCTTTCGTGTTGTTACCTAGATAAAAGTTATGAGCACCAAAGTTGCCTAGGAAAATCCCTAACAAACCTGCTGCAACTTTTGACTTCGCTCCAGCTTCTGCCGTAACGCCCGTTTTACTAATGATAACTTTGTCGTCGCTTTCGAAAACTTCAACTAAATCGCCCACTTGTGGTGCGAAGCTGAAAGCCTCGAAACCGTATTGTTTCAATTCGCCGTTAGCCGTGCCGACGAAGACTTGCCCGTCTTCGATTTTAATAATTTTAGCCATTTCAAATACCTCCTAAGGTTTAATTCTGCTCAACATGCGAGGGAATGGAATCGCCTCGCGGATGTGTTGGTTGCCAGTGACCCACGTCACGACGCGTTCCAGGCCAAGCCCGAAGCCGCTGTGTGGCACCGTTCCGTATTTGCGAAGGTCGAGATACCAAGAATATTCGTCAAGGCTCAGCCCGAATTCTTCGACTTTTTGTTTCAAGTAATCGTAGTCAGTCGCACGTTCAGATCCCCCGATTATTTCGCCGTAGCCCTCTGGCGCGATCAAATCGGCACAGATAACAACGTCGTCGCGGGTCGGATGAGGCTTCATGTAAAACGCCTTAATCGCTTTCGGATAGTTCATAATGAACACCGGTTTCGCGAAACTGTTGGCGATAAACGTCTCGTGCGGCGCCCCGAAATCGTCACCCCACTCGATGTGGTCGTAGTCGTTCTCAGCCTCTTTTTCTTGCAAGAGCTCAATCGCATCATCGTACGTAATGCGCACGAACGGATCGTTGACGTAAGTTTTCAGCAGTTCCTTGTCGCGTTCCAACGTATCAAGCGCGTAGTCGCAATTTTCCAGAACGTTCTTGATGATAAATTTCACGTAAGCCTCCTGAATATCAAGGCTCTCTTCATGGTGCGTGTACGCCATCTCCGGCTCAATCATCCAAAACTCCGTCAGGTGCCGGCGTGTCTTCGACTTCTCAGCCCGGAAAGTCGGTCCGAAAGTAAAGACCTTACCGAAGGCAAGTGCCCCCGCTTCCGCGTACAATTGCCCGGTTTGACTCAAGTAGGCAGGCGTGCCGAAGTAGTCCGTCTCGAACAATTCAGTCGTGCCCTCAGGTGCTGAACCAGTCAAAATCGGTGCGTCCAATTTGATGAAGCCTTCGTTGTTGAAGAACTCGTAAGTCGCACGGATCAGCTCGTTGCGGACTTGCATGATCGCTTGCTGTTTGCTCGAACGAAGCCACAAGTGGCGGTTGTCCATCAGGAAGTCAGTCCCGTGTTCTTTCGGTGTGATCGGATAATCAGTCGATTCGCCGACAACAGTCAGCTTCGTGATTCCGATTTCGTAGCCGAACTTCGAACGGTCGTCCTCTTTGATCACACCCGTCACTTCAACCGAAGTTTCTTGGCTCAAGTGCTTGATCGTTTCAAAGATTTCCAGGCCTTTTTCTTCGCCGTGAAGTTCTAGCAATTCCGGGCGGAATGCCACCCCTTGGAAGAAAGCCGTTCCGTCGCGCAGCTGAAGGAACGCCAACTTGCCTTTACCGCTTTTGTTCGCCACCCATGCACCCAGCGTCACGGTCTCGCCGACGTGTTTTTTGACATCGATAATCGATACATATTTGCTCATTTTAATGACCTCGAATTTTTTATGTTTAGTAGAATAATTATACCACAAATCGGTGGTCGCTTCAATTTAGAATAAATTATAGAAATCCTGCCGTTTCCCTAGAATGTGAGTTATATAAATCGTTGTTTCTTTGACGACGTATATAATTTTATATCTCTTGCTCACAAAAATTCTATGCGGGAAATTATCGGGCAAGTCAAGTACCTTATCATACAGCCGCACGCCAATCCCAGGATTTAACCCAATAAGATAAATTGCATTTTCTATTATTTTAACTGACCGTTTCGCCGCCTCTTTGTCCTTAAATTCCGTCGCGATATACTCGAAAATTTCTCGCAGTTGCGCTTTAGCAAGTGGAGTCAGTTCCATTTGATATTTAATCATCCAAATAAAACTCCCTCCTTAACTCGTCAAAAGCTTCGCTTACGCTAAACGTATTTTGGTTTTTTATGTCCTTTTCGCTTTGAATCAGCGATTCGATGAAGTCGTCGTAAACCACACTTTTATGTCGTTGAAGCTCAATTTTAAAAGGAATTTCCTTTTTTTTCACTATTTGTGCTAAAAGTACATTGAATATCGTACTCATATCCAACTGCATATCTTGCAGAATTTCTGTCGCTTCCTCTTTTAATTTCGAATTTGTTGAAATTTGAATTCGTGCATCACGTTTGTTATAATCAACCATTCTCTCAACCTCCAGTTGTAATTTATGTGTATATTATACACCCATTCCACTGCAAAGGTCAATTATATTTGAAACACGCTCTTTTTTAACAAAATCCGGGAGTTTTCCTCGTTTTTTGTTAAAAAAGAGCGTGTTTGATTTTTATTAAGCCTTAAATTCGCCGTCGTCCTTGACGTCCTCGAGCCTTACGCTCACGACACTAGACACACCGGCCTCAGCCATTGTCACCCCATAAAGCGCGATCGCAGCGGACATCGTCCCTTTGCGGTGAGTCACGACGATAAATTGCGTGTTCCCCTCGAACTTGTTCAGGTATTCGCCGTAGCGATTCACGTTCGCCTCATCAAGCGCCGCCTCCACCTCGTCGAGAATACAGAACGGTACAGGGCGGGCATGCAAGATACTAAAGAGCAAGGCAAGTGCCGTCAGAGCGCGCTCTCCACCGGACAGAAGTCCAAGCGATTGCAGTTTTTTGCCTGGCGGTTGCGCTTCGATTTCGACCCCGGTATTCAGCAAATCTTCTGGATCGACTAGCACTAAGCGCGCCGAACCACCACCGAACATCTGCGGGAAAACTCTCGTGAAATGCATCGAAATCGAATTGAACATCTCAAGGAAACGCTCGCTCACAATAGCATCCATCTCTTCCATCGTCTCAAGCAGCGACGTCTTCGCCCCTTCGAGATCCGCCTTCTGCTCCGTCAGCATATCATAACGCTCACGCGTCTCGCGGTATTGCTCAATCGCCTCGATATTCACGTGCCCAAGCGCCGTAATCGCCCCCTTCAAGCCGCGAACTTGCGTGCGCGCTTCATCGTAATTCAGCGTCGCATCATACTTGGCAAGTGCCGCCTCGTAGCTCAAATCGTACTCCTCACTCAGGTAATCAAGCAAGTTGTCGAGTTGCGCCTCGCTGCGCGAATACTGCCCTTCAAACTTCGTCAAGCTCGTCGAAAGCTCCTGAATCTCGCGGTTCAACTCGGCAAGTTTATCATCACCCGTCGCAATCGCCGTCTGAACTTTCTCACGATTTTCTTTAAAGTTTTCCAGTTTTAAATTAGCCGCTTGCAAAGTCGCATCGATCTTCTCAAGGTCCTCGGCAAGTTTATCGCCGTCAACACCTGTAAGTTCTACCCCATCATTCAGCGCTTTAATTTGATATTCGTAATTATTTTTCTGACGTTCGCTCGCCGCTAAGCGGTTCGCTTTCTCTTCGATCAACGTCGTGATTGAAGTCGTTTGTTCGTTAATTTGAGCTAGACGAGCCGATGCCTCATTCAGTTTCACAACCGCTTCTTCACGTCTTGCTTCGTTGTCCTGCGTCGAATCTTGAACGCGCGCAACTTCTTCATTAATCGCCGTTAACTTCGCATTTACCGTTTCAAGCAAGGCTTCTAGGCTAGTTTTAGACTCTTCATAATTTTCTAAGAATTCGAAAATTTCCTTCGAGTCAAGTTCAAGAATTGTCTTCTCGCGATTCAAGCGAGCTAGTTCTTTTTCTAAAGTTTCAACGCGGTTTTTCGCATCTTGACTTAGGAATCTCATCGCGTCAATATTGTCGCGCAGCTCGTTAACGCTTGCTTGTTCAGCCTTGATTTCTTCGTCGATCTTCGCCACTTTGTCGTTCAGGCGACTTGCCTCGATTGTGATGTTCGCAAGGTCTTTTTGCGCCTTTTCAAGGTCTGCTTGCAGTTCGAAATAGCCGCCTTGGTTGCGTTTCGTCGCCCCGCCGGTCATCGCCCCGCCGACCGCGATCACCTCGCCGTCGAGCGTGACAATCCGGTATTTGTGATGCGTAGTGCGGGCAAGTGAAACCGCGGCATCCATATCTTCAGCGACCAAAACGTTACCTAGTAGATTTTGGATGACGTGCGCGATCTTGTCATCATATTTAATGATTTCACTCGCTACGCCGACAAAGCCGACCGCCGTAATTTTTTCGTTGATATTGCGGGCACGGATAACGTCAGACGGCAAGAACGTCGCGCGGCCTAGACGATTTTCTTTCAGGTATTTAATTGCCTGTTTCGCTGTGTCTTCGTCGTCGGTTACGATGTTTTGACTCGATGCACCTAGCGCTGTTTCGATAGCCTGCGCATACTTCGAGTTAACGTCGATTAATTTTGCGACAACCCCGATAACACCTGGGAAGTCTTTGGCTAGAACTTCTTTGACACCTTGATAAAAACTCGAATTATTTTCGATGATATTTTCAATCGATGTCACCTTCGCTTTAAGCGAATTTTCTTGCGAAATTTTCGCAAACATCGCACGCTGCGTTTCGGTGAAATCAGATTTTTTGATCTCTAAAGCCTGATTTAACTTCGTATATTCGGCTTGTTTGGCGTCGATTTCGGTCAGCTCTTTTTTGTAAGCTGCATCATCTTCGTCAAACTTTTCAACCGTCGTCGCAATCGTTTTTTCAAGCTCGTTGAAACGCGCAACAAAGTTGGCATTTTTTGCTGATTGGCGTTCGTGTTCCTGGTTTAAATTGCCCAGTTCGTTGTTAGCATTCGTTTGCTTCGTCAAAAGCTCGATGTACTCAGAACGCAAGTCAGCAAGCAACTCATCCTGCGACTTCGAGTAACGTTCAAGCTCTGCACGAGCCTCCGAAACCAATTCCTCAGCCGCTACAATTTCAGCTTTTTTAGCTGCTAATTGCGCCTCTAAATCACGGATTTCTTGGTCGATTTCCTTGATTTCGATTTCAGCGGTTTCCACGCCTTTGACGTATTCGTCCAGAGTCTTTTGCGTATTGCTCGAACGTTCAAGCAGCACGTTTTTGCGCCCTTCGGTTTCCTTGTAAAGCTCAGTTAAATTAACGACTTCGATGGTGATACTGTCCAAAGCTTCATCGATATCGCGACGCTCAGCCCGCTTTTCAACCAATGCTTCTTCGATCGAATCAAGCTCTTCGAGTTTAGTATCAATCTGCGTTTGCAACTCCTCGATTTTAGCCTTAGCTTCTTCGAACAATTCCTTTTTCAAGTGGATGTCGTGAACGCTTAACGACACGTCGATTTTCGTCAACTCATCACGCAACTCCAAGAAGCGCGACGCCTTGTTACTTTGACGTTCCAAAGGATCAAGCTGATCTTCGATTTCATACAAAATATCTTGCAGACGATCCAATGAATCCTGCGTTTCAAACAATTTTTGCTCAGCTTTGCGCTTGCGAATTTTATACTTCAACACACCAGCTGCTTCTTCGAAAATTGCCCGACGTTCTTCTGGTTTCGAGTTGAAAATTTGCTCAACTTTACCTTGCGAAATAATCGAAAACGACTCTTTCCCCAGACCGGAATCCATGAACAAATCCTGCACATCCTGACGGCGCGCAGCTTGTTTGTTAATGAAGTAGTCACTACCTTGACCGCGGGTTTGACGGCGCGTGATGCTGATTTCTGCAAAGTCCAACGGCAGAAAATTATCGCTATTATCTAAAATCAGCGTAACTTCCGCGACGTTTACTTGCTTGCGGGCTTGGGTTCCGGCGAAAATGACATCGTCCATCTTCCCACCGCGCAAGCTTTTCGCGCTCGTTTCGCCCATTACCCAGCGTACGGCCTCGGTGATGTTGCTCTTTCCGCTACCGTTTGGTCCCACGACTGCTGTCAGACCGCGTTCAAAATCGATCACGGTTTTATCTGCAAAACTCTTGAAACCGATTATTTCCAATCTTTTTAAATACATATTTTTCCTCTTTGTTGCTCAATTTCTTTTAAGTGACTCCAAATGACCGAAAACTTTGAAAAACGACCTGTTTTTGGACAGTTTGAGTACATATAGATTTTACATGTACTCAAACCGTCCAAAATAAGGACTATTTAGCAAAAAAGTGGGCATTTGGAGTCACTTTATATTATCCTAACTTCAGACCGGCCGACTTAACCGCCGCATCTAACACTTCCATTACATTTTTTGAGTGGGCAAGTCGCCGTGCTGCCGCTTCATCATCACGCGAGCTGATAATTTGCTCGAACTCGACAAATTCCGCCAACATCCGGTGCTCGTGATATTCGAACGTTTGCGTTTCGCCGTTGTTCAGCGAAAGCGTGACCTCTTCGACAATGTTCGGCGGGCCATCAACTCTAAACGAGCCGAGATTCCCTTGAACGGTGCTCGAAACTTTCGCCGCGCAATCCTTCGCCGCAATCGCGACCGCTTTAAACGTCGGATAATCCAAAGTCAAAATCCCCGAAGTGTCGACCGAGCGTTCGATATTCGCATGATACTGCACACCCTCAGGTTTCCCAAACAATCCGACGATAAAGTGGATGTTGTAGATGTTCAAATCCATCAACGCCCCGCCACCTTTTTTCGGATCGAAAGCCGGCAGAATCTCACCACGTTTAAACGCATCATAGCGCGACGAATACTGCGAATAATTACATTCCACAATCTTAACATCGCCCACCACATCTAACTCATTTTTAATCTGCAAATAGTTCGGCGCATACTGATTCGTAATCGCCTCTAAAATAAACCCTTTCGACGATCCAGCCGCAGCGTAAACTTCCTCAAACTCCGCGAAGCTCACCGTGAACGGTTTTTCGATAATAACATTCTTATCAGCTTTCAAAGCTTGAATCGCAAACGTTGCATGTAAGAAATTCGGCAGCCCGATATAAACCGTATCAATCTCGTCCGACGCTAGAAGTTCAGCATAGTCCGTAAAAACTGGACCTGCATCAAATCCCGCAGCCTCATCAACTGTCGCAGCTGTAGCAAGAACCCCACACAGCTCAATTCCCTCAATCGTTTTCAAAACTGGTAGGACATCTTGGACAATCATCCCCGTCCCTAAAAGTGCTAATTTCATTAATTCATACTCGACTTTTTATGTTTTCTCGCTTGGCGACTATCCGCACGGCGGTCAACTTTACGTTTCGCCTTCGCCCGTTTTTCAACGTCCCAACCGATTTTTTTCTTGTAACCCGGCTTAACTTTTTTCTTCGCTTTGGCAATTGCCCCGCGCGTCGTCAAGTCGATTTCGTTCAATTCGTTTTTATGTTTCGCGCGATCCGTCCGAGCCGTGCGCGATTTCACGTCGACGATTTCGCCGTTTTTGATGTCCTTCGGATGGAACTCAACGCCCATCTTCTCGATCTCGGCGATTTGTTTCACGCTGCTGTCATCATACAAAGTGATGGCAATTCCCGGCGCGCCCTTGCGCCCCGAACGGCCGACGCGGTGGATGAAGAATTCCAAATCGTTCGGAATTTCGGCATTGATGATGTGGCTCACGCCGTCGATATCAATCCCGCGCGCCGCTAAATCACTGGCGACAACGAATTGATATTCGAGGTTCTTGACTTGTGTCATAATACGTTTGCGTTCACGCGCTTGGATGCCACCGTGAATTTTCGCAACCTTCAAACCTTGCGCTTGCAAGTACGAAGCAATTTCGTCAACGCGTGATTTAGTGTTAGCAAATACGAACGCTAAATACGGATGCCCAATCGTCAATAATTCATAGATATATTGATTGACGTTGCGGTTTTTTGTATAGATCAACCAGTTATCGATCGTTTCGCTGATAACGTGTTTATTTTCGATTTTTTCGATAATCGGATTGTTCAAATATTTCTTGAAAAATGGTTTCAACTTCTCAGGAATCGTCGCGCTGAACACCAAAAGCTGCACGTCTTTATTCAACAACGCCGCAATCTTATCGACATCATCCAAAAATCCAGCATCAAGCGTCATATCCGCTTCGTCGATAACCATCGTCTTAGCCAAATGAATATCCAAAGCTTTTTCGTTTATTAAATCCAAAATCCGCCCGGGCGTCCCGATAACGATATGCGGCTGAGCCGCTTCAAGTTTCTTGATTTGGCGCGCTTTATCTGTTCCACCGACGTAATTCACCACGCGAATTTCGACGTCGCTTTTCGAAGCGATTTGCACCGCCGCTTGGTAAATCTGCGTCGCAAGCTCGCGACTTGGCGCCGTAATCACAGCCTGTACCGCATCAGCCTCAACGTCTAGTTTTTCGAAAATCGGCAGCAGAAACGTATGAGTTTTTCCGCTACCCGTTTGGCTCTCACCAACGATAGATTTGCCCTTCATCACGAGCGGAATCAGGCGTTGTTGCACCTCAGTCGTCTCAACGAACCCCAGCTCGTCGAGCGACGCCTGAATGTAGCTTTTAAAATTATAATCCGTAAATTTGCTCATCGTTTCTCCTTCGTTTCTCTGCGTAACTCTACTTGTTCTTATAGCCCTTAATTATAGCACATCCGACCCCCAAATTTCAACGTTGGCCGAAAGCAAAAAAGCGGGCAAGTCCCGCGCGCAAAGCGCGCCAACTTGCCCAACTTTCTTTATTTTTTACCACCAAGCACTTCGTCGATTGAATCCTTCTCGACGAACGTTTCGATGTCGCGGTAGATTTCCATACCAGCACCAGCCGGGATGATCTTACCGATGATAACATTTTCCTTCAGACCAAGGAGCTCATCGCGCTTACCGCGGATGGCAGCGTCAGTCAAGACACGCGTAGTTTCCTGGAACGAAGCAGCTGATAAGAAGCTGTTTGTGGCAAGTGAAGCCTTCGTGATACCTAGACATTCAGGCATTGAAGTCGCCGGGATGATCTCGTGCGAAGCAGCGAAATCGCCCTGTTTGTAAAGGTCGAAACCTTTCAACAATAGCGGTTCGTTAAGAGCCATGAAGTCGTCGTGGTCGACCAAAGTCCCTGGAAGAGAAGTAGTCGTACCGGCATCGATGATCTTCAACTTGTTGATCATTTGGCCAGAGATAACCTCGATGTGTTTGTCACCGATTTCTACCCCTTGCATACGGTAAACTTTTTGAACTTCTTTCAGCAAGTAGTTCTTAACCGTCAAAGCGTCAGTTACGCGAAGCAACTCTTTCGGCGCGATTGAACCTTGAGTGATCGGTTGACCACGGAACACGCGTCCGCCTTCTTTGACTTTAAGTTTAACGTTCGAGCCAAGTTTGTATTCACGTTCCTCGATGTCACCTTTGATGATAACGCGGAATGTGCGTTCGTTTTCAGTCGGTTCGCCGATTGAGATAACCTCACCGTCGACCTCAGAAATCGTCGCTTTACCTTTAGGGTTACGCGCCTCGAAGATTTCTTGGACACGCGGCAGACCTTGCGTGATATCGTCTCCGGCTACCCCACCCGTGTGGAAAGTACGCATTGTAAGTTGCGTTCCGGGCTCACCGATCGATTGAGCGGCAATTGTCCCGACAGCTTCACCCACTTCAACGCTAGACGCTGTCGCAAGGTTTTTACCGTAACAATGTTTACAAATTCCGTGTTTCGAGTTACAAGTGAACGCGCTACGGATTTCAAGTTCTTCGATTCCAAGATTCACAATCTTAGTCGCTAGATCTTCAGTGATAAATTCGTTGCGTTCGGCAAGTACTTCGCCCTCGTGCACCAAAGTGCGAGCTAAGTAACGACCGACGATCCGGTCACGTAGAGGTTCGATTTCAGTTCCATCATTCTCGTTGAAGAATGAAGTAACTTTAATCCCTTTATCCGTTCCACAGTCGTCTTCGCGGATGATAATTTCTTGAGCCACGTCAACTAAACGACGAGTCAAGTAACCAGAATCGGCAGTCTTCAAGGCTGTATCGGTCATCCCTTTACGCGCCCCGTGCGTTGACATGAACATTTCCAAGACTGACAAACCTTCACGGAAGTTTGAAGTGATCGGTAGTTCGATGATACCACCATTCGGTGCGGCCATTAGTCCACGCATCGCCGCTAGTTGGGCGAAGTTGGAGATGTTACCACGAGCACCTGAGTCCATCATCATATAGATCGGGTTAGAATCTTCGAACGTTTCTTGGAGAACTTTAACCAGCTCATCCTTGACGTCGCCCCACAGTTTAATAACCGCAGCGTGACGTTCTTCGTCGGTGATCATCCCACGTGCAAAACGTTTTTGAATCAAAGCTTCTTTTTCGTAACCTAATTCAAGGATACGAGATTTAGCGCCAAGTTCAATCGTTTCGCCGCCTAGCCAGTCGCCTAGTTTGTAAGGGCGTGGCAATTGCGCGTCGATATTCGGAATATCCGCAATCCCAACTGTAATCCCTGAAATAGTCGAGAATTGGTAACCAAGATCTTTCAGACGGTCTAACATCTCAGAAGTTTCTTTGACGTTTGTCACGACTTTCGTCACTTGAGCAACTAATTCAAAACCATCTTCAATCGGATTAGATTCAAAGACGATTTTCGCGTCCGAGAATTTCGATTTGATGCGTTTTTTCGTATAAGACACTTGTTCAATCACATCTTCATCCGTCTCGTCTTCACCTTTAACGATGATGTTCGTGATCGGGAATGTCACTTCCTTACCACTCGCAAAGACAGCTGAAATGATTTTACCAAGATATTTTTTCTTGAACGGCTCAACAAGTTTCGCCGCTTCTAAGTGGGCAAGTAAATCAGTACCCGGCTCTACGAAATAGTTTTCCGGAGTTCCGACTTCTAAGTTCTTGTCCGTTGGTTCGTTTAAGTAATAGAATTCTTCAGGAATGTTGCTGTTGAAAATTAATTTACCGATAGTGGTAATTAAAATTTTACCTTCTAATTCTTTTTGTTTCGCAGGATTGCTAGCAAATGGTTTTTTCAAGGCTTTCGCGCTTACTGCGACACGTGTGTGCAAGTGAGCAGCGCCTGAATGCCAAGCCATAATTGCCTCGTTTAGGGAAGAAATCAACATTCCTTCGCCGTGAACGCCGGCTTTTTCCATCGTTAGGTAATAGTTACCTAGGACCATATCCTGAGATGGAGTAACGACTGGTTTACCATCTTTCGGGTTCAAGATGTTGTGAGCGGCTAGCATTAGCATGCGCGCTTCGGCTTGAGCTTCTTCTGAAAGCGGTACGTGAACGGCCATTTGGTCCCCATCGAAATCGGCATTGAAGGCTTCACAGACTAGTGGGTGCAAGCGGATCGCTTTACCTTCAACTAGAACTGGTTCGAACGCTTGGATCCCCAAACGGTGAAGTGTAGGTGCTCGGTTAAGTAGGACTGGGTGTTCACGAATAACTTCTTGTAACACATCCCAAACTTGTTTATCACGGTTTTCAATCATGCGTTTAGCAATCTTGATGTTTTCAGCAAAACCTAATTCAAGTAATTCGTGTAACACGAACGGTTTGAATAGTTCGATCGCCATTTCTTTTGGCATTCCGCATTGGTGCATTTTTAAGAATGGACCAACGACGATAACTGAACGTCCAGAGTAGTCAACACGTTTACCAAGTAAGTTTTGACGGAAACGACCTTGTTTACCTTTAAGCATTTGGCTTAACGATTTCAAAGGACGGTTACCCGGACCAGTTGCTGGACGACCGCGACGACCGTTATCGACTAAAGCATCGACGGCGTCTTGCAGCATCCGTTTTTCATTTTGGATGATAACCGTTGGCGAATCTTTATCCATCAACGATTTCAGACGGTTGTTACGAGTGATAACGCGACGGTAAAGGTCGTTCAAATCACTTGTGGCAAATCGTCCACCTTCAAGTTGAACCATCGGACGTAATTCCGGCGGAATAACTGGAAGAACTTCTAAGACCATCCACTCAGGTTTGTTGTCTGAGTTGATGAATGAATCGATGATGTCTAGGCGTTTGATCATGCGGACACGCTTTTGGCCAGTTTCATCGATTAATTTTTCTGTTAATTCAGCTTTTTCGGCTTCTAAATCCACAGCTTGTAGCAATTCTTGGATTGCTTCCGCCCCGATACTTGCCTCAAAACGGGCTTCTTTCGGTGAGATTTCGCCAGCTTCAACGCGGTCGTAAAGAACGTCTTTCAACTCGCGGTATTCGAATTCAGTTAGTAATTGTTTTTTGACTAGGCCGGTAACTTCGGTGTTACCCGGGTCAGTTACGACAAATTTAGCGAAGTAGATGATTTCTTCTAGCGCTTTCGGGCTCATGTCTAACACTAACCCCATGCGTGAAGGAATCCCTTTGAAATACCAAATGTGCGAAACAGGAACGGCTAAGTCGATGTGTCCTAAACGTTCGCGACGAACTTTAGAACGTGTAACTTCAACGCCACAGCGGTCACAAACGATACCCTTGTAAAGGATACGTTTGTATTTACCACATGAACATTCCCAGTCCTTAGTTGGACCGAAG
Source organism: Lactobacillales bacterium (assembly GCA_031261175.1). GTDB lineage: Bacteria > Bacillota > Bacilli > Lactobacillales > Streptococcaceae > JAISJW01. The sequence goes on from JAISJW010000008.1 coordinate 47,457, forward strand.
ATGACTTCACAGAATAGGCCGTCTTTTTCGGGTTTTGAAGTACGGTAGTTGATCGTTTCCGGCTTTTTAACTTCGCCGAATGACCAGCTTCTAATTTTTTCGGGAGAAGCTAACCCAATTTGCATACTTTTAAATTTATTAATATCGATACTCATTGCGTCCTCCTATTAATCTTCGTCTTGTGTGTTATCTTCGATTGTTAAATCAGCGAAATCATCGTCAGGATTGATTTCTTTAGATAACATTTCATCAAAGAACGCGTCAGTTACTTTACCTTGAATGTTGCCAAGAGCCACGTCATCAAGCGAAACAGTGCCGATTAAATCTTTCGGTAAGCTGCGTTCACGCGATGGGAATTGCGCTCCATTTTCAACGAGGATAGTTCCTTCAGAATCGATAATGTTATCGAATTCGTCGATCAGGTTACCCATTTCGTCGATCATTTCACCATCTTCGTTATAAAGACGTCCATCATCAACGGTATCAAGGTCAAGATTTTCTAAGTTATTTGCTTCCGCTAACGCTTCTTCAACCCGTTCGTGGGCAATTTCGCGCTGACGGTTTTGTTCAGCATATTTAGTTAACGCATCAACTGTTTCGATTTCGTCATCATCAGTTTCAAGCTGAATTTCAGCATCTTTCGCATCCAAGACGCGTAAATCTAGACCTAGAGCTTGCAATTCTTTAACGAGTACGCGGAATGATTCCGGTACACTTGCCGCCGGGATTTTCTTCCCTTCGACGATTGAGTCGAACGCTTTAACACGGCCGTCGATATCATCGGATTTGTACGTCAAGATTTCTTGCAGGATGTGAGCGGCACCGTAAGCTTCCAGCGCCCAAACTTCCATTTCCCCGAAACGTTGTCCACCGAATTGCGCTTTACCACCTAGTGGTTGTTGCGTAACTAGTGAGTATGGTCCGATTGAACGAGCGTGAAGTTTGTCGTCGACCATGTGGCTCAGTTTGATCATGTACATAACCCCAACTGAGATGCGGTTGTCGAACGGTTCACCTGTGCGTCCGTCGTATAATACAGTTTTCGCGTCAGCTGACATTCCAGCTTCTTTAACAGTCGCCCAAACGTCGTCACCTTTCGCTCCATCAAATACTGGTGTCGCGATGTGGATGTTCAAGTTGCGAGCCGCCATACCAAGGTGAAGTTCAAGCACTTGCCCGATGTTCATCCGCGATGGCACCCCTTGCGGGTTCAACATGATGTCGACCGGTGTACCATCTGGCAAGTAAGGCATATCTTCTTCCGGCATGATGCGCGAAACAACCCCTTTATTACCATGACGTCCGGCCATTTTATCACCCTCTTTGATCTTACGTTTTTGGATGATATAAACACGAACTAATTCGATTACGCCATTTGGCAAGTCGTCGCCGTTTTCACGAGTGAAGACTTTAACGTCTGAAACGATACCGTCAGATCCGTGAGGAACACGAAGTGAAGTATCGCGCACTTCGCGGGCTTTTTCCCCGAAGATAGCGTGTAAGAATTGTTCTTCTGGTGTCAAATCGCTGACACCCTTAGGTGTAACTTTACCGACGATGATATCGCCTTCTTTAACCTCAGCACCAACGCGGATAATACCACGAGCATCAAGGTCTTTAAGCGCTTGTTCGCTCACGTTTGGAATTTCACGCGTGATTTCTTCAGCGCCGAGTTTCGTATCGCGCACTTCACTTGCCAGCTCTTCGATGTGGATTGACGTATAAACGTCATCCTTCACCAGGCGGCGGCTCATGATGATGGCATCCTCGTAGTTGTAACCTTCCCACGTCGTGAACGCGACTAGCACGTTTTGACCTAGGGCAAGTTCCCCGCGCTCCATCGATGGACCGTCGGCAAGGACGTCGCCCGCTTCGACTTTATCGTTTGTGCGGACTAGAGTTTGTTGGTTATAGCTTGTTCCCGAGTTTGAACGACGGAATTTAGCGATTGGATAAACGTCCAAAACGCCGTTATCGCGGCGAACGCGAACTTCGTTTGAATCCGAGAATTCAACCAAACCGTCGTGTTCACAGATAAGGGCTGCACCCGAGTCATGGGCCGCTTGATATTCCATCCCAGTTCCGATCCACGGAGACTTAGGATTGATCAATGGCACCGCTTGACGCTGCATGTTCGCACCCATCAAGGCACGGTTGGAGTCATCGTTTTCTAAGAAAGGAATACAAGCTGTCGCAATCGCAACTACCTGTTTTGGCGAAACGTCGACGTAGTCGATTTCTTCGACGGCGAACACGTTATCGTCGCCTTCGCGACGGGCGAACGCACGTTCGGCCGCAAACTTGCCATCTTTGTCGAACTTCGTATCAGCCTGCGCAACTGTGTATAAATCTTCTTCATCGGCAGTCAGATAGTCGATGACAGGGTTCCCGTTCTTATCGGTTTCGATCGCACCCTTCGCCTTGTTGATGCGGATGTAAGGCGTTTGCACGAAACCGTATTGGTTCAATTTAGCGTAGCTTGAAAGTTGGTTAATCAGACCGATATTCGGACCTTCCGGTGTTTCAATCGGGCACAGACGACCATAGTGAGTGTAATGTACGTCACGGACTTCGTAGCCGGCACGGTCACGTGTCAAACCTCCAGGCCCTAAGGCAGAGAAGCGACGTTTGTGGCTAAGCTCAGAAAGCGGGTTCGTTTGGTCCATGAACTGTGAAAGTTGCGAGCTTCCGAAGAATTCGCGGATTGCAGCAGTCACCGGACGAGGGTTGATGATTTGCGAAGGTGTCACGTTTTCAAGCGAAATCGTCGACATTTTTTCCTTCACGACACGTTCCATGCGGGCAAGACCGATACGGAATTGGTTTTGCACCAACTCGCCGACCCCGCGGATGCGACGGTTACCAAGGTGATCGATATCGTCAGCTTTTGCAAGCGTGCCTTTACCGTCAGTTTCAACCAAGTTGAAGAAGTAGCTCATTGACGAAATGATATCCGCCGGAGTCAAGTTCAATGTTTCATGGTCGATGTAGCCGTTTCCGACAACGTTCAAAGTCTTGTCAGGGTTCTTCGGATGAACAACCTTGAAGATTTGAACCGTGATGTCATCTTGTAAGACTGCATCTTCTTGAGGCGTAATCGTGATCGAGTTCACACCTGCTTTGATAGCGTCAGCTAGACCTGAAGCAAGAAGTTCGCGGGTAACTTTGTCGCCAGCTTTCGCTAAGACTTTACCTTTTTTCGCGATGATTTCGCCGTCTTCGTTCGCAAGTGTTTCAGTCGCTTTAATATCTTCAGCCAAGATTTGGTTTTCTAGACGTTTAACTAGATCCAATTTTTTGTTCGCTTTATAACGTCCAACTTTCGCGAAGTCGTAACGTTTCGGATCGAAGAATCTTGCTTGGATTAACTTACGCGAGCTATCAGCCGTCACGGGCTCACCCGGACGAAGTTTTTCGTAGATATCGAACAACGCTTCTTCAACGCTCGTCATATCTTCGCGTTTTCTAACATCCTTGGCAATTGTATTACCGAGCGTCAAGATTTCGTGACCGAAGATATCTAAGATTTCTTCGTTGTTAGCGATACCTAGCGCACGCACTAACGTAGTTAGTGGGATCTTGCGGGCGCGGTCGATGCGGACACTTGCCACGTCTTTAAGATCTGTTTCGTATTCCAACCACGCACCACGGTTCGGGATCACAGTTGAGCCGAAGGTGATGTTGAGTTGTTTATCTTCGCGTTCGTGGAAGTAGACACCTGGCGATCTCACAAGTTGGCTTACGATAACGCGCTCAGCTCCGTTGATTAAGAACGTTCCCATGTTGGTCATAAGCGGGAAGTCACCGAAGAAGATTTCTTGCTCGTTCATTTCTCCGGTTTCTTTGTTCGTCAAACGTAAGTTCACGTACAATGGGGCAGCGTAGTTGGCATCGTGGATGCGAGCTTCCTCAACGTTGTACTTAGGCGCGCGGAATGTGTAATCGACGAACTCCAACTTTGCAGTTTCGTTAAAGTTTTCGATCGGCATTACATCCTGAAAAACGTCCTTCAGACCTTGGTCTAAGAACCATTTGAACGAGTCCAATTGGATTTCGATCAAGTTAGGCATTTCTAGGACTTCGCTGATTTGCGCATAAGAACGGCGAACGCGATGTTTACCAAAGTTTACTTCTTTTCCTAATTTAGTCACGTAAATTTCTCCTAAATTTTATTTTCGTTTTTTAAGATTTCTTAAGTTTTCAATTTTTATAGTAGAAAGTCGGTCGGTTCACTTCTTTTTAACATTACAATTTGATTACAAAACAATTAAGTTTTGATTTCAAAAATGATGTAAGCGTGTAAATCTTCGCGAATCTTCCAGCTTTTTTCTCTAAAAATTGATTTTTAAGCGCAAAAAACCAATAGTCTGTCATGGATTTTTTCGACCATGAACCTACTATTGATGGGCTCTATTGGCTCTTGGTGGACAATATTTCACCCGTCGCCTTAACTTATTAGTTTCTAAAAACATTGATATAATTATACCACATTTCCCCTCTCGATAAAAATATTTAAATTATTTTGCCCAAAAATGTAACAAAATCAATTTTTTTACGTATATATATAGTATAAGGAACTTTTTAAAGGAGGAAAATTTTTATGAAACCAAAATTAAATGAGGCATTGTCTCACAAAACAGGATTAGCTAAGTATTGTAAAAATATGAAAACAAGCGAAATCCACATTACTAAAATCGGTGTAGGTCATGCCGAACCGCGAAAAGGTATCCATATCCACAAATTTAACGGGCACCTGGAAACTTGTACCGAAATCATCGACAACGAACGCGTTATGTTGCCGGAGTATTGTTTTGCTCAAGTGTGTCGCGATTTTTCAACCGACGATGTTATAGCAGCGTATGTTGAATTGATACGAGCCAAGTATGATAAGGTCCGCATATTATCACGCATTCCTAAGCGTCGTTTAGATCGCGATCTTTCCTTTTTGCGCGATACTCCAGATAAAATCGAGTCCGTACGCGAGGTTAAGTTTTACTTTAAATTGCGCGAAGAGAAGTTCGAAATGCCTAAATGCAATAACACATTTGTTTTAAACCAACATCAACATGAATTGACTGATCGATGGTCTATTCGTCCGGATTTCTACTGGCCTCTATATAATGTTGCTGTCGAGTATCAAGGTGAAAAAGGTCATTTTGATAGCTATAAAGGAATTGACCGCGACCACGCTAAATTATCGGTTTATGCCGAAATGGGAATCAAATGTTTCCAGCTTAATAAGTTTATTATGGATGATCCTATTCGCTACAAAGCCTTTTTGAAAAGTTTAAAGAGCGCCTTGCGTTAAAACCGCCCTAAATGACAAGATTTTTCGTTTTTTGCCCTTATTTTGGCAGTTGAGGGCGGGTATAAAATCTATACCCGCCCCCAACTGCCAAAAATCGACCTTTTTTCTAAAATTCTTGTCATTCGGGGCGGAAAACTCAGAAATTGCCCAAAAGAAAACTCCACGAGCCTTTTAGGAGGCCCATGGAGTGCAAGTTAAATATCCTTCGATTGCTCGAAAGATTATTGAGCTGCCTCAACGTATTTAACTAAGTCAGAGATAGTGTTCAAACCATCTTCAGATTCGATTTTTACATCAAATTCGTCTTCAACTTCGTTGATGATTTGGAATAGATCTAAGCTATCTGCATCCAATTCTTCAAAAGTAGTTTCTAATTGAACTTCTTCTGTTTCTTTACCTAATTCTTCAACGATGATTTCTTGAATTTTTTCGAATACTGCCATGAGTCGTATTCCTCCGTTTTTTGTTTTTATATATTTCAGTCAACTGCAAGCGTTTAGATGTGTAGAACCAAAGTTCCCCACGTCAGCCCGCCGCCGAAGCCTGTAAATACCACTGTTTGTGTGCCGTCCAGCTTGATCGTGCCGGCGTCCACCAGCTCGCTCAAAATCAACGGAATCGATGCGCCACTCGTATTTCCATACTCGTCCATAATCTGTGGCAATTTTTCGCGCTCAACTTTCAGTTTTCGCGCAAGCACGTCTAAGATACGTGAATTTGCTTGGTGCAAGAGATATAAATCAACATCCCCGGCGCCCATCCCTGCTAACTCCAGAGTTTCCACGATATTCCGAGGAACTTCCTTCGTCGCAAACGAGAAGATATCCTTACCGATCATCGTCAAGTAAGGTGTCTGCGTCGCATCCGGCTCCACAACTTCGCCCGTCCACCACGGATTCTTGTTCTGCACAAAACTCGTAGTCAGAGAGCCTCCGCGCGTTCCGTCGCTTCGCAATTTTTCGGCAAGTATATGCTGCTTTTCGCCGCTTGACAAAATCAAACCGCCCGCCGCATCGCCAAACAACACTGCCGTCCGTCGATCGTTCCAGTTCGTCACCTTCGACAAAGTCTCAGCGCCGATAACCATCACGTTCTTATACAGACCGCTATTGATATAGCGTTCCGCCGTTGACAAGGCAAATACAAACCCCGTACAAGCCGCACTCATGTCGTAAGCAAAGGCATTCACAGCCCCAATCGCTCCCTGAACCTGAGCCGCCACACTTGGTGTCGTATAATCCGGTGTCGTTGTCGCAACAATAATAAAATCAATGTCCTCCGCCGCTAGGCGTGACTTGCCCAGAAGGTCCTGAGCTACTTTGATGGCTAAATCGCTGGTGTTCTCGTCAACCGCGATGTGGCGACGACGAATCCCAGTGCGAGAGGTGATCCACTCGTCATTGGTATCCATGATAGCGCCCAAATCGTCATTAGACACAACTTTCGCCGGTGCATAATGAGCCGTCGCTATAATTTTACCGTAATTCATCCACAAAACTCCCATTAATTATTGCTAACTAGATAATTTTACCATAAGACCGGGATTTTCACAAATATTTATTAATCGCTTAATAAACTGCGGACCGAGGTAAGTATCGTCTCGAAGTCGGCGAGGTTCCCATTTCCCTTTTTTCCGCTGGCAAGTATCCCCACCTGCGGCTCGATAATCTGGTATCCACGCTCTTTGAGCGTGTCGATATTCTTCGCCACCGCCGGGTTCGCATACATCTGGTCGTTCATCGCCGGCGCAAACAGCTTCGGCGTCGAAACCGGAACCGCTGAGGCAATTGCCGTCAGCATGCTATCCGCGATGCCGTTCGCGATTTTCCCGATTGTATTCGCACTCGCGGGCACGATCAAAAATAAATCGCAGCTTTGCGCTAGGTCGACGTGGGCGACTTTCCCGTTCACGTATTCATCGGTCACTACAGAGTAAACGTGGTTACGGCTGACGACTTCCAGTGTTAAAGGCGTGATAAACGCCGCTGCGCCCGGGGTCATTGCAACGCGCACGTTGTAGCCCGCTTGTGTCAGCATTTCAGCGATAAGGCCGGCTTTGTGCGCCGCTACGCTACCTGAAACGCCTAGTGTAATGGTCTTCATAAGTATTAACTCCTAAAGTTATTTTTTCGTTAATACCATTATAATGATGCTTACCAACATTGTCAACGCATAAACGGTGCTAAATGTTGATAAAATATTCGAAATCGCCGGACCGACGTTGCGTTGTGTGTATTCGTGATTGACCAAACGCACGAACTTGAACGTGTAGATAATCGTCAAGCACGTAATCAGACAAAACGGCGATAAAAACCCGAAAATCACGGCTGGAATCAACCATAAGTGCGCGATATAAATCAACAACACGCAAATATTCTTCGTCGCTTTCAGCCCCATATAATTCGCGAGCGTGCGCTTGTCGTCATCGTAATAAGTGATAAACGTCTCCATCGAATCACCGAGATACATCGCAAGCGTAATCAAGAAAATCGGCATCCCCACGACCAAAATCCCAACGAGCACACGCACGTCAAGTTTGAACACAAGCTCCCAGTTCTCAACAGTCGCAATCAATTCTTTCAGCTCAAAAGAATTCACATAAACTGCCAAAAAGAACATCAGACTACTCGTCACAAACGCCTTGATCAGCGGTGCGAACGTCGCATTCTTAATCGGAATAAAAGTCCAATCGTAAAATAGGTACAAAATCGCACAAGCGACCTCGATCACAATCGTCATCCCGCCCGTCATAATCGGCAGCACAATCCCTGCGATTAGCGCCAGAACTAAGAAAATAATCGTCACGTCTCGGAAGCGGTGTTCGTATTTCAGCTCGTAAGTAACCGGGGTTTCAATCCCCTCTTTTTCCACGATACTATCAATCGTCGCGTCCGGCATCGCCTGAATCAGGTCCGCCTGCGTAATCACATCCGCCTCATGAACCAGCTCGTCAAACGCCTTCGCCGCCTCTTCATCGCTCGTCACCACATTCTGTTGCAACTTGTGGTGCGTGTGCATGATATACCTAAACAGCGTCTTGCGTTGCGCCACCGTCGTGATGTAAAACTTCAGCGAATTCGCAAAAGCGTAGAACAGCACCCCACCCGCTAGGGCAATTAAGCTCTGCGCCACGTTGATCGAATTATAGTGCGCGAACGAAAAAATCGTCCCGATCACAATCCCCGGAATTATCACCGCTATTCTTTTTAAATCGACTATCTCGATGAATTTTTTGAAATCCATAATTTATCTCTTTCTTAAACTTACTTCACCACTCGAAACGCTCATCGTCGTACCGTCTTCAAGGCGCACAATCAGCTCACCCTTCGAGTCAATATCAACAGCCACACCCTTGTAATCCGTGCCGTGCAGCGCAAATTCCACATCCTTGCCAATCGTGAACGAGTGCTCGCGGTGGTAGTCTAAATATGTTTTATCTTTTAATAGTTCAAAGAAGAAATTCAGAAAATCGGCAAGTAGCGCTTCGCGCGTCACCGTCGCATTCCCATCTGGGAAAAGACTCGTTACGATTTCGCTTAAGTCCGCTCCAAATTCTTCTTTTGTTATTGTATAGTTAATTCCAAAACCGATTGCGATGTCAGTCACTGTCCGCATTTCAACGTTTGCGACTGCTTCGCTTAAAATCCCTGCAACCTTTTTGCCGTCGACGAAGACGTCGTTGACCCATTTAATTTCGACTTTGCGCTTGGGTAAATACTTCTCAAAAGTTTTAGCCAATGCCACGCCCGCTACGATTGTGTAGCTTGCGATTTCTTCGATGTCGACTTCGGGTTTCAACAATAATGTCGCATAAATCCCTTTGTCAGGCACCGCAAAGAATGAACGGCCAAAACGCCCACGCGTTCCCTGTTGATCGTTTGAGACGATTAATAAAGGTGCCCGGTGCGGCACGCGCGTTGCTTCTTTCGCTAAATTTAAAGTCGACTCCGAAACTGAATAAAAATTATAATCCAGCTTAGGCACTACGTCAAAATCGAGCAACGCATTGATCGTTGCGGGGTTGATCCCACTTGCCGTTTTCAAGAGGCGATAGCCTCGGTTGCGGATGCTGTCGATTTCGAAGCCACTTGCCCGGAGGTTGTCGACTTCTTTCCAGATGGCGGCGCGCGTCAGGCCGAGCGACGCCCCGATTTCCTCGCCCGTGACATAGTCGCCGTAGTAGCTGAGCATGTTGAGGATTTCGGTTTGGTTTTTATTTATTGCTAATTTATTTTTCATTATATGTACCTTAATAAAAAAAACCTGCTCCTTAGAAACAGGTTTCCTTTATAGTTTGTTATACGCGTTCAACTTTTCCAGATTTTAATGCACGAGCTGAAACCCATACTTTTTTAGGTTTCCCGTCAATTAAAACACGAACTTTTTGAAGGTTGGGTTTAACTGTACGTTTAGTTGCATTTAATGCGTGAGAACGGTTTTGACCACTTGAAGTTTTACGTCCAGTGATGTAACATACTTTAGCCATGATGATCCCTCCTTTTTCTCAGTTTGCGTGTCTTGCGCTTTTATGCGCTCACGAAGAATAATAATATCATATTTTTGCTCCGCGTGCAAGGAAAAGCTTAAACACCTAGATATTTCTTAAGAGTTCCACGAACTGCGCCAGGACCGGCAATTAATTCGCGCACATAGCCTTCAACTTTTTCGCCTAAACCTACTGAATATAGGTCTTGAGCGAAGATTGACGCATCGCTTAACAACGGTTGTAAGACTTCGTGTAATTCTTCGTCAGAACCGTTCCAACCTAGTTTTAAGTCCTTAATAATTGCTTGAGAATCTGCTAATTTCGGATCTGGACTAAGCGTGATTTCTTTACCTTCGTCGTTCACACCTAACAGGTAACGCACCCAACCAGCTAGTACTAGTGGGATGAATACAAGGTCAGCTGCCTTGAGCGGTGCTGCTTCACCTGCTGCGTAAAGCGAGATATTTTTACCGAAACGGATCGGTAATTTTTGCGAAGTATCAGTTGCGATACGTTGCGGAGTATCAGGAACGTAAGGGTTCGGCAGACGGTCGTTGACAACCGCATCGATGAATTCCTTAGGATTGATAACGCCCGGATCAACTACGACTTTCATTCCTTCGTTGTAGCCGATTTCGTTGATCAGCGCTAGCATTTGCGGGTCTTTAACCTCTTCCGAAATCTTACCGAATTCTAAGATTGTTCCGTAGATTGCAAGAGCCGTGTGAAGCGGATTCAGGCAAGTGCAGACCTTCATTTCGTCGATTTTTTCAACGGTTTCTTTATCAGTCAAGATAACGCCACCCGCGATAAGATCTGGACGACCGTTCGGGAAGTTATCTTCGATTACAAGATAGTGAGTTTCTTCCGTATTAGCGAAAAGTGCAACGTTTGTACCTTTTGCTGAGTGAAGAATTGTGAAGTCATTTCCGGCAAGTGCTGGATCCGCATCCAACATCGCTTTAACCGACTCGTCTGGATTTGGCGTGATGCGGTCGATCATTGACCACGGGAAAGTAACTTTAGTTTCGTCAGTTAAGTAGGTGATGAACGCTTCGTTGTTGTAAGTTTTAGCAACTTCTAAAACGGCAGCTTTCAACACGTCACCATTGCGCGAGAAGTTATCTGTTGAAACGAAAGCAATTGGTAGCTCGCCCGCTTCAAAACGTTTGAATAATAGTTCAGTATAAAGCACGATTGAAGGACTTGCCGCTCCGTTTGGAAGTGGTTTGTAGCCTTTTTCGGTGATTGTGATTGTCGCAAGTTGAAGTGATGGCGCTTGGAAGATTTCCGTGATGCGCTCGATCCCTTTGTTTTCAACTTGGCTCACGTAGATCGCTTCGCCGACCGAGTTCAACCATTCTTTTTCGATTGAGCCGTTACCTTTTAAAGTGACGTTCAAGATGCGGTTGTCGTTGCCGTTGTAAGTTTTGTCAACGACTTCTTCGTCCCAAGTTTCAGCGACGATGACTTTGTTGTCAAGTTTCCCTTGTTTGACCAATTCGTTCGCGATTTCAGCGTGGAAAGCGCGGAATAAGTTACCTCCACCGAAGTGGACCCATGTTGGAGTTTCAACTTTACTCATTTTCTTTTTACCTCGATATATTTTATTGTGGGCAAGTTACTTCCTGCGAAGAGCTTGCCTCTGAGCAAGTGGCATGCCACTTGCGAACGTATGATAATATTTTACCACACTTGCCCGCTTTTTTCTAGCGAAAAGCCCCTGCCAAGGCAAGAGGCTTTTGCGTTAAGAATTATTTTTTAGCCGCTGCTTCTTTCGCTGCGATTTGTAGTGAAAGTGGAGTTTCAGGCCAAAGTGTTTCGTAAGGGTGACCAGTTAAAGCTTCAGTTACTTTGCGTGTTTCAGGAGTAACGTCTTCTTTAGAGCCGCCAGCTTCTAAACGGTTGATTTCATTTTTCAAGATTGTGTGAGTTTCTTTGTTCAAACGGAAGAAGAAAGAAGCGATCAACGCTAGAAGGATTAGGATACCAGGACCTAAGATGAAGATCAAAGTAATACCGTGAGTAATTCCAACTGGAACTTTACCAGAGATCATATCAGATTTGAAGCCGATTTCTGTCAACAAGATACCTGCAATCGCAGAAGCAAGAGCTCCTGTAGATTTGCGGAAGAATGTCATAACGGCAGCGTAGATACCAGCGCGGTCTTCGCGGGTCATGATTCTGTCCACGTCTGGAATGAATGGGAATACGTTCCAAGGAGTGAATTCTAGGACTGCGCGTGACATTTGGTAAACAACTGAGATGATGATGAATGCCCAGATTGCTACGTTAGATAGTGAGTGAGTTGCGTAAGTTACTCCGTAACCTACTAATGATAATAGAATACCAGAGTAAGCTAAGATGAATAGGAAACGAGGTCCTTTAGAGATCATCAATTTAGCAGCTAATAAAGTAGAAAGAATACCGAAAGCTGATAATGCTTGTAATACCCACGGGAAGTCAGCTGCTGAACCAACAGCGAATACCATGAATGTTGGTAGTAGAGTTGAGTAGAAATCTTTACCCGTGAATGATAGTAAGTAAACTGTTAAGTGTTTACGGAAAGCTTTATTTTTGAATGTTGAAGCGTAGTCGATAACTGATTTTTTAGCAGCGCCAACGAAACCAAGTTTAGGACGAGATTCTAATTCAGCGATAACGTCTTCGTTAAGTGGACGTTCCCAAGTAGTTCTCCAAGAGATGAAGATTGCAATTACGAAGATTACAGTGTAGATAAGACCTGTAATTAGGTAAGCATTATCGTTACCGATATGTTTAAGAATAGCTAACACGAAGAATACGATTGCAGTTCCTGTCGCCGAGATGAACATACGAGAACCTGACAAGACAGTACGTTTGTTGTAGTCTTCTGTCATTTCAGTTGGTAATGTTTCCCAAGGGATCATAATGAATGCGATTACGATTTCCATACCGATATTAACTAGTAAGTAATACCAGAATTCGTGTCCGCCTAGACCGAAAGTGCTAGCTGGGAACCAGAACATTGGGAAGATGATTGCGAATGCAATACCACCAACGAAGATGAAGAAGTGGCGACGTCCGAAACGTTTACCAAGTTTTGTTTTGTAGAATTCATCGGTAATTGTTCCGAAGAATAGTGAGAAAATCGCATCGAAGATACGTGCGAAGAACGTAACCCCACCGGCTGCTGACGGGTCAAGCCCTTGCGCCAATAGGAACGTGAAGATAACGCCGGAAACGATATTGTTCCATCCGCCACCCATTAAATCCATCATACCATAGCCGACACCGCGAGCTACGGTAATGGGTTTCGCTTCGTAAACCCAATTTTTCTTTTCTGTACTCATTTTAATCTCCTTAGAAATAATATATTAGTGTTTTTCTCAAACTGGCATGCCAGTTCAAAAGGTATAAGTAATTTTACCATAACTTTTAAACGTTTACATTAGATTTACCCGAAAAAGTTTAGAAACTTTTTTTGTTCGTCTAAAATGAAAACGGATGAAAATACCTCATCCGTTTTTCGTTGTAATATTCAAACTTTTTATTAGTTTTTACTTATCAAATGTAAAGTATATATCTTTTTTACCCTAATTAAAATGATAACGTTTTCTTTTTTCATTCCATTTTCATTTTTAAGTCTTCTTAATAATTAGTTTTCCGCTAAGATTTCTTCTAGCGCCAAAGCGATTTGATCCGGACAACTCGTGTCGTTATCTGCACACGTAATGCCTTTCAGCCGCTCAATTGCCTTAGGTATTTCCATGCCGACAAGTAGCGCCGCCACGCCTTTCGCGTTTCCCGGGCAGCCGCCGATTACTTCTATACTATTAATAACGCCGTTTTCGTGATCGATGATCAGCTCTTTCGCGCAAACGCCATTCGGTTTAAACGATTTAATCATATTTTCTCTCCTATTTTCACGTCGTTATGTACTTTAGCTATCTAACTTACATAACGACATCCATTTTTGGCTCTTTTCCTTCTATCGTTATGTAACTTAGGGGGCTAACTTACATAACGACATCATATTTTATGCATTTCCCCTTCATCGTTATGTAACTTAGGGGGCTAACTTACATAACGTGGTTAATACATTCCCATGTTCGGGTCGATTGCTGGTGCCGTGTCCGCTTTTGGCAATTCAACAACCGCCGCTTGCGTTGTCAACAATAACGCCGCGACACTTGCCGCGTTTTGAAGGGCCGTGCGAGTTACCTTCGTCGGATCGACGATGCCGCTGTCGATCATGGCGACCCATTCGCCGTTCGCTGCGTTGAAGCCGATGCCGGCGTCCGAGATTTTGAGTTTGTCGACTATGACCGAACCCTCAAACCCGGCGTTTTCCGCGATTTGGCGGACCGGTTCTTCGATGGCGCGGATGACGATTTCGATGCCGGTTTTAACGTCGGCGTCGAGTGCTTTTTTCTTGAGTAGTTTGGCTACGGCTGGGATGACGTTGACTAATGCCGTGCCGCCACCTGCGACGATGCCTTCTTCGACTGCCGCCCGCGTTGCGTTCAGGGCGTCTTCGATGCGCAGTTTCAATTCTTTTTGCTCAGTTTCAGTTGCGCCACCGACTTTGATGACTGCGACGCCGCCCGCAAGTTTTGCTAGGCGTTCCTGTAATTTATCGCGGTCGTACTCGCTCGTTACCTCTTCGATTTGCGCTTTGATAATTGCCACGCGCTGTTTGATGAGCGCTTTGTCGCCGATTCCGTTTGCGATAATGGTGCTGTCGCGCCCGACTACGACTTTCGCCGCTTGGCCGAGGTCGCTGATTTGCGCCGCTTTAAGATCAAGACCTAAGTCTTCAGTTATGACAGTCGCACCGGTTAAGACAGCGATATCTTCAAGCATCGCTTTGCGGCGATCGCCAAATGATGGCGCTTTGACTGCGACCACGTTGAACGTTCCGCGGATCTTGTTTAGGACTAAGGTCGGCAGCGCTTCACCATCGACGTCGTCTGCGATGATTAGAAGCGGACGGCTCAATTGCACGATTTGCTCTAATATAGGTAGAACATCTTGGATGTTCGAGATTTTTTTGTCGGTCACGAGGATGAACGGATTTTCAAGTTCCGCTTCGAGTTTATCGCTGTTCGTCACCATATATTGGCTCAGGTAACCGCGGTCAAACTGCATTCCTTCGACGACTTCAAGCTCAGTTTCAAGACCTTTCGAGTCTTCGATTGTGATAACGCCATCGCGACCAACCGTGTTCATCGCTTTCGAGATGTATTCGCCTACTATTTGACGACCAGATGAAATTGATGCGACTTGCGAAATCGCTTCGCTTGAGTCGACCGGCACGCTGATTTTCGTTAATTCTTCGACGGCCGCTTTTGTGGCAAGCTCGATTCCATCGCGAATTGCCAAGGGGTTAGCGCCCGCAGTAACGTTTTTTAGTCCGACGCGCGCGATGGCTTGTGTTAGCAAGGTCGCTGTTGTCGTGCCGTCACCGGCTACGTCATTAGTTTTCGCCGCAACTTCCATTACGAGTTGCGCACCCATATTTTCGTATTTGTCTTCAAGCTCGATTTCTCGCGCGATTGTGACACCGTCATTTGTGATGAGCGGCGCGCCATATGCTTTTTCTAAAACGACGTTGCGCCCTTTCGGACCAAGCGTCACTTTAACTGTATCTGCTAGAATATCGACTCCGCGCAATAACGCATCGCGCGCATCGCCGGAAAATTTAATTTCTTTAGCCATTATTTTTTACCTTCCGTTGCTTTGTTTGCCTTGCGCGCTTTAGCAAGTAAATCCGCTTTAGTCTGCTTCACATCAGCTATGCGCTCCATATCCTTGCGCGCATGTTTATCGTTCGCCCCACGTTGGGCACGATTGTCTACCGTCTGAAATTTACCCATTTAGTCCACCACGGCGATAATTTCGCCCTCGCGCACAACTAAAAACTCTTCGCCATCGTGTTTTACAACGACGCCCGCAAATTCTTCTACTAATACAATATCGCCCGACTTCACGCTCGGCGCAACAAGTTCGCCGTTCAGCGTCCGCGCTCCCGGTCCAACCGCAATCACCTCAGCTAAGCCCGCCGCGTCAGCGCCCTGACTTGCCAAGATGATCCCGCCGACCGATTTTTCGGCTTTTTTCTTTTTGAGAACGATGCGTTCTCCAAGTGGTTTTAACATATCTACCTCCATTAATTACTACAATTATAGCAAAATCTCGCGTTGTTTTATAGGTCGATTAAATCTTTCAAAGCATCACGATGTGTATTAACCACATCTTTAATTAACGAATAAACCGGTTTAAAAATAATCGTTCCATTTTCATTCGTAATTACTTCGAACTCTTCATCTTCTACTATATTAAACTCTGCCGGAATTTCTAGGAATATTTCGTTATCAATTTCTATCGTTTTCACTTTCATTTCTTTCTCCTATTTAACTTCCACCACCGCGATGGGACCTGCGGCTAGATTGGTTAGCTCGGCGCGAACCGAGTCGAGCGTGATGGCGCTGATAATCTCGATTGTTTCAAAGTAGTCGAGGTTGTTCTCAGCGATAGCGCCGATGGTTGAACTTAGGTTGTTGAGGCGTTTTAGGAACGCGCCAATCTTCGCTTTTTTCAAAGTTCCAAGGTGAGCTTCGTTTAGGTCAGGGCTTGTCGCAGAGTTTTGGATCGCTCGTTTCAATACGGCTAAAACTTCCGGAGCCGCGTTCGAGTCGCCTAAAACGGCAGCATATAAATCTTTGCGGATGCGCGTTGCTTCGACGGAATAGCTATCGTCGATAAGTTGGCGCGCATACAAATCGCTGTAAACGCTCGACGTTTCGCCGAGCAACATTTCAAAAGCGATCGACCAAGTTCGCTGTTTCACATATAATTCGCGTGGCGTCAACGCATCTAAATCGAAACCTCGCACGCCGCAGGCGAACTTGCCTACGTTAAGCTGCATTTCGACTAAACTCTCCTCAATCACGTCGCCGATAGGCGACAACTTTCCCACCGCCCCTGGGTTCGGGAAGGTCTTGTGCGCCTGGTTGTTCGTGACCAGCTCGACCACGTCGTCGACCGAAACCGCCCCGATGACAAACAAGCGCATGTTCGACGGATGGTAGAACGAGTTGTAGCAGAGGTGCAGATCGGCGGCCGTAATCTCGTTGATCGAAGCCACATCGCCCGCCACGTCAGTCGCAATCGGGTGATTATTGTAAAGCGCGCGCAGCAGGCCAAAATAGGTCTGCCAATTCGCGTCATCGTTGTACATCTCGATTTCCTGAGCGATGATCCCCTTCTCGCGCTCGACCGACTCGTCAGTGAAATAGGGGTCCTGCACGAAATCGAGCAGCACGTTCAGCGCCGTCTGATACATCTCGCGCGTCGTCTCGGCCAGGTACGCCGTCACGTCAAAACTCGTGTACGCGTTCGAATCAATCCCCAGCTCGCTGAGTTTGATAAACACGTCGCCGTCTTCCTTCTCGAACAATTTGTGCTCCAAAAAGTGGGCAATTCCATCCGGAACCTTGACCCGCTCGCCGTCCAAGACGAACTCGCTATCAATCGACCCGTAATTCGTCGCAAACAGGCTGTAAACCTTGTGATAATCTGGCTTCGGCACGATGATTAGCTCCAACCCATTGTCAAGCTTGACGACGTGCATTTCTTCCTTAACTAAATCGTATTTGAACTTCATTTGTTCGCACCGCCTTTCAGGACGTACGCGCTGTCAAAGCGGACCTTATCGGCAATTCCCGCGACATCCGCCAGCGTTACCGCGTTGATTCCTTTTGTGTAGGTTTCGAGATCGCGCTTGAAATCCGGGTTCATGACTTCGAATTTTTTATGGTTCAAAAGCGAGGCAGGCGAATCGAGTGCTATTTCATAGTCGTTGATTAATTTTTTCTTGACGCTGTGAAGGTTAGCCTCGGTCGTATCGCCGTTTTTCATCGCGACTAACTCGCGGATGATGACTTCCTGAACGTAGTCGGTTTTCTCGTTGTCGACCCCGCCGTAAACGAATAGCAGTTTGCGGAACAGGTCGATCGAAGAGAAAATCGAGTAAGCTAGACTTTCCTTTTCCCTGACATTTCTAAACAGTCGACCCTGAACGCTACCTCCGTAAAGTGCGTTGAAGACTAGCGACGCGTAGTGATTCTCGCTCGCATAGACACCGGGGAAGTTTGCGAACATTACAACTTTCGCCTGAGCCACGTCCTGAATTTCCGTTTTTATTTCGATTTCCGGCGATGCTTCGCGCTCATATAAATACTCGCGCTCTTCTTTATTGCGCGATTTGAAATCGAACTCTTCGATGTATGATTCGACTTCTTTCGGGTCAACGTCGCCAACGACGAAGATGTTGACTAGCTCGTCTTTTAGGCCTGCGTGGGCTTTTTCGAGATCGTGGATAGTCAGTTTTTCTAAGTTTTCAATCTGCCCATACGAATCCAACCCCTGAACTTCGGCATCCTTAAAGAACAACTTAGCACCTTGATTAATCGCGTAGTTTTTCTTATCATCAGCGAGCGATTTGATTTGCGTAACTAGATTAGCCCGTTCGCGCATTAGAGTCGGCTCATCAATCAACGGATTGTGGATAACCTCATTCAAAAACGCAAAACTTTTTTTCAACAATTCGCGGTCGTTCGCATACGAGCCATTAATCGTATTCAAAACGAAACGCAGATTCAGATTTCGCGCCGTCTTAACTGTCGACACGTGATAACTCGCGCCGTACATATCGTAAAGTTCGCGGCTCAGCTCAGCTGGATCCGGGAACTTCTCCGCCGAATTGCCCATGATGGCAGCGAGCAGCGAGCGCTCGTCGATTTTATTTTTATCTAGGCGAGTCTTGAACTCCACGACAATCGACACCGTCTTGAACTGCGTCGTCTCAATCGTGTGAAGGTCAACTCCCTCAGTAATTTTCGTCATATTTACCCCTATACTTTTCACTTTTGCGGACTTTTCGCGTTTTATGGTCATTTTCAGCCAAAAAAGACCACAAAACGCAAAAAGTCCGCAAATTTATTTTTTACTAATCGGTGCAAGTTCGGCAAGTAGTCTTTTTTGACCCTGATCCGGGAATTCGACTAGCAATTCAGTCATATCATCGGCCGTAACCTCGATCACTTCACCTTCGCCGAAACGTTTGTGCACAACGATGTCGCCAACCGCCCAATCGACCTCGGCCTTAGCCTTAGTTTCCTTAGTTTCAACCGGCTTGGCTTTCCCAATCCGAATCCCACTCGGCGAGCTGCCCGGCGCGTCTAACAATTCGCGGTCAATCTCCGAAATAAACCGGCTCGGCGGATTGAACTGCGTCCGCCCGTACAGCATCCGCGTTCCCGCGTGCAGCAGATACAGCTCGCGTTCCGCTCGCGTAATTCCAACATAGGCAAGTCGACGCTCCTCTTCGAGACCTTCTTGACCGTTTTCATTAAGTGCCATCCCGCTCGGGAAAATATTTTCTTCGACACCTGCGATAAAGACGACTGGAAATTCCAGCCCTTTCGCTGCGTGCATCGTCATCAAAACGACCTCTTGACCGTCCACGACGTTATCGATTTCACTCATCAACGAAACGTCATTTAGGAAATCGGAAATGCGTTCGAGACCATCAACCGTTTCATCCGTGCGCTTATCGAATTCTTTAGTTACACTTAAAAATTCTTCCAAGTTTTCGATGCGCGCTTGTGACTCAATCGTGTTTTCCCGTTTCAGTTCAGCTTCGTAGCCACTTTCTTTAATCAACGTCTGCACTGTTTCAGTCAGACTCAAGTCCTGCGCTTTAGTTTTCCAATTTTCAAACGTTGCGCGTAACGCTCCCAAAGTGTTAGCCAATTTAGCCGAAACACCAGTCGGCAGAGCGTTCGCCATAATATTATAAACTGACTCATCATACGCCGCTGCAAATTCGTTCAATTTCGATACGCTTGTCGCCCCTATCGCGCGCTTTGGCACATTGATGATTCGGTTCAAGCTAATCGAATCCGCAGGGTTCACCAAAACTTTTAAATAAGCGATAATATCTTTAATTTCTTTGCGGTCGTAGAACTTATGCCCGCCAACAATTCGGTAGGGAATGTTCGATTTAATCAACATTTCCTCGACCGTTCGACTTTGGGCATTCGTGCGATACAAAACCGCGAAGTCGCGCAGCGAGTGCTTGCCCGATGCCAAACACTCTTGGATTTTTTCGATAATGAATCGGCCCTCATCGCGCTCGTCCTTGACGTGCATCGACACGACCTTATCGCCCGCAACGCGGTCGGTCCACAGCGCCTTGTCCTTGCGCTTTTTATTGTTTTTAATCACGCAATTCGCGACGTCGAGAATGTTCTTCGTCGAGCGATAATTCTGCTCGAGCAACACGACCTTCGCCGCAGGATAGTCCTTCTCGAAGTTGAGAATGTTGTTCATATTCGCGCCACGCCATGCGTAAATGCTCTGATCGGCATCCCCGACCACGCAAATATTTTGCTTTTTATCGGCGAGCGACTTCACCAGATTGTACTGGGCATCATTCGTATCTTGATACTCGTCGACGTGAATGTAGTCGAACTTGTCCTGGTAATGTTCGAGCACCTCTGGGTGCAATTTGAACAGCTTGATGACGTTCATAATCAGGTCGTCGAAATCCATCGAATTGTTGCGCACAAGCTCAGCCTGATATCCCGCATAAACAGCCGCATACTTCTCCATAATCGGCTGACGCCCATAAATAGCCTTGTATTCCGCGACCCCGACCAGATTATTTTTCGCATCGCTAATCTTATTGATCGCAGTCTTCGGCGAAATCATCTTCTCGTCGTAATTTAGGCGCTTGATCACGCCTTTCAGCACGCTCTTTTGCTCCGCCGGATCGAGAATTGAAAAATTGCTCGTGAAGCCAATTTTCTCCGCATCACGCCTAAGCATCCGCACGCACATCGCGTGAAACGTCGAAATCCAGACGTCCTGCGCCGCTCCACCTAGCAGATCGCCGACCCGCTCGCGCATCTCGCGCGCCGCTTTATTCGTAAACGTAATCGCCAAAATCCGCCACGGCTGCACGTATTTCCCCTTAATCAGGTACGCAATCCGGTGCGTCACCACGCGCGTCTTCCCACTGCCGGCGCCCGCCATAATCAAAAGCGGTCCCTCCGTCGTCGAAAGCGCCTCCAGCTGCCGCGGGTTCATCCCCACGCTCAGCTCGCCCAGCACGCCCTCATTCTCACTGCCACTACGGTAAATCTCATTATCAATTTTATACATATCAACCTCGCTAAAATAGTGGTAATATTATACCATTTCCGGCTCAAAAAAGCGAATTTAGGCAAGTCAAAAAAACAAAATCGCATCAGAGCCCCTTTTTAGTGATTTCGAAGCCTGAAATCACTAAAAAGGGGCTCTGATGCGATTTTCCCAAACTTGCCCAACAAAAAAGCCACTCCGTAAAGGCGTGGCATCATGTTTAAATTAGAATTTCTTGCGTTTGCGAGCTGCTTCTGATTTCTTTTTACGTTTTACACTAGGTTTTTCATAGTGTTCACGTTTGCGAGCTTCTTGTAAAGTACCAGCTTTGGAAACTGAACGTTTGAAGCGACGAAGAGCATCATCAAGAGATTCGTTTTTACGAACTACTGTTTTAGTCATGATTTTCCCCCCCTTCAATTCTTAGAATGTGTGCAAAAGCACTTTTATCATTATACCTAAATTCTACGCGCTTTACAAGTTAATACTTTTCTTCTTAATATTTAGCGGCTAAAAATGCATGCTCGACATCGATGCGATGACGATTACGCCGATCACGGCTCCAAAACTCAGTGCAACCGGGGCAAGTAGCTTCCCGGCGGCGCGTTCACCCTCTTGCAAGAGGTGCTGCTTGTGCTCCATCCAAATCTCCCCACTTTGGCGCGTCAGAAACTCGACGAGCTCGGCGCTCCCGCGGTCCATCGTTTGGGCAAGTGAGCGGGTGAATTTGCGGATTTCGTGAAGTTCGCTCTTGCGGGCGACGTAATCAAGCGCTTCGGTGTCGCTCGCGCCATTTTCGATTAGGCCGACCGATTCTTTGAAGAGATTGTATAGAGGCGCATCTTCACTGGTTGCAGTGATTTTAATAGCCTCGCTGAGGATCATCCCGCTACTGGTTAGAATGGCTAATTTACTGATGACTTCAGGTAGCTCGCGCAGATATTCGCGTTTTAATTCCTCGATTTCGCGGCGCATGCGTTTTGTTAAATAAAAATATAAAACGGCGCTCATAACGATTCCGAAAACGATGAACGGCATCCGCATCCCCGTCGAGACAAATGACGACAAGAGAATCGTCACAATAGCGGCTAGGCTTGTCAGTGTGATTGCTTGAGCCATGATTAAATTGGCGTAATAATCGGCGTAAGTTTCGTTATATTTGATGCGCGTCGCTTCTTTCAAGCGGCTTAAATCAAGGGTTACAAACGGCAGACCTAGGATGTAGAAGCCCACCGTGTAAAGGTCTTTAAGCGGAAATTCGTAGTTTGTGATGTTTTCAACAAGGTAGCTTTTGCTACGCGAAACAATTAGAAGCAGAATAAAAACGACAACTAAAATGTTTCCTAAAATATTTAATTGCATTTTCTCTCCTATTTGATATCGACGATTTTTTCGCCCATACGGTAAGCTACGACGAAGACGACAAGAGCGACAGTCATTGACACCACTCCGATCATCGAGGCAAATGCACTCGCAAACATATCCGCTGAATATTTCAAAAGCGCAATAATCCCAATCGGGGCAATTGTCATGATTTTATGTTGCATTTTATTCGAGGTTACCGATGTTTCGATTTCTTCAGAAATTGCCACTTTTTCGGTGATGATATCAGTCGTGCGGCGGATGATTGTGCGCATATCTCCACCCTTTGAGTGGATTAACGAGAACACGTTCGCAAAACTTTTAATATCGCGATTTCCCGTGCGTTCGCCTAGGTCGATCAACATTTGCTCAACCGGAATCCCATTTCGGTAGGCTTGATTGATTTGCTCGACCTCAATCGTCATAAAGCCATCTTTTCCGAATTGGGCAGTCATATCGTTTTCTAAAGCGCCGAACGCTTTTTCGATGTTGCTCCCCGATGTGATCGAAGATGTCAACGACTCCAACATATCACGAAACTGCAATTGGATGAGCATATTTCTTTTATCGATGAGACTTTTTTTGAAGATGGGAATTGCCACGCGGGCCCCGATAATTGCCCCAGCCACCATGACGACGGTGTTGCTAATCGTTGTAGCCAGTGTCGCTGCGCCGTCGACTTTGAAGAGTCCGCCGTAAAAAATGGACGCGACGAATGCGCCGCCGAGCATCGAAATCGTGTAATACAAGTAGAATTGCGTTTGGTTGAAGTTGTAGACGGTGTAGTCAAGGATGTCGTTGTTGAGTAGGTTGGCTGTGGTTTTTTTGGCCTCTTTGATGCCGAGGATTTTTCTGATTAAGTCTTTCACGTAGGTTCTTTCTCGTTAATTTTTTAGTTAAATTTATTCATCGTTGCAAGGAAATCGCCAGTCTCAACCCAGTCGAGAGTAGCATCCGCCGCTTTATGGAGTGCGTCGTGCATCGCATCGAAATCTTGCGTTTCAAACGGGCTTAGCACGTGGCTCGTCACCGCTTGACCCTTGTGAATCGGGCGACCGATACCGATTTTGCAACGCTGGATTTCGTTGGTTCCAAGCGCGGCAATTATCGACTTCATGCCGTTTTGACCACCAGCCGAGCCTTTAGCTCTTAAACGGACGCGGCCAAGTGGCGAGTCGAGGTCGTCGTGAAGCACGATCAACTCTTCATCGTAAACTTGGTAAAAGGTCATCAACGGGCCGACTGAATTTCCGGATAGGTTCATAAAAGTCAGCGGTTTAACGAGCATAACTTTTTCGCCGTTTATATGACCGGTCGCGATGTCGGCTGAAAATTCGTTTTGATCGAACTGCCAGCCGAGGCGATATGCGATTTCGTCAAGCGCCATCCACCCCACGTTGTGCTTGGTTTTGGCGTATTTTGCACCCGGATTTCCAAGGCCAACAATTACTTTCATTTTTTATCTCCAAAATTCTGGAATTTTATTTTCTTCGTAGCTGGCAAGTTCCGCTTCGTGTTGCAACGTGATGCCGATATCGTCCAAGCCGTTGATCAGCTTTTCTTTCCACATTTCGTTAATTTCGAAGTGGTAAGTAATACCTGCAGCTGAAACCGTTTGACTCGGAAGGTCGATAGTTACCTCCTCAGTCGGTGCGATTTGTGATAGTTCTACACGCGCCGCATGAGGCAGAACGATCGGAAGCAAGCCGTTTTTAAGTTCGTTCATGTAGTGAATATCGCTGAAACCGCCGGCGATGATTACTTTGAAGCCGTAATCAAGGAGCGCCCAAGCCGCGTGTTCACGACTCGATCCGCAACCGAAATTGTCGCCTGCCACAAGGATTGTCGCGTTCGCATATTCAGGTTTGTTCAGGACGAAGTCGGGATTTGCCGCCCCTGTTTCGAGGTAGCGCCACTCGTCGAAGAGGTTTTTTCCGTAGCCTTCTTTGGTCACGTTCGCCAAGTAAGTTTTCGGAATCAAGATATCCGTGTCGATATTATCGTTCATAATCGGCACGCTCGTGCCTGTGTAAATCGTAAATTTTTCCATTTCGCCATAGTCCTCCATCGTGTAAATTAATTACTTAATTTTACCATAATTTGTGTTATAATTTAAGCAGATGCTTAGAAAGTCAATTTGCGCGCGATTCCCCCTGTTTTCTCGGGGATTTAGCGGGCAAGTAGCGCCCTCGACTTGCCCGTTTTGTGCAATTTGTGGGCATTCAATTTTTAATAAATTAAGGTGAAAAAATGAGCGAACAATATTTTACAAATAATCCCAATTCCGAGCACAATCTCAAAAATTTTAAGTTCGAGTTGCTCGATGAAAATTTGAGTTTCACGACCGATAGCGGCGTGTTTTCCGGTACGACGATCGACTACGGAACGCGCGTGATGATCGATGCATTTGCGGCTGAAATCGAAAGCGTTGAAGCCGGCGAACGGTTGCTTGATGCTGGATGTGGCTACGGTCCGGTCGGGATTGCATTTGCTAAAGCGTTCGGTTTCAAAGTCGAAATGATCGACGTCAACGAGCGCGCTTTGTCTCTCGCTCGAATCAATGCCGACGCTAACGGTGTCGCTGAACTTGTCGATATCCATACATCCGACGTTTATTCCGATGTCCATCATCGCGACTTTTCGGCGATTTTGACTAACCCGCCTGTTCGCGCTGGGAAATCAGTCGTCAACGCGATGATTAGCGAGTCTTATGACTTGCTCACTGACGGTGGCGTCATGGTCGTGGTCTTGCAGAAGAAACAGGGTGCGCCTAGCGCTAAAAAGTTACTCGAAGACGTTTACGGAAATTGCGAAATCCTAATCCGTGACAAAGGTTACTACGTTTTACAGTCTATAAAATAAAAAAGGGGGATTTTGGCAAATTTTTTAATTTTTCGCTCGAAAAATTAAAAAATTTGTCAAAATCCCCCTTTTTAGTTAAATACACTTCCGATTTCGTATTTTTGACCGACCCCGTTCAAGAACGAGACGACATCCATCTTCGATTTTCCAAACGGCTGCAGAACCTTGACTGACAAAGCGCCCGTGCCACAAGCGACCACGAAATTCTTCTTATCTTTCAAGATAATCTCACCCGGAGCACCACTTCCAACGACCACACGCGTATCGAAAAACTTCACGCGTTCGCCATCATAAGTAGAATAGGCAGTCGGGAACGGATTCATTCCGCGGATCTTGTTGAAAACTTCACGCGCACTCAACGACCAGTCGATAATTTCCTCGTCCGCCGAAATCGAAGGACTAAATGTCACCTCGGATTCGACCTGTGGAACGCCAACAGCCGAGCCATCTAAAATTCCCGGCATCACCGAAAGCAAAGTATCGCGTCCAACGACTGACAACTTCTCGAACAACGTTCCGACGTTGTCGTCATCCGTAATCGCAAGTTCCGAAGAACCATAAATATCCCCGGCGTCCATTTTTTTCGTCATCTCGATAATCGAGATTCCCGTCAACGCATCGCCATTGATCAACGCATAGTGAATCGGCGCGGCACCTCGGTATTTCGGCAGCAACGACGCGTGCACGTTGATTGCCTTAACCTTCGCTCGCGCCAAAACGGATTCGGGTAAAAACTGCCCAAACGCGGCCGTCACGATAAAGTCCGGCTCATAGTCCAACTCGCGGATTTTCTCAGGTTGAACCACCGTCAACCCCAATTCCAAAGCCTTAGCTTTAACGGGCGGCGGAGTCATTACGCGCTTTCTGCCCACTGGTCGGTCCGGCTGCGTCACGACAGCCATTACGTCGTATCCCTCCTCGACCAATCCTTCCAAAATCCCGACCGAAAACGCCGGAGTTCCCATAAATACTACACTAGTCATTCTTCGCTACCCCCAGATGTTTATACGCCTTCTCACTCGGCACGCGCCCATTCTGCGTCCGCAGCACAAACCCCTGCTGAATCAGATACGGCTCGTAAACCGCCTCAATCGTCTCCGCCTCTTCGCCGATGGCAAGTGCAATCGACTTTGCACCCACAGCCCGCCCGGCATAATCCTCAATCATCACGCGCAAAATCGCGCGATCGGTACGGTCAAGCCCAGCCTCGTCTACTCCTAAGTGCTCTAAAGTCAAATCGACCAAATCCGTCGTCACTTCGCCATTGCCTTTAACCAAAGCGAAATCGCGAACGCGTTTCAACAACCGGTTGGCAATTCGCGGCGTGCCGCGTGAGCGCAAAGCCAGCGATTTAGCCGCTTCAGCTGAAATATCAACGTTAAAAATTTCGGCCGTCCGTCGAACGATCGCCGATAATTCCTCGATATTATAATATTCTAAATGTCCCACAATTCCAAATCGATCGCGCAAAGGTGCTGACAGCATCCCACTCCGCGTAGTCGCCCCAATCAAAGTGAACGGCGGAAGATCGAACCGAACACTGCGCGGATTATCGCGTTCGCCGATCACGATGTCGATAAAATAATCTTCCATCGCCGAATATAGAACTTCCTCAACGAACATCGGCATCCGGTGAATTTCGTCGATAAACAAAACGTCACCCGGCTCTAAATCGTTCAAAAGACTCACCAAATCGCCCGGTTTTTCAATCGCCGGACCAGAGGCTGTCTTAATATGAACGCCCAATTCGTTAGCGATAACGTACGCCAAAGTCGTCTTACCCAAGCCCGGAGGCCCATAAAGCAAGACGTGGTCGAGTGCTTCTTCGCGCAGACGCGCCGCTTCAATGTAGACTTTTAGTTGCTCCTTGAAGGCGACTTGCCCGATGTACTGGTTTAAAAATTGCGGACGCAAGCTCAGCTCGGCGTCGTTTTGGTTGTGCGGATCAAGTAATTCATTCATACGAATATTTTACCACAGCCCGCCGGAATTTGCACTAGCTTAATAATTACAACCTAACTAATTTTCAACAAACGAAAATTTTAACCATATAAAAGATATTTCGAGCAAGTTTTGCAAAACGCATCGCCCAATCCTCGGTGTTTATCTCAATTCGCGCCAGCGCACTTGCCCGCCCTGTTTTTTTGATATAATTTTCACATACTAATTTAAGGAGAAACACAATGAAAAAAATCAAACTTTTGGCAACAGCAGCTATCGTTATCACTACGCTTGCGCCGTCGATCGTGCACGAATCCTCAGCACCGCGTGTTATCACAGAAACAGCTAAACCCGTTAAACCTGTATGGGATGTCGTCGAAGTCGACTAGCAAGGCGAAAAACAAAAAGAAAACCCGCTTTGGCAAGTCAATTGCCTCTAAGCGGGTTTTTTTGCGTTTACATCTCGACAATGCCGATCAGCTCGTAATATTCGCGATAATTTTTCTTTTCGCGGGCGCTGTTGACCGCCTCCTGGAAGTTGATCACCTTCGCCATCTCTTTGCAAAATCCAAGTTTGTTGTGGTCGAAAATGTCGATGGCAAGTATGGTCTGCTGCATGTACTCCATCGCCTCGTTCGCCTTGTCGTCGCGGTACATAAAAATCGCGTCGATCATTCTGCACGTCGCAATTATCGCCTGCGACAGCATCGTCATCGTCAGCCGGCTGCGCAACTGCCGGGCAAGTTCCAGCTCGTTATCGGCAAGTAATTTCATAATAATATTAAGCAAAATCAACATCAAGGTGATTTCATCATCTTTTCGATTTTCGACACCAAGAAGCATTAACGTGTGGTCAAAATGCGCCACTAAATCTTCTTTTTTAAAAATCACGATGCAGTTGTTAAGCACTGCTAAATCTAGCTTGCTGTACCATTTCAACTCATTTAGATACTGCACTAGCCAAGCCGTTTTCGTCTTCTTGATTTTATCTTTTCGCACGCGGCACGACAAAACATAACACATTGACTCTAAAAGATTTCTCGTCGTCGGTGGATATTTTTTCGTCTTCTCGTAAACTGCCTCAATCGCCGCAACATCGTCATCTGCGGTCGCATCAACGATATTTTCAACGATTTCTTCCAAGCTTGCATTCTTGCTATCATAGAAAAATTCCGCAATCGGCATCTCGATTTTTTCAAGAATCCTAATTAAATCCTTAGCCATGATGTCACATTTATCGTTCTCGAACTCGCTGATCCGCGACTGCGACAAAATCCCCGCGAGTTCCCCTTGCGTGTATCCTTGCTTGATCCTGGCCTTTTTCACCATCGTCCCAAGAATATCAAGGTTCATTTCCTTCATGCTATTCCGCGGCCCTTCGGAAATTTAAAAATCTTCGGCGTTTCATGTGGCGTTTCAAATTTCGGAACTTTGTAAATCAACCCATGACCAAAACACGGGGCAAGTGTCAACCCGCATACGGCTACAAACATAACTAATACATTAATTTTCTTTTTCATTTTTTTGTCTCCTTTAATTTCTAAATAAATTATAACAAATCTAATCTATGCTTTTAGCATTGTTTCACCCTGTGGTTTTATCGCTTCTTTGTAATCCTTTTCATAAAATAATCGTGGGTTCTCAACTTTTTTAGCGCATAAAAAAAGGACATTTCTGGGAATGTCCATCTTAATAATTTAATTTTTCATCCTTAAAACGCCCATCAGCTCGTAATATTCGCTGTAATCTTTGCGCGCCCGTTCGCTATTGATCGCTTCCTCAAAATTAATTGTTTTGACGAGGTGTTTAAAAACATCAACTTCAAGAAAGTCGAGAATGCTGATAGCGAGTATGGTCTCTTGCATCGCCTCCATCGCTTCGTGCGCTTTCCCTGCTCGGTACATAAAAATTGCATCGATCAGTCTAAGCGTTACGATTAGCGACTGATACTCCAACGGCACGCTCAAGTTGTCGCGCATCGCTTTTGCCGTTTCCGCTTCATTATCCGCAAGCAACTTCAAAATAATATTGAGCAAAATTGACTTGAGTGAAATCGAGTCGATTTTTTTCGGGTTCAAATCATACAATGCTTGCAAATGATCGAATTGCTGCACCAAATCTTCCTTCTCAAAAGCCACGAGGCAATTATTCAAGACAACGAGATCGAGTTCGCTATACCAAGCCAAATTCCGAAAATACTGCACGAGCCAATACAATTTGGTCTTGCGCATCCGCTCTTTCTTAACCCGGCAAGTCAGGACATACTGCATCGAATCTAATAACTTAACCGTCGTCGGCGCGTAATTTTTAATCTCTTCCCGCGCTTCTTCGAACAAAGCATCATCACTTCTCACCGCGGCGTCGATTATTTTTCCGACTGTCAGTTCCAAACTTTCATGTCTACTCCCGCTAAAAAAAGCAGAAATCGGCATCTCGATTTTTTCAAGGATTCTAATCAAGTCCCTTGCATGAATATCGCAATGATCATTTTCGAACGCACTGATTCGCGATTGGTTGAGAACATCCGCTAGCTGATCCTGTTTGAACCCTTGCTTAACTCGCGCTTGGCGCACCATATCGCCGAGAATATCGGCTTTCATTTCTTTCATCGGTTAATCTTCGCTATGGAATTCCGGCCAAATGCTCTTCTGTTTGTATTCACTCTCCGGGCCTCTTTTGATTTCGTAAACACACTGTCCAACAATCATAGGTACCATCGCTAAAACTGTAATTAATAAACTAATTTTCTTTTTCATATCATTATTTTAACAAAAAAATGATTTCCATGCTTTTATAGTTTTAATTATACAACTAATCTTAATATTTTTACAAAGGGTAGCTCGGGTGAACAAATAAAATTCATATATCTCCTATATATTCCGCGAAAACTTGTCCGCGCGCCAGCGCCCACTTGCCAAAATTTTATATAAACCGCCCGAACGCCCTAAATTAGCCGCCCCTAATTGTTATAATTTTCTCATATCAAATAAAAGGAGAAACACAATGAAACACTTTACAAAACGCATCATCACTGGACTAGCTGTCCTATTCACACTACTGGCTGTTGTAGCCCCAACTGTATTCGCCGCGGAGAATTCTAGCCTCAACTACAAGGGAACTTCTTTCAACTTCACTGAGAAAAGTTCATCGGCTTATTGGCGCTACATCAACATGGATATCCAAAGCGCATCTGATTTACCTATCCCAAATATGGGCGAAACTAAAGATGAATATCCTCTATTCACTTCATCAAAAAACAGTGGATTTTACTTCCCTGATGGCGGAGACACAAAAGCTTGGAAGGCTGCTGATAAAGTTTGGGACGATGCTGTTGCAACTGGCAAAACTTTGCAAGTCCGTTTCAGACTTGATTACTACGGTTACCACAAAACAGGTTGGACAAGTTGGATGAGCGTTACTCCATCACATAATCCATCATTCTCAATTACTGCAGATACTTATGCTGCTTCAGGTAAAATTATTCACGATGCTTGGTTAACAGTGACTAATAACGAAACTGGCCAAACAGAAAACGTTCACGGACGCTAATAAAAAGAAGAACCTACTAGGCAAGTCAATTGCCCGGTAGGTTCTTTTTTACATTGAAATCACAGCAATCCAATCGTAGTAGGCCGTGTAATCCTTTTTCGTTTGCATCTTGTTGATAGCCTCTTGAAAATTGACAAATCTCGTGAACGCTTCAGCCGTTTCATAGCCATAAGATGAACCAAAAATTTCCACAGCTTTAAGCGTATCCTGCATATAATTCATCGCCTTGCTATCCTGATTATCACGATAAAGCAGTATTGAGTCGATTATTCGCTCCGTAATTATCAGCGATTGCGATTGCCACTTATCTAAAGTCTCGATTTTTTTTCGCAATTCGCGTGCATCTTCAAGTTCATTGTCGGCAAGTAACTTCAAAATAATGTGCAACAAGAGCATTTTGCACGAACGATACGTTGCTTGGTTGCACTCTAAAGTCAGTACCGCTAGAACGTAATCAAAATGTTTTTTTAAATCATTTTTTTCAAAAATAACAAGGCAATCGTTCAACATAATTAGATCTAATTCTTCATACCAAACTAATTCATCGAAATATTTTATGAACCAAGAAATTTGGCTTTTTTTGAACTTTTCCTTTTTTATCCGACAACTAAGAATGTAAATCATCGTTCCGAGTTTTTTCTTCGTGTTAGGACTGAATTTTATGAGATCACGCTTGATAATTTCTAAGGTTTCAACATCGTTTGACGTTGTCGCCTTATTTATTCTACTTATGATTTTAGCTAGATCATCCTCTTTTTCCGTGTTGAAAAAATCCGCTGGTGAGACTTTGATTTTCTCGAGAATCTTCATCAAGTCCTGTGCCATTATATCGCATTTCCCAGTTTCGAAAACACTTATTCGCGATTGCGGCAGAATATTTTCTAATTCTGCCTGTTTGTAGCCTTGTTTGATGCGCGCTGCCCGTACCATTGCCCCTAAATTATTCATCTTTTTGAATTTGCTCTAATTTTTGATAAGTTTCATTTGGTTTAACTTCGTGAATTGTAACGTGTTTTCCGGATCCACAAGACATCATTATTAGCAATGACACTAATGCTACGATAATTTTTTTCAACATAATATTCCCCTTCAAATTATATATTTAGTATA
Source organism: Lactobacillales bacterium (assembly GCA_031261175.1). Classification (GTDB taxonomy): domain Bacteria; phylum Bacillota; class Bacilli; order Lactobacillales; family Streptococcaceae; genus JAISJW01. The sequence goes on from JAISJW010000008.1 coordinate 79,265, forward strand.
TATTAACAACTTATGTTACCGTTTTCAAACAAAAGTTTTATATTCGCAACTTTCTTAATTTTGATGTTTTTTGATTCTTTTTAGCTGTGATTTTTGGTATTTATATAGGAGGTATATATTTAAAACTATAAAACAATAACCCTTCGGTTAATTTTTAAATATATATTAAGATGCCTTTTTTTGGAAAATGGGATTTTTATCGGTGGCACCGATATTTTTGCGGGTTTTGCGCGCCATCGGGCGCGCGGGACTTGCCCAAGAGATTTTAAGGTTTTTAAGGGGTAATTTTCTGTTATAATGTAGGCATTCAAAGGAGATTTTTATGTCTAGAAAAATGCTATGGGTCATCGTGGTGACTCTGACTGTCGGGATTTTGGGTGGAACGTGGCTGATGTCGGCTAAGGGCGCTGAGGTTGTTCAGTCGTTTCAAACTTCGCTGCAACACTCTTTGGCGGTTAATAAGTAAGCTTTCGATTTGCTCGACTTCACGTTTTGTGATATAATTAACAAAACGGAGGTTTTAGGATGAGTGAGAGAAATATGCCATTGGCTTATCGGATGCGGCCGCAGAATATCGATGAAGTCGTCGGACAGGCGCACCTGGTCGGGCCAGGGAAGATTATTCGCCGGATGATCGAGGCGGGGATGCTGTCGTCGATGATTCTTTACGGACCTCCGGGGACGGGGAAAACGAGTATCGCGAGTGCGATTGCGGGTTCGACGGAATATGCGTTTCGGATTTTGAACGCGGCGACCGATACGAAAAAAGATATGCAGGCAGTCGTTGATGAAGCGGAATTTAGCGGTTCGCTGATTTTGCTTTTGGACGAGATTCATCGTTTAGATAAGCCTAAGCAGGACTTTTTGCTTCCTCATTTAGAGAGCGGGAAGATTGTTTTGATCGGGGCGACCACGGAGAATCCTTATATTTCGATTGCACCGGCGATTCGCAGTCGTTCGCAAATTTTCAAGGTTGAGCCTTTGGCGGCTGATGATATTGTGACGGCTCTTTTGAGGGCGGTGCACGATAAGAAGCGCGGTTTGGGCTCGCTTGCGTTGGAGCTCGATGATGTCGCGATTGACTTTATGAGCCACTCGACCGATGGCGACTTGCGGAGTGTTTTGAACGCGTTGGAGCTCGCGGCGAAATCGACGCCCGTTTCGGATGAAGACGGGAAGATTCATATTACGGCTGCCGTGATGGAAGAATGTCTGCAACGCAAATCGTTTATGCACGACAAGGATGGCGATGCCCACTACGACGTGATTTCGGCGTTCCAAAAGTCGATTCGCGGAAGCGACGTCGATGCCGCGATGCACTATATGGCACGGTTAGTCGAAGCGGGCGAGCTGCAGATTTTATGTCGCCGCTTGCTCGTTATCGCTTCGGAAGATATCGGCTTAGCTAACCCCGGCGCTGCGGAACGCACTTTAACTTGCGTTTTAGCCGCAGAGAAATTGGGCTTCCCTGAAGCTCGCATCCCTTTAGCCCAAGCTGTTATCGATTTATGTTTGTCGCCTAAGTCGAACTCTGCCGTGGTCGCTATCGACGCCGCCTTAGCCGACGTTCGCGCCGGGCGCAGCGGGAAGATTCCCGACAACTTGCGCGACACGCATTACAGCGGCGCTGAGAAAAACGGTGCGAAAGGCTACATCTATCCGCACGGTAAACCAAATAATTTCGTTAAGCAACAATATATCCCTGAAACTTTGGACGGCGCGCACTACTATTTCCCTAATACCTCTGGAAAATACGAGTCAGCGCTCGCCGAACGCCAAAAATTCCTCGATTCTTTATAAGCGACATGAATCTACATAAATTCCGTATGAAAACGGCTTATTTCTACCAAATTCATGCAGTGTAAATTTTACATTGCATTAATTCGGTAGAAATAAGCCTTTTTTGAACAATATTTATGTAAATTCATGTCGAAAACCCGTCGGCTCTCAATAAATGCACCGTTTTTGTGAAATTTTTAAAGTTTTCGGCTGTTTTTGTGAGGTAACGGTGCATGTAAATTTTACACGCACCGTTACCTCACAAAAATAGCTGTTTTCTCCTAAAAACTCACAAAAACGGTGCATTTTCTAAAATTTCAAAATCAACACCCAAATAACGATCAATAGCAAAATCAATACGCCAATCGCCTTCGTCAAGTTATTCGAAAGAACCTTCGTCTTCTCCTCGATTTCCTTATCGCGCTCGATTTTTTGATTGACCGCACCGACGTCATCAAGCGTTAGCTCTTCATCTTCGACCTCGTCACTGTGAATCCTCGACATTCTCGACATTACAGTTCCCCCTTAAGCGTCAAAAGCTCGAACAACTGCACGGCGTAAAGAGTTTTCGCATCACAGATCAATCCGCTCTCAACTTCCGCCAAAGCCTCCGCCAAAGTCAACTCGTAAACCTCGATTACTTCGTCGTCATCCATCGGCCGCGGATTTTCCACGCGTTCCAAGTTCTTCGAATAGTAAACGTGCACCAACTCGTTGCAGAATCCGATCGCCGAATACATACTCGCCACCCGCACTAAATCCACCGCCCGGTACGCCGTTTCCTCTTCGAGCTCGCGCGCCATAGCACCCGCTAAATCGGCGTTCTCCCCGACTTCGAGTTTTCCGGCTGGAATTTCCAAAGATACCCGCTCAATCGCCTTGCGATATTGTTTCACCAACACCAATTTTTTCTCCGGCGTGAACACGACCGCCCCGACTGCTCCTTTGTGGAACACGAGTTCGCGCTTTGAAACCCCGCCGTTAGGCAAGTCAACATCATCCACGGCAACCGTGAAAATCCGCCCTTCAAAAATCGTTTCGCGGTGCGTTGTTACTTCTTCAAATTTATCTTTCATTTTTTTCTCCCAACTCAACTTCGTTAATTTTTTCTTTCAATAAATTAAGCAGCGGCGCCTTCATTTCTTTGGCTATATCGAGCTTCAACACCAACCCGTAATCCGCCTTGAAATCTGGCTTCTTCGCCACTTTCAACGTCGCATCTCGCATTTTGCTCAAGTCGTATTCGGCCACTTTTAAATAAATTTTAGCCAGCGCGTTCACCGGTGCATTTTCTTCGCTATATTCGCTCACCAACTTGAAATAGTAGCGCGATTCCGCCTCGCCGCGCAGTGTGTTTTCCTCTTCGCGCTTCGTGAAGAACCAGTTCAACGTGCCCATTCTAAAGGCTAACTTCGCGAATTTATCGCTTTTTTCCAACTTCGGCAAGTGAGCCTCGAAAGCCGATTCCAACTTTTCGCGTTCAAAATCGCTATAAATTCCATCCGCTTCATCGTTTTTAATAATCTGAGTAAAAGGCGCCACAGAACCTGGACGAACCTCAATCGCCTTATACAACTGAACATTCGCAGCGCTGACATCATTAGCTCGATCAGCCGCCTTCCAATATTCATTGTAGGTTTCGGTCGAATCAAATTGGAATACTGCAATAGCAGCCAGCGCTAAAATCGCAACTCCGCCGAGCAAATACCAATATTTTTTCGTATTTCGCTGTGGCTTATATTCACGCAAATCACGAATCATCGCCTTCATATCAGGATAGCGTTTAGCGGGATCTTTTTGCGTCGCCCGGCGCACGATTTTATTCAACCGATGCGAGTTTTCCACCTCGAAACGACCGTCCGGTTTCTTCCCAGTCAAAAGCTGCCAAAGCGTCACTCCCAACGCGTAAACATCGACCTGTGGCCCGTACTCCGCCGTAGACTGCTCAGGCGCAGCGTAACCTTTCGTCCCCATCTTCGGAGCGCTCGCAATCACCTCGGGCACATTCTCAATCGCCGTCCCAAAGTCGATCAACTTCACGTGGTCGCGCTTGTTCAGCATAATATTGTGCGGCTTGATATCCCGGTAAATAATCCCCAAATTATGCAGATAATCAACCGCCTCAGCGATTGTCAAAACGTAGCGCGCCGCATCCGCCGGCGACACCCGCCCAACATCCTGCAACGTCACCCCTTCGACGTAATCCATCACGATCAGCATCGTGTTCTCATCGTCGTGAATGTCCACCACACGGGGAATTGCTGGGTGATCGAACTGCGTAATGATCTTCGCTTCCGCGACAAAATTCCCGACGATCACATCGAGATTTTTCACGTTATTCGCGTTCGCTTTGTCGATCTCCTTGATCGCCCACAACTTGCCCATTTTGGTGTCGCGCGCCTTATAAACCCGGCTCATCCCGCCGACGCCGATCTCCTCGAGGATCTCGTATTTCCCAAGCACAATTCGCAATTCATTCACCTACTTCGTTTCGCTATGTATAATTATACCACAAAAAAGCCGGCGATTTTACTCGCTCGGCTGGTTTAAATGGCTCTTTGTCAACTGATGGGGTTTTCCAATTTTTGATAAATAGAGTTAAGCAGCAGAACTCAAATTCGTTGAGACATCGACGGATTTGAGTTTTTGTATTGTGATCACTTCTACG
>JAISJW010000011.1 GCA_031261175.1 Lactobacillales bacterium
AGGAGTTTCGAGCCTCGAAACTCCTAAAATCGGCATTTTCGGGAATTTTGGCTTTTTACTTGCCCGCATTTCTTTACAAAAACGCCTTTTTTCCTTATAATAGGGGCATGGATATTATAGCTCAGTATATTACGCGGATGTTTCTCTCGCTGCCCGACAACGCGGAGACGGCGGTTTTGAAGGAACAGATCCTCGACGAGGCGGCCCTCCGGTTCGCCCAACTGCAAAACGAAGGCAAGTCGCTCGACGAAATTACGGCGCAGATTCTCGACGAAGTGTTCATCAAGGACGAACACATCGAGAAAATCTACGCTCATCGCGCGCGCAGCAATGAAAGTCAGCTGACTGAAAAAGAAGCGATTCGCTATTTAAACAGGACAAATTTGAGCGCGAAATTTTTAGCGTTCGGCACGTTTTTCCTGATTTTAAGTGGCGTTTTTATCGTGCTGTTAGGTCAAGTTTTTTCAAGGATGGACTTTTCGCAAATCGGAACGAGCGGCTTAGGTTTTACTGCGATTGCATCAGTCGTCTGTTACGCAATCGGCTTTACAATTAGGACGTCGACGAGATATTCGATCAAAGAAAAATTCATTTCGCGCCCGCTCGAAAAAGCGGTCCGCAAACGGATGGAACTCTTTCATTCTGCCTATTTAACATATCTATTTCTGGGGATTTTGTTCGCGGCCTACTCGGTAATTCCGATGATTTACGTCCAACTTTTTGCTGGTGACACTTATTATTTGCAGGCGGAGCGGGCGAGCACAATCATAATGATTGTCATCTTAGCGCTTTCGTTCTACCAAATCGTTTTTTCAAGAATCAAACAAACCGGATACAAATATTTCCTGAGAAACGATTATTACTCAATCACCGATGAACAACCGCAGTATATAAAAGGAAAAAGCAGAACGGCGACAATCGGTAATGTGGTCGCGGTACTTGCCACGTTTTTCTCGACAGTCGCGCTCGGCTACTACGTCGACTGGATCGGGCCGAGCCTGATTTTCGTGCTATTTGCCGTTATGACGGTTTTGATAAATCAAATTAGTCGCAGATATTAAAGAGTTAAATCTCGCGGCGCAAAAAAAGCGCAAAATATGGTATAATTATCTACGTTAAAAAATTGAATATTTTAGGAGTTTGTGTGCATGTCAGAAAAATATTTTGACCCGAAATTAAAGGTTTTCGCTCTAAATTCAAACAAAGCGTTAGCCGAAAAAATCGCAACTGCTGTAGGCGTTTCGCTGAGCAAATGTGAAGTGAAACAATTCAGCGACGGAGAAATCCAAATCAACATCGAGGAATCAATCCGTGGCTCGCACGTCTACATCATCCAATCAACTAGCGCCCCCGTCAACGACAATCTGATGGAATTACTCATCATGATTGACGCTTTAAAACGGGCAAGTGCGAAGACGATTAACATTGTTTTGCCTTACTACGGCTACGCTCGTCAAGATCGTAAAGCCCGTCCGCGCGAACCAATCACTGCGAAACTTGTCGCTACAATGCTTGAAACAGCTGGGGCAAGTCGCGTTCTGACACTTGATTTACACGCATCACAAATTCAAGGTTTCTTTGATATCCCTGTGGATCACCTTGAAGGCGCGCCTTTAATCGCTCGCTACTTCTTAGAAAATAAAATTGTCGGCGATGACGTCGTTGTTGTTTCACCTGACCACGGCGGAGTGAAACGCGCGCGTAAACTTGCCGAATATCTGAAAGCTCCGATCGCGATCATCGACAAACGTCGTCCGCGCGCGAACGTTGCTGAAGTTATGAACATCATCGGGAACGTGGATGGAAAAATTTGCGTGATGATCGATGACATGATCGACACGGCTGGGACGATTACACTTGCCGCAAACGCCCTTAGAGACTCTGGCGCGAAGGAAGTTTACGCTTCTTGTACGCACCCAGTGTTGAGCGGTCCTGCGATTGAGCGGATCGAAGAATCAGCGATCAAGAAATTGGTTGTGACGGATTCGATTGCGAACCCGCGCGTGAACGAATGTGAAAAAATCGACGTGATTAGCGTTGGCGGTTTGATGGGTGACGCGATTAAACGCATCCACGAAAACAAACCAGTTTCACCATTATTTGCAGCTAAATAAGACATATGTTTCTTAGTGATTCACGCGCAGCGTGAGAACTTAGAAACATAGTCCGCAGATTTACGTAGTAAATCTACGTACCTAAAAAGGCGCCTAGCGTCTTTTTTTTTCAAAAAGTTGAGAATGCGTGGGGATTTGTGGTATAATATTCCAACGTGAAACTTTTGCTAAAGGAGGTGACACACTTTGTATATTGAACAACCAGATCAAAACAATATAAAAATAATAATCGGCGTCGAAGAACTTGCCGTGCGTGATATCAGTATTCCTGATCTTGTGAAGAACAAGGTCAACGGCGAAGAGTTCTTTCGTGAGCTTTTGACCGAGGCCCAAGCGGCTGACCATTTCTTTGACGGAAGCGTTGTGAGTTTCAAAATGACGCCACTTCCCGACGAGCTTGAAATCGAGTTTGAGAAGACGGATATCGATCCGCTCGACCTGCGCAAACACCAGATGATGGGCGGCGACGGGCCGATGCCGGAAGCACTTGCCAAGCACTTCATGAAGGACGACGAGGCCGAGGAGATTTTCCGCGGGCAAGTCCCGCCGGAGCTGACGGACAAGTTCCACGATTTGATGGGGCAGGCGCCTGAGAATTTCGAGGGCATCCTGAACGGCGAGTTGATTCCTGATTTGATGGACATGCTTGCGGATCTCGGGATTGAGGCTGGCATCGAGGCTGTGCCGCAAATTGCCGGGTTCTTCATCGGCGACAAGCGCAAGGCGGGTCGCAAGAAGGCTGTGCCGAACATCAAAATCCCAGGAGCGGGCAAGTCAAACGCACCCGAACCTAGTCCGGTATTGTATTTTGGCGACATCGAGGACTTGATTTTCGTTGCGAAAAACAAAATCGTGCGTCGCTTCGAGGGCGTAACGGACACGGCGCTTTACAACCTGAGCGACGGCTATTATTTAACTCTTGATTTCAACGAGGAAGCGAGTGAAGACGTGCGCTTTCAAATCGGGGCAATTCTGCACGAATTCGGTCACATGGTCGATCTGAAACCGGAATTGTTACCTGAATATGGGACGTTGATTTTCGAGTCGGACGTCTTTGAAAATTTACGAAAAAACTTTAAATAACAAACATATATGGAGATGGAAATGATTAATACTAACTACACACCGAAAATTATTTTACAAAAAGATTTCAAGAAAAAAGCTTTCAAAGGCTATGATCCAGTTGAAGTTGACGAGTTCCTAGATAACGTAATCAAAGACTACGAAATGATGATGAAACGCATTTCTTCGCTTGAATCTGAAGTTGAAGAAATCGCGAAAGATCAAGCTAAATCGGCTAGCCCGGTTGCGAAGACAATTGCCGAACGTTTCGGTGGAACACCGAATGACAAAGCAGCTGCTCCGACTCCAGGAACAACTAACTTTGATATTCTTAAACGCCTTGCGAACCTTGAAAAAGCGGTTTTCGGTGACAAAGTTGCCAAAGCGGTAAAAGAACAAAACACAAAAATTGAAAAGCTTGACGAAGATACAGCGGGTGCAACTCGTCTCTTCTAATTAAAAACTGAATTTTGTATAATCGGATAATTGCGCGTCTCTTTTGAGGCGTGAGGAAAGTCCATGCTACCACGCGCTGCGATGCGCGTAGTGTTTGTGCCTGCTGAAACCATAAGGCAGGGTAGCTGGCAATTGCCAGCTAACGGCGGATGAAACACCCTAAGTGAAAATACGGGCAAGTAATCCCTAAGGTGCCATAGAGACGAGGCTTTGCCGAAAGGCGGGTCAGATGGAACGCGGTAAACCCCTCAAGGTAGCAACCCAAACAGATAGCTTCACGGCTATCAGGTCGGGGCACTTGCCAAATTAGGAATTGAACGAAATGGCGAGGCACGCTTGCTGATGCAGGCGGGTAGACAGATGATTATCGACGGCGGGGCGCCCTTAAACGCTTGGCCTGAACAGAACATGGCTTACAGATTATGCGATATTTAAGGATACTTAAGAGGGGAAACTCTCTTTTTTGCTATTAAGCGGGGAAAAAATGAAAACTACAGATTTTAAAATTCGGGCAACTGTCGCGGCAGGTTTAGAAAGCTTGGTCGGCAAGGAACTCAAAGATTTAGGTATCGAATACCGCATGGAAAACGGCTACGCTGAATTTTTCGGCGACTTCGAAACGATCGCTCAGTGTAACATTTGGTTGCGGACGGCTGACCGTTTAAAAATCGTCGTGGGCGAATTCAAAGCGTTCGAATGGGATGAATTGTTCGAAAAAGTTAAGGCGATCCCGTGGGAAGATTATTTGTCGGCGGACGCTAACTTTCCGGTGGCTGGTCGCTCGATCAAATCGAAATTATTCAGCACGCCAGATGCGCAACGTTTGACGAAAAAAGCAATTGTTGATCGGTTGCGCGCAGCTTATAAATTACCTGAATACCGTCCTTTGCGGGAAAATGGACCTAAGTATTCTTTGGAAGTGGCTTTATTGAAAGACACAGTTAGTTTGTTACTCGATACGACGGGGCCTTCATTATTCAAACGTGGCTACCGCGTCGAAAAAGGTGGAGCACCACTAAAAGAAAATATGGCGGCAGCGCTCGTAATGCTTACTAATTGGCGCAACGATTTACCGTTCTATGATCCGACTTGCGGCTCGGGGACGATTGCGATTGAAGCTGCGATGATCGGTCTTGGTATGGCGCCCGGAAATATGCGCGACTTCGATTTCGAATTTTGGACGCAAGTGCCAAAAGGCCTAGTCGACGGGGTTCGCGCGGAAGCCGATGACAAAGTCGACTATGACGCGAAATTAGATATTTTAGCCTGCGACATCGACCACAAGTTAGTTGAAATTGCCAAGGAAAACGCGCAAAACGCCGGTGTTGCTGACTCAATCGAGTTCAAACAAATGCGCGCCGAAGACTTCACAACGGACAAAGAGGTCGGCGTAATCCTATCGAACCCGCCTTACGGTGAGCGTTTGAACGAGGTCGACTATGTCCACAAGCTCTACCGCGGAATGGGAAACGTCTACAAACAACTTCCATATTGGAGCAAATACATCCTCGCGAGCGACGAAGATTTCGAGCACTACTACGGCGCGAAAGCGACGAAGAAACGTAAACTCTACAATGGCGCGATGCGCGTCGACCTATACCAATATTGGGGGCAACGCAAACCTCGCGACTAGAAATTATCGGACTTTTCGCGATTTATGCCTTTTTATAGGCAAAAAAAGGAAAAAAACGCAAAAAGTCCGATAAATCCAAAATTATATAAAAGCCCTAATCGTTTTTAAGCTGTTTTTGGGACAATTCGAACCCTGAAATGTCCCAAAATCGCCCTAAAAGTGATTAGCGAAATTTAACTCGCTCATTTTTAACACAATTTCTGAGAAATCGTCGATTTTTGTGAAGAAAGAGCGACCGGGCTTAATTGCCCGCACTGTCCTCGTAGTATAATGGATATTACAAGCGCCTCCTAAGCGTTAGATGCAGGTTCAATTCCTGCCGGGGACATAAGGGCACCTCTGAAAACTCAGTTTTGCCCAAAACCTTCTGTTTTCCATTTATCTGTGTCAATCTTCGCGTGCCATGAACCACATGGCTCTTGTCGATTTCCTTGATAAATGAAAAACATAAAATTTTGTGACAAAAGCAGTTTTGAGAGGTGCCCTTATGAAAATCATTTTAGCATCCAAATCACCAGCGAGGGCCCGCGTCCTGACGCTAGCTGGGATCGCGTTTGAAACGAGCGTTTCAAACTTCGATGAGCAGACCTTCTTGGCAAGTATCGGCGACCTATCGTTCGCCGAACAGGTCCGCCTTTTGGCAATCGAAAAAGCGCGCGTTGTAGCGACTGAATTCCCGGACGACTTTGTTATTGCGTGCGATTCATCCTTCGAATTTGAAGGCGAATTGTTAGGGAAGCCGAAAACGGTTGAGCGGGCGAGGGCGACAATCGAACGATATAGCGGTCGAACTGGCGAACTGCACACTGGACATGCGTTGATATATAAAGGTGAAGTGCGTTCGATGACGAAAACGTCATTTATCGAATTCGCGGAATTTTCGGAGAGCGAACTTGAAGCTTATTTAGCGACGGGCGAATCTCTTGAAGTAGCAGGAGGATTCACAATCGACGGATACGGCGGTTGCTTCATCAAATCAATCACGGGCGACTATCAAAATATCGTCGGTATTTCGTTAATTGCTTTGAACGATCTTTTAAAAGAATTCGGGCGCGACATCACTGAATTTTGGAAATAATTAAGACTAGCCATTCGTTTGGCTAGTTTTTTAATACCACTTAGAACACCGGGTTTACCACTTGGGAAAACCGCCTAAAAATGCCAAAAATCTGTGCTATAATTTCCTTAGTTTGAATTTAAGGGAGAAAAATTATGATCGATAACGCAATCACGGAAAACGAAAAATTAGCAGTAGACAAGGGACTTCAAAAGAAATCCAACCACCAAATCAAACTCGTCGTCATCTCTGATTTAATCAGCGGACTCGGATCGGGCGCGTGGTCGTTTGCGATGGGCTTGATGCTTCTGAAATTAACCGGCAGCGCCCTCGGTTTCGGCATGACCCAAATCATCGGTCCAATCGTGTCGCTCTTCCTTTTTCCGTTCGTCGGAAAAATCGTCGATACTTATAACCACAAAAAAATCCTAATCATCGGGCAAATCGCAAGCATCACAGCGGTCGCAGCGTTTATGTTGCTATTCAATGCAAGCAAACCGATGTGGACGCTCGGCATCACAATCGCGATGATCACCATCCTCAAAGTCGCTGACCAATTCGTCTTCGTCGCCTACGGCGCCTCGGTTCCGCACGTTGTCTTAAGCAACGACATCCAAAAAATGCGCGGATATCAACAATCCGTCCAAACGGTCGGCGGCGTCTTGTCGCCAATCGTCGGTGCCGCCATCTACGGCCTCGTCGACTTCCGCGTCTTCGCCGGCATCGAAATCGCAACCGAAATCGCCGTCCTCATCTTCATCCTCGCCATCAACTTCTATCTCGTCGGCGGCGCGTACAAGCCGATGAAAGAACGCCTTGCGGCGAAAAATCTTTCGGCAAGTGAACCCCCGAAAAGCGTGGCAACTGATGACACCAATGTGAGTATGATGGCTGCTATAAAATGGATTTTCAGACAGCCTGCGGTTGTCTTTGTGATGATATTCTCGTTCTTCATTAATTTTATTTTTGCCGGATTCAACGTTGGAGTAGGGGTGACAATGATGAATGTCCTTCACGCATCGAGCTTCCAATATAGCCTATCTGAAGCGATTTTATTTATCGGAATGCTCGCTTCAAGTTTAATAATCGCAAGAATGAAAGACTTTAAATCGCCAATAGTTGTTAGCGTTGTCGCAGTTTTGATCATGTCGGGGGCATTGATGATTTACGGAATCGGGGCAATTGACGGACTGAACAAGACACTTGCCATCGGTCTGTTTTATATTGCTTCGACAATCGTCGGAATGTTACTTAGTTTCGCGAACACGCCAATCGGCGTGTGGTTCGCCAAAAACATGCCAAGCCACATGATGGGCCGGTTGAACTCGATTTTTATGGTTTCAGCTTCTTGCCTAACGCCGCTCGGTGTGGTGCTGTACAGCCTGATGTTCGATGCGCACTTCTCAGCGGTCGCGATTTTCGTCGCCTCGGGAGCGGCGGGACTTGCCTTTCTTGTGGGTCTGACGGCAATTACCGTCTTTAAATTTAAGGTCGATATTAAAAATCTAAAACTTGTTGAATAGGGGAAAAACCTTGAAAAATCGCGCGTTTTCATATATAATTGAAAAGCATTAAATTTTAAATGGAGGCTAACGAAATGGCATTATATAACGAAAAAGGGACTGAGTTCCCGACGATTGAAGCTTGGATCGCGGATGAAAATCGCGGAGAGCAATTGTGGACGAGCGAAGGCGAAAATATCACGGAAAAAGCGTGGAATATCGCTGGTAAAAAAGAACACGCAAAGATCGACGAAATCGAGGCTCAACTGCGTAAAGCGCTTCAAGCGGTGGCAGATAAATCGAAGGAAGTCGTTGAAGAAGTGAAGAAAATTGATGCTGATGAAACGCTGACTAAAATCACGACTGCGGCTGGAAAAGGCACGAAAATTGTCGTGGAAACGGCTAAGGATGCGACTGGAAAAATCCATACGAAAATTACTGAAATCTCGGAAGAACCTGAAGTTAAGTCGGCGACTGAAAAAGTTGCGAACAAAACAGGTGCTGCAGTGAATAAAACGAAGAGTATTTTTGCGTCGATCGTCAAAGGTTTCAAGAGCGGGTACAACGGGAAAAATGAAGAGTAGAATCGAACTGGCGGGCATTTTCAAAATGTTCATCGTAATCATCATCGCCTTCACTTTCTTCTCGATTTTGCCGCTCGTGTTCGACATCGAACTCTCGGTGTTCGTGCTGCTTGCGCTCGGCCTAATAACCGCTTTCTACGGCGTCAGCTGGTCTGGCAGAAAGAAAAAGCGGGCAATTATCGAATCAAGAATCAATGATATTCCGGTCGAATTCAAGGATTGTTATGGGAATGTTGTGAGCGAATTTGCGAATTTGAAGGATGCGGCTGCGTTTTACGAAACGAAAATTTCGCGCAACGGAGTGCTGGTGCGCAATAAAAAAATGAGCAAGCTGCGCCTTGTCTACAAGGTCGAAAGCGTTGCTCGAATCATGGATGCAAAAATTTAATATAATGGAACCAGGTAGCGTATAATTTGACTCTTGTCATCAGCAACCTTTTTAAGGAAGGGAAAGAAAATGACAAAAGAAACAAAACAACGCGAACGCCACGACTGGAAATTCTACATGAGGCTACCGCGCCGCAAACGCGAATTCGCTTTATTCATGTTCGTCGTGAGCATCATCTCAATCAACGTAATCGCGCCGCTAATAACTTTCAGCGACATCGGGATGGCAAGTCCCGAAATCTGGCTGAACACACTGAAAATTCTCCCTGTATTATGGGTGGCGGTTATCATAACGGTTTTAGCGACGTTGAAACCGGCCGAGTGGTTGAAGGATAAAATTGTCCATCCAGGTGATAGCTTCAACGCCCATATATTAGCGAATATCGTATGTAGCGTCTTCTTGATGTCGATAATCTTAACTATCGTCGGCACTGGTATCGGTACGGGTATTTGGGATGGCGACCTGTTCACGCATTTCTTCTTGCGCTGGCCGCGCAACTTCGGCATCTCGTTTGGCGTCGAAGCGCTAGTCGCTCAACCAATCGCGCGATTGATTTTGCACCATTATCACCTTCATATCGACAAAAACGGTATGGAAGTCGAAGACTAAATATAAATTTATCGGACTTTTCGCGTTTTGTGGTCATTTTTAGCAAAAAATGACCACAAAACGCGAAAAGTCCGATATTTTAGTTTTTAAGGAAGTAAGTTAGGGCGCGATCACGAAGGCCAGCGTCGAGGCCGACGATCATTTTGATGCGCGCCTTTGGTGCGTTTAGCGATGGCACAAAGACAAGACCAAGTTCTTCGAGTTCGATGCCGCCGCCTTCATAAGAATAGATAGGTTCAGCACTGCCTTTGATGCAACGCGAAACGATTGCGATTGGCACACCTTTGGCGATTAATTTTTTCAAGGGTTTAATCGTGTCAGGTGGTAAGTTTCCGGCACCCAAGGCTTCGACGACTAAACCGTCGATGTCAGCATCAGCAAGCGCATCGAACAAAATCCCGTTCATCCCAGCGTAAGCCTTAACGATTGGAACGCGCGCGGAAACGTGCGAGATATTTTCGCGGAAAGTTGGCACGATTTGTTGGACGAAATTGACGCGATTTTTGTTGACGTAACCGATTGGACCGGTCGTCGAATCAAAGGTCGCGATGTTCGTCGTGTGCATTTTTGTCACAAAATGCGCCGAGTGAATCTCGTCGTTCATCACGACTAGAACACCGAACGATAAAGTGAAATCGGTCGAAGCCACTCGGATGGCATTGGTGAAATTATACAGGCCATCGCTGCCGAGTTCGTTGTGACTGCGCATTGCACCGGTAATAACAATCGGAATTTTGTCACCGATAGTTAAGTCCAAAAAGTAGGCCGTTTCTTCCAACGTGTCGGTTCCGTGGGTGATCACGACGCCACCGAAACCTTCGTAAATAGCCTCTTCGATGCGTTTTTTCAAAATCATCATGTGTTCTAAAGTGATGTGAGGCGAGGGCAAGTTAAAGACGTCCTCGACCACAAGCTCGATATCGCTCGGTAAACTATACGATGATTCAATCAGTGGATTAACGCCGTTTGGCGAGACGCCGTGGTCGTTCTCGCTCATCGAAATCGTGCCGCCAGTGTGGAGTGCTAGAATTTTTTTCATTTATTTTTCCTCGTTAAAAACGCTGTTAGAAATGCTCGCCATATCCGTCAAATAATTTTTATCCACGTACGAATAAAACGTCAGCACGTAAGGGTGATCGCCTTCGACAATCGCAATATCGTTATTGTAACCGGCATTCGAGCCGATTTTGTGGGCAATTAAACCCTTAGTCAGCGGCGTTTCTAAGCGGTTATGAAACTGCGTATTTTTCATATTTTCGATGATTACAGCAAAGTCAGGCTTGTCGCGATTTTGATATAAATACTGTAAAAATAATGCAGCGTCACGGGGGGTAATCGAATTCCCGCTAGCCGGCGGTTCCGTTCCTAAAAAGCGATTATACATCATTTTGATCACTTCGTCGTGGTGCTCAGGATCAGCATCGCCAAGCATTCTAAACAACATATTTTTCGCGATATTGTCGCTATATTTAATTGCGATTTCGCACAAATAACTAATTTTATAACTGCCTCGCGGGTTGTGATTGTGGAGCAGACCCGTTCCGTCTTCGTGATCGACCGGGTCATAAGTGATTTCTGAGTCGAGATCAAGTTGACCTTTATCGGCTAAATCGGCAACTAACATCACCAAAGGAACTTTAATTGTTGAGGCTGCGACGAAGACGGAATCTTCGTTCAAACCGGCGTGACTTCCATCCGTTAAATCGATATATGACATCCCAATTCGCTTAGCAGCGTAAGGGGCAAATAACGCTTCGACTTCAGTGTTTACAACGTCGGTTGGCACACTGAAATCTTCGGAGTCGACGTTGGAATCGAGCATTTGGCGCAGAATCGATGCGTTTTCGGCTGTGAGCCGGGCGGCTGAGGCCGCCGACTTGCCCGGAAGAGGGAAGAGCATAAAAAGCGCTAAAGTCATGAAAAAAGTTGTTATAATTATCGCCTCGATGAAGAAAAGCGGGCGTGTTTTGTGAATTTTCGGCATGATTTAATTATACAAGAATTGCTTATTATTAACAATTGGTGGTATAATTATTAATGAGGTGCGCTTATGAAGAAGAAAAATGCAAAATATGATATGAGTCACAAGCTCGATTATGTGAGCTACGACGTGCGTGGGCCGGTTCTCGAAGAGGCGGAACGGCTGATGGCGCAAGGGGCGCGGATCCTGAAGCTGAACACGGGGAATCCTGGGGCGTTCGGTTTTCATGCGCCCGACGAAATTATTCGCGATTTGATTATGAATGCCCGTTCGAGTGAAGCCTATTCAGATTCGAAGGGAATTTTCAGTGCGCGCAAGGCAATTGAGCAAGACTGCCAGCTGAAAGGCTTTCCGAATGTTTCGATTGAGGATATTTATACGGGTAACGGGGTCAGCGAGCTGATTACGATGTGTATGCAGGGGTTAGTCGACAATGGCGACGAGATTCTCGTGCCGGCGCCGGATTACCCGCTATGGACGGCGATGGTGACTTTGTCGGGCGGCCGGGCGGTTCACTATAAATGTGATGAGGAAAATCACTGGTATCCCGACATTGACGATATTCGCGCGAAGATTAGTCAACGCACGAAGGCGATTGTTATTATCAATCCGAACAATCCGACAGGGGTTTTATATCCGAAGGAAGTGCTGGAGGATTTGGTCGAAGTTGCGCGCGAGCACAATTTGATTATTTTCTCGGATGAGATTTATGAGCGCTTGGTGATGGACGGCAAGAAGCTGCAAAGCGTAGCGCCGTTGGCTCCGGATTTGTGTGTTATCACGATGAACGGTCTGTCGAAGAGTCACCGCGTGGCGGGCTTCCGCATCGGTTGGATGATTATTTCCGGTCGCAAGGATCACGTTCGCGGGTACATCGAGGGCTTGAATATGCTTTCGAATATGCGTCTGTGTTCTAACGTGTTGGCGCAGCAAATCGTGCAGACTTCGATCGGCGGCTATCAGAGTGCCGATGAGCTGCTTCTGCCAGGTGGTAGGATTTACGAGCAACGCGAGATGATCTGTAAGGTTCTCGACGAAATTCCGGGTATCAGCTACGTGCGGCCGGATGCGGCGTTCTACATCTTCCCGAAAATCGATGTGGCGAAATTCAACATCAAGGATGATGAGAAATTTATGCTCGATTTGTTGAAGGAAAAGCACGTGATGCTCGTTCCGGGGACTGGTTTCAACCTTGAAACACCTGACCACTTCCGGATTGTGTATCTTCCGGACGTTAAGGAGTTGCGTGAATTCGGCGACGATTTGAAGGACTTCTTGAGTGAGTATAAACAAAAATAATTTGGCAAGTTGGGAAAAACTATGCAAAAAGTAAACATAACTTCGCGGTCACTGTTGATCCGCGAAGAGGACGTCCACGGGGCGTTCGCCGACAACAACTGGGCTGAGACCAATCAGGGCTTGGCCTATTTTTCTAAACAGAACAAAGGCATCGGCTGGCTCGTCGAGTCCTCGGACTTCTCCGAGTTGATAAAGCGGGCAAGTGAAAAGCGCCATTTCGACGATTTGACGACAGCGTATCGAGTGTTCAACACTGAGGGCGATGGCTTTCCAGGGTTGACGATTGATTTATATAACGAATTTTTAGTCGTTTCGTTTTATAATGAATTCGTTTATTCTTTGCGGGACGAAATTGTGTCGGCTTGTAAGGCGGCATTCCCTGACGTTGTTGGGGCGTATGCGAAGATTCGGTTTGCGAGTGACTTGCCTGAATCGAGCAAGTTATACGGCGAGGATGCGCCTGAACCGTTGGTGATTTTGGAAAACGGCGTTAAATATGCGACGTATTTAAACGAAGGATTTATGACGGGAATTTTCCTCGACCAGCACGAAGTGCGCGGACGATTAGTCGACGGTTTAGCGAGCGGAAAAACCTTGTTGAATATGTTCAGCTATACCGGAGCGTTCAGTGTTGCGGCTGCGATGGGCGGGGCTGTGCAGACGACGAGCGTCGACTTAGCAAAACGAAGTCGCGAAAAAACGGCTGAACATTTTGAGCTGAATGGATTTGATGTTTCATCGCAATTAATTTATGTGATGGATGTGTTTGAATATTATAAATACGCAGCTCGCAAAGGGTTGAAGTATGATGTAATCGTGATTGATCCGCCGAGCTTCGCAAAGAATAAAAAAATGATTTTTACAGTCAAAAAAGATTATGGCCGGTTGATCGAGAATGCTCTTGAAATTTTGAGCGATGATGGAATTATTATCGCATCGACTAATGCGAGCGATCTTCCTAAGAAAAAATTTCGAGCGATGATCGAGGATGAGTTAGAAGCGGCGGGCGTAGAATATCGTTTTGACGAGTTTTATTCGCTACCTAGCGACTTTGCGACAAGTCGAAAATATGACGCATCAAATTATCTAAAAGTATATGTAATTGGAGTTAAAAAATGACATTAAATTTAGGTGTTATTACAGCTGATGACGAAAAATCAGCCATAAAAATAGCGAAAAAAATTGCTAATAATTCAGCGTTTGATGGAGCGGAATTTAGAATTGATTTTTTATTAACGCAAAATTTGAATAAAATAATTGATTTAATTAATGAATTAAAATCGGGGTTGGGTCGCAAGAAGCTCCTGGTTACCTGGCGTACACTCGAAGAGGGTGGCGAAAAATCGCTCGAAGATATTGATTATTTTAATCTAATTAAATTAATCTATTTAAATACGAATGCCGACTATTTAGATATCGAATTAAAAAAAGCAAAATTTTATTTAATTCGCGATTTATTAATCGAACATCCCGACAAGATGCGCCTAGTTATCAGCTTCCACAATTTCAATAAACCTTTAGTAAAAAAAGAAATTGAAGATTTATTTGAAGCGATGGAGTTGTTCGATGCCGATAAAGCCGTTAAAAAAATCGCAATGGTTGAAGGGGCATCACTTGCCCAAAAGGTTCTTGAGGAGCGCAGCGACGATATCGCTTTGATCCCGATGGGAGTCGACGGTAAGCCGGTCCGCCGGCACGTGCGGCAGTATTTTAATTTTATTAATATGAATAAAAAAGAGAATTTGGGGCAGTGGAAATATGACGAACTTAAATAAATACGACAAATTAAAAAATTACGAATTGCTTTTAGCGCAATGCGCCGAAGTCGTGAAATACGAGAAACACTGGGTGCCAGCACTCGCGAATATCTCAGCTTTGCTCCACGACGCCTTAGGAGCACCGGTTTTCAGCGGCTTCTATTTCTTCGACGGAAAAGAACTCGTCTTAGGCCCGTTCCAAGGCAAGCTTAGCTGCACGAGAATCGCCTTAGGGCGCGGAGTTTGCGGTGAGTCAGCCGAAAAACGCGAAACGATCGTGGTCGACGACGTGTATGACATCGACAACTACATCTCGTGCGACGCGGAAGCGGTCAGCGAAATTGTGGTGCCGATCGTGCAAAACGACACTTTGGTCGGCGTAATCGACCTCGATTCAAGCGTCGAAGGCAACTACGACGAAGTCGACGTCCGCCACTTGGAGAAACTTGCCCAAATTATCGCCGATAACGTCGAATTTTAAGGGTATAAAGAAAGAGAGAAAAATGGCAACAGCACAAGAATTTTATGACAAATTCCGCGCCACAGAAGCGGGGAAAGATGCGCCAGATACTGTCCTCGAAGAATGTATCTACGCGTTCGGAACTGGTGAAATGGCTGACCGACTGAGTGAATTAGTTTGCGCGGGAATCAAACGAGCTACGACCGACGTCGAGGACTTGATAGAGTTCTACGAAGAGCGCAAGCCAGCGGTAGGCGATTACAACATCGTTTTAAACGCGGCGGGCGAACCTGTCGCTATCACGAAAGTTACGAGGGTAGAAGTCACACCATTTGACGAAATCACGGATGAATATGCCTTTATCGAAGGAGAAGGCGATAAATCGCTCGCCTACTGGAAAAATGGACACGAAAAATTCTTCGCGCCGTTCTACGAAGAAGCTGGTATCCCTTGGACAGGCAAAAACCTCATGTACTGCATCTACTTCGAACTAGTTTATAAATAACCAAGCTAGCCGTTTAGCCGACTAGTTTTTATGTTTGGAAAAACTTACTCCAAAATGACACTTCGATAGAGTTTTGTCCTGTTTTTGTCACAAAAAGGTAAGTCGACTTACCTTTTTGTGACCAAAACAGGTTTTTTACAAGCGAATGTGTGGTTTTGGAGTTAGTTTGTAAATCCTTAATCGCAATTAACGCGATTTTGGTGCAATTCGATGAGCGAATTGCACAAAAAACGCCCTAAATACGATTAGGCAAAATAAAGAGCGCAAATCGGTTAGGATTTGCGCTCTTTAGTGTGTTATGCTGTTAATTCTTCAATTAATTCTTTGACGGAAACTAGTTTGTCGATGCGGTAAGCGTTAGCGCCAGCGAACAGTAGGCCGTTGTCAGTGTTACCGGTTACCGAATTGATCAAAGCCTTCGAGATGCAGTAAGGTTTTGGATCGCGGTCAGGACATAACGCCAACTGGATGCAGTTGCGGCAGCGATCTTCAGGCGTTTCCTTCATCGGAATGTTGTGCGTTTTTATGTAGTCGCTAAAGTGGTTCTTAATCGCGCGACCTGGCATCCCAACCGGACTCTTCAACAAGACCATATCCGATTTCGTCGAATTCAAGTAGCGTTCTTTATAACTCAACGGCGCGTCACATTCATCCGTGCAGACGAAGCGTGTTCCCATTTGAACCCCGCTTGCACCCAGCGAAATAGCGTGCGCGATATCGTCTTTAGTGAAAATCCCACCAGCGAAAATCACCGGAATTTCAACCCCGTGCTCAGCCGCAAAGCCGTTCACGTAAGTCACGATATCCTTAAACGTCGTATCAGTATTAGCGATATCTTCATCCATCGTTTCGACCGTGAAACCGACGTGACCACCGGCAAGTGGCCCCTCGAAGACGACGAAGTCAGCTAAGCGATTGTGTTTTTTTAACCAACGAGTCAAAACGATTTTAGCAGCTTTAGCTGATGAAACGACCGGTGCGATTTTAGTTTTTGCACCTTCAACGTAAGCCGGTAAATCAATTGGTAAACCAGCTCCTGAGATGATAACGTCAGCCCCAACTTCAGCCGCGCGTTTAGCGTACTCTTCGTATTTATAAGTCGCAACCATGATGTTGAAACCAACGATTCCGCCGCCAGAAAGCTCTTTGGCACGCTTGAATTCAGTTTCAACGGCTTCGAAATTTGCCTCTAAACTATGTTTGTCGAACAGTTCCCAATTCTTGTAACCAAGTTGGGCAGTTGACAAAATCCCGATTCCGCCTTCTTTTGCAACAGCGCCAGCTAGGCTCGAAAGTGAAACGCCTACGCCCATACCGCCTTGGATAATCGGAACCTTCGCGATCAAATCGCCAATCTTAAGTGGATTAAAACTCATTATGATATTTCTCCATAAACTAATATTTATATATACGCACTCAATTATACTACAAGTGAGAGCGTTTTATAAAATTATATGTTAATTATTAATGACAAAGGGGTCGAAATTTTGGTAAAATGGTCATAATAATTTTAAAGAGGTAGAGAAAATGACAAACTTAAGTGTTGCCGCGTTAAGAGCGCTTTCAATCGATACAGTTCAAAAAGCAAACAGCGGGCACCCCGGACTCCCTTTGGGGGCAAGTCCAATGGCCTACGCACTCTGGAACAACGTCTTAAACGTTAATCCGAAAACCGATCGCAACTGGTTCAACCGCGACCGTTTCGTCCTTGCAGCCGGCCACGGCTCGGCGATGCTTTACTCGCTTTTACACCTTGCAGGGTACGACGTCGCAATCGAGGACTTGCAAAACTTCCGTCAATGGAACTCAATTACTCCCGGCCACCCCGAAGTGACTCACACTTCTGGGATTGAAGCGACAAGCGGCCCGTTGGGCCAAGGGCTTGGGCAAGTCGTGGGTCTTGCGATGGCGGAAACGCATCTGGCTGCGAAATTCAACAAAGCCGGCCACGAAATCATCGACCACTATACTTATACAATTTGTGGTGATGGCGATTTAATGGAAGGAATCTCGCAAGAAGCGTTGAGCTTAGCGGGTCACTTGAAATTAAATAAATTGGTCGTTTTATACGATTCAAACGGCATCACATTGGATGGAACCCTTGATATGTCGAGCAGTGACGATGTAAAAAAACGCATGGAATCACTTAACTGGGAACATATTTTAGTAGAAGACGGAAACGATGTTGCGGCGATTACAAAAGCGATCGAAGCAGCTAAAACGTCTGATAAACCAAGCTTAATCGAAATCAAAACTGTTATCGGCTTTGGTTCTCCTAACGCCGGCTCAAACAAATCGCACGGCGCGCCGTTCGGTGAAGAGGGGAACGCGACAACTAAAGCTAACCTAGGCTTTAACCACCCACCATTTACAGTTCCACAAGAAGTTTACGATGACTTCGAAAACGGAATTATCAAGCGCGGCGAACTTGCCGAAAATGCTTGGAATGAAAAATATGCAGCATACAAAGCGGCTTATCCAGAATTAGCAAAAGAATTAGAAGATGCCCTAAATAACAAGCTTCCGGAACTTGAACTTCCTAAATACGAAGTTGGAACAAGCGAAGCAAGCCGTATCACAAACAAAATCGCAATCCAAGAACTTGCTAAACAGGTTCCTTACCTTTGGGGTGGATCGGCCGATTTAGCATCATCGAACAACACGATGATCGCTGACTCATCAAACTATAGCGCCGAAAATTACGGAGGACGCAACATTTGGTACGGAATCCGCGAATTTGCGATGGCGGCTGTGATGAACGGTATCGCCTTGCACGGAGGCACGCGCGTATTCGGGGCGACATTCTTTGTTTTCAGTGACTACTTAAAAGCAGCAATCCGCATGAGCGCAATCCAAAAATTGCCAGTAATTTACGTGTTGACACACGACTCAATCGCGGTTGGTGAAGATGGGGCAACTCACGAGCCAATCGAACAATTAGCAGGCTTGCGCGCGATTCCTAACGTCCAAGTTCTTCGTCCAGCGGACGGAAACGAAACGATGGAAGCGTGGAAAAAAGCTCTTCACACGTTAGACAAACCTACTATCTTAGTCTTGACGCGCCAAAACTTGCCAGTTTTAGAAGGCACAGACGGAAAAGCTAAAGCCGGCATCGAACACGGCGGATATGTGTTAGCTGACACGCCAACTGGAAAACTTGACGGCATTTTGATCGGCTCAGGCTCGGAAGTTAGCCTTTGTGTCGACGCCCAAGCGCAACTTAAAGAAAAAGGCTACGGAGTGCGCGTCGTTTCGGTTCCAAGTTTGGAAACTTTCCTGCGCGAAGACAAAGAATATATCGAGTCTGTTTTACCGAAATCGACTCGTGCCCGCATCGCAGTTGAAGCGGCTAGTCCACTGGGTTGGGGAGCGTTGACTGGACTTGACGGCGACATCGTTGCAATCGACAAGTTTGGAGCGAGCGCACCTGGAAATATTCTGTTCGAAAAATACGGGTTCACTGCCGAAAATATTACCTCTAAATTCTTGAACATTTTGTAATTTAAAGGTATAATTTAAGATATAAAGATTGAAAGAGGTAACATCCATGAGATATATGACAAGAGCCAGACTGAGAATGCGCGAAGAACGTGCAAATCGTCAAAAAATGCGCAAAAAATCAATTCCAATTTTCACAACTTTGGCAATTGCAGCGAGCTCATTTGTGTCGACTTTCGGCTCAACTGTTCACGCCGATGAACTGCCACCGATCTCATTGATTCCGCATCAAGGACAAAATAAACAACAAGCATTCTTTGCGACTTTAGGGCCAATTGCCCAAAAATTAGCGCAAGAAAATAACGTCTATGCCAGTGTGATGCTAGCGCAAGCAGCCATCGAAAGCGGCTTTGCAGGGAGCACACTTGCCCAAGCTCCGAATTACAATCTTTTCGGGATTAAGGGTGCGGGCGTGACAATGAAGACGCAAGAGGACGACGGTTATGGAAACCGCTACGGAATCAGCTCTTCGTTTAGAAAATACGCATCTTATGAAGAATCGTTGCTTGATTATATCAAAGTGATTAAAACGACGAATTTCGGTTCTGGCTTCCTATATGCGGCGGCTTGGAGAACGAACACGGTTGACTACACTGATGCGACGCGCGCGTTGACTGGCGTTTATGCGACAGCGACGAACTACGACGAAACGTTGAACAAAATGATTCAGACCTACAACTTGACTCAATACGATGAGTTCCTAGATCCGACGGACGCTCCGGCTCCTGAGGCTGCAACACCTACTCCGGCAAGTGAAACCCCAGCACCTGCGGCTGAAACGTCAGCTCCTGAAGCGGTAGTAGAAACTCCGACGGCACCGACAACTTATACGGTTAAACACGGCGATTCATTGTGGAGCATTTCGAAAGAAACGGGTAAAGGTTTGCTTGAATTGATTAAAGCGAATCCGCAACTTAAAGATCCTTCGAAAATTTTCCCAGGTGACGAACTTAACTTGCCAAATTAATTAAATTAAAGAGCAAAGCCCTTCGGGGCTTTTTTCGTGGGAAATATGATATAATATTAACAAACTTATATGAGGTGGAATTAGATGGCTTTGTCAAAACTTGATAATCTATATCGCGAAATAATTTTGGACCACTCGTCGCACCCCCACAACCACGGGGAGTTGGCGGACGCGAACACTAATATCGAGGCGAATAACCCGACTTGCGGCGACGTAATAAAGCTTACGTTGAACGTCGACGGCGACGTCGTTAAGGCAATTAAATTCGATGGGCACGGCTGCTCGATTTCGACTGCATCGGCCTCGATGATGACCGACTTAATGGTTGGAAAATCAAAGGATGAAGCCTACGCTTTAATCGATGACTTTTTAGAAGTCGTTAAAGGTGGCGAAGGAAAAATTGAGGACGGCCTAGGCGACGCTGAGATTTTGAGTGGCGTTGCGAAGTTCCCAGCGCGCATTAAGTGCGCGACACTTGCCTGGAAAGCGCTTGAACAAGCGCTGTTTACCGAAAAAGATGTCGAAATAAATCACCAACCGCACTCGGCGGATGACTTTGGAGATGAGTAATGAAAGAACGAATTAAAGAAACGGTACTAGCGAATTTGGAGACGGTGATTGATCCCGAGATGGGGATGGATATCGTGAATTTAGGATTGATCTACGATGTCGATGTCAATGACGATGGTTTTGTGAAGGTCACGATGACCCTGACGTCGATTGGTTGCCCGATGGCGGAGATGATTTTAGAGGAAGTCCAAAAATCCTTGCAAGGAATTACGGGCGTTACGGGAATGGATGTGGAATTAGTGTTCCAACCACCGTGGGGCGTCGATAAAATGAGCAGATATGCGCGAATCGCCTTAGGCGTCGCGTTATAAAATGAAAGCCTAGCCGTAGCGGTTAGGCTTTTTTGCACCCTTTTTGCACTTTTTATAAAGTTTTCGCCTTTTTTTGCGAGGTATCGGTGCATGTAAATTTTACACGCACCGATACCTCGCAAAAAAAGCTCAAAACTTTCGATTCTTCACTTTTTGTGTGCAATTTCCTTATTCAATAAAAAAGTGTATAGTTTTGCGTGCAAATATAATGCTCAAACTTTAAAAACTCGGCGAAAATACTGCGAAAAACGGCAAATGTTAAGCGTTTTCAAATCGCTATCAGTTGCCGACTTGCCCGATATATAGGGGTTTGTAGATATCTGAGAGCAGTTTTAGACCTAAATTTAAAGATTTTCTCAAATTTTATCTACCGATTAGATAATGAAAGAGCTTTCTTGTTATAATACTTAAACATCTTAGGGGTAAGATTAAATGACAACAAAAAATAGGGACGGTAAAAAATGAACGGCAAAAAAACTTACGTAACACTTTTAAGCACAGTAATCTTAGGGACTTACTTCGCACCGATTGCAGCATTAGGAGCTCAATCTAACCACGAATACTATTCGGAAGATGGCGGCAAGTCACACGCTAAAATCACCGATGTTGACTCTTTCAAAAAGGCGCACCCAGAATATAACCACGTGAATCTTGTTGATTCGCAAAGCGTTGTATCGGGCTACACGCACACTGACTTAGGCGACAGCTTAACTCAAGATCAAATTGACTCTTTGAAACTTCTTTACCCTAACTTAAACGTAACAGATAACGATTCAACTGTAAATATTCCAGATCCACAACGCGCGGCGAAAAACTACTTCTTGAGCTTCTTGAATGATGAAGAACGCGAAGAGGCAATTCCAACCCGCGACGCAAACGGCGAATTCGTCGAAACTAAAGTTGCTGAGGACGTAACTCCGGCAGAAGCAGCTAAGGACGTCCAAGAATTCGACTCGTTGCACCCACACGACTCGGCTCACATCACAGAAGATCCGCGCCTTCACACTGCGCACTCGTTGTCGGATGTACCTGCTGGCGTACCATACAAAGAATACAAAACGGGCGAACACTTCTATAATGATTACACACTTGCCCAAAAAGCGTACGTGAGACGCGAATTGCAAGCCCACATGGGAAATGCGCTTGAACAATATCAAGTTTTCCAAGCTGGTTATTTGAATTTCGGAACTAACGTTTCGCAAGAACAAATCGACTCGTTGAAAGCGCAATACGGCGAAGACGAAGTTTCGACGAACGACCACACAACTCAACAAGTTCACTACGGCGATGAATTGCCAACTGACTTGTCTAACGTGATCGACGTTCGCCAAGGAACTGAATTCTACTTCGAAGGAACGATCAATACTTTCGGCCCTGAAAAAGCGACACCTGCTGGCTACGAACGCATCGTGATTCCTGGGGGAGTCGTGGTCGTTGCAACCGGTCAAACTCTACAACAATTAAAAGACGCGAACTTAGACGCGTACGCAAAATATACTGGCGAAACAAAATCAATCGCGACAAACGTTACCAAAGCCGAGTTGGCATCAATCGTGGCGCACTACGGCGACGAAGTCGTAACAGGCCGCGGAACTTCGCACAGCTTCACAAGCCTTGTTAAACCGATCATCGACGATGAAGTTGAGAATTTTAAAATAAACTACGAATTCTACAACCACGGCGAAACTTTCGACGCTTCAACTCCGACTCCGGACGGGTTCACTCGCACTTCAGTGCTTCCTGGGCAAGTCACAACATCTGAACGTCACAACTTGACTCGTAACGATATTATTTCGCAGGGAATCTCAGCGTTCGAATTCGAAGGCTACAAAGGTTTAGCTGACGAACAAACGCACAGCCAAATCCTAGCTTTGATGGCAGAATACGGAATCGGCGAATTGCGCACTTCGGAAACTAGCCGTGCTAAATTCGACACTCGTAATGGTGACGAAATTCCAACTGACCAAACTGACATTGAAAACCTAGAAAAACACGGCGGCGACTTCTTCGTACTTGGAGATGTTGACACGTTCGACCCTCAAGATCCACGCGTTCAAGGCCTTGCTGTACTTGGCTACCAAATGATCGTTGTCCCTGGCGGAAAAATCGTCGTGGCTCACTACGAAAGCAAAACAATGGCTGAGTTGAAAGCACTTGGACTTGCCGATATTGCTACTAAAGCGGGTGTTAAAAACGTTAAAGATCTTACTTTCGAAGAATTGGAAGATTTAGTTGCAGCTCTTGGTCAAAATCTTGAGGGTATTGATGAAGTTCACTCGAGCGCCAACCCGTTGCAACATTTCTCTGACAGCGTTGCTCCAGACCCTAATACGCGCGGTCTTAAAGGAGATGTAAGAAAATCAGAAAAAACTTATGTAGATTCTAACGGCGATTCAGAATTTGCTGCTGGCTCAATGGAAACTCCCGCTGGATTTACTTCGATTTTAATTCCTGGCGGACAAACAATCACTTGGAGCGAAAAAGAACCTAAAACTCGCGAAGAAATCATCAAAGAAGCGACGGCTGCCGGAACTGCTGGTGAATTGTTGCTTCAACCGGCGGGAACTAAGTCTTATAGCAACTTGACTGCCGCTCAAAAAGAGGCTCTTGCGGCTCAATTTGGTGACGACATCCAGTTCACTGAAGCTACTGAACCGAAAAAACACGATCAACTTACTAAACCTGAAGGCGTTACTGATTACAAAACTTATTCAGAAACTTATAAAGATGCTAACGGCAACGATACTTTCGACTCTGAACAAGATTTAGATAACACATGGTCTGCAACGTCGATTCCTGGCGGACAGGTAACGAAAGACTCTATCAACCATGTAACTCGTCAGGGCCTTGAAGACGCGGGCTATTTTGAAGGGGCAACAGGTGTTTATGTAACTTTTGACGGCTATGAAGCCTTAGAAAGTGCGATCGATCGAGCTAGAGTAGATCAGTTAATTGCTGAATATGGTGCGGAATCTGATTTCCATCAAGTTGGTTATGAAAAACACGAAAACGAAGCAACTCCACCAACGGATTCTACCGATTTCATCGTTCATCATAATGTAGAAACATACAAAGACGAAGATAGCAATTCAGTATTCGGGGTTGATCACGAAACTCCTGAAGGATACACTCGCCATACTTTACCTGGTGGCGAAAAAACTGTTAGACATTTAACTAATGAACCTCTAACTCGTAATGAGTTGAGAGATTTAGGGTTAGAAACTTATGCTGAATTAGTTGGAATCAAAAATCTTGATGGTGACTTTACTGATGCTCAAATCGCTGAACTAGTTGAAAAATATGGAGAAGGCGAATTAACTTATAGCGATATCCGTACTGTAGCTAATTTCGTTTTAGGAACTCCAACAACTCACTCGGATGTTCTTCCGGCAGGTGTTGAAGGCGTTGACTATAAAAATCTTGATTCGAGCACTCTAAGCGCACCACACGTTGCTGCTGGCGCAGAAGCTGGTTTGTTAGCTAGTGGTTACCACGAAGTTGAAGGTTCTCGTCAAAGCGAAGTTACTAGCACGGATTCGCAAAATGATAAGACATTTGCTGAAAAAAATGCCTTGGAAACAGACGGTTGGTCAATTGTTAAACAAACGATTAATACAATTATAAACTCTAATTTAGAAGCTAGCGTTGCTAATAATCGTGATTATATTCAAGCTACTTACGGACCAGAAGCGGTTGTAACTGTTACTAATAACACGACTGGTGAAACGACAAAACTTGACTATGTTGATTTTGATCAAGAAGAAGCAAGATTAAAATCAAAAGGTTATGTAGAAACTGCTGAAACTCCTGGATATGATGTTTGGGATGAAAAAGATGTTTACGGAAATGTCGAAGATGAATATCAAATTGATAAACCGTTAGAAGTTGATGATAAATTCTCTGGTATCACTCTTTCAGAAGCTGCAAACTTAATCGAACACGCTCAAGGTGTGGATGCGACACAAGCAGCTGCTATCGAAACTGAGTTTGAAACAAAAGGTGATCTACCTGCAGGGCATTACCTGACTAAAGATAACGGTCAAGACGTTGCTATCAATATTGATGAAGCTACATTCGGAACATATAACCATGATGCAGCAAAAGAAATTGAAGAGCAATACGGAATTCCTGATATTTTCGCGAGCTTCGACCAATTAGCTAAAGTTTTCCCAACGTTATTGAACGATAAAGGCGAAACTGTACAAACAGGTCAAGGATTAGCTTCCGGTATCTACTATTCAACTGATCATAAATATAAATTCAACTTCAAGGTTAACAACTTAAATCCTAATGATACGAATTCTTGGGATTCAAATTATGAAGTTTATGGTTTCGGAACTGACGAAAACGGAGTTATTCCTAATTGGTTTAAACCAGCTCCGTATGATGTTAACGATTGGAATGGACATCATTGGGCTGATTCTGATTTGCACGACCACATTGCACAAGGCGCTAACGCTGCAATGCCAGAATTCGTTTACGATACAAAAACGGGTGAAAAAATTCCGTTTGAGCAAGCTGCGACAACAATCACTAGTCGTCAAGGAGAAAGTGAATTCTGGTCTGGTAAATACTCAAACGGTCAGTCTGGAACGATCTGGAAACCTTACTATACAAGTTCTGATCAATCGCATGCTGAAATTATCTTTATCGTTAAAGATAACACCGCTGAAGGTAAAGGGCGTTACTTCTATGTGAAGAAACACTTCGTTAACCAAACAGGTATCTTATCTGCATCTGTTGAAGACGGAACGGTTACTCAGTTCGCTTTAGAAGCTGATTATCAAATGTTGAAAGCTGAGCGTGAAATACCTCATAGCTTGACTTATCAATTAGAAGCACCGTTATATGATGCTACTAAAGATAACTATACAGAATTTGCTGACTACGAAAAAGTTGAATATTCATGGGATAACCTTATTGATGAATCTTATCAAGTTCGTAACGCTGCAGTTAAAGTTTACGATGCTAAAATTGAGGAATCAATTGCTCAAGTTGAATTTATCAAAGAATCTTATTCTTGGGATGTTCCGTTATATGACGTTGAACTTAAATATTATAGCGCTGAGAAGAAGGAAGAAAAAGCCTTTATTCAATACCACCGCACGCACTACACTTGGGACGAAACGCTTTACAACGGTGAACTTCAATTGTTCACGGCTGAAAAAGTTGCTGAAAAAGTTAAATTCATTCAAGACTTATACGAGTGGGAAACGCAAACTTACAATGCTTTATGGCAATTATACGACGCGACTAAATGGTCGTCTGTCCAACTTGCCCAATTCGTTCGCGATTACTATACTTGGGAACTTCCTAAATATGGCGTGCAAGTAGCTGTTTACGGCACGAAAGAAGCGTCTGCGACTGAACAAGTTCAATTCTTCCGTGAATTCTACACTTGGGATGTTAAGACTTACAATGCTGCGCTTAAATTGTACGAAGCGCAAAAACCTGAAGAAAAAGTTCAATTCATCCACCACTGGTACTCTTGGCGTGAAGAAACGAAAGAAGCTTCAGTTGCCTTGTACAAAGCGGTTCGTTCGATCAAAGTTGAAGACGAAATCTTCACTTGGCACGACGAAGACGTGGAAGTTCCACTTTGGCACCTAGCTGCGTTCCACAAAGCTGAGTCGTTCAGCGCGTCAATCGACACGCCTGAATACGCTGAGTTTGACTACTACGAAGCTTGGAAAGAAGCCGAACTTCCAAAAACTGGTATTCCGCCTTTAGAAGGACCGGCTAAAGCACCGGTTGCGACGGTTGAATTGCCGCACACTGGCGAAAAAGCTACGGCTTTATCGGCTGCAGGTGTTGGCATCATCGGACTTGGAGCGGCAATTGCCGGCTTCAAATCTCGCAAAAATGCAAAACGTTAAAATTTTATAGAAGAATCTGGGCAATTGCCCGGGTTCTTTTTTGCCTAATCGCATCCAAGCCGTTTTTTAACTAATTCGTTCCGCGAATTAGTTAAAAAACGGCTTGGATGCGATTAGGATGGTTTTGACTTGCCTAAAAAAGGGGTTATAGGTAGGTATAGTTAATTGCTAGGGCAGAAACGGTGGATTTGTGGTATAATTATAGAGTTAGAGCAAACTTAGGAAAGGAGCAGCCCGATGCCGATTCGAGTTCCCGATAATCTGCCTTCGTATAAGGAGTTGTTGGAAGAAGATATCTTCGTAATGAAGGCGACGCGCGCGATGAACCAGGAGATCCGCCCGCTCGAGATTTTGATCCTGAATTTAATGCCAAATAAAAGCGAGACGGAAGGGCAATTGCTGCGCCTGTTGTCGAATTCGCCACTGCAAGTCAATGTCGAGTTTTTGGCGATGAAGACACATACGTCGAAGAACTGTCCGAGCGAGCACTTAGCCGAGTTTTATAAGAGTTTCGACGAGATAAAAAATTATTTCTATGATGGTTTGATCATCACGGGAGCGCCGGTTGAGAAGATGGCGTTCGAGGATGTTGACTATTGGGATGAGATTACGCAGGTGTTCGATTGGTCGAAGACACACGTGTTCTCGACGCTGCACATCTGCTGGGGAGCCCAAGCGGGGCTTTACTACCACTATGATGTCGAAAAGATTTTGCTTGATAAGAAGCTTTCGGGGATTTTCGTTCACGATTTGAAACACCGCGATAACGATATTACGCGTGGCTACGATGACGTGTTCTACGCGCCTCATTCGCGCAATACCGGAATTAACCGGGCGCAAGTCGAAGCGGTGCCGGAGCTTGAAATTTTAGCGGACTCGCCTGATGCTGGGATTTTCCTGATTGGGCACAAGGACAACCGCGCTTACTTTGCGACGGGGCACTTGGAGTATGACCGCGACACCTTGAAAAAGGAATACAAGCGCGACGAGAAGGTTGGGATTAATCCCGAAGTGCCGGCTAATTATTTTGCGGGCGATGACGTTTCGAGCCGGCCGAAGATGAACTGGCACATGGCGGCGACGCTCTTGTTCTCGAACTGGCTGAACTACAGCGTCTACCAAAACACGCCGTACAAGCTTTCCGATATTGAAAATCTGTAGGGATAAAATGCTCCTAATCGCTTTTAAGCCGTTTTTTAGGCATTTCGAGGACTGAAATGCCTAAAAAACGCGTTAAAAACGATTAGCGACTATCTATAAAGGACGAATATGTTAGAATTAAATAAATACCTGAGCGCGGGGGTGGCGAATCTGCCGAACGTCGTCCTCGACAACCTGAGCACGCTGGGCGTAGGGCCGATTGAGTCGATCGTCTGGGTTCACCTCTTCCGCCTGAGCGAGCGCGGCGAGCGCTTTCCGGACTTCGATTATCTGGGCAAGTTAGCGGGCCTTCCCGCCGAACACGTGATGAAAGCCATCGAGACCTTGGAGCAAAAGCAACTTTTGACTATTGTGGATTTTGAGGCGTATGACTTTACTTGTGCCTACAATACTATTGAGGCTTTGTTCAATCAGAGCGAGCGCGCGGTTGCAGCGAGCGACACCCAAAATCAAATCGCGAATTTAATGGCGAGCTTCGAGGAAGAATTCAAGCGTGCGATTTCACCGATGGAGGCGCAGCGCATTGATATGTGGCTGAACACGGATGGGCACGCGCCCGTTTTGGTCAAGGAAGCCCTGTCTGAGGCGGTCTTGAACAACTCGATGAGCTTTAAATATATCGAGGCGATCCTGAATTCGTGGGAAAAATCGGGCCTTAAGACGGTCGAAGAAGTTCGCGCTCACTCTAAAAAGTTCAATGAAGGCAAGTTTGCGGCGCGAGCGCCACAGCCTGGTAGCGACTACGAACCGGATTTGAGCGGAATTACTGGACTGAACTGGTAAATTAAATGAGCAAACAATTAAAAAATGCTGAAGAAACGCAGGCGATTTTAAAAGTAATCGCCGAGATGTTTCCGGATGCTAAGCGCGAGCTTGATGCGAATAATAATTTTGAATTATTGATCGCGGTTATGCTGAGTGCGCAGACAACTGATAAAGCGGTCAACAAGGTGACGCCTGAACTGTTCAAACGTTATCCTGATGCTAGCGCGTTAGCTGGCGCGCCGCTGACTGAGGTTAGTGGTTTGATTAGCCGAATTGGAATGTACAATACCAAGGCTAAAAATATTATTAATACTGCAAAAATTTTGCGGGATAAATACGGCGGCGCGGTGCCAGAAACGGTGCCGGAGCTTATGGAATTGCCCGGAGTTGGTTTGAAGACCGCAACCGTGGTGCTAGGCGATGCGTTTAACATCCCAGGAATTGCGGTCGACACACACGTTGAAAGGGTGAGTAAACGCCTTGGACTCGTGCGACAAAATGCTAATATAGAACAAATTAAAAGCGCCTTAGAGCGCAAAACGCCAAAGGAAGATTGGGTGAAAACTCATCATCGACTGATCTTTTTTGGGCGATATCACTGCACGGCTAAAAGGCCGAATTGTGCGAATTGCCCGTTGTTTGATGAGTGTTTAGTAGGAGAAAATTACCTAAGATGAATGAATTAATTGCGACGAGTTTCGCAGCGCTGATAACGAACGTGAACGACGATGCCTACTTCGTACAGAAAAACGGGCAGACTTTCCGGATTGACCGGGAAGAAAATCCTGATTTAAAACTCGGCGACAGTGTCGAGGTTTTTGCGTTTACTGACCGCGATGGAAAACCAGTCGCAACGACTAAAATTCCATTAGTGACACGGGATACTTACGGCTTCTCGACTGTCGTTGGAGTGCGTCGCGACTTGGGAGTATTCGTTGATATCGGACTGCCGGACCGAGAAGTCGCTTTGAGTTTGGATGAACTTTCGGCGATGAAAAACTTGTGGCCAAAAGAAGGCGACAAGCTGATGGTTAAATTATTAGTCGACAATAAGGGCCGGATTTGGGCGACACTTGCCCCCGAAAGCGAGTATCGTGCTCGCGCGAGGAAGCTTGACCGCGCGCAGTTTGAGCGATATAAAAACAAGGAAATTATCGGGACGGTGTTTCGCCTGAAGATGGCGGGGACGTTTGTCTTGACGCAGGATTACCGGATTGGCTACATTCATCCGAGCGAGCGATTCAATGAGCCGCGTCTGGGCGAAGAATTAAAAGTTCGCGTTATCGGCTACAACACGAATGGCTGGCTGAATTTATCGCTGAAACCACGCGCACACGAAGCGATGGATGTTGATGCGGATATGATTTATAATATGCTTGAACGCGCCGAAGGCGGGCACTTGCCATATAACGACAAGACGGCGCCGGAG
Organism: Lactobacillales bacterium; assembly: GCA_031261175.1. Lineage (GTDB taxonomy): Bacteria > Bacillota > Bacilli > Lactobacillales > Streptococcaceae > JAISJW01. The sequence continues at coordinate 29,985 of JAISJW010000011.1, forward strand.
GTGATCGACGAAGTTTTCGGGATCAGCAAGGGCGGGTTCAAGAAGGCGATTGGGCGGCTGTTCAAGGCGAAGAAAATTATCATTGATGACCAAGGGATTAAGTTGAATGAAAAGACCGAATAAAATTTTAATCATCGCCGGAAGCGATACACTGTCGGGTGGGGGCATCCAAGTCGATATCGGGGTGACGAACGCGCTGGGGAATTTGCCGTTCACGGTGATTACGAGCTTAGTTACGATGCCGGGTGGCGATTTTTACATCTATCCGACAGGCAAGCAGATTTTAGCTGAGCAGTTTGAAACGATGAACTCTTTGGTGAAAATTGACGCTGTAAAAATCGGCTTGATGAGCGACGTTGACTGCGTGCATCAGACCGCGGCTTATGTTGAAAAGTTGAAGAAAAAAGGGGCTAAGATTGTTTTAGATCCCGTGTTGGCCTTCAAGGAAACCGATGACGAGTTAAATCACGAACTCAAGGTTGCGATTATCAATCACTTGATTCCTTTGGCTGACGTTGTGACACCTAATCTACCCGAGGCTGAAGCTTTGCTCGAACGCCGGATCGAGTCGATTGACGATGTGAAAGATGCCGTTTTAGCGTTGCACGAAATGGGTGCTAGGAATGTGGTGCTGAAAGTCGCAGGGCGGTTGGTTGACGAGATGTCGATTGACACCTTCTATGACGGGGCGCAGTTCAAATTGTTGCAACGCCCACGCCTGAAGAAGAACAACGTCAACGGTGCGGGATGTGGCTTGTCGACGGCCATCGCTAATAATTTGGCGAACGGTCTCGACTATTACGACGCGTTTGCTGAGGCGAAAAAATATATTTATCAAACGATTAAATACGCCGATTCGACAACGAATGCGATTTGGCCATGTTTTATCAAATACGAAGACTAAGCCGGCCGTTTTGGTCGGTTTTTTGGCGGCTAAAATCAACTACTGTTTTTTAAGGCGATTTTTAGGGATTTCGAGGTCTGAAAGTCCTAAAAAACGCGTTAAAAAACAGTAAGATTTTTTATAACTCTCGAAAGAGAGTTTTTTGAGAGCTTTTTTGTGGAAAAGACCTCAAAAAAAACCTAAAATTTAGGTTTTTTTTGCTTTATAGGAAATATTCCATCGGTGCTAAAAGCAGGAACGTTTTGTAGTGCGAATAATTTTTCATGATTTTTGTAGCATTGCGATCTTCGATTTTTGTGATTTTATTAGCGAGATGCTCGGCCGCCAATCGCCCTGGTTCTCCACTGCATAGCGTCATCATTTGGATAGTGTCTTGCAATTTTTGTTGGGCTTCTTGCGACTTGCCGTCGTGGTAAAGGAAAACCGCATCGAGCAGCAGAAACAGCTCAATCACCTCGATAGCGATATAGCTGTTGTAGTCAGGAATTTGAGTGAACTTATCGTAGAACTTGCGGGCAAGTTGCTCCTCGCCGAGACCGAGAAGCTTGAAAATAATACAGCTGATTGAAAATGCCGTCCCCTTTTTTGCTAAGCGATTTTTTTTGCTATCAAACTCGGCAATTAAAAGATTATACCAAGTCACTAAAATTTCAGCGTCATAAGCGTAAATGGTATTAGTGAAAACGGTTAGCTCTAAAGGGGTAGGCTCTTCTGGTGCGGAAAAATATCTTGATAAATAGCGGCTTTTACAATGCGTCGTCATACGATTGGCACAGTAATTGCGAAGTGGTTTAAGCGATTCAGTAAGTAATTTTTTTTGGTTCGGATTGAGGTCGGGCGAATTAACGATGTCGGCGCGGAAATTTTCGAAAAATTCAGAATCGCTAAGAGCTTCGCCGCTTGCAAAAACTTTGTCGGTTGCATTTTCAATCACGTCACTACTGCCACCGCGGAAGAAAATAGCCGGGCGGATATGCATTTGCTCGAGCATCGTAAGCAAAGCTTCGGTCGAGATCGAACATTGGTCGTTTTCAAACAAACTTAAACGCGGTTGAACGACAATGTTGGAAAAATCTTTTTGCGAATATCCTGCTTGCACGCGTAATTTTTTGAATGAACTACCTAAATTTTTGTAAGCCATAAAAACGAATCCCCTTTAAGAATATATCTATACATTATATAATATCACTAACTCGCTCGAAATGCACAAAAAACGGCCGAAATTGCCAGATTTGGTTAAGTTGGAGCGGGTTTTGCCAAGACAACTTTTTAATTAACCTTTAAACGCCTAAAACGAGCGTTTTGTGGTATAATTGTAATAATTACGAGTAGATTTTGGGAGGATTTAGATTATGGGTTTTAATGTGGCTGTTGTTGGAGCGACTGGGGCTGTTGGCGGAAAGATGATCGAGATGCTTGAGGGCACGACACTTCCAATCGACAACGTGAAGTTACTTGCCTCGGCGCGTTCAGCAGGAAAAACTTTAGAGTTCAAAGGTGAAGAGTTAGTAATCGAAGAATTGACGGAAGATTCGTTCACAGGTATCGACGTGGCATTGTTCAGTGCTGGTGGTGGAATTTCAGCGAAGTTCGCACCGGCGGCGGTAAAAGCGGGGGCAATTGTAATCGACAATACGAGTCATTTCCGGATGGATCCAAACACGCCTTTGGTGGTGCCGGAAGTTAATGCGCATGCGCTGAAAGGACACAACGGAATCATCGCGAATCCGAACTGTTCAACGATTCAAATGATGGTGGCGTTAGAGCCAATCCGTCGCGCGTTTGGTTTGAGCCGGATTATCGTGTCAACTTATCAAGCGGTATCAGGTGCTGGAGCACAAGCGATGGAAGAATTGAAAATTCAACTTAAAGATGCGATTCACGGAACGCCTTTAAATGAATTAGAAGCGAATATTTTGCCTTGCGGAGGCGACAAAAAGCACTACCCACTTGCCTTCAACGCTTTAGCGCAAATCGATGTTTTCGCTGAAGATGACTACACTTATGAAGAGTGGAAAATGGTCAACGAAACGAAAAAAATCATGGAAGATGATTCGATCAAAGTCGCAGCGACTTGCGTACGCGTGCCCGTATTTAGCGGTCACTCGGAATCAATCTACATCGAAGTTGAAAAAGACGGCGTTACAGCAGATGATATCAAACGCGTTTGTGCGGACTTCCCGGGCTTAGTCTTAGAGGATGACCCAGCGAACCAAATCTACCCACAAGCGATCAACTCGCTTGGCCGTAAAGAAACTTTTGTCGGGCGCATTCGTCGCGACCTAGACGATCCAAAAGGTTTCCATTTGTGGTGCGTGAGCGACAACTTGCTTAAGGGAGCAGCTTGGAACTCGGTGCAAATTGCCGAACAAATGTATCAAGACGGACTTTTGAAAAAATAAGAGGATAAAGAAATGCCATTAGAAAATGTGAAAATTATTACAGCGATGGTGACGCCTTTCAATGAGGATGGCACGATTGCGTTTCATAAATTAGGGGAAATCGTTGAGCATTTACTTGCCAACAAAACCGATGCAATCATCCTTGCGGGGACGACAGGTGAGTCGCCAACGCTGACCCACGAGGAAGAATTTATGATGTTCAACGAGGTTATTCGCCTTGTCGACGGGCGCGTTCCGCTGATCTGCGGCGTCGGGACCAACGACACGCGCGACTCGGTCGAATTCGTCAAAAAAGTCTCGCAAGTCAAAGGCATCGCGGCCGGCCTTGCGGTCGTGCCTTACTACAACAAACCTTCGCAAGCGGGCTTGCTCGGCCACTTCTCGGCAATTGCTGAAGCCAGTGACTTGCCAATCATTTTATACAACGTGCCAGGGCGCACGGTGGTCAGCCTCGACGTCGACACAACTTTGGAGCTTGCAAAGCACCCGAACATCATCGCGACAAAAGAATGCGGGGGACTCGGGGCGATTAGCGAGTTAGTCGAAGGCGCACCTGATGGATTCCGCGTCTACACGGGAAATGACGACGAAGCGTTTGCGTCATACTGCATCGGCTGCGACGGTGTGGTATCGGTTGCGAGCCACTTGTTCGGAAACGAAACAGCTGAAATGTTCGCGAAAGTCGACGCTGGCGAAATAAAAGCGGCGGCGGCAATTCAACGCAAATTATTACCAAAACAAAATGCACTATTTATGTATCCATCTCCAGCACCCGTTAAAGCGGGCTTGAACGACTTAGGAGTGGAAGTGGGCGGACTGCGTCTGCCTTTAGTGGCGCTTAACGACACGCAGCGTGCTGAAGTGTTAGACATTTTTAAGAAATGAGGAAAAATTGAAAAATATTAAAATAATTCCACTCGGCGGACTGCGCGAGAGTGGGAAGAATATGTATATCGTTGAAATCAACGATGACATCTACATCTTAGACGTTGGGTTCCGCTATCCCGAAAACGATATGCTTGGAATCGACGTTGTCATCCCTGAGTTCACTTACTTAGAAGAAAATGCACACAAAATCGCAGGTGTCTTCTTGACTCACGGGCACCCCGACGCTATGGGCGCGCTACCTTACTTCTTGTCGAAGTTCGACGTGCCGGTCTTCGGAACGGAACTTACAATCGAATTGGCTAAATTCTTAGTCAGCGAAAACGAAGAGTCAGCAGGCTTCGACGACTTTCATGTGATCAACGCAAACTCGAACATCGAATTCGAAAACGTCAACATCAGCTTCTTTGCGACGACTCACTCAATCCCTGACGGCTTAGGAATCGTCATCGAAACCGAGCAAGGTTCGATCGTCTACACCGGCGACTTCAAGTTCGACATGGGCGCGACAAGCGGCTACGAAACGGACTTCGCACGATTAGTCGAAATCGGAAACAAGGGCGTTTTGGCATTATTGAGCGACTCGAGTAACGCCGAAGTGCGCGAACAATTGGCAAGTGAAATCGAAGCCGGCGAAGTTGTCGCTGACACGATCGCTAACTGGGAAGGCCGTATCATCGTGGCCTGCGTTGCGAGCAACTTGCAACGGGTTGAGCAAATCATCAACGGCGCTTATAAAGCAGGACGCAAAATCGTGTTGTCTTCAACCGATTTAGAAAAAATCGTCCGCACGGCAATTCGCCTGAACAAACTAAATATTCCGGCTGACATCAATTTTGTTTCGCCGAAAAATATCCGTAAAATTCCTGACAATGAATTATTAGTTCTAGAAACAGGACGGATGGGTGAGCCGCTTAAAACGTTGCAACGCATGGCTAATCAAACGAATCGCCTTTTGAGCATTAAAGAGGGCGACTTAGTTTACATCACAACTTCGCCAAACTCAAGTATGGAAACAGTCGTGTTCAAAACTGAAGATATGGTTTACCGCGCAGGTGGCGTGACAAAACACGTCAACGACGACGTTCGCGTCAGCGGACACGCAACAGCCAACGATTTAAAACTGTTAATTAAATTATTGAAACCGCAAAACTTGATTCCAATCGGCGGCGAATACCGCGAGTTAATTGCCCACGCTAAATTGGGCCGCGAATCAGGCTTAGCGAAAAATCACATCGTCACAGCAACGAATGGTGACGTGATCGAAACCGACGTCAAAGAAGGGGTTTCGCTTGCCGGATCTGTGCCAGCAGCCTCGCTAATGATCGACGGAATCGGCTCGAGCGATATCGGAAATGTCGTCTTGAACGACCGCCGCATGCTCAGCGAGGATGGCGTGTTTGTGGCAATTGCCACGATTAATCGCCGCGAGAAAAAGATTGTCGCGTCCCCTGTTATCAATTCGCGTGGCTTCGTCTATGCGAAAGCGAGCCGCGAGCTTCTGAACGAAAGTTCAGTTCTTGTGAAAGAAACAATCGAAAAATATCTGACTAAAGATGACTTTGAATGGGGTAAAATCAAGAGCGACGTGCGCGACGCGCTTGGGAAATACCTGTTCAACGAAACTAAACGACGCCCGGTGATCCTTCCGATTATCATGGAGTCGAAAAATATCAAATAAGTAAGGTGTAAAATTTGTCAATCTAGAAAGCGACGGCTACGGCACGTAACACATCGTTTACGTGGTCGAACCTGTTCGACCGATGTGTTATGTCGGGAGGAGCTTTCTGACAAATTTTACCCGTCAAAAAAGGAAGTAAAAATGGCTAAACCTGTAATAGCAATTGTAGGCCGACCAAATGTGGGCAAGTCAACCGTCTTCAACAGGTTGGCAGGGGAGCGAATCTCCATCGTCGAGGACATCCCCGGCGTAACGCGTGATCGGATTTACGCAGGCAGCGAGTGGCTTGGCCGCGAGTTCGCCATCATCGACACCGGCGGAATCGACACCGTCGATTTGCCTTTCAACGAACAGATAAAAACTCAAGCCGAGGTGGCAATTGAAGAGGCCGATGTAGTGTTGGCAGTCGTCGATGGCACTTATGGCGTGACTGATGCTGATGAATACGTCGCAAAAATCTTGCAACGTTCTAAAAAGCCGGTCGTTTTAGTTGTCAATAAAGTCGATAACCCAGAACGTCGTAACGAAATCTACGAATTTTATTCTTTGGGGTTGGGCGATCCAATTCCCGTTTCGGCAACGCACGGAATCGGCTTCGGTGACGTGTTAGACGAAGCGTTTAAACACTTGCCAGAATCTGATGAAGAGGAGGAAGATGACTCGATCAAGTTCGCGTTCATCGGACGTCCTAACGTCGGCAAATCATCGCTAATCAACGCATTGTTAGGTGAAGAACGAGTTATCGTTTCGAGCATCGAAGGCACGACGCGGGACGCCATCGATACGGACTTCGTCGATGAAGAAGGCACAAAATTCAAGATGATCGACACGGCCGGCATGCGCAAACGTGGTAAGGTCTACGAAAACACCGAAAAATATTCAGTGATGCGCTCAATGCGCGCCATCGAACGCGCTGACGTCGTCTTAATGGTAATCGACGCTGAAACTGGTATTCGCGATCAGGACCGCCATGTTGCGGGATTTGCCCACGAAGCTGGTAAAGGGGTTATCATTTGCGTTAACAAATGGGACGCACTCGAAAAAGATAACGATACGATGAAGGATTTCGAAGCTGAGATTCGCGAAACGTTTAAATATCTGCACTATGCGCCGATTATTTACGTGAGCGCTTTGACTGGTCAACGTCTGAAACAGATTCCGGAAATCGTGAAGGAAGTAAGTTTCAATCAAAGCCTACGTATTCCGTCTAGCGTCTTAAATGACGTGATTATGGATGCGGTAGCGATCAATCCGACGCCGACCGATAAAGGTAAACGCTTGAAGATTTTCTATTCAACGCAAGTTGCGATCAAACCGCCAACATTTGTGGTCTTCGTCAATGAAGAAGAGCTTTTACACTTCTCTTACGCACGCTTTATCGAAAATCAAATCCGTAAAGCCTTCACTTTCGAAGGAACACCAATCCGCGTTATCGCACGCAAACGAAAATAAAATATATTGTAGAAATGGCTGCTCAAATTTGAGTAGCCTTTTTTTTGTGCGAACGGGGTGAAAAGCTCAAACAAAAAACTTGCAACTATTGCAAGAAAAACAAAGTTTCGGAAGTTTTTGAAATACAACCTTAAGCGAAATTTACCAAAAATACAAGAAAGCACGTTAAAACGACTATTTGAGCAGAAAAAGTATTGATTGTGCTACTATTATGGAGTATTCGAAATCACCTCGAATACCGTACATATATTCCCTTTTACGGCGAGGAAAGTTTATTTATTAGCCGAACCAAGAGTTGGTGGTACACTTGCCACCACTCGATTTTTTTAGAGGTAAACCAAATGAATTTAGATAAATTAATAGGGCGCAGGCTTTTGACGAAGGAGCTCGACGACAAGAGTGTCAAGGACTTGCCGTTTGTGAACACGATGCCTGCGATGATTAAAATCAACGGCGAATATAAATGTATGCGTTGCGATTCGCTGATCGATAAGGGCACGAAAACTTTTGATCCAATCCGAAAAAAATATTTTTATTACTGCGACAACTGCATCCAGATGAACCGGGTCGATAGCGATGAACACCTTTTCCACATCAAGGAAGAAGACGTTTTGCGCGAGGCGCCAACCGATAAAATTCTAACCTGGAAAGGCAAGTTAACGCCCGGCCAAGAGAAAATTTCGAACGAACTTCTTGAGACTTATCAAAAGCGCGAAGACCTGTTAGTCCACGCAGTGACCGGAGCTGGAAAGACGGAAATGTTGTTCGCAGTAATTGCCCAAGCTTTGAAAGAAGGGGCGAGAGTTGGAATTGCGAGTCCGCGGATTGACGTGTGTCTCGAACTGTTTCCGAGGATTGAGGAGGCGTTTAGCACGACTGATGCACAGCTGTTGTATGGCGGTCAGACCGAGGATTACAGATATACGCCGCTCGTGGTAGCGACGACACATCAACTGCTGAGATTTTATCAGGCGTTCGATTTGCTGATAATTGATGAGGTCGACAGCTTCCCCTATGCGTATGATCCGAGCCTGAATTTTGCTGCGAAAAATGTGGTCAGAACGGACGGTTGCACCGTGTTTTTAAGTGCAACACCGAACGCGCAGGTGATGAGTGATGTGGCAAGCGGCAAAACGAAACGCACGATTTTAAGCGCACGATATCATAAACATGCGCTCGTTGTGCCGAAATTTATTTTCTCGAATAAATTACGAGAGACGATAAATGATGGGTCAATTCCGAGATCGCTAGCTAAAAACATCGAAAAATTCAGGCAGGAAAAATGGCCGCTTTTAATATTTTGTGGGGAGATAAAATTGATGGAAAAATTAGAAAAAATATTAAATAAAAAATACCCAGGCGAAATAAAATCGGTCCATGCTGGCTCAAGCGATCGCAAGGAAATCGTCGAAGAAATGCGCCGCGGCGAAGTGAAAATTCTGCTGACGACAACGATTTTAGAACGAGGTGTAACTTTCACGGGCGTCAACGTTATCGTCCTCGAAAGCAATCATAGGGTCTTCAATTCCTCATCACTCGTGCAAATTAGCGGGCGGGTTGGGCGCAAAGTTGAGCGCTACGATGGCGAGGTGCTTTTCATCCACGACGGCGTGTCGGAGGCGATGAAACTTGCCCGAAAAGAGATTGTCGAAATGAATAATTTAGCGAGAAAAGAGAGGTTGATTGGATGAGTGCAAAGTGTGCGATGTGCGGGAAGCAGGTGGCAAGTGGGCTAACGCTGCGTAAGTTTTTTGATTTTAGAAATCGCGAGGAGGAGATTTGCGATGAATGTAAGGGCGGGGTGGTAAAGCTCGTTGGGAGCTCAGCGAATTGCAATTTTTGTTTGGCGTCGCTGCTCGATATCGAAAAGGACGATCAGATTTGCTTGCAGTGCAAGCGGCGAAAGGCGTTGTTCGTGCATCATCCGATTTTTATCTATACGGAAAAGTTGAAAGATTTTTTTGAGCGATATAAGTTTTTAGGCGACGCGAAGTTGGCGCGGGTGTTCCGGGATGCTCTCAGGGAGCGATTTGGCGAGTTTGATGACTTCGTCGTTGTGCCGGTTCCGTCGGACTATAATCGACTGAGACAGCGACGTTTTTCGCCGGTTGAATTGCTTTTGCAGGAGGCCGGAGTGAGGTACGTTAATTGCCTACAGAAGTTGAATTCGAGCGCGAAGCAGTCGGATAAATCGCTTGATGAACGTTGGAAAAACGATGGTGAATATGCGTTTTCGCAAGACTATATCGATGATATCAAGGATAAAAAAGTTGTGATTTTTGATGATGTGATGACGACCGGTTCGACGATCGACAAGTGCGCTCAGACAATGATCGGCTACGTCAAAGAGATGGTCAGCATCAGTTTGGCGCGGTAGATGCGGATTGAAAAAACAGGCGAAAAATGTTATAATTAGGAGGTAATATGCACTTATTTAAACGAGTGAAAACAAGTAGAGATACCGCAAAACATCTGATTGCTAAGGGTTGGAAATTTGATTGGTCTAGCGCGCAAAGCGCTAAAACTTTGAATGTTGCTTTAGAAAATAACGGGCTGTTAGCTGGGTTAGTTGATTTCGAAAGAGTGCGAAAAGATAAATTTAATTTCATCCATAAAATAGAAGTTTCGCCTGATAATTTTGGGAAGAATAAGCGAATTGAGGCGGGTGGAATTTTACTTGCCTTCGTTGCGGATGATTCGTTTCATCAGGGATATGAAGGATTCGTCGTGTTTAATAGCAAGTCGAATTTAGTTAACATTATAAGCAAAAATACGGGGCGAAGCAAATAACCCGAGATCGATTGTATTTCGATACTGCGGCAAGTAATAAATTAATAAATGATTATTTAAAGGAGTTTTAAAATGGGAAGATTAAGCGAACAATATTTTTTTCCACCGAGATTTAACGTTGAATACAGAAACAAGGAAATGCTGAATTTAGCTAAAGAATTAGGGCGTCCTTTAACTGATGAGGAATCTAGAAATTTCATCACGGGAATCCATCGCAATCATTATTATGATAACGAATTGGAAGACCTTTATGAAGTGGTTGTAAAAGACGGGCAAGTAGTTATAGGCGAGAAAATAGTCGAAAACAAAGAAAATACTGAAGCGGCGTAACGAAAAGGTTGAGTATGAAAATTGGATTAGTGGTGGCCGGAATGGTCGATAATGATGTGAATCAGCAGCTTTGTGAGTTGGAAAAGTGTCTTACGAACTCGGACGTGGATTTGCTCTGTTTCGGCGAGAGTTTTCTGCAAGGCTTCGATGGTCTGACGTGGGATTATAAGACGGATTTGAAGCGGGCTTTGACACTTGATTCTGCAGAGATTTTAGCGGTGCGCGAGCTTGCGGTAAAGTATAAAACGGCGCTGAGTTTCGGTTTCATTATGCGCGAGGATAATGATTTGTACAGCGTGAATTTGGTCGTTGATGCTCGTGGAGATGTGGTCGATTTGTTCAAGCGGGTCAGCACAGGTTGGAAAGAGAAAATTGCCGATGAGCACTACAAAGAGGGCGATAAGTTCCACACCTTTGAGTTCGCAGGCAAGACAATCGCGACAGCTATTTGTGGCGACCTTTGGACTCTGGGACGAGTTGAGGAAATGGCTTCGCTTAAGCCAGATATCGTTTTGTGGCCTTTGTATATTGACTATTCGGTTAAGGTTTGGAATGATTCTGAACTTTATGAATATGCAAACGAGGTTGCGAGGGTTGAAGCACCGGTGCTGATGATAAATAGTTTTAATACCGAGTATGAAGGAGCGCAAGGCGGAGCCTATCAATTCCGCTACGGTCGCGTGTTAGATGCACTTGACCCCGGAGAGTCCGGGATACTTGTGGTCGAGATTGATTGAAAAAACACAGAAAATAAGCACATCGATAGTAAAGTCGGGTGCTTTTTGTTTGGCTAAAAATTCCTAATCGTTTTTAACGCGATTTTATCGCAATTCAGGCCTCGAAATGCGACAAAAACGGCTTAAAAACGATTAGAAGATTTTACACAGCTCTTAATCGGGGCTTCGTCCTTAAATGTTGTCGCCTCACTTGCCAAAACCGCCCGTTTTTATTATACTTACTAATATGAAAGATAATTCGAAAACGAGAGTGGTGGTCGGCATGAGCGGCGGGGTTGATTCCTCGGTGACGGCGCTGCTCCTCAAACAACAGGGCTACGACGTCATCGGCGTCTTTATGAAGAATTGGGACGAGACCGACGAGCACGGGATTTGCCCGGCGGAAGAGGACTACAAGGACGTCATCGCGGTGGCCGAGAAGATCGGGATTCCGTACTATGCGGTCGATTTCACGAAGGAGTATTGGGACCGCGTGTTCGAGTATTTCCTCGCCGAGTATCGCCTGGGCCGCACGCCGAATCCGGACGTGATGTGCAACAAGGAGGTCAAGTTCAAGGCCTTCCTCGACTACGCGCTCGAGCTCGGCGCGGATTTTGTCGCGACGGGGCATTACGCTCGCGTTGCTCGCGACGAGTCGGGCAAGTCCCACCTGCTCCGCGGACGCGACGCAGGCAAAGACCAAACCTATTTCCTGAGTTTGATGAGCCAGTGGCAGCTTGAAAAAGTGATGTTCCCAATTGGTGAATTGCAAAAAAGTCAGGTGCGCGAGTTGGCTGAAGAAGCCGGCTTGGCGACCGCTAAGAAAAAAGATTCGACGGGCGTTTGCTTTATCGGCGAGCGCGATTTCAATAAGTTTTTGAGTAATTATTTGCTAGCCCAACCAGGTGAGATGAAAACTCTCGATGGCGTTTCGATGGGGCGGCACAACGGGTTGATGTATTACACGATCGGTCAGCGCGGAGGCCTTGGAATCGGTGGCGTGGCCGGGACGAACAATGATCCGTGGTTTGTGGTCGGAAAAGACAAGACGACGAACACTTTGTATGTCGGTCAGGGCTACAACCATCCGAACCTGTTTGCGACGCATTTGTTCGCGAGTGAGCTGAGCTGGACTTGTAATGAGCCCACGGAATCGTTTAAGTGTACGGCGAAGTTCCGTTATCGTCAAGCCGATTTGGAAGTTTCGGTGGATTTGCTAGGCGACGGGAAAGTCCGCGTCGATTTCGCGGAGCCGGCGCGTGCGATTACGCCAGGACAGGCGGTCGTTTTCTATAACGGCGAGGAATGCCTCGGCGGCGCAATCATCGACGAAGCCTATTACGACGACAAATTACTTCAATATATATAGGAGCGCAAGCTCCTTTTTTGTGGTATAATTAATTATCAAACCAAAGGAAGAATATGATGCAAATTATCGATACTCACTGCCATCTCGACGACGAACGCTTAATTGGGCAAGTCGACGCGCTCATCGCGCGGGCTCGCGAACTTAGTGTGACAAAAATCATCAACGTTGGTGTCAATACACCTACAAATGAAAAAGCGATTGAACTCGCCGATAAATACGAAGAGTGTTTTGCCGTTATTGGTTTTCATCCGGCGGATATTAAATTGATTACTGATGAGTCGTTTGATGTTTTGCGCGAGCAAGCTAAACATGAAAAAGTTTTGGCTATCGGTGAAGTCGGACTCGACTATCATTGGATGGAAGACCCGGAAGACGTGCAAATTGCAGCCTTCAAGAAGTTCATCGAACTTTCAATCGAACTTGATTTACCTTTAGTTATTCACATTCGCTCGAAAAAAAATGATGATGCAGCGCTAGTTGATGCCTATGAACTTTTAAAACAGTATCCGAAGGCGCGAGGCGTGATGCACTCGTTTGCGGGAGACGTCGTCTGGCTTGAGAAGTTCCTAGAATTAGGTTATTACGTCTCGTTCAGTGGAGTGGTAACTTTTAAAAATGCACCGGTAACTCAAGAAGTAGCAAAAGCGGTTCCGATGGATCGATTCATCGTTGAAACGGACGCACCATACTTGACTCCGGTTCCGCATCGCGGGGAAACGAACGAGCCTGGTTATACTTATTACACGGCGCAAAAAATTGCTGATTTAAAAGAAATCACGCTCGAAGAAGTGGCGGCCGCAACATCGGCTAATGCTGAAAAGTTATTTAAAATATGAGTAAAATAAAAATAAATGAAGTCATCGTCGTCGAAGGGCGCGATGACACGAATCGCTTGAAACAATTTTTTGAGGTCGATACCTATGAAACACACGGAATCGGCATCGATGAAAAATTAATTCAGGAATTAAAAACGATTGCTAAAAAACGCGAAATCATCATTTTTACCGATCCTGATTATGCGGGGAAATCGATCCGCGCTCATCTCGAAGAAGCTATCCCGAACGCTTTGAATGCTTATCTGCCTAGAGCGGAAGGCGTTCCGAAAAACAAAGGTAGCTTGGGAATTGAACACGCTAGTTTTGAGGCGTTAAAAACGGCTCTCGACAAAGTTCGAAGAAACAAAAATGATGATAAAAATTTCACACCAGTAACGAGTGCCCAACTAAATAAACTAGGACTTTGCGGACAAGCCAACTCGCGCGAACTCCGCGAAAAAGTTGGAGATAAACTCGGAATTGGTTACTATAATGCGAAGCAACTTGCTAAGCGTTTGGAAATAAATCGAATAACTTATGAAGAATTGAAGGATGTGGTTGATCTTAGCGATTGAACGGTGCGGAGCACCGTGAAGAGCTTAGAGAAACCTATACGTAACGAAGTGAAGGAGGCCATCGATGGCTGAGAGAGATTTGCGCGATATCGCAAACCCAACGCGCACGCGCGAAATTATTAAAAAATACGGATTTAATTTCAAGAAAAAATTCGGACAAAACTTCTTGACCGAACCGAATATCTTGAAAAATATCGTAACGGCAGCAGGCGTAAACGACCAAGTCAATGTGCTCGAAGTCGGACCGGGGATCGGAGCGCTGACGGAATATTTAGCGCGCGAAGCGGCCGAAGTTGTCGCGTTTGAAATCGACAAAACGCTCCTGCCCATCCTAGGCGAAACGCTCGAACCGTATGATAACGTGACGATCGTCAATCAAGACGTTTTGAAATTAATGGTCAACGAAATCCCAGGATTGTTCGAAAATCCGGACCTGCCAATCAAGGTGGTTGCGAACCTGCCTTATTATATTACGACGCCGATCATTATGCACTTTTTGGAACACCACGCACCGATCGACGAGATGGTTGTGATGATGCAAAAAGAAGTCGGTGAACGTCTCGATGCGAAACCATCGACTAAAGAATACGGAAATCTCAGCATCGCCGTTCAATATTACACGACGACGAACCTAGAGTTTATCGTTCCAAAAACGGTATTCGTTCCTCAACCGAACGTCGACAGTGCCATCGTAAAATTAACGGTCAGAAAAACTCCACCAGTCGAAGTCAAAGACGAAAAAGAATTTTTCAAAATCATCAAGGCTGCCTTTATGATGCGCCGCAAAACGCTTTGGAATAATTTGACGAGAATTTATGACAAAGAAATGCTCGCTAAGGCCCTAGAACAAAGCGGTATCGAGCCTAACAGGCGCGGTGAAAGTCTCTCGATTGAGGAGTTCGCTTCACTTGCCAATAATATTATTTCGCTTTAAGCCCTTTACATTTTTTCGGAACGTGCTATAATAAGTCCGGGTGATGAAAATATGAATAAAAAGAGTTACACTTGCCAAAATAACTATTACGAGTTAGAGGCGGCTGCGGAGTCTGAGGAGTATCCGACGCGCGCGCTATATCGGGAGGTTGGCAATTACGAAGAGGCGAAAACCTCGAAGGTGAAGGTGTTTTGCTTTATAGCGGTGGCGATTTTGGCTATCTATTTTGCATTTTACTTCGGAATCCTTTAAGAGTCGGCATTTTGCTGGCTCTTTTTTTGCGGTCAAAAATCATTTTGAAATTTTGCGAGTATAAACTTTGAATTTTGAGCAGATTTCGTCCTGAAAACGGCGAGTTTATACTCGCAAAAAAAGAAATTGCGCTTTAAGGCAGTGCGAACGGTGCGGCGGTAAAAATTAGAGAGGTATAACCGCTAGCTATAGGTAAATATACGAAACGTATTCACCTAACATGGATTGTAAACAAATTTATTAAAATTACACAAACATATTAAATAATTGAAAATTATTACCTTTAAATGTGCTATAATTGCGAAAAATTTAATCTGGGGGGATTAATTTATGAGAGCAAGAAACAAAGCAACATTAATGTTAGGGGTATTAGCAGCATCGGTAGCAATGAATTTCGCGTTAGCCATTCCGGCGATTACTTACGCCGTCGAAAGAGATTCGGCAAGTCAAGACAGCGCGAGCGCGCAAACGAGCACTTTCGATGACATGAAAAAACAAATCGACAAGCTAGAAAAGCAAACTCAAGACAGTTTGACGAAAAAACTTGATTCGACCGTCGGAAAGAAAAAGAAATTTAAAGACACAGTTGTAGATGTCGTAGTCGAACTAGATTCGGCACCGGCATTTAAACACATAAAAAAACGCCCGGATGGCACGGCGAAATCGCTGAGAGAAATCAAGACGAAATCTGACTCGGTCATCGGCACGCAAGACAGCCTACGCAGACGCGTCAAAAAAGTCACGGGCGATAGCTTAGACAGCACCCAAGATAAGCAGTTCGGCTATTTAGTCAACGCCTTCACGACGAAAGCGAAGTTGAGCGAGCTCGACTCAATCGCGAAACTTCCCGGCGTAAAATCAGTTGGGCAAGTAAACACCTACACGAGACAAGATGCGAATGCTAATGATTTAGCAAAAGTCAAAGAAGCGTGGGAAGGTGTGTCGATTCCGGGCACGAAACTGCGCGGTGAGGGGATGGTAATCGCTATCGTCGATACGGGTATTGACTGGCACCATAACGATTTATCGCACGATCCGGACTCGGCGCGCCTTTCTGAGGATTCGATAAACGAGATTGTCAAAACAAAAGGCCTAAAAGGGAAATATTTCACACCGAAAGTTCCTTATGCGTACAACTACGCAGATAAAAACTTGGACGTAATTGATGCAGACGATCACGATAACCACGGCCTTCACGTTGCGGGGATCGCAGCGGCCGACGGAACCGACTACCTGAAAGACAGTGCACGTGCAGAAGGCAAGTTGTCGGCTGATGAAATCGACAAATTAGTTGCCGATAACATTACACACGTCGATGGTGCGGCGCCGCAAGCCCAATTATTAGACCTGAAAGTTTTTTCGAACGGATCTAAGTATATGACTTGTTCTACGCCGAACGTTCTAGCGGCGATGGAAGATGCCGTTAAATTAGGTGCTGACATCATCAGTATGTCTTTGGGATCTGACAACGGCGAAACCGGATCGGATATCGAAGATATCGCGATTAGCAACGCCGCCGACGAAGGCGTTATTGCGATTGTGGCAGCCGGAAACTCAGGCGACTTGAATTCGATTGTAGGATCGGAAGAATTTTTCACCGGAAATGACAAGGGCGTTTTGCCGCTCCGACAAACGGTTGGATCTCCTTCGGTAAATCCATTTGCTTTATCAGTTGCGGCAAGTCAAAACCAGTCGTCAGCTTTGCAAGGCTTGGAAATCTACGATAAAGACAGTGCGAAACTTAAAGCGTTTAACCGAGTTGGAGGAACGCTTATCGGAGCCTTTAGTAAAGGTTCTTACGGAGATGATGGATATTTAAAAGATTTTTCGGGCACAGATTTTAACATTGTAACTTTGAAAGACAATCATACGGCTTATTGGGAAGACCTAAGAGCTGAACAAGATTCAACAGTTGTTAGTTGCTTAGAAAAAGTGGGAATTACGCTGACAGAGGGATCTACTTACAAAGAAGATGACCTAGATAGTTCGGGGGCTAAAAATGTAAGCGCCGACCAGAAAGATGTGCCTCAAGAGGTTTTCTATGCTTGGGAAAATGCATTATTCACTAGAGGGCTTGATACCAATAATGGGACGTTTGTGAACAATCCTTATTCGCCGGGAGATTTCTATGCGCACGACAAAGATAGTTTAGGAATAGGCGAAGGATACCTAACTGACTTGAAAGGCTATTCGGGCAATTGGAAAGATCCATTTGGTGAAGCGGTAGCTTCGAAAGCTCTTTCGGGAACAGATGTTAAGGGAAAAATCGTCCTCGTTCCTTACGTTGCGCACGAACATGTCCGCTACGGAGATGGAATTACGCCTGAGGAACAGCTTTTTGAAAACCTGAAAAAGGATAGTGCGGCGGGAATTATTTATGTCGCACCAAAAGATTGGACACCGAAGAGCGAAAGCGATTACGTTGGTTTCCAAAATAGAAAGTATTTTAACGATATCGATTTGCCGGCTGTTATCATCCCGCAAAACGATGGTAAAGAATTAGCTGAAAAAATCAACGAGTTAAACGAAGCTGCCACAAAAGATGGTAACTCTTTGCCAAAATATCATTTTGAAAATGTAAATCAAGAAGTAAAAAATAGAAAAGTGCATCAAATGGCTCCTTACAGCAGTTGGGGTCCGACGGATGATTTAGAATTAAAACCGGAAATCACTGCGGTTGGTTCGGACGTTTGGTCACTTATGAACAATAACAAATATCAAACTTTGAGCGGAACTTCGATGGCGACGCCACTTGCCTCGGGAGCTACTGCGCTGCTTCTTCAACATTTGAAATCGTTTGCTAATCACAAGACAGGTAAAGCCTTGGTTAAGCAAGTTAAAAATCTGTTGATGAATAGTGCGACGCCGCTTGTCGAATCGCCTTTTAGTACTGATTATCTGAACGATGACACAGCTGATTCGGTTATCAATCTATCTGAAGATGACAAGTTGACGTGGAACGACGTTGATTTAGCGCGTGGCTATGAATCCGATGACGCAGATGCTAAGCAAAAATTTGAAGCGCAGAAAACTTTGATTACACCGCGTCGCCAAGGTGCTGGTGAAATTAATATTTCTAAAGCGTTATCGACGACAACGTTGTTGACTGATGAAAAAGATGACGACGTTTCACTTGCCTTGAAAGAAATCGGGGCAAATACTAAATTCAAAGTTAATTTAACTAACTTTGGCGATACAACTAAGTCTTATAAATTGGATCCGAAATTTGAACACGTTTACGCGGAAAACCAAGTCTTAGATATTCCGGGCGATGCGTTGACTTATGGAGTTTCAAGAGCGCTCGACTTCCCGTTGAAGAAAGAACTTGCTGAGCTTAGCCTATTTAAGGGCGGAGCTAAGTTAAATTACACTGATGATACAATTACACTTAAAGCAGGTGAGACGGTAATAATTGACGGATCGCTTGACATCAAAAATCCTAATTTCAAAGCAGACTGGGTTGAAGGCTATGTTGCATTTGACGAAGTTGGAAGTGACGAAACAGCCGCTGTGATTCCTTACTTTGGCTACACTGGTAAAATTGATGATAACCCGATTTTTGATAAATTCAAAGGTGAAAAAGGTGCGGTCGGAAACTTTGCGAGTCTTAATGACGGCGGGCCAGCGAATTTAGCGGGTGTTGATTTTGATTCAGATGGAAATCCGTATTTTGACGAAAGCAAGATTGCGTTTGCTCCTGGAAATGGGAAATATATTATTCCGCATTTAACTGTTTTGCGAAATAATAAAAATTTCGAATTGAACATCTTAGATAGCAATAAAAATCGCTTGAAAACGTTGCTATCGACAGCGCATATCTTGCCTAATTCGCTTCGATGGGGCTTTGAAAACTTCTATAAAGAGCAATCGTTTGTCTGGAATGGCAAGTCTTGGGATGCCGGCAAGGGCGCAGATTCACTTCAACCAGAAGGCCAATATTACTATCAATTAAAAGCGACAGGGGCTCGCGTTGGAGATACCGAGCAAGTAAGAGATATTCCTGTTAAAATTGATAACCAAGCGCCGAAAATTGACAGCGTTAGCCTTGATAAAGATACAAAAGGCGATTATTGGCTTACGGCGACGATTACCGAAAACGGTTCAGGTTTTTATAACGCTGATTATTTATATTTAGCCATTAACCGTTATCCCGCTGTCTTAAGATCGTTCAGAGAAGTCTTTGGCGAAGAAGACTTTAAAGGGACAAAAACAATTCACGAAAAAGTTCCGGCAAATCTAGCGGAGAAAATTGTTTCGGGAAAAAATGATGTTGAGGTAACTGCGAGAGATGCCGCTGGCAACTCGGAACAATTTGCGGGGACTATCCATCTCAAAGAAGCTGACGGAACTCCGTCTGAGCAAGGATTTAGAATTACTTTCCCGATTTCTGCTGGCGAAGCAGAGGATAATATTTACGTTGGTTTGGGTAACTCACACATAGACGTCGCACGTCAGTTAGTTCTTCTTAAAGGTTACTCTCCTAAACCATTTTATGTCAACAAAAAATTAGTTACGCCGGATGCGGATAACGCATACAGTGCTTGGGTTCCTTACGATTACTATAAATTGCGTTCGGAAACGCGCAAGGTAATGAATGCGCAAGGTGAACTCGTTGATCACCTATTCGAACGGGTGGCTGATTTGAAATTTTCTTATGGAATAGATGACGCGCCGTTTAAAACCTTAACCTTCTATTTAGATGGATCAGAAAGTTATGGTCAACCAATCTATCATCCAGAAAACGCGCTTACACCTAGCAATTACAACCGTGATGGAGAACATAAAGGTATTAACGCTACAGCTCTTGATTCTGAGCTTAAAAGACTAGCAGCAGATAAGGAATACGTTCACGATTCAATCACGCTCAATGCTAATGAAACTATTTATACAACTCAATATGATGTAGTTAATATTAAACCGAGTATTACGTATAAAATTTTAGAAACGGACGAAGCGATTCCGGTTGCTCGCGTTATCGACCAAAGAAAAGACGATCGTTTCGAAATTATCAACTTGAGCACGGGAGAATATGACAGAGATGGGCAAGTCTACTCGGCTGATGGCACTCACTTGCCAGATCAATCGTTCAAGCCGGATACGGCTAACCATAACAGTATTACGACGAATTTCAAAACGAAAGAGGGCGTGGCTAACGTAATTGAAATCAAAGACTTAGATGATTCAGCGTATAGTTCGTTTAGCTTTGTTTACCAAAATCCGCCTGAAAATGATTTCTACTCTCTCAACTTCGATGTAAGTGGATCCGCTAAAAATGTAGGTATTGCCGCTGTTAAATCCGGCGACTACACTATAACTGATCCAGTTACCGGAGACGGAACTTATAAGTTAAGCGGAAAGGTCGGTCGATCGTATTCTAATCTGCATTTCTGGTCAGGGGACGAAGAACTAGGGCCGGATAACGAGGTGGTCTTAGGCGAACGCGATCCTAAAACGTTCTACGCTCCATACGAATATCTTGCGAAGTTGAAAAATAACGCAGATAATCGCTATTCGTTCTCGTGCGATGATTCGGGCGTGGGAGCGCGCAGTCCGTGGAGAGAAGTACTACATTTTGAAGTGGATATCGATGCGCCGACTCTAGAGCTTGGATCGGAGTTTAAACCTGCTGCTAATCCAATTCCACTGGACCCATTACTCATTGACGACAACGTTAATGACTTAGGCGAGTTTACTGTGAATTCGACTACCGGTAAATTGGACCTAACGGGTATCTTCGGCGACAATCAATGGGACTTCAATTTAACAGTCAACGGAAGCCAACTTTATCACTCGCCAAAAGCCAATATGGATGGACCATGGCCTGGTGAAACTATCGACTTTAAAGATGTTGATTTCAAAAATGCTCTTGACTTAGTGCCAGGAATCGACAATCACTTTGTCCTTGACGTAACCGATCAAGTGGGTAATATTACTCGCGCTCGCATCACTGTTACGCAAAATGGTTCTGGTTCGGATGTCACACCACCGGGCGATGCGTCTAACGACTCGCAAGACTCTGCTGTGTCAACGGATTCGACAACGCCTGCAACACCTGCGGATACGCAAACGAACGCTTCTGCGACAGTGTTAACTGCTGACGAATTGACTGAAGCTAACCGCGGCGGGGTTTCAATTGCAGACGGTCAAACGGGCGATGTCCGTGTCGATATCGACAATGATTCGGTCAAAGTGGGCGATGCGTTAACGGCTTACATTTATTCTGAGCCTACATTGCTCGGAACATACACTGTTCAAGAAGATTCGAATGGTAAATTTATTATCGTTACAATACCT
Source organism: Lactobacillales bacterium (assembly GCA_031261175.1). GTDB lineage: Bacteria > Bacillota > Bacilli > Lactobacillales > Streptococcaceae > JAISJW01. The sequence continues at coordinate 51,384 of JAISJW010000011.1, forward strand.
GATACATTTACGGGCGATCACAAAATTGCTTTATACAAAGCAGATGGAACGTTAATCGGTTGGGCACCGATTACGCTTGGTTCGGCAACAGATGCAAGCGGCAAATTGCCAACGACTGGTCTTCACTTGCCGGCCACAGGCGAGGAAGCAGCGACTTGGATCCCTTATGCCGGGCTTGTCACAATATCTGTCGGAGGAGCCCTAATCCTTCTACGCAGACGTAAAATAATGGCTCTTTGTCAACTGATGGGGTTTTCCAATTTTTGATAAATAGAGTTAAGCAGCAGAACTCAAATTCGTTGAGACATCGACGGATTTGAGTTTTTGTATTGTGATCACTTCTACG